>JASFYY010000040.1:0-12867 GCA_045046875.1 Verrucomicrobiota bacterium | reverse complement strand
TAAAAAAATCACGTTGAAATACCTGCCAAGTTATTCGCCTGATCTTAATCCGGACGAATTTCTTAATTGCGATTTAAAGTATCAAATCGCCAAACGTCCAGACCTCCGCGAAAAAGGAGCACTCAAAAAAACCGCACGCAGCGTCATGCGTTCACTCCAAAAAATGCCTGCAAGAATAGCCAGTTACTTTAAAGCTGAAACGATAAGGTATGCATGTTAATTATCCGCCGGGTTAGTAAGTAGAGGCTGAAAATATTCAATCCCTCAATTCGTGCTAGGAGAATGCGATTTGTGAAATCTCCAAACTCTTCATCCCCAGGTTGACCGGGAAACGTTATTGCTTCGAAGGGGCGTCGAGCCGCAACGAATACAATGTTACTCGTGGCTGGCGCATGCTGCGCAGACTGATAGAGGTAGCCTGCTTCTCTGAGGAGCGCACTCAATCTGTCGGACGCTTTGTTTTGGCGAAATTCCGACAAGACTATCAGGTCAGCTTTGTAAGGGCAAAGAGCTTTGAATATCTGCTCTATCCGCTTGCCTCCACCATGTTGGATATTCCAGGTTAGAATTCTCATCTCAAAGTTTATTTGTCCTGCTGCGAAAATGCCAGCATCGCTGGCAGATTAGTTGGCGAGGTTTGACATGGCAATTCAATTCGGATGGAAGCCAGAATCATGTTGACCTCAGGCTGATAATTCTGAAATGTTGCAAATATATGAGCAATAAGGAACCTGGAATCATCTACGTACTTACAAACCCCGCTATGCCAGGCTTGGTGAAGATTGGCAAGACGGCGCGAAATGGTGTGGACACTAGATTGAACGAGTTGTATTCGACTGGTGTTCCCGTGCCATTCGAGTGCGCATTTGCTGGCAGGGTAGAGGACGAGAATGTTGTGGAGCGTGCGTTCCACCAAGCATTTGGGCCATACCGTTTAAATCCAAAGCGTGAGTTTTTCCAAATTGATCCTGATCAGGCTATTGCTCTTCTTAAGTTGATGATAATAGAGGATGTGACTCCGGATATTCGAGAGGAAGCGGAAAAGGTGGATATCGAATCAAAAGAGGCTAGCGAAAAATTAATCAAACGGCGGCCGGCGCTAAATTTTGTCGAGATGGGGATCCCGATAGGATCTACTCTTCACTTTACCCAAGGGGACGCCACCATAACTGTCGCTTCTGAGCGGAAGGTGAATTATGATGAAGAGGAAACATCATTATCTCAGGTCACCCGCATGCTCTTAGATTTGCCTTACAGAGTGGCACCAGGATCCTATTGGGAATTTAATGGCAAGTCATTGTCAGCGATTTACAACGAAACCTACGAGGCAATTTAATTTAGGAGTTTGTGAGTATATATCATGGCGGGTGATATGAGCTGATCCCTGAAACTGAGCTATTTTTTATATTAATCTTCAGGACTGAATTAGTCGTTGGAATCTGTAAGTTATGGGTGTAAGTTAATGTGTTGGAGGTGAAAATTACACCTTTGATAATCAACGAGTTACTACAAGTGGAGGTTAATCCCACTCCTTCCGCCATTTCGTCCCTGCGGAGCAGGGAGCGAACTGCCGTCAGTCGTGGGATGAGAAGAAGGCAGTTTATCCGCGCAGCGTTTCACTTGTGCGGCTCCGCAAAAAGGCTTCGCTATTTATCGAACGCTGACGCGTCGCAGCGGAGACAGCCTGAGCGAAGCGATGGCAATCCCACTCCTTCCGCGGTTGCGCGCTCAACTCCCATGGAATTAGGGTTTGAGGAAATGTCGGAAGGGAAAAACTTACGCTGTAAGTTAATGATGTAAGTGAACAAACAAACGTTGTTCTCCCGGATGAGCGGATTACTTCACAAACTCTTACCACTTGTAATTCACTTTTGCTGAGACGTAATGCTGTGTCGAACCGCTTCGAAAGAACGCGCCTTGGTAGTCGGTTAAAAAAGTCCAACCGCGGTCCAGTTCAAAACTCAGTCCCACTCCCGCTGACATCCAGTCTGTGCCAGGATGTTCCCCATCACTCTCAGCGGAAAATCCACCTACTCGTTTTCCTCCCAGGGTAAAAGGTGAGGTCTGCATCGATACTCCCACCGTGCCATTCTCTGGCATGTATTCGTGTTCCCAGCCAAGGTGCACTTGTGATACGATGCGTCCCCAACCAGTTGGACGCAGGTGGCTCGCCTGCCAGCCCACTTGGCTTTGCATCGATTCAAAATCTGTGTCGTCGTAATTAAGCATGGCTAGCCCACCTCCGTTTTCACTGTATGGGTCACTGCTTCCACTGGAGTAACGCAGTCCTGCTATGGGTCCAGTGACGATGTTATTTGTCACTTGGATATTGCGGCCGATATTGAGCCGTATATTGTGGCTGTCGCTATCCGTTTCTCCCCGTGCCTTGCCTCCAAGGAGGCCTGTGTTGCGAAGGATATCACTGTCGAAGGAACCGTAACTGTAAAGAATATCGGCCCAGTTCTGATCCCAGAAGCCAGTGGCATAAGCTGAAATTAGATTGCCGTTGAGATCTAAGTCTCCTAGGCCGCCCAATCCCGCGGCTTCACTTTGCAGATAGGTCCAAGCTAGGCCAATGTTAAGCCACTCTTTAGCGTGGTATTCAACGCCAATGCTGCCAGCATATGTTTCAGTGTCAAAGCTCTCCAGCATTTCGTCCAAAGAGTCCTGGTCATAATGGCTGAAATCTCCAGAAACAAAAGCTTCCCAGCGTTTAGTTGGCGCGGTTTCGATTACGGATTTGGCCCTATCAAGGACTTTTGCATCATAAGGACCGGCTTCAATGATTTTTACAGTCGTTGCGCCACTGACCAGTGGGGCAGCTAGTAATGCATAAGGTAAGCCGCCTACATGAGATTGATTGTGCATATTGATGCCATTTTGAGCACTCAGTGAGTCAATCATTTTGACCTCGATGGTACGCTCCACCCCATCAGCCAGACCAAGGGCCACTTTGGAGTCCACGTGTTCGTCTTGAACAAAGGCAAAGTAGCGAAGTAAACTTGAATTGCCTGAAAAGGTAGAGGTCTGTGCTGTAGATTGAGGCTTCATGCCAGATCGAGCCCTGAACAAGCGGGTATTCAAGCCTCTCAAGGCAGCATCGGGTGCGCCGCGGATAAGTTGTTGGTTGATGAGCCCCATGCCTAATCCGCTGTCCACTGTGGAGAAAATCATATCGATACCTATGGCCAAGCTGGGAGGAGCTAGCAGTATTTGACGACCCGAGTTGTCGTCTACGGATTTTTTATAGTCACCCGCATTCAGCAAGGGCGCCAGCGTTCCTGATTGATTGGTTCTAAAGCGAATATCACGGCTTTCATAACCCTGATAATCATCGAGCCAGACTGATGAAGGTTCGAAAGAAGGATCGAGCCAGTTTGGGTTGTTGGTGACGTTTCCATTGGAATCATATTCTATGATGTTTCCATTGGAATCGAATATTATGAAGCCGTCGGGAACACTGCTGGAATCGTTGTGAATGTTGAAAACTGTGTCCTGCGCTACTCCTAAATTTGAATATGAAAACATGCTGAAATAAAGCGAAAGTGCCGGCAGCCATGAAATAAGGATATTCTTTTTATACATAGAGCTCATCCTAATAAAGTTTCGTAAGAATTCAATTGATTAGATATGTGTAAACGGAGCTGAAGCTCAAAAACACGGCCACGTGTTGTGCCAGGTTTTAAAGTCAAAACAGTGGAATCGGACGTGCAAGGAAAGAGAGGCTATAGCCGAGGAAATCATCTGTCTTCTATTGATGTCTGATGGAAAGGTGGCATCCATTGTTGTCCATTCTCGGATGGGCTGGATACCGCAGCGTTTTTCAACTCTCGCTAAGTGGTCCTCACCTGTGTGTTTAGCCAATCAAATTTCTGTCAAAGTATTCGTGTAAATCTGTAAGTTACGGGTGTAAGTTAATTTGTCGGAGGTGAAAACTTAACCTTTGATAATCAACGAGTTGCTACAAGCGGGAGTTAATCCCACTCCTTCCGCCGTCGCCGAGGCTATGGCGGACGAGTCCGCTTTTGAATTTTCGCTGGCGGGTAATAGGTGAAAAGCGGGATGGGATCAGGTAAAAGCCTAAACCAAGAAAATGCTTTAACCTTGAAACAATCACCTTAAATTAAAACCGATCGGATTAACCTCCCTGTGTCCAATTTATAGGAGGAGTTCCAGCACATTGAAACAACCTCGTTTAAGAGGCGGGGAATCTTTATGAAACATAGCTATCGAGTTCCCAGAATAGCCGCGATTTTCGCAACACTGCTGATATCGCTCACCAGTGGTCGGGGACAGGCACTGGTGAAAGACGATCCGAACTACTCCACGGATGAAAACGAAGCACTGAATGTGGCAGCTCCAGGAGTGTTACGGAACGAATTGACGCTTGCGCTGAGCAATCCGATGGCGGTAGGGCAGGATAGACTGCCTGTGACGACCTATGGACGTACCCTGATTGGCAATACGTTGACTGATGGATTTGTTTACGATCCCCTGAATCCTACTGCCACGTTGCCTGCGCTGAATTACTCGGCGAAAAATTCATTTGTCGCTAACGAGCCAGCCGGTGAGACAATCATCATTAGCTACGATATTGCCGGGACAACCCTGACTGCAGGTAGGGTGATTGTGTTTGATTTGTATGGAAGCAAACCAACGGCCCCCCCTGATAGGGATGATGATTTTGACGTGGAATTTCTCAGTGATGGAGTGATTGTGGGGAATACCGTTGCGGGAGTAATTATTCAAGCAGCTCAATACCCGCCATCTCCCGAGCACGTCAGAGTGTCGACGATTGAAGCGTCAGTGGATGTAGGAACTACGGTTGATCAGATTCGGATCGTTGCGCGGGATTCAAACGGGCTTGGCGACCCTAATTATTTCACCTTACAGGAAGTCCGGGCAGCGTTCTTGAAGACCGTTTCGCCGGCGGTAATAAGCCACGATGCCACCAGTAAAAACGGAGCGGAGGTGGTGGTGAACGCGGATGGGAGTTTCAGTTTTGACCCGACGAGTGCGATCGCTCTCCAGGCTTTGAACATAGGTGAATCGCTTGACGATACGTTCACCTATGTGGTCGCCGGTAAGGCACCGCTGGCAGATCGCACCGCCACGGTTACTGTCACAGTTAATGGGCGTGGGCGGAGCAATACTTTTCGCACCAATGAGGATGCCGCCCTTAGCGGTGTCCTGCAGAACTTTCGCGAGCTGACCTTGACTGATTCAACCGCCGTGAGGTTATCGGACGGATTGCCTGTGGCTACCGTCATTAACAATGAGTCATCGATAGGCAACACACTGACGGATGGATTTGCCTATGACCCTTCTGATCCGACGGTATCACTGCCTGAATTGGATTATTCAAAATCTAATTCTTTTCACACTGAGGAGACGGCTGGCGAGACGGTCATCATCACCTATGACATTGCAGCAGAAGTGATGCTCGCTGAAGGTGGGAAGCTGGTGTTTGATTTGTATGGCCGCATTGACTATGCACGAGGCGTTAACCGTGACAATGATTTTGATGTCGAGTTTCTCAGCGGGGGGAAATCCCAGGGTATTGCCACAGGCTTGGCAATACCAGATGGCGCTCCCCAACATCTGCGGGTTTCTACGACGGACGTAGAGCTGGCTGTGGGTAAGACGATTGACCAGATCCGTATCATTGCCCGGAATTCAAGCAGAGAGAGAAAAAATTATTTCACCTTACAGGAAGTCCGTGCGGCAGTTTTGGGGCCGGTCACTGATGTGATTGACTATGATGCCCTCAGTGCGAAAGGGGCTGTAGTTAAAGTGAACGCGGACGGGAGCTTCGACTACGATCCGACGGATTCGGCGACTCTCCGGAATGTAGGCGAAGGTGGTTCGATCGTCGATACATTCACCTATGTGATTGGTGGAACAGCGCCTTTGGTGGATCGTAAGGCCACGGTCACGATCATCGTCAACGGAGCCCGATCTCGTTAAATTACTTCACCAGTGAAGATAAGTGCTTCATGTGGCAGCTCACGGAGGAAAAGGGCGTTGCCACGTGAACGTGAGTTGGCGTAGTAATAATGACTACGGCTAAGGGGCGCCACTTATTTGTCACCGGACTGCCGCATGGCTCCGGATCTACCGTCGCGTGAAACACTGGAAACGGTGCTGCCGGAACTATCTCCACCTTGTCGTTTGGTGCCCTCTTCAGAGAGTTCAACGTCTCCTGTTTCAATCAGTTTAACCACAGCAGGACGTGTGGCCGCCGCCGGGGTGATCTGTCCGGACTTTCCCGGGTTCAAGAAGAGTTTTTTTCCGGCTGGAAGAGGAACCCTGAGAGGCTTTTTGGTTTTGTTGGTGATTTCCATGATGTCGAAGGACTTGGGAGGGTAGCATACAAGTAGGCCGGAGGTGGGTATTTGTGACCGTTGTTGGAAATAAATGCTTCTCGTTTTTTCCTGAGGGGGTTCACAACTGCAAATGCTTACCATTTATTTCTAGCAGTCAACGCACTCTGATAGTATGTGATAGGGGCGTCGGTCTTTTGGTTCTCGTCCACGGCCTGTATCAAAGGGGCAATTTTAACACGTAATTGATTGGATTAGACATAATGGCATCACAACCGATTTTGGAACTGGCTGACATCAACTTAGATGCAGTGGCTGTTACTAAAGAAGAGATTCTTGAACTGAATGCGCAGCGTGAAGAGTTTGAGCAATTAGACCGACTGATTTCACTAGATCTCGAGCAAGGGCTTGCTGTGGGTATCAAAAAACAGACTGCCGAGGAATTCTGGACTCGAGGGCATATTCCGGGACGCCCGATCATGCCTGGTGTGTTGATGATAGAAATGGCGGCTCAGTTGAGTTCGGTTATTTATCACCTGAAATTTAATACCGGCGGGAAAAAGTTTTTTGGTTTCGCCGGGGTAAATAATGTGAAGTTTCGTGGCAGTGTGGAACCGGGATGTGATTTTCTCATGATCACAAGAGCGAAAAAACTGAGATCGAGAATTGCGGTATTTGAATCCCAGGGTTTTGTTAATGATAAAATGGTTTTTGAAGGGGATATTACGGGGATTGTTATTTAGGGGGGGAATTATATAGGTAGAACGCAGGCGCTTCAAAAAAAGAGTTTAACCGCGGATGAACGCGGATAAGAATTGAAAAACTTTGTGCCTTCGTTTGAAAACCGTCTTTCATCATCTTCATTTATCAACTTCAAAGAGGGGCAACTTTTTTTTCACCTAGTAATCAAAAGGCGGGTCCTTATTCAGATATATCTCGCCCGCTTCGCTCAAGTCGCAAAGGTTCGCCAAGTAAGAGCATCGGAAAAATAAAGCACCCCCAATAGCTCGAGTTTAAGTTTGATCACGGCGAGGCCGAGCGATGTAGATGCAGTGGCGCGCGCGTTTTGAATTTTCATGTGACTTGGCGGCGAATTCTTCGACGTCGAAGTGGGCTTTTCTAAGCTTTTTCTTAAAGTTGGGTGCAGGCTCCGAGAGCCAGTAGGCCACACATCCGCCGGGCTTGAGGGATCTCCGAATCGCCGCAAGGAAATCGGGCGTATAGAGTCGTGCATTCCCAGGAGTGATGAGGTCGTCCGGGGTGTTGTCGATGTCGAGCAGCAGTGCGTCGTAGCTGTTTTTACTAGCACTCGAGATGCAGTCGAAGAGATCGCCGTGGTAGATTTTGGTGCGCTGATCGTCGAGCAGGGGACCGTTGTGTTCGACCAGAAAAGTGCGGTTCCACTCCACCAGCTCCGGGATCAGTTCTGCGACCTCCACGGTGGCGGGACGGCGGACAAGTTCCAGGGCGCGTTTGAGGGTGAAGCCCATGCCTAAACCGCCGATGAGGACGCGGGGATGAGCTGGGGAGGAGGACTTTTCCTTGAGCAGGGCGGCACATCCGATGTCGGCCAGCAGTCGCTCGGAATAGGTGTGGTCGGTGCTCATCAGTTCGTTCCCATTGTAATTGAGGTAGAACTTCCCGTCGTGTTGATGCAGGGAGAAGCGGGTGCCATTGGCCATAGTGGCCTCGGCAAGTTGGACGTGTGGTTTCATGTGTTGAGCGTCTTTAGACAGAATTTACGAAATTTTACAGAATGGGATGCAGGAATAGGGTTTCGATAATAATGGGGATTGCGAGGCCAAGCAAGGGGTGTTCTGTATCCTGTTGTTTTTAAGGAGTAAAATCGTCCATAAGTCTCATTATTTGAGTGAGTTATAATAATATGTAAGTCAGAGGAGGTATTGGAATAAGGTGAAACTTGTGCGAGAGACGAAATGTGCAGCTACCGCGCTTTCCCCAATGAGTACAAACGCGATTGGGTGCGCAGATACATCACACCATCGGCGACGGCAGGGGTGGCAAATGTCTTTTCGCCGAGTTCCGTTCGTGCCAACACCTCAAACTTTGTGCTGGCTGCCAGAACCACTACCTGACCACGCTTGCTGATGCCATACAAGCGTCCCTGGATCCAGATGGGTGAGCTGTAGTATTCGCCTCCGATACGCTCCCGCCAATGCAGTTTTCCGGTCGCTGCGTCAAGACAGGTGACGACACCGCTGTCGGTCCATAAATAGATAAGCTTGTCTTTGACCACAAAACTGGGAACAAGCGGTACATTTTTTGTTACATCATAGACCAGCTCGCCTTTCGCGCTGCCAGGTTTCTCGGGACGAACGGCGACAAAACGCTGCCCGGACAGGCCTTTGCCAAAACTGCCGAATACCAGCTCACCGAATAGCTGCGGTGAGCTGACCGTGCGGTTATCCCAGATATTGTCAATTTCCCAAGTAATGCGGCCACTTTGTAGATTGACCGCAGTGATACCGTGTGCCGTGCTGGAAAAAATAGCTTCTGCTCGACCACCCGAGCGGCGGATGCAAGGCGTTGCGTAACCGGCTAGTTCAGATTTTCTATCCACTTTCCAACGTGTCTCACCGGTTTTTCGGTCGAGGGCAATCAGAAAGCTCTTTCCTGGTTCCATATTCGTGTCCTTGGGCAGGTAATAGGCAAAGCGCTTCGGATCCATCTGATCATTCGCCAGTATCACCAAGCCGTCGGCGATGATCGGAGAATTCGAAGAGCCGTGCAGTCCTTTATAGGGGCCAAGATCCCGACTCCACATTTCCTGCCCATCCAAGCTTAGCGCCGTCATAAGAACCTGTTCCGGGTTGGACCAGACGAAGATCACGCCGTCTTTGTCAACACAGGGGGTTGCGGAGGTGAAATCGTTGTCTCGATGCAAGTAGTGAGACTTGATGGGATAATCGCGTCGCCATTGAATCTGACCGTTGTTCGCGTTGATGCAGAGAATACTGCGCTGACCGTCCTCTGCATCATCGCCAGTTAGAAAGAGTTGCCTGCCCCATAACACAGGGGAACTGCTGCCCTGTACTGGCAGGTCGATCTGCCAGTTGTAATCACTTGCGCTCCATTTGACAGGGATGCTGGTAGCGGCGCTGATCCCGGACCCATTGGGGCCACGGAAGCGTGTCCACTCCTGAGCTGCGGAGTCGGAGCATGGAAGAACCAGGGATAGGAACAGAATGGTGATAACCGAACGCATGCCGTCGACCATACTCAGAAAGAGGCGGCGGTGCAAGACGTGGGGCTTGACGGCGGAAAAAGCACGTGTTTTAATCATCAAAAATGAATGGCATAAACCCCTTCCTCCGTCTTGATTCCCTCCAAGCCCAGTTTGGTAACAAAATTCCCTTCGCCGAGTTTACGGCGGTCAAGAGGGCTGGGGGATTGGGAAAACAAAATTTCCAGCAGTAACGTTTACATCGCCGTCATCATGAGAATTCCCTTCATTACCGCCTTCATCCTTGCACCCTTGTTTATTTTCGCGGACGACAAGAAGTCCGGTGAAAGTAAAATTATCCCGCTGTTCAACGGCAAAGACCTCAGCGGCTGGCATGCCGATATTCCTGCTGCCGACAAAGACACCAACCTTGCGCCGAGCTTCATCGTTCGCGATGGGATGCTGGTCAGTCTAGGGATGCCACGCGGACATCTGATCACTGATAAATCATATTCCAACTACAAGCTGGTGGTCGAATATCGATTTCCAGGAAAGCCGGGCAACTGCGGTGTGCTGGCACATAGCTCCACCCCGCGGGTATTGAGTAATATGTTTCCGTCATCGATCGAGGTTCAGATGAACTCCGGGCATGCCGGGGACTTCTGGTGCATCGGCGAGAATATTGAAGTTCCTGATATGGAACGGCGTCGGCCGCGTGGAAAAGACCAGAAGTGGGGTGGCATGCAGGGGGATTCCCGACGCATTTTCAACCTGACCGACGATTCTGAAAAGCCGCTCGGAGAGTGGAACCGTTTTGTGATCGAATGCACGGGAAAAGAGATAAAGGTCCACCTCAATGGTGAGTTGGTGAATCACGGTTTTAATTGTACCGTCGACCAGGGACAGATCGCGATTCAGGCGGAAGGGGCGGAAGTGGAGTTTCGAAAAATTGAGCTGACCCCCTTCAATCCTAGTAAGGCAACGAAACCTCCTTCGTCCAGCGGAAGCGCGACTACGGCGGTCAAGAGGGCTGGGGGAGTGAAAAAGAAAATTTACAGCACTTGGGTTTTCACGGAGGTATTCTCATGAGCAAGGTTTTTTCGTTTTGTTTTTTCGTCGCCTGTATCAGCGTCGTCTCGTTTGCTGCCGACGATTCGGTGCAAGTGACCTTCGACACCGAGTGGCGCGGGGAAAGGTTGATTTTGCCCACAGGCTTTGCACCTGATCTGAGCTTGCGAGGCATCGAAGAAATTCGATTTGCGCCGGGCATGTTCAAGCCGGATCACGAAGAATTTTTCTCTTATGCTCTGGTTTTCTACCTACCGAATCAGAAGCCGCTGACGCAGATGCAGATTCACACCGAATTGCTCAAATACTATCGGGGGCTGGCGGCATCGGTGGGGCGAGATCGCCAACCCAAAATCGAAACCGACAAGTTCGCATTGGCCCTCACGCCGGTTGAAGGTAAGGACGGGCAGTACACCGCTGTTCTCGACTGGGTGGAACCGTTCAAGACGGGCAAGGCGCAAAAACTTCGCTTTGAGATTGAATCAGTCAAGATCGCAGACATGAACGCATCGCGTCTTTCGATGTCGGTCTCGCCGCAGAAATCAAATCACCCGCTGTGGCCTGTTTTGCGCCAGGTGACGGCGTCGGCCAAGTTTACGAAGGTGGCCAAGTGAAAGGTCTGAGTCGAGTTCAGTTTTCGCGTCGTCAATTCGTGGTAGGCGGATTGTTTTTTTCAGCCACACCACTGTTTGCCAGGAAGCCCATGGCGCGGTGGCCCTCGTTTCGAGGGTGGCACGCTTCGGGTGTAGCGGCAGATCAGAATCTTCCGTTGAAATGGAGGGTGAAATCGGGTGAGAATATTCGCTTCAAAGTTCCGATTCCAGGACTGGCGCACTCCAGTCCGATCCTCTGGGGGGATCGCCTTTATTTGACGACAGCGCTCAGCAGCAAAGACGGCGCGTCGTTCAAACCAGGACTCTATGGATCGGGTGAAGCGTCGAGGGACCAATCGCTGCATCAGTGGCAGGTGATCTGCCTGGATGCCGGAAGCGGAAAAACCCTTTGGTCAAAAACCGCCACTCAAGGAGTTCCTAAAGACAAGCGCCATATCAAAGCGACCTATGCCAACGCCACGCCCGCGACCGACGGCGAAACCGTGGTTGCGATGTTTGGATCCCAAGGTCTGTTTGCGTTCAGCGCAGCTGGCAAAGCGCTATGGAGTCACGATCTGGGGCGCCTGGATGTTGGTGCTTACGACGCGCCGACCTTTGAGTGGGGGTCTGCCAGTTCGCCGGTGATTTACGACAATAAAGTGTTTGTTCAGTGCGATACGCAGAACGGGTCTTTTGTTCGAGCGATTGACTTGAAGACCGGCAAGACCATTTGGAATACCGCGCGTGACGAATTGCCGTCGTGGGGGACACCGACGGTTTACAGGGGCGAGCGCGCCGAATTGGTCACCAATGGATCAAACTTCATTCGCGCTTACGACCTGGAGACCGGCCAGGAACTGTGGCGTTTGGGCGGCAGTTCGAAGATCACCGCACCGACGCCGATTTGCTCAAAGGATCGAATCATCGTTGCCAGCGGTCGTTCGCCGGAACGTCCGATTTTTGCCATTCGCCCGGGTGCGGTCGGCGACATCACCCTTGCCAGGGGGGCGACTTTAAATCCGTCAGTGGCGTGGAGTAAGACCAAGCGCGGTCCATACATGCCGACGCCGATCATCGTGGGCAATGTTGTTCACACACTAGGCAATAGTGGTATCGTCGGTGCGTATGATCTCAAGACGGGTGCCGAACACTACTACCGACGCATGCCCGAAGTCACCGACGGTTTCAGCGCGTCCGCGGTCAGTGCCGATGGTCGCATCTATCTCGGAAGCGAAGACGGCACCGTGTACGTGATGGCGGCGGGACCGCAGTTCAAATTACTGGCCACCAATTCGATTGGCGAGCCCATCATGGCCACACCGGCCATCGGTGGCGGAACGCTTTTTGTTCGCGGGTCACGACATCTTTTCGCAATAGGTCAGTGATGGTGGGCAGGATTGCTTGAACAGGGGGGCTTACCTGTGTGTTTGACCATTCGAAATGGGGATAAGGTTTTTGTGTGAATCTGTGAGTTGCGGGGGTGTAGGACAAAAAAGTTAGCTATAGCTTGTTGAAAACCACCTTATCACACCTCAACATCATTTCGTCCGTTGCCTTCGGCTGTCTACGCTACGCTCCGGCTCAGGGCTGGCAATAAAACCGATTTAACCCCAGCGCTTCGCACTGGGCTATCACATTTTGTCCTTACAGGACAGTTTGCTTTCATCTCTTTTGCACCAACGGTGCTCAATGATATAGC
>JASFYY010000039.1:0-7374 GCA_045046875.1 Verrucomicrobiota bacterium | reverse complement strand
CGGTTGTTTGATCTGTCGATGTTCATGAAGGAGTTGAAGATGAAGATGACGCTGGCTTATAACAAGATGAATGATCGGGAAGGGGCCTTGTGGAATGGACGTTTTAAGAGTGTGCTGCTGGAGAGTGGGGATGCGGTGAGGACGGTGGCGGCGTATATTGATTTGAATCCGATTCGGGCGGGGATTGTGCAGACGCCGGAGGATTATCGGTGGTGCTCGTATGCAGCGGCGGTGGCGGGGGTGAAGGGGGCGCGTCAGGCGCTGACTTTTGCGGTGATGGGGCGGCAAAGGGTGGCTTGGCGGACGGTGGAGGCGGAATATAGGTGTTTGTTGTATGGCACGGGGGAAGAGCGGTTGGGAGGCGATACCGTGGATGGAGTGGATCGGCGTAAGGGGGGATTTACTCAGGAGGAGATTGATGAGGTGTTGCGGGCGGGGGGCAAGTTGCCTTTGGCGGCGGCTTTGCGCTGTCGGGTGAGGTATTTTACGGATGGGGCGGTGTTGGGGAGTCAGGGGTTTGTGGATGAGTTTTTTGGGGGACGGCGGGAGTGTTTTGGTGAGCGACGCAAGGACGGGGGTAGGAAGATGCGTGGGGCGCAGTGGGGGGAATTGCGGGTGTTGCGGGATTTGGGGAAGGGATTGATCCGATCTGGGCGACCAGCTGGTGAATGAAGGGCAGGGTATTTTTGCTGGTATTAGGTTTTTTTTGTAACCGCTAGGATTTTTATTGCGTCTATTTGGATGGAAAGGAGGGATCTGCTTGCCAGAACCATATAGAATCAATTAAAAAACAAGAGTGCCGGAGCAAGAGGATGGAGAACTGGTCAAGCAGGTATTGACAGGAAACGATGCAGCGTATGCTGTGTTGGTCGATCGCTATCGCTCGCGGGTGTTTTCAACTGCTTCCCGTTACGCACGTAATGCGGCGGAATTGGAGGATTTGGCACAGGACATTTTTATTCGATTATGGAAAGGGCTGAAAACGTATCGGGCGGACGCTCCTTTTGAGCACTGGTTGATGACGGTGACGGTTCGAACTTGTTATGATTTTCTACGCAAACACCGCAAACGTCGCGAGCGCGAAGTGCTGGTTGATGAGATTCCTTCGGTTTCGATGTCGGGGGACGGCATGTTCTCCGGGGACACTGCTGAAGAACGTCAGCGGCGGCAGCGGGAAGCTTGGGAAGTGGTGCAGAATTTGATGGCAAAACTGAACGAAAAAGAACAATTGGTGATCACATTGATGGAGTTGGAAGAAAAAAGCGTGAAGGAAGTGGCCGGTCTGACGGGTTGGAGTGAATCCAATGTGAAGGTGCGGGCCTATCGGGCGAGAAATAAAATGCGCGATATTTTCAAAAAACAGGGTGGTGAATAGGATTGGGAGTAACAATCATGAAAGAGAAAAATAAAGACACATTTGATCAAGTCATGGAGCAGGCGCGAGCCTATCGAGAGGACACCTCGCGGTCTGAGTTTGGTTTTGATACCCGGGTGATGGCGCATATCGCGCAATTGCGTGAGGGAGATTATGGCAGCTTGGCAGAATATGGGGATGCCGGGGCTTTCCTTACTGTGTTTTCATCGTGGATATGGCGGAGTGCAGCAGGCTTGACTCCGGTGGTGGCGGCGGCGGTATTGCTTTGTGTGTTCTGGTTTGGGTTTTCGATCCCTGCCGATGCGCATTCTTTTGTGAATCATGTGACCGGCTATTTGCCCTACAACCCTTTTTAATGAGCGGTAAAAAAACAAAACTTAAAGCGGGTTGTGGCGTCATTACCATTTTTGGAATGGGTTTTGTGCTTGGTGCAGTTTCCCTGTTGATTCTAATAGGGGTCGTTGTGCCGCTTTCAGAAGGATGGAAGTCCGAGGCGTCGAAGAAATTCATTGCTGATCATCTTGCCAATAAACTTGAAATGACGGACGAGCAAAGGGAGCAGGTTCGTCCTGTGATCAACGAGTTTTTGGATCGCCGCTGGGAGCTACGGCGGGATTATTTGAAAGGAAGCGAGGTGGTGATGGAGAAGGAATACCTGCCACGGATTGATGCGTTCCTCACTGAGCAGCAGCAGGAAAAAATGCGTAAAATATTGGAAAACTGGCGGCGTGAAAACCAGACCAAGATTGAAGAGCCAGCTGAGAGGTAGGTGTGCATCAGGCTTCTTGAATCAGCTTGAGCATATCTTCGGCGGACAATCGCGCGGCCTGATCGGTGCCAGCCAGTAGCGAATCGGCGAGGTCGCGTTTTTGGTGATGCAAGGCGACGATTTTTTCTTCAATGGTGTTTTTGGTGACCAGTCGGTAGATGGTGACGGGACGCTGTTGGCCGATGCGGTGGGCGCGGTCCGAGGCTTGGTCTTCGACGGCGGGGTTCCACCAGGGATCCATGTGGATGACGTAGTCGGCTGCGGTCAGGTTGAGCCCGGAGCCGCCGGCTTTGAGTGAGATGAGGAAAACGTCGCCTTCACCGTTTTGGAAATCATCGATGGATTTCTGGCGTTTTTTCACGGGGATAGAGCCATCGAGGTATTGGTAGGATATGCCGAGTTTTTCGAGCCGTTTTTTGAGGATGGCGAGGTGGGAAACAAACTGACTGAAGACCAGCACTTTGTGATTGCCTTCGAGGATCTCAGTGACGGTGTCGGTGAAAACCTGGAGTTTACTGCTCTCAGGCGCGCCGGATTTTTGCACCAGGGCCGGGTTGCAGCAAGCTTGTCGCAGGCGGGTGATGGCGGCAAAAATCTGGAATGATTTTTCACCGGCATTTTTTGGCTCAGGGGTTTCACCAGCTAGAGTTTCCACGGCGTTTTGGCGCAGAGCTTCGTAAAAGGCGGATTCTTCCTGGCTCATCTCAACATCGAGGGTGATTTCGGTGCGTGCGGGCAGATCTTGCAGCACTTCGGTTTTGAGTCGGCGTAGAATAAAGGGGCTGACGACTCGACGCAGGCTGTTGCGGACGATCACATGGTTATGCAATTCGATAGGTTCGGCAAAGCGTTTGCGAAAGCTGTCGGCGCTGCCGAGCAAGCCGGGATTGATAAAATCGAACAGGCTGTGCAGTTCCCCGAGGTGGTTTTCGATCGGGGTGCCAGTGGTGACGATGCGGAAGGCGGCTTTGAGGTTTTTGGCAGCCTTGGCACGTTTGGTGCTGCGATTTTTGATTGCTTGCGCTTCGTCGAGCACCACGCTGTGCCAGTCGATATGGAGCAGTGGGCTGTTTTCCTGCTGCAGCATGCCGTAGGTGGTGATCACCATGTCACGGGCTTTGAGCTTTTTCAGCAGTTGGGCGTTTTGTTTTCCTGCAAAACGAATCGGGTTGAGGGTCGGGGCGAATTTGAGGGTTTCGTTGACCCAGTTGGCGGCTACCGAGGTGGGAGCTACAATCAGGGCTGGGCCGCCTTTTGCCCGGTGTAATAAGAGGGCGAGAGCTTGCACCGTTTTGCCCAATCCCATGTCATCGGCGAGGCAGGCTCCAGCGCCCCATTCGGCGAGCCGGGCGAGCCATTGGAAACCTTCGAGTTGGTAGGGACGGAGCTCGGCTTGCAGAGTGCTGGGCAGCTTGGCCTCAAAGCTTTTGATTTTTTTGAGCTGCTTGAGATGTTTTTTCCACTCGGCATTGCAAGTATTGTTTTCATCGTCTGCCAGATCTTCGAGCGCAAGAGCGGCGAGCGGGTGAATGGTGCGGGCATTGTTTTTCGACGCGGTGGAGAGCAGGCGCAGGTCGTCGAGTTTCTGGCGAAAAGTTTTGCCCAAGGCGAGGAACTGACCGCTTTTGAGTTGGATGAATTTCTGCCCCGCTTGTTCTTCGAGCAGCAGCATGATTTCTTTCATGCTAAGAATAAGGTCTTTGTCGACTTCCAGTTTCCCCGAGGCTTCCAACCAGTTGTTCTCTTGTTTTTTTAGCGACAGATTAAAGTTGGATGATCCAACGACGGCCCGCAGGTTGAATGCTTCCCCTTTTGGCCACAACACCTGGATGGTGCCGTCGGGTAGCTTTTGTAAATCGACCAACAGGTCGAGGCTGGATTCTGGATCATCAAAGTTCCAAGTGTAAGGGGTGTCGGGGGGCTGGGAATTATTCAGGCTGGCGCATTGGGTGATGAGCTTGGTTGCTGTTTTGATTTCAGTAGAAAAATCACGGGTGGTTTGCAGGTTGCCGTTTTTGTCCCGGCCAAAAATGACTTTGCCACCTTTACCGGGGTAGAAATGGTCGCCATCGGGCTGTATGGGCTGCACGTAAAGTTCAGCGATCAGGCCATCTCGTTGCGGAAAGAGGTGCAGCACAGGAGTGCTGTTGGCCTTGATGGTATCGGCGGCGGCAATTTTGTCACTAGAGATCTGGGATTGTACCCGCACGCTGGAAGAAAGGGCGGCGAGTGACTCCAGCGCTCGGTCGATTGAGGATTTTGGCAGTACCAGGCCGTCAGCCCCAATGATGGAAAATATTTTTTGGTGAGCGCTTTCAATCGGGATCAGGGCTAGGCGGGTGGGAGTGTCCTGAACCAGATGGATGTGGGTGGTCGAATAATCGGCCTGAGGCAAAAGTTGTATTTTTATTTTTGCAGAACCGACTTTCGAGAGGGAAAGTTCCGGTTGTTGAAGGGTGAGCTCGAGAGGTAGGCTTGCGCTATCATCGGTGAAAAGGTGGGGATGTCCGACCAGTGCCAACAGAGCCTTGGAGCTTTCGATGTAATAGTCCGTGCCGCCCCAGCGCGAGTGAGTGTTGCGGATGAATTGGCAGGCGGCGCGGTCTTGTTCGGTCAAATGGCCGAGTTTGCCTGCGCTATTTGCCAGCCGGGAAAGGGCAACACGTTTGATTTTCCCCATTTTCCCCGATTTGAGACGACTTTGTTCCAATGGTGTTAGATTCCAGTCAAGTGAGGTTCCTGGCAGTTCTTCATCTAAATGGGAGTAGTTTTGCGACTCGTAGGTTTCGAGTGCCCACATATGGACTTTTTCAGCGGGAGCTGAAGTTGATTTGTTTTTTGCCGAGGAGGATCCGGCGAGCAGTTCGAGCGCGTTGAGAGATCGTTCCCACTTTTCCTGGTAGGGTACGAGTGAAAGGATGGAATGACAGGGCAGGTCGATCCCATCTTTTAGTTTCTTGAGGTGCTTGCTCAATTGGGGTTTGCTTTTTTTATCGAGTTCCAGCAACAGCTCGATGGCAAGAGTTTCGATCCACGGATAGTGGTTCTGCCCACAAATTTTGACAATGTCGTACAGTTTCTCAACTGATTCCGAGCTGTTGCAGTCTTCCGGTTTGATCCAGCGGGTGATATAAAGGTGGATCAATTGGAGGAAGGCGATGCCGTTTCCGTCGAGATCGAGAAAAACATCCACTTCATTAAGTGTCATGTCAGCATTTGATTCTTCGCCGAGTTTAAAGCTAACCAGGGCACCCAGAGTGACCATGAAATTAATGATTTCATCTGGCGCCAGTTCCTCTCCCCACTTGACCAGGGTGCCTGCTCGTTTGAGATCGGCGGCGGTGCCGCGGCGGCACAGGGCGAGAATGAAAAAGAGGCCGGACAAACCGAATGGGAATTTTTTGCGCTGGCGGTTATCACTTTTGCTCTCGGAAAAAGCCAGTTCATAGAGTTTGATCGCTTCGTCGTCCTGGTTGGAGATAAAGGAAAGCCAAGCCAGGATTTGCGCGCCCACCACACGGATTTCAGGGTTTGAATTACTGGCCGCTTTTTGAGCCAGGTTTTCCGCTTGTTTGAATTGACCGGTGAAGATCAAGTGTTCGCAACGGGCGTTCAGAACGGGAGCGTTGTCATCCACTTTGGACATGCTGGAGTGAAGTTGCTCACTGGGGAGTAAGTTGGCCAATTGCTCCAGATGAAGCTCATAAAAAAGAGGGCCTCGGATTTGTTCAGGTAAATTACCAAAGAGTTCAGGAATGAATGGGCGGCTGACAAATTGCCATAAGCCGAAATCGCCATCCATGTAGCGTTGGCGCTTGTCGATCTCTTCGAGCAGGGCTTTTTTGTCTTTGAGAAAATAAGCCACGCGCAGATTACGCATGATTTGCACTCGTCCGTCGGCGGTCGAATAAAAATCGAAAAAGAAGCGGTTGCTGTTTTCAGTTTTTACCCGCACGGCATCCGCGATGCGTCTGAGCGCGGTTGGGTCTTGTTGCCCCAGCAAGTAGAGCACGGGATTGGCGATGAGTGAGGTCACCTTGTATCCGGTGGAAGCTTGGGAGATTAATCCTTGTCCCTCGAGCAACTTCAGGGATTGTTTGATTTGGACAAAGGTGAAGGCTCTTTTTGATCGAGTCGTGCGCAGGGCGGATAATTTTGCTAGCTCGGCTACGGCTGTTGCGGAGCTGATGCTTAGAGCAACCGAGAGTAATTGTAGGATTTGTCGAGCCTCGTCGGGTAAATTCTGGTAAGAGGAGACGAGGTTTTCGTGTTTCAAACGGTCACTGGCTGAGCTCATAGTGAAAACAAAAGTGAGGTTTATTTCACCAGCGTGGGGCGGACGGGAATGCCTTTGGCGCTTAACTCATTTTTGACGTCAGCTACGGTGTATTCGCCAAAATGAAAAATGCTCGCTGCCAGAACGGCGTCGGCTTTGCCTTGATTCAGAACTTCAGCCATGTGATCAACATTTCCGGCTCCACCGCTGGCGATCACGGGTATCTCGGCGGCTTCGCTGACGGCTGCGGTCAACTCCAGGTCGTAGCCGGCTTTGGTGCCGTCCGAGTCCATGCTGGTGAGTAATATCTCGCCGGCGCCGCGTTGCCAGACTTCCTTGGCCCATTCGATGGCGTCCAAGTCGACGGGGTTGCGCCCGCCATGGGTGTAAACTTGCCAGCCTGAGCCGTCGGCTTTGCGTTTGGCGTCGATGGCCACGACGATGCATTGGCGGCCGAAAGCCTCGGCTCCAGCGGAGATGACGTCGGGATTGTTGACTGCGGCGGTATTGATGCCGACTTTGTCGGCTCCAGCGAGCAACATGGTGCGCATGTCCTCGACACTGCGGATGCCGCCACCGACGGTGACGGGCATGAAGCAACGTTCGGCAGTTTGGCGCACCACATCGACCATGGTATTACGTTCGTCGGACGAAGCGGTGATGTCTAAGAAGACCAGTTCGTCGGCGCCTTGGCGGTTGTATTCCACTGCGCATTCGACCGGATCGCCGGCGTCGCGCAGTTCGAGGAATTTGGTTCCTTTGACGACGCGGCCATCGGTCACGTCAAGGCATGGGATGATTCGTTTGGTCAGCATTTTTCTAAGGCGATCTTCATGCAGATATGATGACAGGTCAACCTCCTTCGCCAAGGCTTCGGCGGTCAGGACCTCCTTCGCCAAGGCTTCGGCGGTCAGGACCTCCTTCGCCAAGGCTTCGGCGGTCAGGACCTCCTTC
>JASFYY010000038.1:0-84552 GCA_045046875.1 Verrucomicrobiota bacterium | reverse complement strand
ACCTTTATATTGAAACGCGTAAAGCCTAGTAAATCGTTGCTCTCTAAAAAAGAAAAAAAAGCCACTTAAGTTGACGCGTATGCCTTTCAGGGCTGGGAGGCGTTGGGGCTTTACCCGGCGCTTTGCACCGGGCTGTTCCATTGAGCACCTTCAGTGCAGGGAGAAGCATATTGTCCTGTAAGGACAGGATGAGATAGCCCAGAGAGGAACTCTGGGACTGAGCCGTTTGTATCGGTAGTACTGAAAGGGCGAAATGATATTGAGGTATTATTTGGCAGGGAATCTTTTTTTGCTGGTATTTAGATCGGAGAGCTTGCCGCTGTTCCAGAGTAAGTTCATTTGTTCGGCGGATGGGGTTTTGAGAGGGCGCACGATGCGAAAACCGAGCCAGGGTGCGTTCGAAAGGTGCCAGTAACTTTTTGGTGATAAAGGGTCTGTCGCTTTAAAATTTTTTTCAGAATAAAAACGTGCCGAGGATCGCAAATCTGTTGGATAATCATACCATGACCCTCCCCGGAAAACACGTGGGTAGAGCTTTGTAGCGGGTATGCTTGATACACCGCTGCGGTAGGCATCGGGATGATACTGATTGAGGCACCATTCCATTACGTTGCCATGCATGTCGTAAAGTCCCCAGGGATTGGGTTTTTTAGTGCCGACCGGAGCGTATTGATTGGCTTCGAATACGGCGTAATCTTTGAGTTTTTTGATATCGTCGCCAAAAGAATAGGCGGTGGAGGTACCTGCTCGGCAAGCGTATTCCCATTCCGCCTCAGTGGGTAGGCGGTAGTAGTGGCCGGTTTTGGCACTTAGCCATTGGCAATATTTACTTGCGGTGTGTTGGGTCACACTTATCGCGGGAAAATTATTTTTATTTGAATCGGGAGTAAGGGAGGTAGCTGCATATTCAGAAGGTGCTGAGATTGCGGTGATAGGATCATTGGGCATATGGATGCGGGGCTGTTTGAAGAGCGACCCATTCCGGGTGCGGAGGGCAGTGTTTTTTGTCACCACATAATTCTTTATCTGATCCCAAGTGACTTCGTATTTTCCCATCCAGAAGGGTTGGACTTTCACTTTCCGCTGCGGGCCTTCATCTTCCTTGCGGTCTTTTTCATCTGGAGGGCTACCCATGAGGAAGGTGCCGCCTTTGATCGTAACCATGTCGTAAGAAACTCCGGTTTTTGGGATGAGGGATGAGTAGTCCTTCATCCCCGACTCTTCGGCTATGATGAATTTTTGGAGAATGAGTTCGCGTATTTTTTTTACCAGAGTGAGGTCGTCTTTGAGCTCATCGGCTTGCGTCGGGATAGGCGTGGAAACCGGAATCAGTAAGCTGACAAAAAAGTAGATGGAGCGTAGGCGGGAGCTCATTTTTTCTGAGCAAAGGTTGGCCATGAGTCGGTGCGGAAGGGGGAGGCGGGCAGTCCGGCTTGATTGAAAAAATTGGGATTTTCAGGGTTGTTGCTCCAGGCGTAACGGACGGCGCGGGGATTTTTTATCTGTGGGCTGCTGATGACCAGGGTGTGGTTGATGATCTGGACTTGGGCAGGGACAAACTTTTTGTCCTGGCCGGCGATGGTGAAGTGGCGCAGTGATTGGCCGTCTTTGGAGATCAGGCCGCCGTCGAGGTGGGAGAAAGTGAGGGTGATGTTGGACTTGTGCACTTGCATGTTTTGATAAATCGGGCCGCAATAGGGGATTTTCTTTCCGTAGGTATTGGCCTGGGCAAAACGGGATAGGCGATCACCGACGATGCGTTTGTTCTGGGGGTGGATATCATCGGGATTGCCAATATCGATGGTGACCACCATGCCGGTGTTTTTTCCCTGCTGCCAGACCTGTAGCATTTGCTCGCGGATGATCGGCCAGGCTTCGGGGTGTCCATCGGCAAAATTGGGCAGCTGTACCTGATAAAACGGGAAGTTGCGTTGTTTGCCGTTGGAGACTTTTTTTGCCCAGTCGCTGCGCCATCCGGAGATGAGCGCCAGCATCAGGTCTTTGTAGTTGCTGGCGGTAGTGGTATTGGTGGCATTGGATTCTCCTTGTGACCAGACCACGCCTGCGATGGTGTAAGGTTGCAGGGGGGCGATCATGCCGTTGTAAAAACCGGCGGGTTGTTTGGGGTGTTCGAGACCCATGGGTTCACGCGGGGATTTTTCCTCAAAGTCCTGTCCGGCTTGTTTGGCGGCTTTCGCTTTTTGTTCCCACTCCGCTAAAGCCTGGTTGTAGGTTTTTTTGGCTTCGGGATAGCGGGCGAGGCGGCCCTTAAAAGCGCTGAGTAAATAGGCCGCTGCAGGATCATTTTCGAGGGTATTCTTGGAGATCCAACAAGAGGCGTTGGTACCGCCCCAATTGGCGTGGATCAAACCTACAGGAACCTTCAAATCACGATGAAGGGCGCGGCCAAAATAGAAGCCGGTGCCAGAAAAGCCGTTGACGCTTTCTTCGCTGCAGGGGGTCCAGGAGGTGTTGACACTGGTCTGGCTTTGGTTTTTTCCTAACAGGGGAACTTTGAACAGGCGGATGTTTTTGAACTTCCCAGCCTTGGTATCCTCGATGACGTCTTTTTTGTCCGCCATGCCAGCCATCGAACGAGCCATGTTTGACTGACCGGCACAGAGCCAGACTTCGCCTACCAGGATGTCTTGGATCGTCAGTTTATCCTCGCCGCTGGAAATGGTGAGCTTGCGGGGATCAGCACTGGTCGAGAGTGCGTCGAGGATGATCATCCAGGTTCCGTCTGCTTGTGTGCGGGTATTTTTTTGCTGGCCAGAAAAACTGAGCTGGATTTCATCACCCGCCTCGGCAGTTCCCCAAACCGGCACAGGTTGTCCCTGTTGCAGAACGGCGTGATCGGTGAAGAGAGGGTGGAGGGTGAGTTCCGCTTGGGCGACGTTCGTCAACGCAAAGTGAAGCGCGATGGTGAACAGGAAGGTGATTGTTTTGTGATGGGGGAGGTTAAAGATCATGGTGATGCGTTGCTGAAAATTTTACCGCTGTTCCAGAGTTTTTGCATTTTTGCTGCAGAAGGGGTTTTGAGGGGGCGAACGATGCGAAAACCTAGCCAGGACGCATCAGTGTGATACCAAAGGCTTTGGGGTAATTGCGCTTCACTCATTTTCCAGTCTTTATTTGAGGGGAATCGTATGGAACTTCGATAATCTTTTGGGTAGTCATACCAAGAGCCGCCGCGAGCAACACGGGGGTAGAGTTTTTGAGCAGGGATCGTTATTATTCCGCTCTGATAGGCGTCGGGGTAGTATTGATCAAGGCACCATTCCACGACATTGCCGTGCATGTCGTATAGACCCCATGGGTTAGGCTTCTTAGTGCCTACCTTGGAATATTGGGATGTATCAAATACTGCGTAATCTTTGAGCTTGCTGATATTGTTTCCGAAGGAAAAGGCGGTCGTGCTTCCAGCGCGGCAAGCGTATTCCCATTCCGCTTCAGTAGGCAGACGGTAATAATGACCTGTTCGCGCGCTGAGCCATTGGCAGAATTTACTAGCTGAGTGTTGGGTCATATTCACTACAGGGTGTTGACCTTTACCCATATCAAAATCCATCGCCATGTAGGGGGTAGTGGGAGCTGAAACTATTTTGTCGAGAGTGGCATTTGCAGGTATTTCAACAGGGGCTCCATCTTTACGTCGGGCAATTGTGGTCGTCTTAAAAAGCTCAAACTGATTCCAGGTTATTTCATATTTCCCCATCCAGAAAGGATCGATTTTCACCTTGTGCTGCGGACCTTCGTCTTTCTCCCGGCCTTTTTCATTTGCCGGGCTGCCCATGAGGAAGGTTCCGCCTTTGATGGCTACCATGTCGTAAGGGACTTTGGTTTTTGGAATCGCAGAACGGTAGTCCTTCATTTCCATCTCTTTGCTTTCGGTGGAGTTTTTGAGAATGAGCTCGCGGATTTTTTTTGTCAGATGGATATCGTCTTTGAGCTCTTCAGCGTGGATAGAGCCGTTGGCAAAGAGGCTGACCCCCAACAGGATGTTGAAGCTGTGACGGAGAAGTGAGGTGGTCATCGTGGGCAGCGGGGTGAGAGAATTTATAGCGGTTGAGGGGAGGGGTCAAGCAACAGCTGCGCTGAACTTCGTTTGAGCTGAAATCTCCGTTTTTTTGATAGTCGGGGGTGTTTAATTTTGCGCAGCTACAGGATCAGGGGGGTGCGCCCAAGACCTGGGTGCTCATTCCTCCCTTTCAGGGCGGGGGGATTGGGGACTTTACCCAGCGCTTCGCACTGGGTTATTCCATTGAGCACCTTTGGTGCAATGAGTGAAAAGTAAACTGTCCCGTAGCGAAGTGGAGTCAGCCGGAGGCAACAGGTGGAATGGCATGGCTGCGCGATTAAGGGGAAGGCTTGCCAATAATCAATGGCCAACTGTTTTGTCCTGCACCCGAATGCCTGTATCGTTTTTTATGAGGTTGTCATATTTTGCAAAAGTTGTTAAAAAGACTTTTTTTGGAGTATTGGTGAAAAACGATAGATGAGAATTTTGTTAATATGGATGGGGATGAGCATGGCTCTTGCCAGCGCGAAGGAGGAGACGCCGACACGTTCCTATGAGAAGCTGGGCATTCTGATGGATGTATCTCCGCAGATGGGTTTTCTGGTGCCGCAGGTGCGTAAGGAGATTCGCTTGCTTAATCAGCGTTTAGTGGAGGCGGGGCGTGATCCTTTGGTCTACCGTGAAATTGAGGGGTTTAAGATCGATGCCAAGCGCAGTTTGAGAACTCCTGCCAGTCGTAACGCGGTGTATGCCCTGGAGGGGTTGATCAAGGAAGATCAAGTGGCGGGTATTTTGTGGATCACCAGTTTACGTGGAGAAGAAACCGGTTTTGAAAAGGATGAAATGCGCAAGATCTTTCCAGATGAAAAGGAAGAAAATGGCGTTGAGGGGGAGGGAAAAAGGGTGACCCAGTTGTTATTGCGCCAGACCTGGCAGGGTCACGCCCAGTCGGGATTTCGCGATGTGGGCAGGGAGGATGTTTTGGATCAAATATTGGATGAAGGTTTGATGCGGGAGTGGGTGCAGACGATCAAAAATAGTCAGGGTTATTTGTGGCGATCCTGGTGGTTACCGGATGTTGAAAGCGCTTCGATTTTCGCTTTTCCTTCGAGCGTGCGGCATGGGGGCTTGTTGCGAAAGCTGGATGTGAGAGAGACCGCGGCTCAGTATCATGATACCTGGACCAGCCGACTGCGTATGCGTTATGGATTGGAATTTGCCCGGCGAAGAGAGCGGTGGGCGCGCGCTATGGTCGGCAAGAGCTGGTGTGCGTACACGACCTTATTACCGCGCTTGAAAGAGCAATCGGATCCTCCGAGATGGCAACAGGTTTACGATCAATTGCGAGCGAGGGATTCGATCGAACAGGATCTCGCGATGATTCAGGCTGATAAATTGGGGGTGATGTTTTCCTTTGCGTATGTGAAACGTGATCTCTCAGCCGCTAAAACGGGCAGCGGTAGGCGTGCAAAGGCAGGTGCGTTTTATTCAAATGAGCTTTATGCCAGTGAGCTGATGCGGATTGGCAGCGAAGCAAAAGCGCATGCGGAAAAATACAAACAACAAAGTGACCGGATCTATGCGCTCGATTATTATGAAGTGAGTCGGGGCAAACAGGCGGTCGCTACGGATGAGGTTTATGCCCGCCGAATGGCGAAGATGATTCGCGAAGAGGGTGTGGATGCGATTTATTTTTTTACTAACGGTTATGCAGGGTCGGGTGAGTATGGTGAGTTCGGGGTGAACGAGCCTTTGATTGCCCAGGCTATTCGTGAAGCGGGGGTGCGCCTGTATGTCCGTGTGCCGTTTGAATTCGGCGTGGTGCCGATGAAATTACACCAGTTGGCAGTGGCCTCGGGTGGAGGGGTGTTTTTCGGTAAGAGCAGCGACCCTGATTTTGACATGACCCGGCCGAAGGGGCTATGGCCGGGAGAGTAGCTGGTCAGGAATTTGCAATGGAGATGAGTGAATCGGGGATTTGCGGGGTGGCTCCGTTTTGTGAGCAGACGTAGGCGGCGATGGTGCAGGCTTGTAGATTGATTTGATCGAGGGGGATTTGATCAAGCAATCCAATAGCGAGGGTGGCGGCAAAGGCGTCGCCGGCACCTACGGTATCGACGGATTGGGTTTGGATGGCTGGCTGGTCACTGATTTCCTCTCCCTGGATCAGTAGTGCTCCGTCGGGTCCACGGGTCAGGGCGACCACCTGCAGATCGAATTTTTTTGCCACTTGTTGTAACACTTCGGTATCGGATCCTGATAGGTGGGTTAGTTCAGCGATGTGGGAGATTTCTTCGTCGCTGAGCTTGAGCACGTTGGCGAGTTCGAGGGATTCGATGAGGGTGCTGTCGGTGACAAACGGGGGGCGCAAATTGACGTCGAGGATGCGCAGACAATCAGCAGGGGTAGCGGCGACAAAGCTCTGGATGGTGTGCCGGGAAATTTCGCTGCGTTGGCCGAGGGTGCCAAAACACAGAGCCTGGGTATTGTCTGCGAGTTTGAGTAATTCGGGACTCGCAGGGAGCTTGTCCCAAGCACAGTCAGGGGCGAAGTCGTAAGTGGCGCGGCCTTCCTCATCGAGGTGAACCATTACGATTCCGGTGGCTTGATCCAGTTGAGCTACGTGTGAGGTGTCGATGTGGCGTTTTTTTAAAATATCCAGAGCGCCTTCGCCGAGGGTATCACGCCCGACGGCGGAGACGATGCTCACATGGAGACGATCCTTGGCGAGTCCGGCGGCGGTGCAGGCGAAGTTGGCAGGAGCGCCGCCAAATCGGGCTCCGTCAGGATAGACGTCCCAAAGAATTTCTCCCAAAGCGATTAGATTGAATTTTTTCTGATCCATTTTCGTCGAAGTTGTTTGTAGGGTGTTGTGAGGGCTTCCGTTAGATTTACAGGGAGGCGTTCATAAGGAGAAACTGCTATTTTTTGTATCGGATAAAGCTTGTTCGGAAAGTGAGATCTAAATTATAGCTAGGTGGAGTTATCGACAAATAAGTGAAAGTATGAAAAATACGAAGAGTGGTGAGAGTCGGAGCGATCGGGTGGGTGGACTAGCCGGGTTGATGTATTGGGTGGCAGTGATGTTGCTTGTTGTTGCAGGATCCGTCAAGGCGCAGGATACCGAGGGCAAGGTTGATGAACCGTCAAAGGAGCAGGCGACCAAGACCTGGCCGAAGCAGATTGATACGGATAAGGGGGTGATTGTGATCTATCAACCACAGGTGGAGTCGTTTGAGGGGGATAGTTTGTCGGCACGGGCGGCGGTCTCAGTGAAGCTGAAAGAGGCGAAGGAGGGTGAAAAGGACGAGCCGGTTTTTGGTGTGATATGGCTGGTGGCCAAAGTGGACACTGACCGGGAGCAGCGCATGGTGAACGTGCGTTCGGTGAAGATTCCGCGTGTTCGTTTTGCCGGATCGACTCCAGAGAAAGAGGCGAAACTCGCGGAGATCATCGAAGCGGAGGTGCCTAAGTGGGATCATAATATCTCTCTGGATCGTTTGTTGACGAGTCTGGCGCTGGTGGAGAGCGAAAAAAAGGGCGCGGATAATTTATCGACGACGGCGCCAAACATTATTTATTCAAAAGAACCGGCGGTGTTGGTAACGGTTGATGGTGAGCCTCAGTTGACCACTGTGGATGGGGCGGCTCAGTTGATGCGGGTGATCAATACGCCTTTTCTGATTGTATTTGATAGCACCTTGAAAAAGTATTTCCTCTACGCTGGTAAGGAGGCCTGGTATTCGGCGGCGAGCTTGGAGTCGGCTTGGGCGATTGACCAGACGGTGCCCAAACAAGTGGTGGCCCTGGCTCCGGATGAAACGGATCAGGAATTATCGGAATCCGATGAAGGGGGTAAGGGCGTGGTGCCGAAAATCCTGTTGGTGACGCAGCCGAGCGAATTAATTTATACCACTGGAGAGCCGGCTTTCACCCCGATCTCCGGAACGGGGCTGATGTATGTCAGCAATAGTGACAGTAATTTGTTCATGGAAATGGATAAACGAATTTATTACCTGCTGTTATCAGGGCGTTGGTACAGCAGTGCATCGCTGAGCGGAACGTGGAAGTATGTGGAAGCCGAGCAGTTGCCGAAGGCGTTTCAGCGAATCCCTGAAGACTCTGATGTGGCCGATGTGCGGGCGTTTGTCTATGGCACCCAGGAGGCAAGTGAGGCAGTTCTCGACGCACAGATTCCACAAACAGCGAGTGTGAAACGTGGAGAAGTGAAGGTGGAGGTCGTTTATGATGGGGAGCCTCAATTTGAGCCGATTCCGGGAACGGATTTGCGCTATGCGGTGAATACCGAGAGCGAGGTGTTACTGACGGGCGATCGTTATTATGTCTGTGACGCGGGTGTTTGGTATGTCTCGTCGGCTGCGCTTGGACCGTGGCAGGTGGCAGACACACGTCCTGAGGGGGTGGATGAGATTCCGCCGGAATCACCGGTTTACAATGTAAAATATGTTTATATCTACGATACGACTCCAGAATATGTGTATGTGGGTTACACTCCTGGTTATACTGGATGTTATATTTACCGGGGTTTGTTGGTGTATGGCACGGGTTATCACTACCGGGCGTGGCATCGTGGGGGGATTTATTATGGTCGTCCGGTGACCTGGGGTTATGCGGTTCGTTATAACCCGTGGGTATCAGCTTGGAGTTACGGAGTGGTTTACAGTAACGGGCATTTTACTTTTGGCATGGGTTATGGAAGCTGGGGGCGGTGGCATGGAGGTTGGTGGGGAGCCGGATTTTACAGTGGTTATTGGCGAGGTCACTCACGGGGTTTTTATCATGGTTTTCATCGTGGTTATTACCAGGGGTATAGACGAGGCTATTGGGCCGGTCGTCATCATGGTTCGGGCTGGAGGCACCCGCGGCCTGAGCTTTATGGTCACTATGGTCGTCCGGGAGTTTTGCCTTATCATAAAAATGTTCGTCCGGTGACCTTGCCTGCCCGACCAGGCAATCGCCCCGGTGTGCCGGGTGCAAAGCCGTCTTTACCTATAGCCAGGCCGGGTAAACCTGGCACCAAGCCTGTGATACCAGGCAAACCGTCACAACCGATCGCCAAACCGGGTAAACCGGGCACCAAACCCGCGATACCGGGCAAGCCGTCACAACCGATTGCCAAACCGGGTGTACCAACGACTTTGCCGGCCACTCGGCCTAGCGTAAAACCAGAGCCTTCGATAGCTTTGGATCGGGCGAATAATGTTTATGCGGATAAGTCCGGTAATGTGTATCAAAGGCAGCCGAATGGGTCTTGGAATCATCTTGCTAATGGTAGACCTGTGCCTGTAACCCGGCCATCCACGCCAAATAGTCGTCCGGTAGCGACACGTCCGGCCATACCGAGCACCCGTCCAGCGACACGTCCTACAACGACTCGACCTGCCACCACGCGCCCGACCACCCGTCCAACGACACGACCTACTACCACGCGCCCGAGCACTCTACCGACACGTCCGACGACCAGGCCAACTACACGTCCTAGTACAACGCGTCCAAGCACCCGGCCATCAAGCAGTATCAGTCCAAGCACTCGTAGCAGTTTGAACAGCAGCTATCAATCCCGTCAGCGTGGAACTACTCGAACATCTCAATCGAGTCGCTCGCGCAGTAGCGGGTCGAGCAGCATGAATCGCTCGAGAAGCTCTGGAGCTGGTCGAAGTCGTGGCGGAGGTGGCGGAAGGAGGCGATAATCGTGAAATTCCCCCAGGAATAGGGGGGTGTAGGTTTTGCGGTGGAAAATTTAACTGCGGATTTTACGAATGGCACGGGTAAGGGAGGTGTTTTGACTGATACCGCTTTATTCCGATTCGCAACAAAAGTATTTTGTTGCGAATCGGAACTATTATGATGTATTAAAACATGCCGAGTGAAAACGGAGTCCGGAGTCGAGCCGCTGATATTGAGAAGTATCTCAGGGGAATTGCGGATGAGGGTGTCTGGCCTGAAGGGGAGGCTTTGCCGACGACCCGGGCTCTTGGAGAAAAATTCGGAGTGGCCAATACCACGGCATCGCGGGTTCTGCATCGTCTCGAACAAGAGGGTTTGGTGTGGAAACAAGACAACGGGCGTTATTTTCTCGAATCTTCCCGACAGCTGGTGCACCGGCCCAAGCCGATCGCATGTTTGACCCGGGAGTTGGAACGGTGGAGCGGAGTGTATCGGGCGATCATGGCGGGGGTGAGCGCTTACACCTCGCAGCGGCAGACGGCGCTATTACTTTGGCGCAGCGAGTCCCTGGTCAGTCACAGTGATGTGAACCTGCCTCCGCAATATGGATCGTTGGATCAGCAGACGACCTCTTTGCAAGATTTTGAAAGGTGTTACGGAGACACCCATGGTGGAGTTTTGATCGATGATATCTGGAGTGATAAAGCGCTCATTGAATATCCGGACTTGTTGAAAAATGCAGTGGTTTTGTATCGGGAAACTGGCTTGCCCGGGGTAGGGAATGTGTGCATCGATACGGAAAGCGGCAGTTTGCTGGCATTGACTCATTTATTGGCTCGCGGTTATGAGGAACTCTGGATCGCACGTCCTTTTCGCGGTGATGCCGCCATGGATGCCCTGGTCGACGATATGGCAGCACTTGCAGAAAAAGCAGGTTCGGGCAGTTTGCTTTATCACGTCAAGGAGGCCGGTAATCCAGACGAACGGCGCCAATTGATCGCAGAGACGAAACAAACTTCGAAGCGAATTGGTATTTTTTGTCCTGAAGACAATGTGTGCAAAGCGCTTTACCGGGAGTTGCTCGATCAAGAGGTGGATTGTCCGGGTCAAGTGGGTCTGCTGTCTGGTATGGGCACTTCGGTATTGGCCGGGGAGGAAATCAGCACGCTTTGTTATGACTTTCGGGAGATGGGCTTGCGGGCGGCAGAGATGATCTATGCAGGAGCTGGAGGGCAGGTCAAATTGCGTCCTGAGCTGTTGGCAAAAACGACAACCTGATGGTGATTCAGAGATAACATTTACAGTAAGGATTTTTAAAATGAAAAAACGAAACCCCCAATCAAAAAGAGATAACGTAAGTTTAGTGTTGTTAATAACGCTAACGTTTATGATGTCAGGAAGTTCTGCCTGGTGTGCGCCCAAGTCATTGGGTGTGGCGCCTAAGAAGGATGTGCGTCTCACCTTCAATAAAAAGGAGAAACCTCAACTCGATCCCGCCTTGGCAAAATATGGCATGTATGCAAAAACGGCGGCGAGACCTCAATCAACGTCGAGTGTCGATACCGCTCTGCCGCTCAAATTGAATTCGGGTGATCGTATTGCTTTTATTGGCAATACCCTGTTGGATCGTGCGCGGGATTTTGGTTATTTTGAAACTCTATTGCAACAGAGTTTCCCTGAGCACCATTTGGTTGTGCGCAATCTTGCCTGGGCGGGGGATTCCTTGGATTCCCAGCCGCGGCCGCTGAATCTCGCTGATCTGGAGCAGCACCTGACTTACGAAAAAATTGATGTCATCATCGCGGCTTTTGGATTCAATGAATCCTTTGCGGGTAAAGAGGGGCTGCCGAAGTTTCGTCGTGAGCTGGTGGATTATTTGAAAAAACTCAAGACCAGCGCTTTTAATGGCAACAGCGCGCCGCGCATTGTTCTGCTGTCCCCGATTGCTAATGAAGACATCAAGCGAGTGGCGGCAGCTGAGATGAACAATGAGCAATTGGCAGTTTACACTGCGATGATGAAAGAAGTAGCGGTTGAGCAAAAGGTGGGTTTTGCCAATCTGTTTGAAGCGAGCAAAGCTGCGATGGACTCTCCGGGAGATGATCTGACGCTGAATGGAATTCATCTGGGCAAAGAAGGGTATCAATTGTTGGCCGATACCGCTTACCGTCAAATTTTTGGAAAAAAAGCGCCGGAGATCAATGAAGCTCTGCGCTTGGAAGTGTTGGAGAAAAACAAACAGTTTTTTCGTCGTTACCGTCCTGTGAATACTTATTATTACACCGGCAAGCGCAGCGAAGAACACGGTTACAACGACTTCCTACCGGCGATGCGCAATTTTGATCTGATGGTGGCCAATCGTTACAAGCGCATATGGGGTCTTGCCCAGGGGAAAGCAGTGGCGGCGAAAATTGATGACTCAAATCTGCCGCCATTGGAGGATGTATGGGAAGCGCGTGGCACCAATCCCTGGTTGAGTGCCGAAGATGAAAAAAAGGCTTTTATCATGGATCCGCGTTTTGACGTGAACCTCTTTGCCGGAGAAGAAGAGTTTCCGGATATCGCCAATCCGATCAGCATCCGTTGGGATTCCAAGGGGCGCTTGTGGGTGAGCTGTTCGACCTCTTATCCGCAGATATTCCCGGGAGAGGAACCCCATGACAAGCTGGTGATTCTCGAAGATACCGATGGTGATGGCAAGGCGGACAAGTCTTCGGTTTTTTCCGACGATCTTTATCAACCGCTTTCTTTTGAGTTTGGCAATGGCGGAGTTTATGTTTCCCAACAACCTAATCTGGTTTTCATCAAGGACACGGATGGGGATGGTAAAGCGGATTCCAAACAAGTGGTTTTGACTGGCCTTGGAACGGAGGATTCCCATCACGCGCTGCATGACTTTGCCTGGACCCCGGACGGAGATCTGATTTTTCGTGAATCGATTTTTCATCACTCACAAGTCGAGACGCCTTATGGTCCGGTGCGTCAGCAGAACAGTGGTTGGTTTCGTTATGATCCCAAAACGGAAAAATTGATTTCTTTTGGCACTTACTCCAGCACCAACCCATGGGGAGTGACTTTCGATCAATGGGGACAGCATGTGGCCAGTCATCCTATTTTTGCCTCGGCATTCCATGCTCTCGATCCGGTCTATCCGGAACAGCATCCCAAGCCGATTGGGCTGCAGGGTTATTCAGGAACTTGTGGGCATGATTTTGTCGATTTTAAAACCTTTCCCGAGGAAATGCAGGGAGGTTTCATCAAGGCGCGTTACAAGCCGACCAATCGTATCGAGTTCCTGCAATGGAATGAGAGTGAATTTGGAATCGAGGAAAAATACGTCAGCGATATATTGTTTTCGTCCGATTTGAGTTTCATTCCTGTAGATCTTCGTTTCGGTCCAAGGGGAGGTTTGTATGTTTGTGACTGGTATAATCCGATCAAGAGTCACAATCAATATTCGATGCGCGACTCCCGGCGTGACCGGGTCTCGGGGCGTATATGGCGCATCACGGCAAAAGGCAGCAAGCCGGTGGAACCGCCTAAGATTGATGGGGCGAGCATCACGGAGCTTTTGGATAACTTGAAATTGGCTGAGTATCGTTACCGTTACTGGTCCCGGCGTGAACTGCGTGACCGTAAAGCGGATCAAGTTAAGAAGGCTCTGGACCAATGGGTGGCTGGACTCGACTCAGCGGATCCGCGATACCGTCATCACCAGGTGGAGGCGATTTGGATGTATCGTGGCATCGGCCAGGTGAATGCCGGATTGTTGGGCGATTTGCTAACATGTGATAATCACAATGCCCGTGCGGCGGCCACCCGTCAGTTGCGTTACTGGGGGGATAGTATGAAAAATTCGGTGGAATTGCTCAGGCAATCGGCCAACGACGATAACGCATTGGTTCGATTGGAGGCAGCTATTGCTGCTACTTATATGGGCAGTGAAGAGGCTCTGTTAGCGATGTTGGATACATTGAAACACCCACATGGAGGTCATTTGGCTTACGCGATACGTACTTCCCTCGGATCGGCTCCTTTAAAAAAATACTGGGGAGCCAATGAGAAATTTAAAACGCAGCACCCTGAGATCGCAGACCTGTATGCCAAGTTCGAGTTGGGGCAAAAAGGCAAAGCTCGTAAGAAAAATACCAAAGAGGAAGATGCTTTTGATGCACAGAAGGATCTAAAAAAAGTGACCATCTCGATTGTGAAAGAGCGCTTGCTCTATTCGCTGAAAAGTTTCGAGGTGAAGCCCGGACAAGCGGTGCGCATTGATTTTGTCAATCCTGACGCCACCCCGCATAATCTGGTAATCGTCGAACCAGGAGCTCTGGAAGAAGTGGGCATGGCGGCCAATGAAATGGCCAAGGATCCGGAAGCGGCTAAATTGGGGTTCATTCCCCAATCAGACAAAATCATTCATCATTCGCGAATGCTGAATGCGTATGAAGCCCAGTATTTGAGGTTCAAGGCACCGACCGAGCCAGGTGTGTATCCTTATATCTGCACTTTTCCTGGTCACTGGATCTTGATGCGTGGTGAGATGATCGTGAAGTGAGGATTTAAAAATTATATTTAAGCGCTTTGCAGATGATTCTATCCTGAAGGGCTATAAGGGTTACGGATACGTGCCCTTATAGCCAACAGGAGAAACTGAATGATATATTATCTTTGTACAGAGAAACATCGTTATACGATCAGTTATTGGTTGAGTAAATATGGGCGCGGGCAACGCGGTGATATAAAGGTGCTGCCTTATCGACGCCTGTTGGAAATAGAGGTTCCGGCGACGGTTATTTTTACGGATTTTGATCGTTTGGTCGAGGGGTTCAGAATTCGAGCAAGCAGGCAATGCGATGCGCTGCAGCAAGCGGGTTGCCGGGTTCTCAATCATCCGGGCAAGAGCCTGTTGCGCTATGATCTACAGCAAGCCTTGGATAATGATTTTTGTGTCTATCGTCAGCAAGACCGCGACGCCTGCCGTTTCCCTGTGTTTGTTAGAATAGAAAATGGGCATCAGGGCAGTGAGACGGGTTTGCTTCATGACCAGGCTGAATTAGCGGAGCGGTTGTTGTTATACCCCGACGGGTTGATCGTTGAGTATTTGGACAGCAGCGATGTCGACGGGGTTTTTCGTAAATATTCGGCTTTTTGTATCGGCGGAAAAATCGTGCCGCGGCATGTTTTATTCAGCACAGATTGGGAGGTAAAAACTCCAGATCTTGTGAATCAGAAGACTCTGAAAGAGGAGATGGCTTATATTAAAAATAATCCTCACCAGGAGGAGGTCGGCGAGGTGTTTCACTTGGCTGACATTCAATACGGGCGAATTGACTATAGTTTCTATCAAGGGAAGATGCAGGTGTGGGAGATCAATACCAACCCTATGTTGATAGTTCCTGATCAGTGCAAGCACGAGATGCGCACGGAAATTCACGAAATATCGGCCGACAGGATCAATCAGGCTTTTTTAGCCTTGGATCAACCTATTGCCGAGAATTGAAAAATAGTTTCAGTTACGGGTTTTGATGTTAAATTCGAGGTAACGATCCAGGTATTGAGAAATAGAAAATGTGTCAGGATGTTGAGCTTCCGCAGGTGTAGTATGATAAATTAGTGCGAGTTTTTGCCGGACAGGAATGTCCGCCCTCCTGTATCCTGTCAGAAATACAATGAATTTCCCTGCTATATCCGATGCCAGTGCGATGATCAATTTCCCCCGTGCACGGGCGTTGGAGCGGGACGCTTTGTTGGAGTTGGTGGATTTGCAGTCAGGTCAGACGGTGTTGGATATTCAAGCGGCTGGAGGTTTTCTCTCAGACGAAGTGGATCGCCTGCTGGAGCAGGATGTTCACTGTGTGTGCATCGAACCCTGTGAGTTGTTGGGGGGGAGGTTGAACTCTCGATATCAATGGCTGAGGGATAGTGTTGAGCAGTTTGAGAGTGTGGAGGATGGCAGTGTGGATGTGGCACTCGGTTTGGCGGGTTTGCACCATAGTGGGTGTCATGCAGATACGATTAAGGCTTGTCAGCGGGTGTTGAAGCCGGGTGGAGAGCTGGCGATTTGTGATGTGGAGAAAGGCGCGGCTATAGCTGATTGGTTGAATGTTTTTGTTGATCGGCACAATCCTTCGGGACATGTAGGGAACTTTCTTAACTTTGGTGATACCGCAAGCTTGTTGCGGGATGCGGGATTGATTGATGTGGTGGAAGAGAAAAAGAGGGTGCCTTGGAAGTTTGAAAAAAAAGAACAGGTGGCTGTTTTTTTCAAAGGTCTGTTTGCTTTGGATCTTGAACTTGAGCAGGTGGATGAAGCGATAGGGGAGTATTTTGACTTGCAGTATAGTGATGAGGGCGTAGCACTTGATTGGCAATTGATCTATTGTTATGGCAGAAAAACAAGGGATGGAGAATAGGGGAGGATGAGGGCGAAATCAGCAGAGTTGATTTATAAATTGGCTACAGAGGAAGCGGAGTTCGATCAGATTTACGAGTTGAATTACCGAACTTTTGTCGAAGAGATTCCCCAGCATGAAATTTCATCTACTCGCCGCTTGGTGGATAAGTTTCACGATCAAAATACCTACGTGATTTGTTTGCAGCGGGGGGCGTTGATGGGCATGCTCGCCCTGCGTGGGCAGCGACCTTTTTCCCTGGATCAGAAATTGCCGGATTTGGATTCATTTTTGCCAACAGGGTATCGTATTTTAGAAGTTAGATTGTTGGCGGTTGAAAAGAAATACAGAGGTCTTCGCGGAGGTCGCATTTTGAAGGGGATGCTTGCTTTGCTCAAGGAATACGGAGTGGCCAGGGGATATGATCTGGGTATTATTTCAGGCACCACACGACAGCTGGGCCTGTATCGCCATCTAGGTTTTGTTGCTTTTGGGCCATTGGTGGGAGCGGGGGACGCGTGTTATCAACCGATGTATGTGAGTCTCGAGAGCTTTGATGCGGCTGAGAGGAAAAATGCTCATGCAGCCTCCTTCGTCTAGATTTCGGCGCTCAAGGAGGGGCAGAGACGCAGAGTTTTTATGAGATGGGAGGGAGTGGAGATTTTTGATTCTCTCCTATTGCTCTACTGTGGGGCTATCCGAACCAGGGTGGAGGGGGCGTGTGAGGTAATGGAAGAAGTGAGTGGTTTGGCCTAGTCAATCAGGGGATTCGAATTATAATGAGGCCATGGCTAAACTGAAAACGATTTGCGCTTATCTGGAGAAACATTTGAAGCTGAATGAGGTGCCGGATTATCCGAATGCGCTGAATGGTCTGCAATTGGAGAACGCGGGGCAGGTGAAAAAAATTGTCGCAGCGGTAGATGCTTGTTTGCCGGTGGTGAGGGAAGCGGTGGAGCAAAAGGCAGATCTGTTGTTGGTGCATCACGGTATGTTCTGGCAGGGGGCGCAGAAGATCGAGGGTAGCCAGTATGAAAAGCTGAAACTGGCGATGGATAATGGATTGGCGATCTACAGTGCGCATATTCCACTGGATGTGCATCCGGTGTCAGGCAACAATGTGCTGTTGGCCAAAGCGATTGGTTTGAAGAATTTAAAACCGTTTTTTGAATGGAAGGGGATTCAGCTGGGTTTGCGCAGTGCAACACAGATCAACCGGGAGCTTTTGCTGGAGCGGGTAAAAAAAGCGGTGGGCGGTGAAGCGCATTTGTGTCCAGGGGGCGCGCAGCAGACACGTCAGATCGGAGTGATCACGGGTGGAGCGGGATCGGAGATTTATGCTGCCGCGGCGACTGGGATTGATACGTTCATCACCGGGGAAGGGCCGCATTGGTCTTACACTTCAGCGGAGGAGTTGGGGATCAACGTGATCTACGGTGGACATTATGCGACCGAGACTTTCGGGGTGAAGGCCTTGGCTAAACATTTGGCGGCAAAGTACCGGATCAGTTGGAGTTTTGTTGATCACCCGACGGGTTTGTAAGTGCGGCTCAGTTGAGGGGGCGGATGGGCACGGCATCGAGACTTTCCACGGTGACGCAGGATGCAAGGCCGTATTCCCAGTGCAATTTGCGCAGGGTAGCGATGAATAAAAGATGCGGGGTGTTTAGTCCGCTGGCAACAGGGGCATAATAATCCAGCGCAAGAGGGATCAGTTTGGGGTTGACCTTTTTGCCTAGTTCAAGCAATTCCAAGGTTTTGACTACTTGGGAGATCGAGGTGAGTTTTTGTTGTTTGGCGATCCGGTTTTCCAAAAGAATGTAGTTAATATGGAGCGCAAAAGAGGGTAGGAATTCGAGGCCTCCATTGGCGATCAGTTTGAGTTCGGGAAAATTTTTGCGAATGTTACTGATGAGCGCTGCGGCCTGACCGTGTTGTTTTTGTTGGTAGCTGAGATCGAGATCGTCGAGATACAAGCCAGAGAAGCCCTTTTTGATCAGCTGGGGAATGAGCGCTTGCATCAATAGGTCTTCCCACGCGGGATTGCTTAGATCAATGGTTTGGGGTTTAGAGGGATCGGGGCTTTTTTTGAAAGCTCCGGATTCGGCGAGAGGTTTGAACCATCCTTTGGCGGGATCGACCTTGTTTATACTGAGGCGGGCAAAAGCGCTTTTACCGCTTTTGTTGATCACTTCCAGAGACAGTGCGGGATAACTGGGATCAACGGTGATCAGGGAGAAGGCCGCAAAGGAAATGGGTGGAAATTCTTTATTGTAACAAACGGACAATTGAGGGGCTTCTACCGCGGGGGGTGGGGTTTTGCTTGTTTGTGCTGATGGTTTTTGTGACCATGCTTCAGCTGTCAATAAGGTGAACAGGCAGGCGGTGATAAAGGTTAGCGTGAAAATTCTCATGACTTGTCGTGGCTTGGAGAAAATTTTCACAAAAAACAAGAAGGAGCAAGTGATAGATGCGGGTAAAAAAAACGATCGACCTCTTGATGAGATCGACCGTTCTAAATTTTTTATCGGTAAAAATTATTTACCTGAGTCCACGTAACCTGGTGTGGCTGGTGGAGTGTATGTCTGTTGTTTGGATTTGCATGCGCCCAGAGCAAAAGCTCCGGCAACGGCAACCATAGCGGCGATGAGAGTGATGGATTTCATATTGAATTGATTTACGGGTTCTAGTTGATTTGAGTAATTATAGTAACTCAGCATAAATATAATCAGCTTTTGTTAACTATTGCAATGATTTTTTTGTGACGAATGCGCTTACTCTGGTTTCGTTTTAGGGGTAGAGGGGGGAGAAACGATGGCGGTGATGGCGTTTTTACCAGAATCTTCGTGGCGTTTCCAGTTGAGGCCGTTTGGTGAGGTCCACTTGCGGCTGCGCCAACTGAAGCCAAAATAGGTCTTGGCGACGGGGTCGTAGTAGATGGTAGAAGGAACACCTCCTCGAGCAGCTACTTTTCGCCAATTGAGTCCGTCGTTAGAGATAATCAGATCGCTTTTGGCGGTGACGATGAATTTTTTTCCATCCCACAAGATCGAGCGTAGATCTTCCGTAGTGGACAATTTGGGAGTGGACCAGGAGAGGCCATCCTGGCTGGTGGTGAGGTAGCCGCCTGAACCGATGATGACAAAACGTCCCTTGGCAAAGAGGATATTCTGGCGTTTTAATTTTTCTTTGATTGTTTGGTCTTCGCTCCAAGTCACACCGTTTGCAGAAACCGTGCGACGGCCTTTGTCACCTACCGCCACAAACAGGCCGTTTCCAAAAGCGATTTTACGGTAATGCCTGGGGTAGCCTGGTTTGACTTCTTTATTGCGTTGTCGTGCGCTCCATTTAAGGCCGTCCTTGGATCTCAGGTAGGATCCACCTCCGCCGACCGCGACAAACCATCCGTTGCCGTAGGCGACATCACCCAGCCATCCGCCTGCGAGTTGTTGTTCCTGCCAGTCTATCCCGTTTTTAGAAACGATGATGGGAGCGATTTTGGATCCACCGACGGCGACAAATGTACCCGCTCCGTAACAAGCTCCGCGTAGCAGCTTATTGTCATCGCCGCCTTTTTCGATCCAGTGGGTGTCATGAGTCCAGTTTTGTCCACCGTCCGTGGTGATCATTCGGCGTCCGCCGTAACCGACCGCTAGAGTGATGGGATCCCGGGCAAGGACGGGTTCGAGAAAAAATAGAATGAGCAGGGTTGTGGAGAAAAGGGAGAATTTGTTCACTGGTTAGGGAGATTTTAAGGTTCGAGTTCGGTGTTGTTTTCGTTTTTGGGGAGCGTATGATTTTTTCCTAAGGGGGTGGCCAGCATTCCGCCGATGCTTTGTTTCTTATCACTATCAAAATGATTGAGGCCAAGCTGGATTTTGCTAAGATCTTTGCTGAGTCGAAAAGAACCAAAAAGGCGGTCCCAGATGGAGAACATCGAGGTGTAGTTGGAATTGGTCTCTTTGTAATATCGGGAATGATGGACTTTGTGCATGTGGGGGGTGACAAAGACGATTCGCAGCAGGCGGTCGAGGGTGGGTGTCAGTCCGATGTTGGCGTGTTGGAATTGTACCACCGGAAACATCAGTGCTGAGAACAGCGCGATGTGCCAGAACTCGGCTCCGAAAAGCATGATGAGGGGGATGCGGATGACATTGGAGATGAAAATCTCTCCGATATGGAAACGGTTGGAAGTGGTGACGTCCATTTGCGGGTCGCTGTGATGTACCCGGTGAAAGCGCCATAGGAAAGGCACAACATGACTGAAGCGATGCCACCAGTAGGTCCAAATATCAAACAGTAGCACAACCCCTAAAGCTTTGCCCCAGGCGGGCAGCGCGAATTGATTCATCAGGCCGAACTGATGGACCGTGGTGAAATCCGCCGCCCAGTTCCAAATCCAGATGAACATCAGTGAAGTCATGATGGCGTTCATGACCGTGAGAGTGAAATTGCGAGCCGCGTGAAGCGCTCGTTTTTTCATCTTCTGGCGGAAAAAGGAGAAGTAGGGGGCGTAGCCTTCCCATACCAGCAGAATCAGCAAGGTGAAGATCACAACCCAGTTGCTGCTTTCGGTGATTTTGAGGAGGACGTCTTTCATTGCGATGGGAATATGGAGCGGAATCGAACCGGCGCAAAAAATACGCATAGAAAGCTGCTAATGTAAACGGCTTGGTTGATGGACTACGCTCAGAGGAGTTTTATTTAAATCAACTCCGCGATCGGTTTGCCGTTTTGCACGGCGAAGATTGGACGCCCGGTGAAGTCTTCGTAGTAGGTGTTCTGTGGGATGCCGAAGTGGTGGTAGATGGTTGCGGCGAGGTCGCCGGGAGTGACGGGGCGTGATTTGACGTCACTACCATCGTTTTCGGTAGATCCGATGACTTGTCCGTGGCGGAATCCGCCGCCAGCCATGGTCATCGACATCACCACCGGCCAGTGGTTGCGCCCATCGGTGCTGCCCTGGGTTCCCAGTGTGGGGGTGCGTCCGAATTCACCCATGGCGAGCACCAGCACGTCGTCGAGCATGCCACGCTCTTCGAGGTCGGTGATCAGTGTGGTGAGCAGACGGTCAAAAACGGGGAGCAGTGGTTTTAATCCCTTGGAGATGCCACCGTAGACGCCGCCGGGGATGCCGTGGTTGTCCCAGGTGCCGGAGGAGTGGTGATTACTAAGGTCGATGGTGACAAAACTGGAGCCGGCCTCGACCAGTCGTCGCGCCAGCAGGGCTTGTTTGCACCAGTCGTGATCGCCATAAGCGTCGAGTGTTTTTTGCGATTCCCGGGTCAAATCAAAAGCTGCTTGGGCTTTGCCGCCAGCGACCATTTCGAAGGCTTGCTGGGTGAATTGATCCAGCCCTTCCATCGATCCACCGAGGTCGAGCCCACTGCGCAGTTTATCCATCTGGCCAAGCAGTGATTTGCGCGATTGCACTCGATCCATGGTCAGGCCGACGGGCAGTTGTAGAACTTTGGATGCTTCGTCACCGATGAATGGATCGTATTGTTTGCCGAGGTGGCCACCCCAGGCAATGTGGGTTTTGTCGATCACATTGAGCGCGACATAAGGGGGCATTTGCGGATGGTTGGCTCCATGGTGCTTGGCGACGATTGAGGCGATGGCTGGGCAGAGCTTACCTTTGGGATTTCTTCTTGGAGCCGCATCATAGTCTGCGGTTTGCATCACGTGATTGGGTTGATGGCTGCTGCCTTTGCAAACGACCGAGCGGATCAGGGTCATTTTATCGAGCATTGCTGCTTGTCTGGGCAGGTGTTCGCAAATTTGTACGCCGGGCAGCTTGGTAGAGATGGTGCCAAAGGGACCACGGATTTTTTGTGGAGCATCGGGTTTGGGATCCCATGTGTCGATGTGGCTAGGGCCTCCGGTCATCCACAGCAGGATGACACTTTTATTGCCGGCAAGGGATTTGCCCGAAGCGGTCGCGGCGGCGCGCGCTTTTAGCAAACCGGGCAATGATAGGCCTGCCATTCCCGCGATACCGGTTTTGAGGACACTGCGCCGACTGTGCACGATAAGGCCATCGCGGACGCGTGGGTTCATATGGGTGAAGGCGTGGCGCCATTCGCCGCTTTGGGGAGAGTCAGGCATGGGGGGAATTTAATCGAAGGTGGCAGGGTTTGTCAATCCCATCACGGCATTTGCACCGAGCTCCAGGGTGTGCAATTTGTATCTATTATGAAAGCAAGTTTAGTTGTATTGATCACAGTGATGGCGCTGCAAATTGCCACAGCGCGGGATTTCAGGGAATTGACAAACCTGGAAGGCAAGAAGATTAAGGCTGAGTTACTTGATCTCAAGGATGGAAAACTTAAGATTCGTGCCAACAGTCGGGTGTTTGAAGTGCCGGTGGATAAATTGTCTCAAGCGGATCAGGATTTTTTGACGGAGTGGGAAGCGGTGCGCAAAGGGGATGAAGAGCAGTTGTATTACAAGGAATTGGTATTTGAGGATGATTTTTCTGGAGAGGAATTTGGTGAGTTGTGGAAGCATTATAAAAGCGAGAGTGTGGTGAAAGACGGCGTGATGATTGGCAAGACGGTCGATATCAAGGTGCATGCCGGTTGTGATTCGGTCAGGTTTGAAGGCCGCCGGGATATGGAGGTCGCGGTGAAATTTAATTTTGTGGGGGAAGAGGCGGAGCGCTTCAATGTTTGGTTTGATGACAAGGATTACAAGGAATCGCATGCCGGCCACATTTCGAGTATCAGCATCAGCCCGACTTCTCTTGCGATATCCGACGCGAAGACAGGGAATTTCAAAAACGAGATATACGAAAAACGTAAATCTGCAGAGGGCTTGGATGAAGCAACCCAGGAAATGCTCAAGTCCAAGACGGTTCGTTTCGACTTGGATCTTAAAAGAGAGAAATGGCATGAACTGTTGATTCGCACCAAGGCGGATAAGCTGGTGGTGAAAATTGATGGCAAGGAAGTGGGAGCGTTTCAATCTGAAGGGGTGGCGCATATGACCAAATCGTTGGTGAGTCTGACGACTAATGTGAATGATGTGCATTACGATGATCTGGTGATCAAGTCGGCGCCAAATTCTGCCATTAAGGAAGATCAAGAAGAAGCTAAGTAAGGAGCCTGGCGGGAATTACAATAGATGTTTGGATAGAAGTTATGAAAAAAAATCTGATTATGTTGATGGGGGGAATGGCTTTGTTGGTCGCTGGAGTGCAGGCTGATGATAAGTCTTATTATAATGAGCTGATCTTTGAGGATGACTTTTCCAGTGAGGGTTTTGGTGAGAGGTGGAAGCACTATAAAAGTGCGAGTGAGGTGAAGGGCGGGGTGTTTTATGGCATCACCTCACCCGACTCGGATCACCAGGCTGTGGATACGATTAAGTTCGAGGGCAGGCAGGACATGCAGGTGGCGGTAAAGTTCAGGTTCTCCGGGACGGATGCGAAGCGTTTTAATCTCAAGTTTGATGATAATAAATACAAAGGTTCGCATGCCGGTCATATTTGCCGAGTGGTGCTTAGTCCTAAGATGGTGATGCTTTCGGATGGAAAGACCGGCGTTTTTAAGAATGAGATTTTTGATAAAAGGAAAGCTGGTGGCAAGCCAGACGAAAAAACCAAAAAATTGTTGGAATCAAAAACAAGCAAGACTGCGGTGGAACTCAAAATGGACAAGTGGCATGATTTGTTGATCCAAACCAAAGGGGATACCATGACAGTGTCGATTGACGGCAAAAAAGTGGTCGAACTGAAATCGGAGGGCATTGCTCACGAGACCAAATCATCGGTGGGCATGGCTACACCGGGCAAGGGGGTCTCTTATGATGACTTTGAGGTTCGGGCGGCGAAGTGAGGGTGGAAGTTGGAATGAGGCAATAGGTTTTAAGTCGTAATTTCTTACGACTTCGCTATCTGTGCCAGCAGTGGAATCAGCGCTTAATTGTTTTATTTTTCAAACTTTTACGCTTTTGCTGGATAAGTAAGAGTTCGGACAAGTGGGTTTGCAAAATGCGGGTTCGAGGCTAGAGTGGCACCCTTTTTTGAGGGAGCCTATCAATGAGCAAAAAATTACACATAGCGGTGGCGGGAGCCACAGGAGCGGTTGGAACTGAGATGTTGAGATGTCTCGAGCAGCGGGATTTTCCAGCCTCGGAGATCACTCTGTTGGCGTCGGCGCGTTCGGCGGGCAAGCTTTTGCCGTTCAAGGACGGCGAAATCGAAGTGCAGGAGTTGACGCCGGATTCGTTCGAAGGAGTGGATGTGGCTTTGTTCAGTGCGGGCTCAGGCATTTCCCAGGAATTTGGGCGGCATGCGGTGGCAGCAGGCGCGGTGGTGATCGATAACTCATCGGCTTTCAGGATGGACGAAGGAGTGCCTCTGGTGGTTCCGGAAGTGAACCCCGAAGACGCGGCGAAACATGAGGGCATCATCGCTAATCCAAACTGCACCACGATCATTTCGTTGGTGGGTTTGAACCCTTTGCATCAGGTTTTTGGTGGGGTGAAAAACATCATCGCTTCCAGTTACCAGGCGGTGTCAGGCAGTGGGGCGCAGGGGATGCAGGAGTTGGAGCAGCAAGTGGCAGCCTTGGTCGAGGGCTCTCCGATTGAAAAAAATGTCTACCCTCATCAGATTGCTTTTAACGTCATTCCGCATGTTGATGTTTTTCAAGACAACGGTTACACCAAAGAGGAGATGAAAATGCACCACGAGGGGCGCAAGATTCTGCACAGCGATAGTCTGACGGCTTCGGTGACTTGTGTGCGGGTTCCGGTTTATCGTTCGCATGCGGTGGCGATCACTGCTGAGTTTAATGAGGCCTGTTCGGTGGAAGCGGCCCGGGAGGCTATTGAAGCAGCTCCGGGGGTGCAATTGGTGGACGATCGTTTGGCGGCGCTTTACCCGACTCCGCTTGATTCGACCAATGGCGATGATTGCCTGGTGGGACGCATTCGTGAGGATCTGGTGTTCGAAAACGGACTGACTTTCTGGGTGGTGGGCGATCAGGTGAGGAAGGGCGCGGCGCTTAATGCCGTGCAGATCGCGGAGTTGCTGTAATCGATTTAAAATTAGTGACGATGAAAACCCTCAAGGCTTATCTTTCAGAGAAACAAAAGTTGATCGATCGTGAGTTGCGGCAACGATTGCCAGCGGCCAATGCCAGTCCGGCGACGATTCATCAGGCGATGCGCTACAGCATTTTTGCCGGCGGCAAACGCCTGCGACCGATTCTTTGCCTGGCCGCGGCTGAAGCCTGCGGGGGAGATGAAGCGGATGCACTTCCACTGGCCGCAGCGGTGGAAAGTTTGCACACCTACTCGTTGATCCACGATGATTTGCCTTGCATGGATGATGATGATTTTCGTCGTGGCAATCCCACCAGTCACAAAAAATACGGTGAAGGCATTGCCGTGCTGGCAGGCGACGCTTTGTTGACGATTGCTTTTGAAATGGTGGCAGCTGCCAAGCCGCAGCCGCGCTATGGCACAGCGGTACTGGTGCGGGAGTTGGCGGAGACTTCGGGCAGTCGCAAATTGATCGCCGGGCAGGTGTTGGATTTGGAAGGTGAGGGCAAGGGGGCGAGCCTGACATTGGCTCAGTTGAAACGCATTCACATGGGCAAAACCGCAGCTTTGCTGACGACTTCCATTCGTTATGGCGGAATGAGCGCCAATGCCACGGCTAAGAAGTTGGAGGCGCTAACGGTTTTTGGTCAGTCGCTGGGTTTGGCCTTTCAGGTGATTGACGATATTCTGGATGTGACGCAAACGTCGGAGAAGTTGGGTAAGAGCGCGGGTAAGGATGAGGCAGCCGATAAGGCGACCTATCCGTCTCTGATGGGTTTGGAAAAATCCAAGTTGGAAGCCCAAAGACTGACCGCAAAAGCAATGCAGGCCCTGGAAATTTTTGGCAAACGCGGGCAACGGTTGAGAGAAATTGCCGACTATTTGTTAGCGAGGGATTATTGATGCACCTGAAAAATGAATCCTAATTGGCTGGGTGTTTTTTTTGCGTTGTTAGCGTTTGCTGCTTTTTCTGTTGCTTATCGTTATGGGCAAAAATTGGAGTTCAAGAGGCGGGCAGCTTTGGTCTTGCTGTCGATGGTGTTGGCTCTGCCGGGTGCGAGTTTTGCTATTTATTACGTTCACCTTTTTCCCGAGTCGAGTGGTTATTATCAATTTAGGAGCGTGCCTGGCACAGAGGTGTTGATCGTATTTATTGGGATTTGCGGGGGGCTGTTTGCTGCGCTGCTGCCACGGATTTTTCTCACCCTACCTTTTGTTGTTTGTGGTGGTGTTTACTCTTGTTCCGTTCAGCAAACCTTTTATGGGGCCTATTCCCAAGGGACGGATGACGGATTTGTGGAATGGAGAGAGTCTGCCTGCAGAGCACATCATCAACCTGCGGCGCGGCTTCTGGTGCTACGATTCTAAAAGCATTAGGAGTGGAGGTCACGGAATCGCAGTTGGCGGCTGAAGCTCATTCGTATATGGGAGGAACCGAAGCTTGGTATTTGGCCCGGGCGCTGAGAAAAAGAGGGGTGACGGTTCGATTCCGACACGGTGAGGGCTTGGATGCGGAGGTTAATTTTCCTGCGATTGCCGGAGTACGTTTGGGTAAAGTGGGTCACTTTATTGCGATTCTGGGAAAGGAAGGTGAGCTTTTTCAGATCGGAGATCCCTTGAGAGGGGAAGAAAGTTTAGCGGCTGAAGATTTGTTGAAGAGGTATGGATTCACCGGGTTTTATATGGAGGTCGGTAGGTTGGAGCAATGATGTGAAGAGGATGGCGGGGGCATTTGTCAAGAATTGTTGCCTGACCCCATTTCCCTGACGGGTTTTATATGGAGGTCGGTAGGTTGGAGCAATGATGTGAAGAGGATGGCGGGGGCATTTGTCAAGAATTGTTGCCTGACCCCATTTCCCTGACCCCATTTTCCCCATTTTCCTCACGTATCTTCCGTGTCGAGGAAAACAAAACCTTCTTTATCGATGTGGCTGCCGGTGGGCAAGGGGTAACGTTTTTTCTGGTCGGAGAGAGTGGGGCTTTGCAGATTCCAAGTTTCGGTGTGGGACGCGGCGATGCCGGGTAGCAGTCTGCCTACGGCATTGGGAAGGTTGCCGTGTTGTTCCAAGCTGACGGCGGAACCGCGCGGCGGATTGACCATGCTGACTGCGAGGATGCGCCCGAGGTCGGTGGGGGCGTAGGCTTGCAATACGGGGGTGCCGGTGTGATCGGCGAGGGTGAGGTTGCTGGTATCCGGGGGGAGTTGGAAGCTGAGGAACTGGCGTATTTGTTTTTTCAGTTGCGGGTGCCAGCTTTCTTCGGCGAGGATCTGTTGGCGTAGCTTGGCAGTTAAGAGAATGCTTGAGGCTGAGCTTTCGCGCAGGATGCTTTCGATGGAGTCACCCTGGGTTTGGCGGCCGAAGGAGCGCATGGCGGCGGCGGTGTGTGAAAATACCGGTAGAAACAGTGAGAACATGGCGCCTTCGATGGTATTGAGCGGGGATTCGCTGAAGATGGTCTCGCCAGTGGTCAGGAAGTTGATGGAACGCAGTTGATGGACTTGGGCGAGGATGTTGCTGGCAGATAAAAATATCGTTTCACCAAAATCTGTTTTTGGCGATTTTGCGGAGCTGGTGCTCAGGGCAGGATAGACTTGGGGCACAAAAGCGAAGCTTGCTTGCTGTTGTTTGTCGGAGCCGTCTTCCAGCTCCAGTCGTTTGAGGGTGGACCACAAGGGTTCGAAGCGGGCGAGCAGGCGTTCCATCATCACTCGGATTCCGCTGGCTGCGTCGATCTCGCTGCGCATGTCGAGCAAGTGGTAGGCGGGTTTTTCCGATTGCAACAAGGCTTCGAGTTGAGGGAAAAAGGCGCGCGAGGTGATCAGGGTGGTGATGCCGTGCTGGTCGAGTTTGGCGGCCAGTTGATCCAAATCGGGTTGATGCTGGAAGGGCAGATTGACGGGTGTTTTGCCGGCGATCATGAGTCCGAGATTGATGTAGGTCGGGGCGGCTCCGGGGGGCAGGAAGACAGCGACCTTGTCGGACGTATCGGCCAGGCTTGTTTTCCAATAACGGGACAGGGCGATGGAGAGTCCGAGGATTTGTTCTCGTTTGAGCGCGTGCTTTTTTTTACCTTGCTCGATCAGACAGACGGCACCGGGACGTTTTTTCAAGGCGCTGACCAATGCGCGGTCGAGCGGTTGTTTTATTTCGGGGCGGTTGCCCAGCGATTCTGCTGACAGGGCGAGCAGGGCTTCGCGAGCGGCTTCCGGGCTGGCGTTTTCGTAGGGGATGAGTTCGCCTAGGTTGATGGTGACGGGATAGCGCAGGTGCAGCGGGCGTTTTTTGAAGAAGCGGTTGCGTTCGAAGGAGAAAACCGAGCCCCACATGGAGTCGATATAAACGGGTTGGATCGGGGCTTTGGCTTGTGAGGCGATCAGGGTGAACCCTTTGATCAATTCGTTCATCACTCCGCTGCGGGAGAGTTGGCCTTCGGGAAAGATGCAGACAATGTCACCGTTGCTGATCGCTTCACAGGTTTTGCGAATCACAGCACGGGTGCGGCGTGGATCGACTGGCAGGCTGGAAAACAGTCGGGTGAACCAGCCGGCGATAGGCATGTTGACAAAACGTTCGTTGAGGATGAAGCGAATGGGGCGGGGGCAGGCCAGGCTGAGCACCAGCCAGTCGATGTAACTGACATGATTGGCGATCATCAACACACCACCGTTTTTGGGTAGTCGATCCATGTGAGTGGAATCGATTTTATAGAAAAGTCTCAGGAAAGCAGATAGGGCGACGCGGAAAAAGTTCTGCATTTTGGGTTTCTGGCGCGTGAGTGAATGGGGTTTGAGTAGCCGGGGCGTCGGAGGATTTGCCTTGAGGGCTTTTGGAGTCAGATTAATTTTCTAACATTGCGCAGACCGTCGGCTGTGACCCGGCTTTGGGTGATCGCTGCGATGTGATCAACGTAATTTTCCCACTGCATCGGGCGCAGGGCACTGAGGGTGCCGGGGCGGCGTCCGAGACTGAGGTCACAGATCTCCCAGCCAAAAGAAGAATGGCGTTTGCCGTATTCGAGTTTGTTGATCCAGGCGCCACATTCGTCTTTGCGCCACAGGGCGCAATCATTGCCTTCGATCTTTTCTGCCAGCTCCCAAACGGCATCGACGACTTCCTTTTCATAACCACCGGAGGACCAACGAGAGGACAGGGAGATGCCTGTTCCCTCCAAAAGATCAGTGTGGCGGGAGGATGAAATGTCGGGACTGGTGAGGGTGGTCATGTTGGTCTGAATGTGCGGGTCGGCACTATATCACAATGTGACTAGGAAGGGGTAGTTTTTTCCTGATGATTGTGAAATTGCAGATTGTAGAGGTTTTTGTAGATGGCTGATTTCTCCAGTAGTTCTTTATGAGGTCCGACGGCTTCGACTCGTCCTTGATCCATGACGATGATCTGATCGGCATTGAGGATGGTTGAGAGGCGGTGGGCGATGGCGATTACGGTTTTGCCTTTTTCGAGTTTTTCGATTGCTTCCTGAACTTTTTTTTCTGATTCAGAATCCAGAGAGGACATGGCCTCGTCCAGCAGTAGAATCGGAGCATTGCGTAGGATAGAGCGAGCGATGGAGAGGCGTTGCTGCTGCCCACCGGAGAGCTGGGCACCTTTGTCGCCGCAGACGGTGTCGTAGCCTTTTTCTTTTTCCATGATGAACTCATGGGAGTGTGCCATTTTTGCCGCGGCGACAACTTCATCCTTGGTCGCGTCGAGGCGGCCGTAGAGGATGTTGTTGTAGATCGAATCGTGAAACAGGAAGGTTTCTTGCAGAACCAGCCCCATTTGGTCGCGTAGGGAGCTCTGGGTGTATTTGCGGATGTCGGTGTCACCCAGTGAAATGGATCCGGACGTGGGATCGTAAAAACGCATCATCAGCGACAACATGGTCGATTTTCCGGACCCGCTTTTGCCGACCAGGGCATAAAATTTCCCAGGTTCAAAGGTGAGCGAGACATTTTCCACGGCGGGAGTGCCGGGGACGTAGGCGAATGAAACGTCGTTGAATACCAGGGGGCCTTCGGGTTTTTTCAGTTTGATGGCGTCCGGGGCATCTGCCACATCGGGTTTCATGTCGATGATTTCAAATACCTTCGAGGTAGCGACGATACATTTTTGCAGTGAGACTTGGATTCTGGAAAGGGCTTTGGCGTGCGGGTACATTGCCATCAGCATGAAGTTCAGGACTAGAAAATCCTTGGTCGGCATGCCCGTCATTTTGGCGTAAACCAAACCGACGGCGATGCCTACTGAAGCGACGGTTTCCACCAGCGGCCCGACGATTTCGATCGCTTTGCGCCAGCGCATGATGAAGTCCAGCATTCTCTGGCTGGCTTTATTGAAGCGGTTGCTTTCAAAGTCTTCACGGGCGTGGGCTTTAACTACCTTGATGCCTGAAAAGGCTTCCTGCATGGTGACCATCAGCATGCCTGCCTCTTCTTCTTCTTTGCCTCCTGCTTTGCGGACTTTTCTGCTGATATAGATGACCGGCAGCAAACAGAGCGGGAAAACCACCACCGCACCGAAGGTGTAAACAGGATTTTTCAGCAGCAGCATCGCCAGGATGGTGATGACAGAAACTGGATGCTTGATCATTGCTGAAGCGAGATCGGTTCCTGCGGAGGAGGCCATGCGGGTTTGGTTAAAGACGGTTTGCATCAGCTCACCTTGACGGGCGTGGCTGTAAAACTTGAGCGATTGGTTGACCAGATTGCCGAAAGATTCATCGCGCAGCCGGAAAAGCACTTTATTCCCTATCCATAACATATAATACATGTGCAGGTAGGTGAGCAGGCCTTTGATCAGCATCAGCAAGGGAACTAGGCCACACACAAATGCAGTGAATATCAAGTCGTGTTCGGTAATGAAAGCCGGAGGGGTGAACTCGAAATTTTGCCCGAATTTGAACTTAAATCCCTCAAAAGGTCGAATAACTTTGTCGGAGTTTGGATTTAATACCAGATCAAATACCACTCGGATCACTAGGAAGAGTATCGAATAAAATAATCCCGATACGACCCCGAAAAACACTCCCATAGCGAAGCGCATTTTGTGAGGTTTGACGTAACTGAGCAAACGCAAATAAACCAGCTTGGCGTGGGCGCGGTATTCTGCCGCGGACATGCCGCCGACCTCTTTGTGAGAGATTTTCCGATGGGCGAGTTTTTCAGCCATAACAATAATGTGATTTTAATACCGGAGTGAAGAGACTTAATGGTGAAAAGACCAAAATGCCGGGGAATGACAGAGGCTCCTTAGCCTTTTTCGATGTATGTTTTCCAATCTTCGGGCAACAGGGATTCTTCCACATCGCTGGCGAGGCGGCCTTCGAAGCTGGGTTCGAAGGAGGTGCTGGTGCCGTAAACCATAATGACGTTCTCGGAGCTGGCGCAGCGCAGGGCGTGGGCGACTCCGGACGGGATGACCAGTCCGATGTTGCTGCCTCCGGGACGATTGTCGCCTTCGATGATGAAGCGCATCACGCGGCGCGGCAGACCGACACGCTCTTCGACGAGGAAAAATTCGATGGTGCCTTGGACAAAAAACATCGCGTCCCATTGCTCGCGGGCATAGGGGCGCTCTTGATAAGACTGCGGTTCTTCGATATATAATTTTTGGAACCAGTCAGCGGGGGAGATCCCTTCCGGGATCGAAGGTGGGTGGATGTGAAAGCCTTTGGCGGTATTGGCGAACATGGTGGCGGTGGCCCACTGTTGGGGCCACAGACCGATGTCATTAAGGCGGCCTTCGTTTTCGCGGGAAAATTCGGCGAACCAGCCTCGGTGACGCTGCTGGTAGACGGGGCGGTGAAAGATTTCTACACCGGGAATCCAAGCGTTTTCGAGTCCGGCTTTGGGTCCGGCCTGATCGGTAGCCAGTTCGGCCGCTTCTACTCCGGTGGTAGCGAGACGGGTGGCGAGATCGGCTTTTGCGTAGTCACGGGTCTGCAAGGCCTTCTGTGCGCTTGCACTGAGCCCTTGCCAGAGCGGATTGCTGTTATCTGCAGTCATAAATATTGCCTTTCATAAGCGAGAATGGAGGCATTTTCAAGCAGTCATCTTGACTGCCTGTGAGGAAGTGGGCTTTCTGCTAGCATTTGGAAAAAGTGCAGAAGATCGAATCAAATTTCATAATTGGATGAGGTCAGACCTCATGCCAAAACTTTTGTTGTGTAGAAATGGATTGATGGGCTGCGTGGGCTGGTTGAAGGCGTAATCGGAGCCGTATCACGCAAAGATTTCCAATATTTCAAAGGGTCTATTTCAAAGGGTCAGGCCTCTAGCGGGAAAGTTGTTGTGTTGTTGATGGGTGGGGGCTGCGGCTCAGTCGAAGGTGGATTCGGAGATCCAGGCGAGGTAGTCGGGGGAGCCGTGGGTGATGGGCATGGCGATGATTTCGGGGACTTGGTCGGGGTGGGCTTCGCGGATGTGGCTTTCGACGGCGGAGTAGTTGTTGTTGGTGGTTTTGATCAATACCGGTACTTCGGTTTTGTTTTCAATCTTGCCTTTCCAACGATAGATGGACTGGGAGGCGGGTAACAAATTGACGCAGGCGGCAATTTGCAATTCGATTAGAAGTGTGCCAATTTGACGCGCCGCTTCGATGTCGGGGAAAGTGGTCAGGATGAGGAGGTATTGATCTTTAGCCATGGTAAAAGATAACACATGAAATCACGATTTATCGACAAATTTATTGATCATGTGGATCGGGTGGGGCCGGAGGAGTTGCAAGGGCATGTGCTGCGGATTGTGCAGGAAATGGGTTTTTTGGAAAAGGTTTTTGATGCCCTGCGCGAGGGGGTGATCGTTACCGATGAAGACGGATTGATTCACTATTTGAATCTGGCGGCGGGTGAGTTGTTCGGCTTTGATCGCAAGGATGCCATTGGTCAGCCGATTGTTTCGAAAGTGAGGGGCCTGGATTGGGAGCAGCTGACCAAGTCAGGCAGGGTGGTTAATCGCGACCTCGAGGTGTTTTATCCGGAGAATCGGTATATCAATTTTTATGTCGCTCCTTTGCGGGATGAGAAACAAGGGGAGCTGGAGGGTTTTGTTTTGCTGCTACGTGATACTACCCAATCACGGCAGATGAGGGAGGAGGAAATCGAATCTGAAAAGATGAATGCGTTGACGATGTTGGCAGCGGGGGTGGCGCATGAGATCGGCAATCCTTTGAATTCGCTGAACATCCACTTGCAACTGGTGCAGCGGAAATTGAAGAAGGTGGAAGATCCGGATTTGCGCAAGGAGGTGAATGAGTTACTCGATGTTGCGCGTAGTGAAATCACTCGCTTGGATCTGATTGTGGAAAAATTTCTCAATGCGGTGCGTCCCAGCCAATTGCGAACTGAGTTGGTGGACCTGAATGAGCTGGTGAGTCAGGCGGTGAAGTTTTTGGCGGGTGAAATAGAAGATCGTGGCATTGTGGTGAAGTTGGAGTTGAATCCGGAAGTGCCGAAGTTGCCTTTGGATCGAGACCAAATGAAACAGGTTTTGTATAATTTGATTCGCAATGCTTGTCAGGCTATTGGCTCGGACGGTGAGTTGCAGATTGAGGTGGATCGCGATGATTACAATGTGAGTATCCGCATTGCCGATACCGGCCAGGGGGTGACGGCGGAGCAGGTGGGCAAGGTGTTCGAGCCTTACTTCACGACTAAGAAAGCGGGATCGGGCCTGGGTTTGATGATCGTGCGACGCATTGTGCGCGAGCATGGTGGGGAGGTTGAGTTTGATAGTGAGCAGGGCAAGGGAGCCGCTGTTACTATTTATTTGCCGAGGATAGATAAGCGTATGCGCCTTTTGTCAGGTCCGGATGAGAGCGACGCTGATAGTGGTGAAGTGATCGAGGTGGAGTGGATCGACGAACAAATCGTGGAGGATGAAATAAGGAGTGATGACTGATCTTGAGGATACCATTGTGCTCATCGTCGATGATGAAAAAAACACCCGCGACGGGTTGCGACGTTCGTTTGAGGATGAGTTTGATATTTATGTGGCAGCCAATCGGGCAGAGGCCTTGGAGATTTTGCGCAGTGAATCGGTTGAGGTGATGGTGACCGATCTTCGTTTGGGCGGTGAGGATGGTATGGAATTGATCGCCGAAGCTTTGAAAATACCCAAAGCGCCGGTGTGCATCATGATGACTGCTTATGGGTCGGTTGATATTGCGGTGGAGGCGATGAAACGAGGAGCTTACGATTATGTCAGTAAACCGTTGAACATCGATGAGTTGGAGCTGGTGATCAAACGGGCGATTCGCAGTCGTAGTGTGGAGAGTGAGAATGCCTCTTTAAAACGTCAGGTCGAAAAGAAATTTTCGATGGAGAACATCATTGGTAGTTCTCCAGTGATGCATCCGGTGTTTGAGACGGTGCAGCAGGTGGCGGCGACCAAAGCGACGGTATTGATTGAGGGGGAAAGCGGCACGGGTAAGGAGCTGATTGCGCATTCGATACATAATCTGAGTGGGCGGCCGAAATCAAAACTGACGATCGTGCATTGCGCGGCGCTGAGTCCGCAGTTGTTAGAGAGTGAATTGTTCGGCCATGAACGTGGAGCGTTCACCGGGGCGACCGAGCGGCGCAAGGGGCGTTTTGAAGAGGCCGACGGCGGCACCTTGTTTCTTGACGAAATCGGTGAGATTGACGGTAATACTCAGGTGAAGTTGTTGCGAGCGCTGGGGGAGCGCACGATTCAGCGGGTGGGTGGTAACCAGGTGATCAAAGTGGATGTGAGGGTGATCGCAGCGACTAACAAAAATCTGGCGACTTTGGTCGAAGAGGGGGAGTTCCGGGATGATTTGTATTTTCGTCTCAATGTGATTCGGATCGAGATGCCGCCTTTGCGCAGTCGCAAAGAGGATATCGTTTTGTTGAGTGAAGCGTTTTTGCGGGAGTTTGCGGAAGAGAACAACAAACCTTACCGCGAGTTGACAGCGGATGCTTTGCAGCGCTTGATCGAATACGATTGGCCGGGCAATGTGCGTGAATTGCGCACGGCGATCGAGCATGGGGTGGTGATGAGCAATGGCCCGAAAATCACCTTGCGGCATTTGCCGCAGTTTGTGAAGGAGTCAGCAGGAGTTGTGGGGCGATTGACAGTTGGGCTGGGGGAACGGCGCGCGCAGGGATTTGGCGGTGAAGACTCTGTATTGGCTGATGATGCGTTGAATCTTAGTGATGTGGAGCAGCGTTATATCAGGAAGGCTTTGGATCGTACCGATGGCAACCGCACTGAAGCGGCTCGTTTGCTGGGCATCAGTCGCCGGACTTTGCAGCGTAAACTGAAGGAGATGGGCGAGGTGAAATGAGAAGGGGTTTGTAGCTTATAGCAAGATAGGCGTGGAGAGATGCAAAATATGCGTAGTCAAACGCAGGCTTCAAGTCGACGGTCTTACGAGTTCATGATATTCAGTTGTCTATACAGGCATTGAGGCATGGATGAAAATTCCTCCCAAACCAAACTAAACTATATGAAAAAAACGATTACATTCCTTATTCCATTGATCTTCGCATCGATCACTTTCACCGCTTTTGGTGAGACCTCTAAAAAAGCCGCAGCGGTGAACGAAAAATGCCCGATCAAAGGCAAAGCGGTGAATCCGAAATGCACTTATGCATTCGAGGATGTTACTTACGCCTTTTGCTGCGGAGATTGCCGTGGTGAGTTCAAGGAAAAGGTGACTACCAGTCTTTACAGCCAGATCGGAGGCAAAGCAGCCATCAATGCCGCGGTGGATTTGTTTTACACCAAAGTCCTCGCGGATGACCGGGTGAACTACTTCTTTGAAGACGTGAACATGAAACGCCAGCACAACAAACAGAAGGAATTCCTCTCTGCGGCACTGGGATCACCGATTCCCTACAAGGGCATGGATATGCGCAAAGGCCACGCCCACATGGAACTGACCGAAGAGCATTTTGGAGCCATCGCCGAGCACTTGTTGGCGACTTTGAAAGAGTTGAAGGTGAAACCTGAACTGATCGACAAGGTCATGGCAGTGGTCGCAAGCACCAAAGATGACGTGCTGAACAAAAAAAAGAGCTAAAGTGTGAGTGATCCCTCTGATTGAGCTAGTGATAGCGGTCAGGGGAGATCGATCTAATATGAGGGAGCCGCTATTTTTATAGCGGCTCTTTTTTGTGATGGGATTTATGAATAGGGATTGCGATAATAAATCTGGTTGATTCATGGTGCAGGATATGAGTCTTTCGGGCAGACTTTTTTGATCATCATGGCTATTTCTTTTACTCTTCCCAAATGGTATGATTTGCATACGCACTTCCGGCAGGGAAAAAATGTGAATCAATATATCGCGGACCATCTGGCGATGGGGTGCGCCGGGGCTTTGGCGATGCCAAATACCCGGCCTCCGGTTTCACAAATTACGGGGAAGGGATCGGAAGACGCTTGTTCGATTGAATCCTACCGGGCAGAATTGTTGGCTGCTGGAGCCGATGTGTTTGATCAATTGATCACTCCTCTTTATCTGACGGATGATACCACTGCGGAGATGATCGCTGAAGGGGCTGGGTCGGGTTTGTTGCAGGCGGCCAAATATTATCCGCCACATGGCACTACCAATGCCGAGCATGGCGTGGCCATGGATGAATGGATTGGCGGTGACGTTTTCCGGGCAATGGAGGATTATGGGGTGGTGCTTTGTATCCACGGAGAGCAACATGGCTTGGTCGGAGCGGATTATTTTGACGCGCAACAGAGTGCCGAGTCGGTTTTTTATAATGAAAAGCTACCAGCTATCCTGGAGGCTCATCCGCGCTTGCGGTTGGTCTGTGAACACATCACCACGTCGGTGGCAGTGGACTTTGTGGCCCAGGCACCTGAGCGGGTTGCGGCAACGGTTACTCCGCAGCATTTATTGTATACGGTAGGGGATTTGATCCAGGGCTTGAAATACCATCTCTACTGTTTGCCTTTGGTGAAGTTCGATGCGGACCGGGAGGCGTTGCGGGTGGCGGTCACCCAGGTGGGACAGAATAAGTTTTTTGCTGGCACGGACAGTGCGCCGCATACCAGCAAGGTGCTTGACTGTGGTTGTGCGGCGGGTTGTTACACTGGAGCTTGCGCGCCGCAATTGTATGCGATGGCTTTTGAGCAAGCGGGAGTGGATTTTGATACAGATTCCGGTTGCGCGGTTTTTGAAAGTTTTCTTTCCACCAATGGCCCCACGTTTTATGGTTTTGCGTCATCGGAAGATACGTTCACTCTCAGCAAGGCGCCATCGCAGGTGGCGGTGTTTGAGAGCGAGGAGGGTCCGGTGGTGCCTCTCCCTGTGGGAATGGATCTGCAGTTGACCTGGTCGATTGAGAATTGAAGCTGGTTAAGTCGGAGAGCAGCAGCATAGCTGTTTTCTTCTTTGAAAAATAAGCCTAATGGTATTAAATGCTGTTCTCCACATGAACTCCTACTTCCTTGCAGTGCGATTTTTTTCTATTCTTGGTGTATTTGCGGCCAGCTTGAATTTTGGATTTAGTGGAGAACTCCGTGTCTTCAAGAATAGTCAAGGTAAAGAGCTTAAGGCGGAATTCATATCGGAGTCAGAGGGGCGTATTCGTATCAAACGGACTTCGGATGGAAGAATGTTTTTGTTGAAGGTGAGCAATCTTAGTGATGAAGACCAGTTGTGGATTAAGGAGCAGAGGCAGAGTAAGAAGGAGGAGAAACCTGTGTCCATTGAGGGATTATGGGGAGGCAAGTGGGATGATGAATGGCCGGTTTTTCTCGCCATTGAAAAGAGTGGTGACAAGGGGGGCTATCGTGTGGTGTACTCGTGGATAGAGAATCTTGGCAACCCTTTTTCTTCTAAGGTTCAATCTGGAGAGGAGCAGAAATCGTATATTAGATCCAGTATGCTTTATTTTAGGATTTTTGAAAAAAAGCTGATGCTCTATGGAGAGTTTTCAAATCCACGCATGGCAAATCTGGTGAGAATCACCGATAAGGATAAAAACCTTGAAGATGTGGATTTAGAAAAAAATGGTTGGGAGGAAGGAGCGATCCCTGCTTCGGATGCTATTAAGCGAATTACCGGTGGAGTGGCTGGAAAATAAGAGCTGAGACTCTTGCAATTTAAGAATTTGTAATAAAATGGAACTGAATTTTAAACAAGAACTGGTCGGTTGTTTTGGTTTTCCGGTGGCGGAAAATCCGACTCAGGCGATGATCGAGCCTGCTTTTGAGGCTTTGGGTCTGGATTGGCGTTATTTGACCTTGGAGGTCAAGGAGGAGGACCTGGAGCGGGCGGTTGAGGGGGCGCGGGCTTTTGCTTTTCAAGGGTTCAACTGCACCATTCCGCACAAAATAGAGGTGATCAAATATCTGGATGGCCTGGGGGAATCGGCGGAGTTGATGGGGGCGGTGAATTGCGTGGTGCTGCGTGAGGGACGTTTGATTGGGGAAAACACCGACGGTAAGGGTTTTGTCGCGGCGCTTAGTCAGATCGAGGATCCCAAAGGCAAAACGATGGTGCTGTTCGGCGCGGGCGGCGCGGCGCGGGCGATCAGTGTGGAGATGGCGGTGGCCGGAGTGAAGAAGATCGTGGTGGTCAACCGCGGAGAGCAACGCGGCAGGGACTTGGTGGATTTATTGAGAGGTAAGGTGCAGCAAGTGTTGGATCATGATTTGGAAGTGGACTGGGTGAAGTGGGCGGGGGATTATTCTTTGCCTGAGCAGACGGATATCGTGGTGAACGCGACTTCGATCGGCTTGTATCCGGATGTGGCGGCTCGTTTGGATATCGACATGGATACGCTGTTGCCATCGATGGTGGTAGCGGATGTCATTCCTAATCCGCCGGAAACTTGTCTGGTGAGGGAGGCGCGTCAGCGCGGCTGTCGGGTGATCGATGGTCTGGAAATGCTGGTGGGCCAAGGGGTGATCGGTATTCAATTCTGGACGGGCAAAAGTCCGGATGCCAACATCATGCGCTCGGCTTTGGAAAAAGTGTTCGCTGGTGAGGATTGAGATTTTTTACGGTTTGATTTCAACCGTCAACCAGTTCAGGGCTGTTTGGGTGGATTTTCAGCTTGCTTCAGACTTTCGTCGAGCCACTTTTTTTCGGTATCGTTGAGTTGATCCGAGGCGAGCATTTTTTTGTAATCCTCGAGAACCTTGGGGTGCTGTTGCGCATTGCTGGAGATCGACCACTTGGCCGCTTTGGGTAAAATGGTGTATAGCGGGGTTCGGCCATCAGGGATGCCAGCTACTTTTTTGGGTGCATCGGCGTAACGGAACATGCGGGCGATGCGAAGCAGGGCCTTGCTGTCGCCGGTGGCAAAATAATATCCCCAGAGCAAATCGAGAGCAGAGGTGGAATCCAGTTTGAGGGTGAGTATGTCGGGTGGGGTTTTGTCGGCAAAGGCCTGGGGCAGTTCTTTTTTCAGCAACTGTTGGCTTTTTTTGCTATTGGAAATCCAAATCGCCATATTGATGAGCTCCTGGTCTTTGGCTGGCAGGGACAGGGTTTGCTGATACCAGTTTTCGAGCTGGTCGGCATTTTGTCGGAAAACTGCACTGAGAAAACCGAGCAAGGGGCCGCGTGCGTTTTGATCCTGCAAGGTGCCTTCCGAACTCCAGGCTTTGAGCTGGGGAATCAATTGATCCGGACGCGGGTTGCGGTAATAGAAAGTGAGCCAGTCATCGCCATTGGAGGGGGTTTTCCCGTAATCTGCGAGAGGTTTGGCGTAACTTGGGATGAGGCTGGAGCCCAGTAAAAACAAGGCGGAAATGATTCTGAATGAGCGCAAGGATAAAGCGCGGGTGGGGAAAAATTGAGAAGAAAACGTTTTCATTATTGTTAAGGTGGCTTTTTTAAAGCGGAGAATCAATAGCGAAAATGCAGTATTGCCAGTCTAGAGTGGTGGTGGGGATTGAAAATTCCGCTTATTTTGAGGAAAATCCACTTGCAACCTGTTGGTTCTGGCTTAAACCTGAAACAGATATGGCTAAAAAATGCTGGATAGAAAGAGACGCGCGTAAAAGACGCACTGTGGAGAAATACGCTAAGCTTCGTGAGGAGCTGAAAGCTAAAGGTGATTACGTGGGTTTATCCATGTTACCAAGAGACGCTAGCAAGACCCGCACAACCAATCGCTGTAAAGTGACTGGTCGTCGTCACGGTTATCTTCGCCGCTTTAAAATGTCGCGTATCGCTTTTCGCGAAATGGCTTCCCATGGACTCATCCCCGGGGTGACAAAATCCAGCTGGTAGTTATTATTTTTTGATGCTTGGCGTGGACATCCCGCCACAAATCAGATAGACTTGGTTGAATCCAACTGAGTCGAAAATAAGTGTTGCCAAGCTGGGCTTGGCGACGCGATTTTCGCAGAAGCATTTATGCCCATCTACGAATACATCGCCATCGAGCCTGACAAGGGCTGCCGGAATTGTGCCCGGGGTTTTGAACTCAGGCGACCTCTCAGTCGCCCGCCCTTGGATAAATGTCCGCTTTGCCGTAATCCGGTGAAGAAGTTGATCACCCAGATCAATACTCCCAAGATCAATAAACCTTTGTCCGTGAGCGCGGCAAAAAGCGCAGGGTTTACGGTGCTGAAGAGGCGGGACAAAGGGGTTTATGAGAAATTATGAACGTGCTGTTCGAACAGTCTGTAGCTGATTCCAAAGAAGCTGCCTCGAACGATGATCCTGACCCTTTTAGTAGGCGGACGGCAGTCTGGTGCGTTCATGAAACCGTGGGGAGGGGAGAGTGGTGATGACCGCAGTCATAGATGGATTGTTTTCAGGCCCTTTGTTATTGGCGGTGGTGGGTCATGAGTCGGGTTTGTCCCGTGAGTGGACGCTGGGTTGGGGCGGTGCGTCGGGCCGTCTGTTATTGGTATTGTTTTTCATTCTGCTGAATGGCTTTTTTGTGGCCGCAGAATTTGCTTTGGTCAAAGTCCGCACCAGTCAATTGGATACCTTGATAGAGGATGATAAAGGCGGGGCTAAACTGGCTCGGCACATGGCTTCCAGTGAGCACCTGGACGCTTATTTATCAGCATGTCAGTTGGGGATCACATTGGCGAGTCTGGCTTTGGGCTGGGTGGGTGAACCTTTTGTCAGTAAGCTGGTGCAGCCCTTGTTGTTCAAGATGGGGGTTGCCGAGAGTTGGGTGACAGGGCTATCGTTTTTTCTAGCTTTTTCGTTTATTACTTTCATGCACGTGGTGGTGGGTGAGCAGATGCCCAAATCGCTGGCGATAAGGAAGTCGGTGCCGACTTCGCTGTGGGTGGTTCGACCCCTGGCATTTTTTTACCGGGTGTTTAAACTGCCGATCTGGTTGCTGAATACCTCGGCAAAATGGCTGATGAAGGCGATCTTTAAAATCGATGTGGTGCCGGCGCATGAACTGGTCCATAGCGCTGAAGAGATACGCATCCTGGTGGAAGAGACGGAAAAAGCCGATGATGTGACGGATACCGAGCGAGCGATTTTGATCAATGCGTTGGCTTTGAATGATTTGAGCGTGCGGGATATCATGACTCCTCGTAACGAGGTGGTGACGCTTGATGTTGAGAAGAGTTTCGAGCAGAACCTGGAACTGGCCTTGGAAACGAAACACACTCGTTTTCCCTTGGTGAAAGAGGGGCATCTCGATCACGCGATTGGTTTGATTCATATCAAGGATTTGCTGGGGCAGGTGAGGGAGAAGGATGCGGATCTGATGGCGATCAAACGCGATATTTTTCCAGTGCCGGAGTTGATGAAGCTGGATGTGTTGTTAAAGACTTTTTTAAAAAAACATGCCCATTTGGCTTTGGTGGTGGATGAGTTTGGCGGTGCTTTGGGTTTGGTCATGCTCGATGATGTGCTGGAAAAACTGGTGGGGGAGATCCAGGATGAGTTTGATGAGGAAGATCAGGAGTTCCGGCGTTTGAGCGATGATGAGTTTGTGGTTCACGGAACCTATCCACTGCACGAACTAGCGGTGCAGACCGATCTTGATCTGGAGAGTCCTGATGTGAGTACGGTGGGGGGTTATGTGACTCATGTGGCGGGGCGTTTGCTGGAAAAGGGAGAAGTTTTGCAGGTGGAAGATTATCAAGTGACGGTCACCGAAGCGGATGAACGCAGCGTGCGGGAAGTGCAGTTTCTGCGTGTAGTTAAAGAGGAAAGCGATGATTTGGAAGAGGGCGGAGCACAGGGGGCTTGACGAGTGAAATTTAATCATTGACTGAAATTGAAAATAGGAATCACTGGCGCGAGGGGATTGATAGGCAAAAGGCTGACGGCTTTGTTGGTCGAAAAGGGGCATGAAGCGGTGCTCTATACTCGCAATGTCGATGAGGTCTTTTCACCGGGACATGAGCTGCGGCATTTTTCTCCAGAATTAGCAGAGCAGACTGACGTGAGTGGTTTGGATGCGCTGGTTCACCTGGCCGGCGAATCGGTTTTGGGGATCTGGACGGCGGCTAAAAAACAACAGATTCGTTCCAGCCGTTTGTTGGGAACACAAGGTTTGGTGAAGGCGATGAAAGATAGTGAGCGGGCGCCGCAGGTATTTGTGTGCGCTTCGGGCACGGGATTTTACGGTGATCGGGCGGATGAAGTTTTGACCGAAGAGAGCGAACTGGGAAGGGGTTTTCTGGCTGAAGTCACTCAGGTCTGGGAGTCTGCAGCAATGCAGGCACAGGATGATGGGATTCGCGTGGTGTGTGGGCGGGTGGGTATGGCATTGGGGGCTGGAGGTGGTGCGGCACCGTTGCTGCGCAAGTTGTTTCGACTTGGCTTGGGCGGGCGATTGGGTTCGGGTAAACAGTGGATGCCCTGGGTGCATGTAGACGATGTGGCGAGGATGTTTTTATATGCCATCGAACAAACAGCGCTGGAGGGTGCGGTTAATTTTTGTGCACCAAAGTCGCTTAGTAATAGTGAGTTCACCCGGGTATTGGCCCGTCAGGTCAAACGGCCGGCGATTGCCTGGGCGCCAGCTCCCTTGCTCAAATTGGTTTTAGGAGGTATGTCGGAAATGTTATTGTTCAGTGAACGGGTGGTTCCGGAGGTGTTGAAGCAGCAGGGTTTTGATTGGGATTATGAGGATTTGGGAGATGCGCTTAGTCAGGCGATGAGGAAAACGTAGAGCGCTGGCTTGACATACTTGTGGTGTGTGTTTAGCCTTGCCAAGTGAAAAAACTTATCACAGTTTTGGTTCTACTCATGTGGGTGGGATGTTTTTTTCATTGCTCGGTCGAGCAGTGGGGGGAGGTTGAACACGCAAGTCTTGTTCAAGTAGTTGACGGTGGGTTAGCGGGCGAAAAGTCTGGCTCTGACGAAGAAAATTGTGAGCTTTGCGACTTTGCTCGTATAGGAGGGGCGCTTACAATCACTTCATTGTCGTTGCTGCCCTTGGCGGACGATTTTGGTAAGGAGCTAGCTGATTTTTTCTCATTGAGTTTGATTTTACCCGAGGCAGAGTTGGCTGAAATTTCTTCCTGCAAAAAAGCGGAAGAGCAAATATTGCCGCTGCTGTGTGAAGTATTGGTGCGCACTGGATTCCCGGTGAGAGGACCTGCTATCGCCTGATTATCACCTGTTTCACAGGTTTTAATTGTTTCTATGAGGCGCAAAGCTGCGCCTTGGAAGCAGTGGCTCTTTTCTGAATTAATTTTTTATCATGCGTATATTTCTCACATTATTTATTCTCACATTAACTTTGCTCAGTTCTTTGGCTGAAGAGCCTTTGACCCTACAGCGTGCTATTGATCTTGCGATTGCGCAGAACCCTGGCTTTGAAATGAGTCGTCAAAACATCAATGCTGCGGATGGTCGGCGGATTGACTCATCGAAGTGGGAGAACCCCAAATTGATATTGATGGCAGGAGAGGCTCCTTTCAGAGGGGGCGTCGGGCGAGGGCAGATGCAGGCAGGTTTAAAACAAGAGATCCCTTTTCCTGGAAAAAAACGCTTGGATCGCGAAATAGGGAAAGCTGCTGTAGTGCTTTCTAATCACAATTTATTGTCAGCCAAGGTATTGCTGATCAGGGATGTTAAGCTGAATTTTTATGAAGTATTGGTAAATAAACGTCGCTACGCTCTTGCTGGTGAAATTTTGAAACTCACGCAGAATTCTTCACAATCCGTCACTAAACGATTGGATGCGGGGCGGGCTTCAGTGCAGGAACTGTTGCGCGCAGAAATAGAAACTGAACGTGCGGCGATTGAGCTTGAAGGAGCGCGTCAGATGAGTGTAACGGCTCGGCAAAAGCTTGCGGCTTTGATTGGCAATGTCGCTTTGGTGGATGCGAACATTGGAGGTGATCTCAATGGTTTTATTAACCACAGCTTAATCAAGCAAGTCAAACAACGAAGTGTGATCCTGGAGCATCCGCAGATTGCTGCAGCCAGAGCATCCATTGATCGGGCGGATTTGTCGCTTAAACGTGCCCAGTTGGAGAAGATGCCCAACCTCACCACTCGTTTCCTAGCGGGGCGTGACGGGACTTCGAATGAAAATATTTTCGGCTTATTTTTCTCTTTGCCACTTCCACTTATTAATAATAGGAAAGGCTTGGTTCAGGAGGCGGGTGCGAACCTTAAAATAGCTCAAAGCGAGTTGAAAGAGGTTGAGTTGGCCTTGACTACCCAGCTGCGTTCTTCTTATCAGCGTTATGTCGCTGCTGTCCGCCAGGTGGAGGCTTATCGTGACCGAATTCTGCCTAAAGCGGACGAAGCAGTTAGTTTGGCAAATAAAGGTTTTATCGAAGGGCGATTCACTCTCACTGATTTGTTGGATACGCAGCGCACGACGACTGCTGCTTGGCTTATGTATCAGGATAAATTATTTAAGTTATTAAGCTCGCAAGCAGATATCGAAGCTCTGATGGATGATTCAGGAAAATCTAATCTCACTGAAAGTAAAAACTAAACTCAAACCCGATAAAAATATGAAATTAAAAATGATAGTGGATTCGACGGCGGGCATGTTGCTGGCAGTAGCCGTGATGCTCACTGCGTGTAGCGGTGAAAAGCCTTCGGCGACAGATACTGATGCAGATACAAAAGTTGAAGGATCAGCTAGCCCTGCAGCCGTTGAAATAGTAAAGATATTGCCACCTCTGGGGGCTTACAAAATGGCAATGGCTGATCCGGGGGGCAAAGAATGTCCCCATGAAACGAAGGAGAATCTTTGTTATATCTGTAATCCGAAAATGCGGGACCCCAAGCGGATGTGGTGTAAAGAACATGGGCGTTACGAAGAGCGTTGTTTTGAATGTCATCCTGACCTTAAAGAGAAAGGGCGTTTGATGTGTAAAGAGCATTTTCTCTATGAAGATGAATGTTATATTTGTCACCCAGACATCATGCCGTCGAAGGCTGAGGAGGGAAGTGAGAATCCTCAAGCTAACAAGGGAGGAGCGGGATCGCCCGCCGGGCTGATGTGCAATGAACATAATGTGTTGGAAGCTGAATGTGGGATTTGCCATCCCGACATGCTGGCTAAAAATCATCTGAAGGTTCGTTTTGCTTCTAAACAAGCGGCAGCTAAAGCCGGGGTGAGTGTCACACCTGCAGCGGTGGAGCAGATCTCTGATGAGATCGAAGTGTATGCGGAACTTGCTTTTAACGAGAATCGGCTGACGGAGATTGCGTTGCCGGTGCAGGGAATAGTTAAGTCGGTGGAGGTGGACCTAGGTTCCAAAGTTGAAAAAGGGGAGGTGCTGGTAACGGTGTCGTCGGTGGAAATCAGTGCGGCCGCAGGGAAATATCAGTTGGCTTTGACTCAGCAGGAATTGGCACAGAAAGCACTGGATCGCGAACAGAAACTGAGCAAACAAAAGATTTCTTCGCAGCAGGAATTGGATGAAGCCGAGGCGAGGATGAAGACGGCAGAAGTGGAGCGGCGCCAGGCTTACCAGCAGTTGGTGACACTAGGGTTTGATTCCAAACAAGTTGAACGCCTGAACCAAAATCCAGATGAAGCAGTGGTATTGGAGTTGCGCGCGCCTTTTGCTGGTGAAATAGCGGAGCGCAATGCAGTGCAAGGATCGTGGTTGGAAGCGGGCACCGCTTTGTTCAAGTTGGTGGATACTCGATCGTTGTGGGCTTTTCTGAGTATTCCGGAATCAGATCTACAGCGAGTAAAGGTAGGACAAGTGGTGAAATTAGTGATTGAATCTCGTTCCGGAGAAGTGTTTGAAGGCAAGTTGACCTGGATTGCCCCCAGTGTTGATGAGCGCACTCGCACGGCAAGGGCGCGGGCTGAGTTTTTGAATCCAGACGGGGTGTTGAAGGCACAGATGTTTGCCAAGGCACGTATCATCAATCGCAGTTCTAAAAATTTGATCATACCACAAAGCGCGGTTCAGGATATTGAAGGCAACTCGGTGGCTTTTGTGAGATTGGAAGACGACTTGTTTGATGTGAGGATGTTGAAAACAGGTGTGAGAGGATATGGTCGAATTGAGATTTTGGATGGGCTCAAAGTAGGGGATCAGGTGGTGACGGGAAGCAGCTTTATTGTGAAGTCTCAATTTTTGATTTCACGATTGGGAGCTGGTTGCGTCGATGACTAAAGCAGGCTGTAGCTGTTTAGACTGTAGGTATCTAGGCGAAGACGCCTCAACGTGATACTGCAGCCTGTAGCCTAAACAGCTATCGTCTGGATGCTTAGTTTCAAATTTTAGAAGTCGATGGCCCTATAGGTAGCGGATTACCTCATTACTAGGAAAAAATATGTTAAATGGATTGATCACATGGTCGTTGAATAATCGCTTGATGGTTTGCATCTTGGCTTTGACCGGGGTGTTGATCGGAGGCAAGGTATTGATGCATTTACCGATTGATGCTTTTCCGGATACCACGCCGGTTCAGGTGCAGATCAATACCACAGCGCCGGCTTTGAATCCGACCGAGATCGAAGCGCAGATCACTCTGCCGATCGAGCTGGCGGTGAGTGGCTTGCCGGGTTTAAATAATGTGCGATCGGTTTCCAAGTTTGGTTTGTCACAGGTGGTGGCGACTTTTGATGATGATTCGAATATCATCACAGCGAGGCAGTTGATCAGTGAGCGTCTGTCGGCGGCGGAGTTACCAGAGGGAGTTCCAAAACCGGAGCTGGGGCCGATTTCGACGGGTTTGGGAGAAGTGTTCCACTATGTGCTGCGTTCGGATAATCCGGATCGGACGTTGACCGAACTGCGTGAGCTACACGATTGGGTGGTTAAGCCAGAGATGCTCAAGGTGGCGGGAACGGCGGAGATCAATTCATGGGGAGGTTACGAGAAACAATTTCAGGTGTTAACCGATCCCGGGCGTTTGATCAAATACGGGCTGACTTTTGACGACTTGTTTGAAGCTTTGGAAAAGAATAATCAGAACGTGGGTGGGGGGATTTTAAAGTCATCGGGAGTGGGGATTTTGGTTCACGGAGTGGGGATTGTGACCACGATTGAAGATATCGAGAATATCGTAGTGAAGTCGGTCGATGGCATTCCGGTGCGGGTGAAAAGTGTCGCCGAGGTGGCGATTGGGCATGAAATCCGTCGCGGGGCGGTGACGGCGGATGGCAAGGGTGAGGTGGTTCTTGGGCTGGGTTTCATGTTGATGGGAGAGAACAGTCACGAGGTGACTCGCAACTTGAAAAAGCAGCTGGAGCAGGTGCAAAAAGCATTGCCGGAGGATGTGCGGGTGGAGACGGTTTATGATCGAACGGATTTGGTGGACAAGGTGATCGAAACGGTTTCCCATAATTTACTGGTAGGGGCGATATTGGTGGTAGTGGTATTGTTTGTTTTGATTGGAAATTTGCGTGCGGGATTGATCGTGGCTTCGGCTATTCCATTGTCACTGGTTTTCGCGGGCACTTACATGCTCGAGGCGGGCATCGCTGCGAGCTTGCTCAGTTTAGGTGCTTTGGATTTTGGATTGGTGGTGGATGGCTCGGTGGTGATGGTGGAAAATATGGTAAGGCGGCTCGCTGATGAACAACATCGTCTCGGTCGCAAACTTATGCCTGACGAAAGAAGTAAGATTTTAAAAGAAGCACCATTAGAGGTGGCGCGACCGGTGGCTTTTGGGGTGGGTATTATCATTATCGTATTTGTGCCAATCCTGACGCTGGAAGGTATCGAAGGGAAACTGTTCAAACCGATGGCGTTGACGATGATTGCCGCTTTGTTGGGATCGTTGATTCTGGCTCTGACGGTAGTGCCGGTATTGGCAACTTTATTTTTGCCGCGCAGTATGAAGGAGAAAGACCCTCTGCTGATCCGGATGGTGCAGTATTTTTACCAGCCGATTTTGAAGGCAGCGATGCGCTTGCGTTATGTGGTATTGGTGGTCGCACTGGCGTTAGTGGTGGTGTCGGCTGCGATGGCGATGCGCATGGGAGGGGAGTTTTTGCCGAAGTTGGGTGAAGGAGCTCTGGTGGTGAATGTGATTCGTTTGGCGGGTATCGATCTCGAGCAGTCCACAGCTTACAATACTCGGATCGAGCGCATTTTGCTGGATGAGTTTCCGGATGAGATCGGTCGAGCGTGGAGCCGGATCGGTGCCGCGGAAGTGGCAACGGATCCGATGGGCACTGAGTTGACCGATATTTTTCTCGCTCTGAATCCAAGGGGGGAATGGACCAAGGCCGAAACACAGGCTGAGTTGACGGCAAAGATTGATGAGTTGTTGCGGGATCTGCCGGGATTGAATATGTCGATCACTCAGCCCATCGAAATGCGAATGAATGAGATGGTAGCGGGGATTCGATCGGATGTGGGAATCAAGATCTACGGCGATGATTTTGAAAAGCTAACTCGTGTATCGGACGATATTCAGCGGGTGCTACTGGATGTCGAAGGCAGTGTGGATATTTCCGGCGAGCAGTTGACGGGGCAGCCGGTATTGCAAATCAAAGTGAAACCGGAAGCGATCGCGCGATATGGGATTCCGACTCGTGCGATATTGGGATTGGTTGAGGCGATGGGGGGCATTGAGGTGGGTGAAATTCGTGAAGGGCAACGTAGATTTCCTTTGGTGATTCGTTTGCCTGAGAAGATAAGAAATGATGTTGAACTATTGGGCAATACTTTGATCCCTACTGAAGGAGGGCCTTTTATTCCATTAAAAAGATTGGCGGATATTACCATGACCGAGGGGCCGGCGACGATCCAGCGTGAGTGGAGCAAACGCCGGGTCACGGTGCAGACCAATGTGCGCGGACGTGATGTCGGCAGTTTTGTCGCTGAGGCACAAAAGAAGATCGATGAGGAGGTGGATATGCCGGAAGGTTACACTTTGCAGTGGGGCGGTCAGTTTGAGAATATGGAACGCGCCAACCAGCGTTTGATGTTGGTGGTTCCGCTGTCGCTCGGTTTGATCTTTGTATTATTGTTTTTCAGTTTGAATTCACTGCGTCAGGTTTTTATCGTGGCAACCGGAATCCCATTGGGAGCAGTGGGAGGAGTGGCGGCACTTTACCTGCGGGATATGCCGTTCACGGTCAGTGCCGCGATTGGCTTCATTGCCTTGAGCGGAGTGGCGATTTTGAATGGTTTGGTATTGATCAGTTTTATTCAGAATTTGATCAGCGAGGGTAAAGAGGTCCGGGTCGCCGTATTTGAAGGCTGCCGGATACGGTTGCGACCGGTGCTGATGACGGCATTGGTGGCAGCGGTGGGATTCATTCCGATGGCGTTGAATACGGGTGTCGGGGCAGAGGTTCAGCGGCCCTTGGCGACGGTGGTGATTGGTGGCATCATCAGTAATACGGTTCTGACTTTGGTGGTGTTGCCGGTATTGTTTGTGATGTTTGGAGTGAGCAGCTGCGAGGTGGATGCGGTGGAGAAAGAGATAGAAGTTTGAGATGTTTGGCGAGTTTCCTGATCTTTTCAAATTGACCGGTTATTTGTCCGGCCGGACAAATAACCGGTCGAGAGAGAGGCGGGTTTTGGGTCGGGCTTGCCATGGGCGAAAGTCTGCGCGAGATTCGGGAGTATGAAATTTTATTCGTTTCTCTGGGTAGCACTCTTTTTTTTACTGCCTGTATCTTCGGCATTCGCCTGGGGAACTCCTCATATAGCCATCACTAAAGCGGCAATACAAACTTTGCCGCCTGCCCATAAGAAGTTACTAGCGGGGGAGTTGGTAAAATTGGGGGATGATTACTGTTTGATTCCTGATCATGTTTATAGTGATAAGGAGAACGCCCGATTTGCCAAGATGGAATCAAAACCGGATGTTTTGTATTTGCTCAATTTGCATCTGCCAGCGCAACAAGAGGAGAATCTGGAAACTCTGCGATACTTCATGGGCAAGGCGGTTGAGGCTTTGCGGGCGGGTAAGATCGGTGAGGCGGCTCGTTTTATGGGGACCGTATGTCATCAGTTGGAAGATTATGGCAGTCCGGCGCACACCGTGCCAGGTGATAATATGTTCACCTTGTTGCAGCAGTTCTTGCCGCCGAGTGAGGGGATGAAGGGACAACTGCTGCACAGTCCCATTGAGAGCGGTGATCTTGATGTGAGTATCACTGGTTATCAGGCTAAGTTGTTAGGTATCACCGTGGAGGAAGCGGCGTGGCGTTTGTTGCATCGAGTGAATGAAGGTATTCTCAATGCTCGTAGCACAACGATTCCGATCATTCAGGCTTTGTATGCAGAGGATGCGAATGCAGTTAAAAAATGGCAATTGAAGGCGGCTACGATGGACGCACAGATCGTGGCTGATGCGCTTTATACGATGTTGAGTCTTGGCTCGGGGGAAATAGAGGAAGAAGGTAGGCTGGCTTTGCAAAAAATTCAGATAAGCGCTTATTTTCCGTTGGAGGCGGAGAGTTTGTATTATCCTCAATCACAGTTTTTTAGTAAACCAAATTGGGGATGTCCTCAGAGCGGTTTGATCCTTGCGCAGGGAAAACAAGTCACGCCTTTGAGTTTGCGCATTGAGGATACAGGAGCGGTGGAAGTGAAAAAGTTTGCAGAAGGGATCAGTGCGGGAATGGGACGCTCGCTGACTTTTCTGTTGCCCAAGGGGGTGTATCAGAACTTTACCGTGTGGGCGGGTTTGCATCCTGAACTGGGAAAACAGGGCAGGGTTGAGTTTACGATCATGGGTGATGGCAAAATATTGGAGTCAGTGATCGTGGATGGAAGCGAGCCGGCTCGATTGATGCAATGCGAAGTGGATGGGTTCAAGCAGATCGAACTCAAACTTAGTACGCCGAGAGCTGATGGAATTAAAGTGGATGCCAAGAATAATTATGCGATTTGGGCAGAGCCGACTTTGTTGAAATAATGGTAGGTTGTTAGGTTTATGCAGTTCATTTCAAAAGGATTTGACCGCGGATTACGCGGATGGACGCGGATAAGAAAAGGAAAATAAAAAACCCCAACTCAAATAAGTTTCAACTTCCATTTCAACTTTGGGTATATGATTTTAAAGAAACCACCATCACAAAGCATTCTATTCGCGGTTTATTCTGAAAAGAATTTGGTGATAGAGTGGAGAACGCCTGAAGAGTTACCAAAAAATGAAAAACCAAAGGATGGATCGATTTAGTATTTTGTTCGCTGTTGTTTTGTTTTCAACAGAATTACTGCCGGGGCAAGTGTATTCTGATTTGTGGGGTAAGGTAGGCGAAAGATGGACGGCAGAGGGGCGCTTGCCGGATTTTTCTTACGCCGGATATCATTTTGGAGAGGATGTTTTGCCCAAAATAGCGGTGGTGACTGACGTGATTCGTTTTGGAGCCAAGGGGGATGGCAAAACGGATTGCACAGAAGCTTTCCGCAAGGCGATCGAAGCGACGGACAAGGGAGCGATTTTGATTCCAGCGGGACGATATTTATTAAGCGATATTATTTGGATCAATAAACCGGGTATTGTTTTACGTGGAGCCGGGGAGGGCAAGACGGTGCTTTTTATTAATCGGGAATTGGAAGATGTTCGTCCAAACATGGGAGCAACCACTAGTGGGCGACCGACTTCCAACTACTCGTGGTCGGGTGGTTTTATTTGGGTCAAGGGCAGTTATCGGGATAAAAAAGTGGCGGACATTGTTTCTCCGGTGATACGTGGAGGGCGGGATATCGTCCTGACGAAAGATGTGAAGTTGGAAAAGGGGCAGATCGTGTCAGTGGAAGTGATGGATGATAAAAAGAAGACCTTGCTCGATCATTTATACAGTGGAGACCCAGGCAGTACGAAGAAAATCAAGAAAGCCATCCGAACCCGCTTGATCAGTCGGGTAGCCTCGATTGAGGGGAAAAGAGTGACTTTGGAACGGCCTTTACGTTTTGATTTACGCGCCGAATGGAAGCCTGTTTTGAAAACGGTTGATCCAAGTGTGAGTGAAGTGGGGATTGAGGATTTGTCGATTGAGTTTCCAGTGAAACCCTATCGTGGCCATTTCACCGAGCGTGGTTTGAATGGGATCGCGATGACTAGGGTCGTGAATTGTTGGATTAAGAATGTGCGTATATCCAATAGCGATAGCGGGGTGTATTTGACCGGGCACTTTTCGACGATTGATGGCTTGGTTTTGGATGCTCGTCGTAAAGCGTATAAAGGGACGACAGGGCATCATGGGATATTTTTAGGGATGGACAATCTGGTGACTCATTTTGATCTTCAGACTCATTTCATCCATGACTTGGGTCTGGGATATATGAGTAATGGCAATGTGTATAAAAACGGCAAGGGCGTTAACTTGTCACTTGATCACCACAAAAAAGCTCCTTATGAGAATTTGTTCTCCAATCTTGATGTTGGTGATGGTAGTGAAATCTGGCGTTGTGGAGGAGGACGTGATTTGGGCAAACACTGTGGAGCCCGTGGCACTTTCTGGAATATCCGCGCAAAGAAAAACCTCACTTGGCCGCGTGAGTCATTCGGTCCCGATTCGATGAATTTGATCGGTTTAAGCAGTAAAGGTCGGCCGATAAAAGATGCTGGGGGCAAGTGGTTCGAGCCGCTGGATCCAGCTTTGATCCAGCCGCGTGATTTGCATGCGGCTCAGTTGGCACGCAGACTGAAAATGAAGTGACGAGTGAATGTGCGATTGCTAAATTGCTGAAACGAGAGATTCCAACTGTTTGAGGGGATTTGCATGTAGGTGAGACCAAAGAGATAAATAATTTGGGGTGGTTTATTTTATCCGCGGCTCCAAGATGAGCAGGTTTGGAGTTTAGGTTACTTGAGGTTATGGTATTTGCCCAACTGCTATTCTGGCGGGGAAGGTGTTATCGGTTTTTGAAAAACCGCCTTAAACCCGGCGTTTTTGACTGCCTGCAATAAATCTTTTTGGGGTGCTATGTTTTTTTTGTTAGTGGTGATGACAGCCGTGGCTTTGTCAAAATCGACTTTTGCAGAAGTGATCCCTTCCACTTTCAGTAATTGGGTTTGGATGGGGTAGATACAGGATTTGCAGGTCATGCCTTCTATCTTAAGAGTTATTTGTTTTTGGTTATATGAAATTTCTGTTTTCGGATTAGGATCGTTCAGAAAAAATCCAAGGGAGCTAGGAGAAACGCTGAACAAGGCAACCGCGATGGTGGCACACCACAACAGAATTTTGTTGAAACGTTGGAGTTTTGGATTGAGGGGTGAGCAGCAGTCAGCTGGGGTACATTTTTCCTGGCGGAAATAAAGCAGATAAAACCCACTCGCCAGCAGGATGATGGTGGCAGCAAGGAACCAGAAGCGGTAGGATTCGAAAAATCCTGATACACCGACTGCTGATGCACCGAAGGCGATCAGTAGTAGGGGGAGCCAGCAGCAAGCGGAGGACAGTATGGCTGTGAGCACAGCTCCAAGTGTGGCGAGAATTCCAAATGTGCTCTTAGAATCGGCGGTGGGTTCAGGAAGTGCGCTGCAAAATTCTGTAGTTTGTCCTGCTTTTTCTTTTGCAGTTTTGATGTGCTTACTGACAGTGGACATGCAACACGATCCCATTGGACTTTTGGTTTCACACCAGCACTCGTCCTTCATTCGGGTAGCAATGTCGTCGAGCACAGTGCTTTCACCGGTGGTCTCAACTTGTGCTTCGATTTCTTCGATGCTGTGATCGAAGCAATAACACACAGGGCGAGGAGCTTTGTTTTCTTTGATTCCGACACGAACCTTGAGGCTGTTTTTTTCAAAAATCGAAACACCGGACGGGTTGAAATAAACCACTGGGCAGGAAGGGGTTTTGCAAAAGAAGTAAGGCAGGGCAGTTATGCGTTCTTTTTCGTCCCCCTTTAACAGGGATTGCAGTGTTATTTCCTTTACGGACTTACCTGGCTCTCCACATTTTGGGCAGAATTCTTTTTTCATGGCAATAGCATAAACCTTATAGTATAGTATAAGGTCAACAGGTATGTTTTGAATAATGAAAATTGGTGATTTGGCAAAAGCCGCAGGGGTATCCACCCAGACGATTCGTTATTATGAACGCGAAGGTTTGTTATCAGAACCTGTGCGTGCGGCAAATGGCTATCGCCTTTATGGACAGCGTTCCCTTGAGGCGTTGAACTTCATCATCGAAGCGAAGGCTGCGGGTTTTACTTTGCGCGAGATCAAGCAGCTGGCAGGAATCGATCCGGAGTCATCGCAGTCCTGCGAATTCCTGCAGCAAGTGGTGCAGCGCAAAATGCTCGATCTGGATAAAAAGCTCAGCAGTATGAAGCGGATGCGAAAAAAAATGGAGGGCTTGATGAAGGAATGTGAACAAAGTGCTGCCAGTGCTAATGGCTCTTGTCCGGTTTTATTGGAATTTCGTTGATGGTGTATAGCTCAGTTAACCACTGATTTCACTGATGGACACTGATGGACACTGATGTTAGGGGGCGCGAGGCTAGAACTAAATGATGTTCTCTGTTTAAAAGGGGGGGGAGATACGCAAGATTTTTTATAGAGCAGGATAGTTAAGGTTTGACTTTGTTGATATTAGTTTCATATTTCTAGAATAATAGAAATATAATATGAGTCTGGATAAATCATCGATGGGATTTTTTGAGCGCCACCTTACTTTGTGGGTGGGTTTGAGTATAGTGGCGGGCATTGGCTTGGGGAAATTAGCTCCTGATTTGGCGGGTTTTCTCGATGGCATGGCGATCATGGTGAATGGGGCACCGGTGGTTTCCATTCCGATTGCGATCTGCTTGTTTTTCATGATGTATCCGATCATGGTGAAGATTGATTTCAGCGAAGTGGTCAAAGCGAGTAAAAATCCCAAGCCGGTTGTTTTGACTTTGATCATCAACTGGGCGGTCAAACCTTTCACCATGCTGGGAATAGCGACTTTGTTTCTGGGGGTGTTTTTCAAAGATTATCTGCCGGGAACAGAGATTGTTAAAGATGGTTCGGAGGTGGAGCTGTATCGCTCTTATATTTCTGGTGCGATTCTATTGGGGATCGCGCCGTGTACGGCGATGGTTTTGGTTTGGAGTCACCTTGCGCGGGGGAATCAGGGACTGACGCTGATTATGGTGGCGATCAATTCATTGGCGATGTTGCTGCTTTACGGCCTATTAGGCGGGTGGATGTTGGGAGTGAACCAGATGCCGGTGCCTTGGCAGGCTTTGTTATTGTCGGTGGGGATTTATGTGGCATTGCCTTTGGTGGCAGGGTATTTCTCACGGATCTGGATCATAAAGAGCAAAGGGTTGCCGTGGTTCAATCAGGTGTTTTTGCGTTATTTGAGCCCGTTGTCGATTTTTGCTTTGTTGGCGACCTTGGTTTTGCTTTTCAGTTTTAAGGGCGATACGATTTTAGCTAATCCTTTGACGATTTTTTGGATCGCCATTCCCCTGGCGGTGCAGACGGTGTTGATTTTTTCTGTAACTTACGGCCTGGCTAAGTGGTTCAATTTATCCTACCAAGACGCGGCGCCTGCGGCGATGATTGGCGCTTCCAATCACTTTGAGGTGGCGATTGCCACAGCGGTGATGCTGTTTGGTTTGTCTTCTGGGGCCGCGTTGGCTACGGTGGTCGGAGTATTGATTGAGGTGCCGTTGATGTTGTTTTTGGTTAGGGTTTGTCAGAGAAGTCAGCACTGGTTTTCTTCTGAGTAGCATGCCGTGTGAGAATAAATAGATAACCACTGATCTCACTGATTAGGCACTGATAAGAAATGAAAAATGTAACTTATTCATCTTTCAATAGCAGAGGATTCATGAAATCCATCCCTAAAAAAAGCAGTGGAAATCAGTGTGATCAGTGGTTTTATTTTCCGATTAAAGATGTTGTGTGGTATGGCTGAAAATAGATAATGGTCAATTGATAGAGATTATGGAGATTGATGGTGCTGTTACTTCGCTGGCTGCTTTGGCTCAACCGGCCAGGCTGAGAATATTTCGTTATTTGGTGCGGGTGGGGGATGAGGGCGTTTGTGCAGGCGATCTCGCCGAGGAATTTGATTTGCCTAAACCGACACTTTCGTTTCATTTGAAGGAATTGGTGCATTCGGGCTTGGTTGATTCCCGGCGCGAAGGGCGGTCGATCATTTATCAATTGCGGGTAGAGGGGATGCGGGATTTGATGACTTTTCTCAGCGATGACTGCTGCCAAGGGCGGCCGGAGCTTTGTTTGCAGCCGGAACCATCGAATGATTGTTGCGAGGGAGAAAATTGAGTTCATTTTGAATGTAGCTATGAAAAAAGTTAAAATTCTTATTCTTTGCACTGGCAACTCCTGTCGCAGTCACATGGCGGAAGGTATTCTTCGTCATGTCGCGGGTGATTTGTTTGAGGTTTATAGCGCGGGATCAAATCCTGCGGGTTATGTGCATCCGCTCGCGATTGAGGTCATGGCGGAGATCGGCGTAGATATATCCGCGCATCAGTCCAAACATTTGGATCAGTATTTGCAGGCGGGGATCGATACGGTGATCACGGTTTGCGGGAATGCGGATCAGGCATGCCCAACTTTCCCAGGAAAGGTGAATCGTTATCACTGGGGTTTTGAAGATCCGCCCAAAGCTGTTCGGGAAGGCGAGCAAGAGGTGGATGCGTTTCGTCGAATCAGGGACGAAATAGGCAAGGTTTTTGGCGCTTATGCAGCGGGTTATCGTCAGGCTGCGGAAAATATTTTAACCACTGATGGGTCCTGATTTCTAACTAGGAGGTTGTTCGCCTCGGGATTGGAAATATTCGCGTAGGAAAACCAAGTCGCTTTCATCTTTAGCACGGTGGGTTTTCACTTTCATTCGCCAGAGTAACCGAGGAGAAGCGAAGGGGACCCGGATGCCGTTGACCTCGCGAATAACAATGTCCTTGCAAGCTTCGTCATATTCAATGCCACAAGCGGATTTCATCAGATCAACTACGATTTCATCAGCCACTCGGACTACGGTGTATTTTTCAACGTCTCCTGGATCGAGTTGTTTTATAGCTTGGTCGGGCAGTGATTCGAGGGCTCGAAAAACTTTTGCTTCGTTCTCCGCAGAGGTATCGATGATGAGGTCAATATCTTCAGTGAACCGACCATAACCGGAATGAATGATGGCGAAGCCTCCGATGACCAAATAATCAGCTTCCATCAAATCTAATTGAGCACAAAGGTTGGCGAGATCTTGGTCATCAGGCGGGCGGGAAGCTAAGTCAGCTGATCCGTCACCTGGTTCGCTCGTTTTACGGCTATTTTCATCATCCATTGGTCTGCTTCTTCATGTGAATTGAATCGGTAAACTCCTTTGGGGCACACGGTGTATCCGAGGGCTTTATAATAGTCCCTCCCACTTTCTTGAATTTTGGACGGATAAGGTGCTTTTTTCCGCCCCACCCACTTGCCAATCGTCTCTTCCACGTTGATCACGGGGTGGCATTGAGCGTCCTCTTTTTCTGATGTCGGCATGCAGGCAATATACAGTGCAGTTTGGGGGGAGGTCAACCCAAGGCTGGTGTTGCCGGACAGGAATGTCCGCCCTCCTGTATGCGAATGAATAGTTGTGGTTACTTTTTATTACGCCGGGTTTCTATGGATTGCCCTAGATTTTTCAGGCGTTCGGGCCATTCGAAGCGGGGGGATTTGCTGTAGTCATAACCTTCTAGGTGAGCTTGTTTTTTGCGCTCGGGTGGTCTGATGTAAATTAGTTGGGTATCGCCAAATACTTCTTTGAGGATGGCTGCGAGTTGTGGGTCGTATTCGATCAGTTCTTTACGGGTATTGATGTGATTGTGTTCGTAATCGTTTTCGCGATTGTTATTGAACCACGACTGCACGCCTTCGGCAAAATATTCGCGGGAATTGGTGGAGGGGTATTTGTCTTTCCATAGACCGGCTGCCATGGCATCCGTCCAGGATTTTTCCAGGCGGGAGTCAAAGGTGGGGTCGATGCGTTTGAGTCCACGAAGATGCATCATGTGGGCAAATTCGTGAATCAGAATATTTTCCTGGGAGTAGGGATCTCCGGGGAAACAGAGCAGGTTTTCCTCGCCACAAGAAGCGACGGGATCAGTCTCGCTACCGCCCAAGCCGCGCGCGCGTCGATCCCACCAGTCGGATGATTCGCCACCTTTTTGTTTTCCCATGCGGGCGTGCTCAGGCACGTCGGTGGTGAATTCGTTATGTGCCATCACGGTGAGGCGAGCTCCGCTGGCGGCCATGGCATCGAGCACGTCGGGGCGTTGAGCCAGCATCATCTGGAGCAAATAGGCGGCTTCCCGGATGGCGTAGTCGGATACTTTTTCAGAACTGAGGATGGGGAAGCCGTTGAAGTTGAGGTATTTTTGATAAAAGGGATCAAGCTTGAGTTCGGCAGGTGGAGCCGTGATCGGATAGCGCGCGGCATTGTTTTCTTTGCCGTGATTGGAAGGAAGGCGAATGGCGGGGATGTCCGCCCAGGCGGGAGTGTCGGTGGCGACGAAGTGGCCGAGATCCGCATCCTTATCGTCTGCAACCAGCCAGGCGTGTCCGGCGTAGGTAATCCGTCGTTGCTGACCGCCTGGAGAAATGGTGAATTGTTGGGCTCTTTTGCCTTTTGCATCAATCCAGAAAACCGTGACCGGAGTGCTTCTATTATTGCGGAAGACGACACTGGTTTTGCCGCCACCATTGGTGGAAGGGGGGCATTGAGTGCTCGCGTCAGTCGTAAAAGCCAGATAAGAACTTGGAATAATCGGCTTCACTTGTGAAGACTTTGCATGGGGCGGGTTTTTATCAATACCCCAGACCTTTTCCACTAAATCGTGCATCTTCGGGTCATGTGCTTTCAATTCCCTTTTGTTAAATGGGAAAAAGTCATTTTTACCGAAATAGGCTTCGCTGGCTTCGGCGAAGTATTCCTTGTAGTTGGACATCGCGTAGGCTTTGTCCGTGACGATTTTTTTACCGTTGAAGCGTTGAACCTTGTCGTAGCTTTTGGAGGCCCGGGCTCGCTCGAAAGCGGCGCGGATTTCGGGCTGATCAAAAGCAAGGTATTGATCATGGTAAGCGTGAGCCAACTCGTGAAGCATTAGATAGGGCATGCGTTTGTTTTCGAAGGCAAAAATCGAGACGTTGGTGATTTCGATCGCTTTGGCCATGGCGGGATCACGATCATTTTCGCGTAGCCAATTGATGTTGGGATGATAGGCCGCGCCGGGAGTTTTTCCGTCGTAAGGGGGATTGATCCAGATGGGCACCGTGCGCAGCGATTTCAGAGCTTTGGCAGGGATGGCTTTAACTACGCGATCGAGCTGTTTGTTCAGGATGCTGAGCATGGTTTCCACAGCCTTCGGATCATCACGCTTGAGCTGGTCATTCAGTTGAATGGTCCAGCCTTTGAGCGAGAGTGTGCTGTGAGTGGTTGAAGCAGGGGCGGGATTCGATTTTGAAACGACTTTCGGAGCAAACTTTCTGGGTCTAAGTTTATGGAGGGAGATGAGCTTTTCAGCGTGTTCGGGTTTCGCCGCTAGGTTGTTCCATTCGTAGGGGTCGTCTTTGATGTTGTAGAGTTCTTCATCGCCATTCGAATAGTGAATGTAACGCCAGTTTTCGGTGCTGAGACCATAGTTGTCGGGCGTATCGAGATGAGTGATCGAATGGTGATCCCATTTTGCCTGGGGATCTTTCAACAAGGGGATGAGACTGGGAGCATCGTTGCTGGATTTTGGAGTCAGGCCGGCGAGCTCGCTCAGGGTCGGGTAGAGGCTGAGCAGGTTGACCGGTCTATCGCAAATACTGCCGGCAAGGGTGCCTTCGGGCAGGCTGGGAGCTATTTTTTCCGGGACTTTTATGATCAGAGGAACCCGGGTAACGGCGCGCCAGGCAGTATATTTCTGCCAGTGTTGTTTTTCGCCGAGGTGCCAACCATGATCGCTCCACAAGACCACGATGGTATTTTTTTTGTTGGGGCCAGTGTCCAGTGCATCCAGAACCCGTCCGAGCATGGCGTCAGCGTAGTGAATAGAGGCGAGGTAGGCTTGAATGCCTCTTTTCCACTGAGCATGTTTCTGAATGTGGGCGAAGTAGCGATTGGGGCCACGCTTTTTCCCTGCGGGTGGCAAATCTTCGAGGTCGCCTTCTTTGTAGCCGGGGGGTAATTGAATGTTTTCGAGGGGGAAGGGTTCGAAGTATTTTTTTGGCACGTACCAGGGTTCGTGGGGGCGGTAGATTCCGCAGGCGAGGAAAAATGGTTTTTCGTGTTTGCGTTGCAACTGCTCACCAACCCATTTGCTCACCAACCAGTCACCGCCGAATTCTTCGTCACTGACATCAAAAGCATGCCAATCGGTTTCGCTGTATTGCCAGGGGCCGCCACGCGGCAGGGACTTGGGTCGCTTTCCCCAGGGCATGTGAGGAGGGAAAGGGTTTTCGTTTTGCTTGGCGGGGAAATATTCATCCCAGGAGCGGGCATCAATGAAATAGTGAAGGATTTTTCCCGAGCCACTTGCCCGGTAACCGTGATTGCGAAAACGCTGCGAAAGCAGTTCCGCTTGGGGCAAGACTTCACGCATTTTTTGACCGTTGGCATAGAGCCCGGAGCGGTGCGGGGATATCCCGGTCATGATGGCGGTTCGTGACGGATTACAGGCGGCGGCAGGAGTGTGGGCGTTGGTGAACAATACGCCGCTAGCAGCAAGGCGGTCGATATTGGGTGTGATCGATTGGAGATTGCCACCCAGGCAGCCGACCCAGTCATTGAGATCATCGAGGGCGATGAAGAGGATGTTGGGTTGGGAGGGAGAGGGTGCTGCGAAGCTTGTGCCGATGAGTAAAAAGGATAGCAGGATTGAGCCGCACAGGTATGAATAACGTATCATCAAGATGATGATAGGATGGGACGTAAGTCGGAGCAAGCCATACTGGTTACGTATATACGTGACCAGTTGATCGGGTTATTCTAATTTGGCGGCAAGTTTTTAATCATAGAGCGCAGGGCAGATGAGGTTGAAGCTTGCTTGGCTACGATATCAACAATGGCTGACCAGATATAGGGATTGTTGTCGGCTGATCGTTGCTGTGTTTCAGACCAACCAAAAGGCTTGAGTTTCAACTTTGCAGTCACACGGTCATCGGTTTTGTCGAGTGCTTGCAATAGAGGTAGGATTAATAAAGCCCCGTGAAACTTGGTATCACGAATGACCGGATCCTTGCTGCCGACGTAGGTGCGGCGAAGCAGTTCCGCAGGCACATTGATTGGTTTTTGAGGAAAGGCGGCTTGGGCGAGTCCGCTCCAAAAACCTTCTGCATCGTATTTCATCGCGAATAGCTTTTCCTGCTCTGATTTTGTGAGTGGCAGGTCTTTAGGTCGTCCACTCCCTTCGCGGAAAGCGAACTCCGTCCAACGAGCGGTTCCTTCAGTGAACCAACTGTTTTTGAACATGGTGTAAGAGGATTGGAACAAGTGAAACAGTTCGTGCGCGGGAGTCAGGTTTTTGTGGCCCAGCGTTTTAGAGATATCCATGGTGAGAACCTGGATTCCGGCTTCGGGATCGCTGGGGCGATAGTAGTTGATCACTTCATCACCGGCGGAGCCATTACCCTTGATTTTTTCGGCGTCGAAGGTCGGGGATAAAGGCAGCGATCCGACATTCACATCAATGAATCGGGCTTGGTTTTTGTAACGAGGGCTTTCAAGTGGGTGCCGCAGTTTTAATACGTGGGTGTAAAGCTCGCGTGCCGTGGTCAGTTGCAGGGCGATATTTTCGATTCGATCGGGGATGGCGTTGTTGTTGAGATCCTGAATTTCTGGAAGTGCGTCATTGCCTTGGCGGGTGTAATAAATCCGAAATTCATCAACGATGTGAACTTGAGGCAAAGCCGAGCGCCGTTGTTTCCATTTGGGCAGGGAAGAGCGTTGAGCGTAAACGGGGTGGGGCAGGAAGAGCAGCAGCAGGGTCAAAGCTAGAGCACTGCATGAGATGGATGTAGGTGGGCGTTGCATGGGGGGGAGGGGGTGAAGCTGTCGCAGTCGCTTGAAATGAACCGGAACGAATTACAGATATCCGGAGATTATTACCGCGGATTTCTCGGATTGGCGCGGGTGAGAGTTTGGGTTTCAGATGTTCAGTTATAAATTGTGCAGGTCAAGTTGCGACGGGATTCGTCTATTGTAATCAATAGAATTATTCTTCTGGAGAGAGCCAAACATGGTATTCCAGAGCTTGCTTGGCGAGTTTGAATTTTGGATGGGAAGCGGGCAGAAGTTGGTCGAGGATGGTGTAGGACGGGCTGACATATTTACTGCGCGATATTTTTTCGAAGTGCTGCTTTCGTTTGTTTGATAGTTTCGCAGACCATTGAAGTGGAAGTGGCTTTTTAGTGGTGAGGGCATTCAAAACGATATGGCTGTGTGATAGATAGATGAGCTGATTGTAAGCCACGTCACCTTCGAGTGTTTCAAAAAAGGTCTGACTGGCTTCTTTTGCCCATTTGATTTGTTGGGGAGTCATATTACGCAGATCGTTTCGCAGCGCACGAAACAAAGTGGCGGCGATTTGTTCAACGGATACTTTGTAAGGCCATCTTGAGCCTTGACCACTAGCGCTGGACAGACGAGTCATCAACTCGCGTAGGGGGGAGCTGTCGCCTTGCAGTGCCTGGGTGGTGACATAAGCCGCAAGGGGTTGGATGACGGGATAGATGACCGTTGTCTTGGAGGTCAGGGAGGGGATTTTTTCAATCGATGCGCTTTGGAAATTTTTGGCGAGCTGCGCATTCATTATTTTTCCAGCTTGGTGGTGACGACTCAAATATTGCTGAATTGTTTGAGAATGTTTGCTGGTGCTAGCAGGGAGGGCGAGAAATTCCTTTGCCAGGCTGACAATGCGCTTTGATCTTAAATCATATTGGACTTGGTTTATTGAGAAAGGATCGAGCGGTGCGGCGGTGATCATAGCACCTAGTAGGATACGCTGATCGGGGTTTTTGATCAGGGGTAAAAATCGCTGCAATTCACTGTCGAGTTTTTCCGTGTAGTAGAGGGAAAAAGCTCCGCCGACAGGACGTATATCCAAAGGGTTGAGTTGATTGATCTGATCGTTCACCCAGCGCAAGGCTAGTTTGTGCTGTTGATGCAGGATCAGTAGTGCAATGGCAGGGGTGCTACTCTGCAAAGTGTGTTCATAGTGTTTGATCAATTTATTAGCTTCTTCGGTATGCCCAGATTCAAGTTGCAGGGCAAGCATGGTCAATACGGGTTCCAAGTTGGGTTGAAAGGGGATTTTTTCTGGTTTTTTTAATCCGTCAAAGCGGCTTTTGTGATTCCAAGCTGTAATAAAGTTTTCAGTGGCTCCCTGCCACCAGTCATTGTCGCGCGGCATACGCAAGAGGGTATTGCTCACCAAGGAGAGTTCCCATCCGTTAAGAGGGGCGTCGTTCATGATCAGGGCAGTGACTTCCGTGATGAGCCGACGCTGTAGTTTCTCGGGACAGTTATCGCCGGCGCGGTAGAGGAAGTGACGGGCGAGGCTGGCGCGGAGATTGGGAGAGAGAGATTCTGAGTCGAAAGCTTCGTTGGCTCGATCGATCCAGGCATTAGGATGGGCTAGATCTTTTGCGGCTTCAGGGAGATGTAGGTAGGAGGCTAGCCATAGGCGGCCTGCCATGGAGAACTCGCGAGCGAGCACTTCCTTGTCAGCGAGTTGGTCGGCGACTTTGATTGCGATGACCACTTGTTCAGGATCGCGAATGGCGCGGAAAGTTTCGTAGAAAATAGGGAGGAATAGGCTGGTTTCACCCCAGTTCTTTTGATCTGCAGGGAGGGATTTGCGCAGTTCTGAAAAAATCAGGTTGAGCGGTAAATCAGGAAATTCACCGTGGTTGCTGAGTTTCCAATGATGTGAGAAAAATTCATCCAATCGATAGATGTTGGACCAGGTAAAGGAGAAGCTTGCCGGTGGATCGTTCCACAGGATATCGCATAATAGAGCGATGGGGAGCCAGTTGGTGGCACCCTTGCCAGAATAATGAGATTTCGATTTCGATGGTAATCTGATAGTATTATTTGGATGGTGAGTGGACGCCTTTTTGCAGTGTTCGTGAAAAAATACGGAGGAGTAAATCCAGCCGTTGTCATCATTGTCAAACCACTCTCGATTTCCAGCAGTCACTTCTTCGTCGATGAGCTTGCAGGCATGATCGAAGATGATGCGCGCCATCTGGGTGCTGGATGCAGTGTTCATTTTATTGGCGATTTTCTCGATGAAGTCTTTGCGCTTGGGGGCTATTTCTTTGTAGGATGAAATTTTGGTGAAGCCGGCAATGAGCGCGCGACTTAGGGCGGGGTTGGTGAATTGTGTAAAATAGGAGAGATTACGAAAATTTTGAGGGGGACCTTTTTTTGCTTGGGCTGTGATGGGGCGAGTTAGAGGCAGTTGATTTAGATTTCGCCTAAGTTTGAAGGATTGGGTTTCAAGATCCTTGGAGAAAGTAGTTAATAATGTTTCTGGCAGAGTTGAGAAGTATTGTTCAAGGCGATTTTGCGTATTTTCGAGTTTAGATACAAGCAGCACGGGGTAGATCAAAAGGGCAATGTTCTTTGACTCTAGTGCCCGAGGAGCTGGAATCTCCTTGCTAAGTGCACTCCATAAACGCAGGGTTTCTTCAATCTGCTTCTCGGTTTTCTCAAGTTCAGCCAATTCAAGTTTGCTAGCTGAGGCTAAGCAGGAGAGTAGATTCTGCAAGGTTTGAGTAATACGTTTTTTTTCCGTATCCTTTTTGACCTCGGCAAGGAGAATGCTCTTCCATTGCTCAGATTTTCCATCAGCCACATCGATAGCTAGCAACTCGTAGAAAAGTCGTTCAGCATGTTTCTTTTCTTTATAATCCTTGATGGCAGCAATGCTGGATGGGCTTTGATCACGATTGATTTCTTGAAGATCCTTTTTGATGTCGTCTGGGATAATAGGTGTGAAAGGTTTGATCGCAAAATAGGCCTGTTGCAGGGTTTTTTTATTGGTGAAATCGGCAGCTTTCAGGGAATCTCGTATGATAGCTTGGCGCTCTGATTGTTTTGCCCAGGTAATCGCAGCTTCAGGAATAAATTTATCCCTTTCGTTGGGGAAGGCAGAGCGAAGTCTTAATAGAGTGGTTTTGGCGATCCATTTCATCCATTCAGGACGGGACGAGATGCTGTCGAGGAATGGTAGGAATTGCTTGCTGAGTTTTTTGTCAAAATACTCGTTGGGATAATAGGGGAGAAATTTTTCCCACTGTTGATCAAGAAGGTCGCCCGCCAAGTCGAATGCTCCTTCCCTCACTAGAATGACAAATGGTTGGCTAGGGTGAAAGTTATCACTTGTCATTTTCTTAAGTAATGATTGCGCGTCGTTTAACTTGTCAGCTTGTAGTAATACGGTTAGCAGGGGCGCGATATAGTCGGAAGGATAATTGGGTTCGCTGATACGAGAGGCATGGGGCGGATTTGACAAGCAGGTGCTGCTGTAAGCAGTGGCAAGGCGCTTGAGTAGCTCTACGGGTTTTTCAGATTCTGGCAACATAGAGACATATTTGCTGAATACATCAAGAATGGGATTGAACTGTTTATCGCTGATGTTAGGTCCGTCTTCTGCAAATGATGCCGCCAAATTAGCTGCGCCGATTACGATGATTTTATCGGGAATCGTTGGTTTGTATAGAGCGGTAATTAGTTTAGCAGATACCAATAGGCGTATCGAAGTTGGGGAAGATTTTTCTTCCAAGTGCTTGAGCAAAAGTTGGAATTGCTGAGGATTCAGTGTTTCTTGCACAGGCGAGTGGTGGTCAATTAATAGAGCAAGTTCGATCTGCTCAGAGAGCTCGTTTTGCAAGGGGGTGTCGCGTGCCCATTGCTGTAGTTTCTTTTTAAAATCTTTGGGGTGCTGAATGAAGAGGTCATACAGGGCGATGAAAGCATGATTTTGTGCAGAAGGGGTATTGACTTCCGATTGCAGTTTTTTCATAGCTTGGGCAAAAAACTGGATTTTTTTGTCAATACTTTGAATGCTACGCATCTCTCGACTCAGGGTGCGGCGAAAATCAGCAGTGATGAAGACACTCGGCAAACGTTTCGATTGCGTGGCTTGTTGCACAAAACGAAAATCTTCCACCAAGCTAAGTTTTGAGGTGCAGGCTTTTAGTAGTCGATCAGTGAATGAAGTGCTGGATTTACGAATCTCACCTTCTTGCACGGCTTTTTCTCCAAGAAGGGCAGCATTTTCAAAAGCAGAGTAGGCTTTATCCCAATCAAAGTGGATTGATTGGGAGATGATTTCAGACATTTTGTTAAGGAAGCTACTGCCCTTAATATCTAAGTCGGAGATGGACTGGGCGGCGATGATTCTGTCCAATTCAGCGAGCGGGCCCTTGCCGGAGATATGCTGCAACCACAAAACGCTTTGACTTAGGTGCCGTGAGGTCTCGCCACTGGTTTTACTCAGATCAATGAGATCGAATGCGAGTGAAGCGAATTCTTTTTGCCTGGCAATGGGCAGTTGTTTGATTGGTTCGAGGTGTTCTTGGAAGGCACTGAGGCATTGCAAATCAGGATTGTCTGCTAGCATGGCTGCTAAGATTTTTTCACCGAAGGTTTTGAGATCATTTTTTTGATGGAGTAGGGACTGACGTATGCTGTTTTTGTTGTGCCAATGATGTTTCACCCGCGTCAGGGTTTCGCTGATGATGGAGCTGGATTTGCTTTTGGCGGTAAAAAGTTTGGGGAATTTAGATTTGGGGAAGGTGTCGTAGCTGGCTAAATCACGAGTGAGGTAAGAGTTGTTAAATAAGGCGATAAGGCTTGTCGAATCGTTGACTTCCATGCCTCGCGAGATTTGAGCGGATTGTATAAAATGTTGATTGTTATGTATGCCGTAGTGTTGCGCGGTTTCCAGCGCGTAGAATCCGGTTTCGGGGAAGGCGGTGAGGGATGCCAGCAGGGTGACAAAGTATTGCAAGCGTTGTTGGCTTGGGTCGGACGACCGGCGTCCCTGTTGGTGGAATTGAAGATAGGTGGAAAGGATTTTTTCTTGTTGGTTTTTGGCTCCAACCAGGCGTAGCGATATTTTTTCAATAAATTCGGCTAGGGCATCATGATCTTGGCTTAGAGCCAGCGCACGACAGTATTGGATCGCCCACTTTTGGTAGGTGTAGGCGTTCTCCAGTTCGCCGAGGCGAGCAATGATGAAGTCTTGCCAAGGGAAGTTTTTTTCAACTTCGGGGCGCAAAGCGAGAGCGCGTAGAATGACGGCATTGATGATATTTTTATTTAGCTGAACTACGGATGGGTCGCGTAGCTTTGGGGTATTTGCTTTTTTGGCGAGCAGCTGCTCTGCGAGTTGGTTGAATTGTTCATCAGGGCAAAAATACAAGGGGGTGAGTGTCTTGATAACGAACTCGATTTGAGCTTTTGCCTCTGTTTGTGGCGAGCCTGCAAGCAGGCGGGGGATTTCCAGAAGCTCAGGTTGCTGGTGGTGAAAGGCGTATTCGATGATCCACAGCAGAGGCGTTTGGGCGCTATACAGGGGTACGGGTTGATTAGGATTTTTCCAGCTGAGTCTACCCTGCTTAAGTTCTTTGTCAGGGGCTTTCACGTTGCCTAGTAGGCGGTAGATATTACTTTTGTGGAGCAGGGATTTTTGGCAATAGGGTAGCAGTTCAGAGTCAGGATTTTGGGTCTGCGCATTCAATCGAACTAAGGAGGAGAAAGCTTGTTCGGTTTGAATTCCTGTTTCGATTTGTTTGATCAGGAGTTTTTGTAAAAGATCGATGCGCTTGTGATTGGAGCTGAGGTAGTGCAGCAGATGCGCGGGTTTTTTTGGCAGATTCTTTTTCTCTTTGCTAAAAGGGTCGTAATTAAAAGGATCTCTGCCTTGACCTGCGAGGGAGGGGTAGTTGATTTCGCCGTCGCGGTAGGCTTGGGTGAGCGATTGTACCAACTGGGTGCTCCAGCGGTATTCTCCAGGAACGGCAAAGGGGTCGGCGATTACGATGGGAGTGTTGGCATCAACCTTGGAGAGTTGATCAAAAGTAGTTAATAACCATTCGGCAACGTCGAGCCGTTTTTCCATGTTGTTATAAGGCAGTCGTGCTAGAGCTTGCAGGGCGGTGCCTAAATGAGGAAGGATGTCCTTGTCTTGAGCGAGCAGGCGCAGTTGGGTGCGAGCTTTGTCTGGTTCCGATTCAGCTAATAATTGAAATTGTCGTAAGCGCAGGGCTTGGTGGGCGGGGAGCTCTTCGAGCAGTTGAGAGTAGAGCTGGACAGCACTAGCACTTTCCCCAAGAGCATCGCTTAGGGCAGCGAAGCGGGCACGTTGTAGCAGCGGTGCGTTTTCTTCGGGGCGAGCTAAGTCGAGCACACGGCTGATGAGTTTTTTTTGCTCGAGTTGTTGGCGGATGGGTTGTATTTGGCGTTTTCTGTTTTCTCCCTGGAAGTTCAGCAGGCCGCTGGCGAAGATGGGGAGTTGGTGTGCAGCTAGACGAACGAGAGCATCTGGGGAGGGGTTGATTTTTTGGATGCGGTTGAACTGGGTGGTGAAAGAATTGAAATTCGGGCTGGCCGAAAGCAGTGCTGGTGGCGGTGTGGCATGGCGGAGGGTGTTTCTTTGATAAGCGGGTAGGTGATTTGCGATCAAGCTGCTGGGGCGTTGGGCTTTATCTGCTATTTTCCAAGAGATGAGGATGCGAGCGATTTGCGGCCATTCGTTGCGTGAGTCGATCAGGGGGGAGCTTCGCAGTCTCAGTGCGGCGGCGATGCCGCTTTTGCGCAGGGTGGTGTCGTTAGAGCCATTCGTGCCGTCATTGGCAAGTTGGACGAGCAGCAGGTCGATTTTTTTATTGAGCGAGGGCGTATTGGAAATTTCTCCGATGGTTTCGAGGCTGCTAACGGCTTTGGTGGTTTGATTGCTTTCGATCTGGTGCAAGGCGATCAGTAGAGACGCGTTGAGGTGATTGGGTTTATCTTGCGGTTGGATTTCTTTCAAGCTTTCCAGGGATGAAGAGATCAGTTCGGGAGAGCTACTTGCTCTGGTAAGTAAGGCGGATAGAATGGGGTCGCTGGAGAATTCTCTAATCCAGGTCGAGGTATTTTTTGTGAGCGCATTAGGGCGCGAAGTCAAGTCGATGAGGTAGTGGGAGAGTAATGGGGAGAATCCGTTTAGAGCGCGAATCAGGTGTTCAGCTGGTGGGGAACCGAATGGAATGGGGCGCTTTGTGGATCTCCCGATGTTGTTTAGTTGAGCTGTTGGCGGGACGGCATTTTTTTGAGCGAGGGAGTTACCCCTTTCTGTTTTCAGTAATTTGATCCAAGCGTCGAGGTCACCTGCAGCGGCGTAAGCTTGGGCACGAAGTGTCAATAGTTGTGGATTCAGGGGGCCAGTGGCAGGTGTTTTTTTCAAAAGCTTGAGAAGGTTGTCACTCAAGTCTTCAGGGTATTTATCAGTGGGGAGATTTGCCAAGCGGATGAGTTGATAGGACGCCGATGCGAATAGGTAGTAGTCTGGCTCTTTGACGGCAGCGAGCGCTTCGCTGAGTTCGGCAGAATAGTCATCAGACAGACCCAGGTTTTGTAGTTTGAGTAAAGCGAGAGCATGCGCTTGAGCTCCATAGTGCTGTCGGATTGAGCTAAGAAATATGGAAGCACTTTTTGCATCATAAAGATTTTTATCAGAGAGTAGCTGAACCCAAATGAGGGCGGCTTCGGGCCGGTTTTGATGTTCGATTAGGAAGGATCTGACTTGATTAAGATAGGCTGGAGTATTTAGGGAGTGTGGTTGCGAGAGGTAGGGGGTAGAGAATTTCAAAAAATCGTTATAAAAGGCAGCCACTTCACTGCTTGCTATCTTTTTGTCAATGAGATCTGCCTGCGCGGGATCTTGTAGATTGTTTTGTAAGCGATGCAGCAGGCGTAGGGTCATGCCCTGCAGTGTAGTGGTATCGCTGGGCAGCGGGATGGGGAGTTGTCTTTGATAGGGGGAGTTGCCTAGGAGAAGGCCGAAAATCCGCCCTTCTCCAAAGGTATTGCGGTAAACAACGGCTCGTTGGTAAGCGTTCGTCAGATTTTTAAAATTCTCGAGTGGCTTGAATAGTGGCGATGATGAGGTGATGGATCGTGATCTCTGCTGGTAGGCATTGATTTGTAGCGTTGCTGCCGGCTTGTTTGTATTGGTGGGCATTTCTCGAACCAGTAATTTTAGCAATGCTTGTTGCGCGGCTTCTATCTGCTCGCTTTCCAGCAGGGCGACTGCGCGCAGATAGAGTAGAGGGGTGTGATCGGGGTGATCGTTTATTTTTGAGCTTAAAAACCGGGCGGCGATCTTCCATTCGCCTAGTGCCATCGCGACTTGAGCGAGTTCGATCAAGCGTTCGGGACTGCTTTTATTCCCAGCGGGCAAGGCATCGAGCAGGTCGAGGGCGTCTTGTACCCTGCCAATGCTCATATAGAGTTGCGCTAATTTTTCTGAACTGCGAGATTGGGAGTCTAACTTAAGTGCTTTCTCCAGGCTGGCGATGGCGGCAGTGATGCGTCCGTCATTTTGAGCTGCGCTAGCGATTTGATGAAGAAGCTGGATGTTATTCGGGTCTAGGCGGTTGGCGGCGGTAAGGGTGTCTCTTTGTTGGGGGATTTGGTGAAGCAGGCGGTAAACTTCGGCAAGGGCGAGTAGTGGCGAGACGGATTGGGAATTGTTGCGTTGCTGTTCTTGCAAGCGTGCGACGACTTGTTCACCGTGTTTGTTTTTTTGAGCTATTTCAACGATGTTTTTGATGGTGTTGCGTCGCTTCCAGTCGTCGTCTGTGGATTCGTAGAGTTTCCACAGAACGTGTTCTGCCTCGTTAGGGTAACCTGCCTGGGTGTAGGCGCGTGCCAGTTTGAGTTGGATTTGATCATTCTCTTCGAAGCGGCGGGCTGCGCTTTGTAAAATTTTGAGGGATTCAGCGTTTTTTCCTAACTGTGTGAGCAGGTCGGCTTCGCGCAGCCAGGGGGAAGGGGAAGCGTTCACTAGATTTTTCCACTCCCGAGTCCAGTGCAGTGCTTTTTCTATGTCTTTGTTTTTTTGATAGAGCAGGATCAAGTCGCTGATGTGGCTGGGCTTGTTCCCTCCGGGAGAGGAAATGAGGCTTTCCAGTGTCGAAGCAGCAGCGGACCAGTTTTTTTCTCTTTGATAGATTTGGCTTAGGGTGATCAGTATCAGTTCGTTGTGCTCTTTGGAGTTGCTTAGATCGGTGAGAATTTTGATCGCTGATTCCACATCGCCGAGGCGCTCCCGGGTGGCGGCAAACAGGCAAGTTTTTGGAATAGAGGGTGCTTGCTCTTTTTGTAGTTTTTCGGCTAAAGGTTTGAGGAGTTTGCCCTGGGTGGCGGTTCGCAGAGTCAATGAGATGGCTTGTTGCAGATCCTTGCTGTCGGAACTCAAATCCAGGCGGAGTAAACTCCAGCTGAGAGCTTGTTGATGATGATCGAGCTCCAGTGCAAGCTGGCTGATAGTTTCCAGAAAGATACTTTGATGGTCAAACTCATCGAGACGTTGCTGCATGAGATCGAAAGCGGCTTGGGTTTCGCTGCGGTGGATCAACTGGCGGATCGCCGAGAGCAGTTGGTTCAAGTCTCCCGATTGGGCGATGGCTCGCCACTGTTTGATGGCGAGTTGTTTTTGATCATGCTCGTAAAGGAAGCGAGCAAAGCTATCTTGAGCGGAAATTGAATCGGGGAAACGGGCAATGGTTTGTTCGTATAACCGTTGGGCATCACTGGTCAGCTTGAAGCGCTGTAGTTTTTTTGCGGCTCGCAGATGAGCGTATTCACTGCCGTCAGATTGTTTGAGGTAAGCGCCGATGCTTTTTCCCGCAGCGGAGCTTTTACCAGCTTGGTTTTGTAAACCGGCTAGTTGGAAGAGCAGCTCTTCGTTGCTGGGGAATTGTTTTGTTAGTGAGGTGAGTTGGGAAATGGCGGGCTCTAATTGATCGAGCGTGATCAATGCCTGAAGGTAGAGCAAGCGGGTGGGGAGATCCCCCGGGGTGAGTTCCAAGAGGTGTTTCCAAGTTTCCAGAGCGGCGTCTTTTTGTTGCTGTTCGGTGAGGATTTTTGCGCGAGCGATATGTAGGGCGAGTCGCTTGGGTTCGGAAGCGATCATGTCGTCGAGAGCCGTTTGCCAACCTGTCAGGTTATTCGAGCGGCGGAAGTCTTGTTCGATCAGGGCGATCAACTCGCGTTCCAACCAGGTATCGTTCCCTGCGAGAGGTAAGGTATTTTGCCAGAGAGCGAGAGCTTCTTTGCGTCGTCGGGCTTTGAGGTATATTTTGCCGAGTTCGATTTTGCGCAATACGCTGTGATGAACATCTCGATTATCATCGGCGGAAGCAATCAGGGATTGCTGTTCTTTGATCGCTTGGTCATAGACGCCTTCCTTGAGCAATAGGGCGATGACATCTTCGCGTAGGAGCTCGTCTTCGGGGTATTGGGTGAGCAGCTGTTGCCACACTTTGAGTCCAGCTGGAGTGTCGCCGGTTTTCAGCAGTAGACGACCGTGCCACTTGTTCAGTTTGATGGCCGTTTTCGGGTCGTTGTTTTTCGACTCGCTTTTGTTCTGGCTTTCAAGTGCTTGGGCGATGAATTTCAGGGCGGCAGTGTAATCTCGATTGAGGTGGGAGATGCGGGCGAGTTCCAGCCAGGCCAGGTTTCTCAGTCGGGTGGAGTTGCTCTTGTTTTGTGTGAAGGATTGAAAGGTGCTTGTAGCTTGGGCGAGTTTCCCTTGACGTTGATAGAGTCTTGCTAACAGAATTAGGCAAGCAGGAGATTTTTTGCTTTGAGTATCGAAGTAGGCGAAACCATCTTCGATGCTGTGGTCTTCGAGCCAGGAATCGAAAAACCGCTCGAAGAGCAGGTCGGAGAAGGGGCGTTTTTCTAAAGCTTTTAAATATTTGACGGACTTTTCATTTGCTGGTTTGTTTTGAGAATAACCAGACGAGCTAGTAAAAAACAGGCAAATGATGAGGAGCGAGGAAAAGGAGGAAAAACGAGGAATCATGGACGATTATATTGGCAAATACGAGCTTTGCATTCAAGAAAAATGAATAAATATTCAAGTCTCTAGCATTCGCTTTTAAAGAGTTTAATCACGGATGGTGCGGCTGCGGTTAGAATTATTTTTAATAGGCCACAGGCTACGGGTTGGTTTTTGGAGCGTGGGCGGCTTGCCAGGCTTTCATCAGTTTTTGGCCCCAATCGGTATCGAACTCTTCTTTGCTGACCCAGGCGTTGTTGGTGAGCATTTTTTCCAGGTTCCTTTCGTTTTTGAGGCCTTCGATGATGATCGGGTGGGCGAGCAGGGCTTCGACCCGGCGGTGGCGTTCTTTGGTATCGGGTTTGTAGTTAAGGTCGCTGGATTTAAACTTCATGACTACTGTCATTGGACGCCAAAAGGTGTAGATGTTTTTGTATAAACCTTTGCCAAGTAGATTGATTCGGCTTTGATTGAACCGGTTGGTTTCAAGTTGGCTTTTGACTTCGGGGAATTGTCCGAGCAAAACGTCGGCGGTGATTTTTGAGATGGCTGTTGTTTGTAAGCCTGAGTGAGTCATGAGTTTGTGATCGGGAATAGCAAGCAGGAGGTGCAGGGCATCGGCGTGACTTTGTAGGTCGCTAGGGTCCATAGCAAAGTGGCTGCGTGCGGGCATGGAGGAAGCAATACGGAGACTGAAGTGCTGCAAGGCCTTTCGCTGGTAGTATTCCTCTGTTTTGGTTTTGCGTAGAAACTGGAGGAATTTTCTCACCGGGATGAGGTCTTGTTCTCGCAACCGGTTGTTGGCGTGAGAGCCAAGCACCCGGATGTCGTATTCGATGCGACGGTAGTTTTTGCTGTTGAGGATGCTTTCAAAATCAGCTTTGGCAAAATGAGCCGCGAGTTCGCTTTTAAGATGGAAGCTGGTGTAATCGTAAATGTCGAATAGCCTCAAAGTGTGACCTTTGAGGATTTCATCTTCTTCGAAGTCAATCTTGGAAAAGCGGTTGACGGCATCTGTGATACGCAGGGGGCGACGTTTATAAGTAGCGTTTTTTTCCTCTTTGCCTTTGGGCAAATCGAAGGACCCTAGAATCAGTATTTCTGCATAAAACCGTAATCCGGGTTCATCGATTTTGGCGAGAAATTTGGGCAGGTTCGTATGGACGCGGGAATCGTAATAGGCTTGGTAATACCCATTTGTAGCTACATAATCAGTGCTGATATCTTGAAAATTGGTGTCGCGTTTGAGTTCTTCAAGGGCTTCATCAAAGAAGCCATATTGGACGAGGCAAAATACGGTTCTAGCAGTGGAGAGCAAGCGTTCGGATGCCGTTTTTTCTTTACGGAATTGGTTGAGTTTCTCTTTATCTCCTAAGCGACAGTGTAACTGTAAAGATTGCAGAACAAGTACAGTAGAGGGGTGCCATGCCTGCCCAAATTTATGATCTTTAGTATTATGGCGACTTGCAAAGGTCCAGGCTTCACAGAGTTTTTCCGCTAAAGTCGTCCATTCTTCGTTTTTAGGGAGCAAGCAGAATTCGCGAGTGATAAAAGTGAAGCTCCATCCCATGTTAGGGTGTTCTCCTAACATCGATTCTATCAGTAGTTCGGTGCTACGGCGAATTGTTCTGTCTTTAAGCATGCCTGTTTTACCACCGCTAAGAATATGTGCGACATTCATTCGGTAGGTAATGGATAATGACTCGTTATCGATAACAGCGAGGTAGTGATCTTGCCAAGCTTCAAGATTAGGCACCTTATCCCAGTAGGGTTGTGTGACTCTTTGGGTAGTGATATTCATGATCAAGCGCCAGCACATCGCTATTTCTTTAGCTAGCGGGGACCACGATTCGCCTTCAGCATGTTTGTCTGCCCAGGCAATAGCGCGAGGCATTTGTTCGGGTGGAAAGTGGTAAATTAAAGGTGTCCATATAAGACCTGCCAAGGTGAGGTCTTGTTGTGATTTGGTAAGTTTCCACAAATCAGCCGTGACTTTACTGAGTGCTTTTTCCATTTGTTCTCTTCCTCCAGCTTGATTGAAAGCTGCTTTCAGAACACTGGAAAATTTTGAATTATCGTAAATGACTCCGATTTGTCCTTCTTTGTCGTTTTCGACTAGGCGTTGGTAGAATGCGATGCGCTCTAAGCCACCCCCAGCGGTCAAACGTAGGAGGTCGTAAGCAATAGAAGAGCTGAGAGTCCACGGGATATGTTGGCTCGTATTCCAAGCACCTTTTTTTTGCTCAGCTTTGCCTAACTTGATGGCGTGCCAGATAACTTTTTCCATCAAATCCCATTGATCGGATTGCAGCAGAGGATTTAACAGGGGTGCGATTTTTTCACGCAACTTCCTGGAATCAGTGATGTTGAGTTCACTGAGTTTTTTCACCTGTAAAAAATCTTCAGCATTTTCCTTGGCGGACTTGGCACGGGCGGTGCCGAGTTGATCGATCACGGCGAGGGCGTCTTTGTCCAAATCGTCAACGGGCACGCCTTTGGGGTAAAACTTCACCACTAGTGTGGCGAGGTCGTTTTTATTGATCTTGGGCATCTTTTCGATGACCGCTCTTTGACTGCCAAGAAATTTGGCGACGGCGTCGGTGTTTTTATCACCGCCGTCTTTTTGTTGCAGGTAGGCCAGAGCGAGTTGCGAGCCGAAGGTGTTTTTTTCACTGAGGAATTTTTTGAATGGAGTTTGTTCTTCTTTTTTCCATCTGCGACTGGCATCGAGGAAAGTTTTGAAAAGCGGGTCGCGGTTTTGTTGCAGATCACCGCTGCGGAAATCAGCGGAGGCTCCGATAAACGGTGAGTTTTTGATAATGGAGGTGACCAGCTTCGAGTTTCGGGTGACGTTTGATGATGAGAGTCGACTCAGGACGGTTTGTTGGGAGATTTGTTTTTGATGATCAAGTCCGTTTTTTTCAGCAAAAGCTACCAGGTTGAAGACCAGTGAAGGATCGGCTCCGCAGCGTTGCAGGAAACCTGCGTATTGTTTGTGGGTGATGTCGGTGAATTGTCCGCCTTGATAATAATAACTGCCGTTAGCATTGGCGATTTTCCGCCGGGCTTCTTTTTTGAATTTTGCCCAGCGTTTGCGGTCTCCCAACCAGGATTCGGTGACTTCTAATAACCAGGCTTGAGCCGCTTCCCAACCTTGTTTTTGAGCCAACCACTGGGTGTAATCGGCGGCCAGCAACAGGGTGTCGTTGCGAAAGGTTTGGCGGGATTTTTTGATCGCCTTGAGGAGGAACTCTTCCATGCTGAAAACTTTGGAGATTTCTTCCCGGCGGGCTTGCCATGTGACAAAAACTTTATTGGCGGCTGAATAAACCACATCACTGGTCGATGATGAAAAATAGTTGTTCTGCATGCCCATGTTTCCAGAACTTGCGTTGAGGTAAGCTTGTATAGCGCTTTCAAATTCTTCCGCAGTTCCGGTTTTCATTTGAGCAAAAGCGCGGGCGACTTTGGCGCCATTTCGGTCTTTGGACTTGCTGACGAGTTCGACCGCTTTCTGAATGTCGTTGGCACCCTCCTTCGAGAGCAGGCTGTGTTGGATTAGGAATTCTTCGGGTGTCCACAGTGGGTGATGGTCGTCAGTGAGTGAGATCCAGGCCACGGAGTTGAAGCGGGCCATCGGGTTGTTGGATGGTTTGGAGTTTGATGTTATTTGACCGGCGAGAGCGAGCAGCTCCTGGTCATTGAATGCGGTGGCAGCATTATTGGCGATGCGCTGGCGTGACAGTGAGGAAAAAGCTTTGCGTGCCAGTTGCGGATGTTTGCTCATCGCCAGGCATAAAGCGTCGTAAGCTTTCTGGCGAGGTTCGGCCAGTTTTTTGTTTTTATCGCTTAACGCCGATTTTAAGGAGTAGCGATCATACTGGTCAATGTCGGGCAGCGGATACATACTGCTGGAGATGTTGTGAAGTCCGTATTGCAAGACCCAGGAGAGATCCGTTCGGGCGATTTTTTTGTCACCAACGATGCGGTTGAGCCATTCGGTGATCATTTGTGCGTGTTTTAAACGAACATCGAAACGCAGACCGGTGCTGTCCCCACTGTAATCAATTGGCTGCATAACCGTTTGCATCAGTTGACCAAACTGGGAGAGTTGGGTGGGGTCGAGCTGTTGCATCAGTTTTGCTCCTGCTTCGGGATCGTCCATGCCCTTGATTAGAGCTATTCTGGGCAGGAACTTTTTCTGGCTTGATTTCGACATGGAGGCAAGAGCCGCATCATAGGATTTTGCCGCTTCTTTGAATTTCACATTCATTTCCAGCATGGCGGCATAACGCAAATGATCTGCCGAGGTGGCATCTTTTCCTGGAACGGCTTGCTGATAAACTTTTTCCAGCATCTCAGGGTGTTTGCGGCGTATCGAATTGAGCAGGTTGAGCAGGTTGTAGTCCCAGCGTACATTTCCGTTGCTGGTGAGGGTACGGACATTTTGCTCGATGGTGCGGCTGAGTAGTTTTTCGGCCTGCTCTTTTTTGCCGTCTTTGATCATTTTTTCGATCTTTTCGCGCACGCCTTGTGCTCCGACAGACGCTGTGGGCATCATGCTGCTAGTGCGATTGTTTTGGGCGATTTTTTTAGCTTCCAGTTGTTTGGCTTCGGTCTTGAATCCAAATTCATCCAATACGCTGATGAGCTCGGCACGATGTTGGGGGCTGAGAGTGCCGTAGCGTAGCCGCAGGGCGGCAGCCGGGCCTTGTTTGGCGAGACCTTTGGCATCGGCGGCTTGGAAGGATTTTTCATTAAGCTTGGCTTCTTTGGCGCAAATCACCAGTAAGGCGTCGATGCGGCGGCGCAGAGTGGCGTCCATTGGTGTTAAGCGAACGGCTTCGAGAATTTGTGCGGATTTTTCCCACTGTTCGTTTTTTTGATACCAGGCTGCTGCGATCAGGGATTCGCGCAAGGGCAATCGGGTGTGGTTTTTTTTGGCGGCCGCCAGGATGGCTTCGATTTGTTTTTGTGCGGCTTCAGTGTCTTCAGCTAGATCCAGCAGGAATAGTTTGAGAAAAGGGTCATTCGCTTTTTGCGCAACACGCTTGGCTTCCTGTGAGTCGATAGGGGCTTGTTTGCCGGAGAAATTATATCCAGGAGTTTGCACAAAAACCGTCAGCATATTAGGCGCGATGTCAGGTGTTTCCGGGGGTGGGAAACTCAGCGAGCGGAAGATGGGTTGGTTGCTATAATAATAACGTAGATATTGACCTAATCCTCCAAGAGAGGTGATATTGTTTTTTAACTGCGGGTCGTAGAGGGCTTTTTCGTAGTCGCTGCATTGTTGATCGAGATAAGCGACAAATTCGCTGAGGTCTTTTTGTTTTCGCAGGATGCCGATGTAAGGATCGTTGGGGTTAAAACGAAGAAGAGAGTTGATACCTTGGGTTTTATTACTGGCTTCGACTTGCGTGGCTCGTGATTCGCGAAGTTTGCCCATCAGGACTTTTTTCAAATCTTCGGGAAAGTTTTCGTCGGCGTGGTTGAACAATAGATAAGAGATACTATGGGGCGCCAGACCTGCCCAGCCATCGGATTTTGGATTTTCAGCGAGGGATTGGCGTAACATGGCAAAAGCTTCTTTTTCTCCGCTCGCCGAGGCGACGATGGCGGCATTGAGGGAGAGAACCGGGTATTGGTCGTGTAGTTTGTTGTAACAACGGGTTAAAAGTTCCAGATCAATCTGTCCCTGCCGGTTGACCATTTGATTCATTTGGGTGGTGATGGCCATGGCGTGCAAGGCGTCACTGTCAGGGAAGCGATCCAGTAGAGAGATATCAATCTGAGCCCCTTGCGAGAAAGGGTTGTTGAGAGGGATAGCCAGCAACAACGCGACGTTTTTGAAATCGCGTTGTTTCAAGCCTACGGCGATCACGTTTTTATCGATGGGATCGTCATCACTATAGAAGAGTTGGGACAGTTGTCGCAGATGAGCTAGCGCCTGGGTGCCGAGATTGGACAAGGAAGTGGGAAGGGTGATCAAGCCGGTTTTCTGATTGCCAAAATTACTTTGAAAGCGAATGCGTCCCGACTGCAACTGTTGACGATATTGATAAGCGCTCCAATAAGCTCCCTGGATTTGATAGAGGTCGTTTAAGCCCTTGATTGATTCAGCGTTCGGTTGGCTTGCGGCAGCGTAGCGGGAGTACAGGCGAGCTTGGGCCTGGGGAGATAGTTTGGCGATTTCCTTGTCAAAATCGAGCAAGCGCAGGAAAGCCTGGATCGCCTTTTCTTCTTCTCCTGATTCTTCAAGCGCTACTGCGCGCAAATAGGCGATGCGGTAGTCGTCGGGAAAACGTTCGCTGTGTTGTTCGAGCAATTGGATCGCGCGTTCCCAGCCGCTGCGGGCGATCATGCTGTCGGCCATGGACAATACGGAATCCGCATCCATGTCCGCGCCACCTTGTAATTGCATGAACTGGCGGTAACCGACCTCCTCGTCTCCGTAGCGTAGGTGAAGTAGGGCAATGTCGCGTTTGGTGTGACCTGTTTTGTCCAATGGCAGGGCGGACTCGAGGGTTTCCACCGCGCGCTCCCAGTTGCCTTCCTGTTCTTCGATACGGGCGATTTGCTTGAGCAAATTCAGATCCTCCGGACGCAAGCGGGTGGCTTCGAGAAGGGCGACGCGACGCCCTTCGTAGTCACCTGAACGACGATGCACCTCGGCGATCGCCAACAGCGGAGCGATGGATTGGCGATTGGCGCGGCGGCGCTCTTCGAAGCGTTCGATCAGTTTGTCGACTTTGCCCTGTTGCATGGCGACCGAGCTGAGGCTGCTTACCCAGCGTAATTTGGCGCCGACCTCTTCGCTTTGTTCGTAGAGGTTCCAGTAGATCCTTTCCGCATCGGCGGTTTTTCCCTGTTGTTGGTAATAGGAGGCGAGCAGGGTGCGCGGGGTTTCTTCATCTTCAAAGCGGGCGACCGTTTTTCTCAGAATTTGAATGGCTTCCTCGTTTTTGCTGTCACTGTAAAGGATTTGCGCCTGGGTGAGCCATGGTTGGGAGCTGCCGGGTGAGACTTTTTTCCATTCTTCGATCCACTTGAGGGCTTGTTGTGGTTTTTGTCCTTTTTGATAAAGTTCGACCAGGTGCTGCAGGTTGGTGGAACGACGCCCCTTGGGAAGGTCGATGACCTGGCGCAAGGACTCAGCCGCTTTTTTCCATTCGTTGCGCAGCTCAAGTTGGCGGGTGCGCTGATGCAGGGCGAGCAGATCACCTTTGTCCATCCAAGGTTTGAGAATGTTTTCGGCTACATCGTATTCCTCGTTTTTCTCAAGCAGTTCGGCTAATAAACAAGATTGGGCAGCATCCAAAGTGGCTTTGTCCTTGAGCAGTTGTTGACGGTAGTCCTGCAGTTTTTTTGAGCGCTCCAGGATGTTGACCGCTTGACGCAAGGCATCCCTAAAATCGACCGGCGAAGTGGCCAGGGCGACTCTTTTTTCCATCCAGGGGATGGCTTCTTCGGCGTGTTTCGAGGCGAGCGCCTCTTCGCTAAGCCTGCCGAGAAAAACAAAGTCGGTGGAAAATTCACCTACTCGTTTTTTCAGGATTTGATAAGCGAGTTCCCTTTGGCCATGGGTTGATAAAATCCGAGCTGCGCGGATGGCGTCTTGGTCAGAACCTTGTTCGGCGATTTTTGTCCAGATGGCGATGGCTTGCTCTTTTTTATCTGTGCGATAGAGAAAAGCCGCGCGTTCTTCTTTGGCGCTGATGCTATCGGGAAAAGCGACGATGAGTCGATCAAAGGTTTCGGCGGCGGCTTTGCTCTGTTTGAACCGCTCCAGCATCCGTGCGGCGCGCAGGTAAGCGTATTCGGATTTATCCGATGAGCTGAGGTATTTGTTTACGCTCTGGTGAGCGGCTTCGTTTTGTCCGGCTTCATTTTGCCAGGTGGCTAATTGGGTGAGCAGTTCGGTGTCATCGGGTTCGGCTTTGACCAGCATGGTGATTTGCTCGACGGCTTGTTTGGCTTTGCCCAATTTGCCCAAGAGAGAAACGTAAGCTTCCCGGTTAGCACGGTCACCGGGGGTCATTTTTAATATTTTGAGAAAAACGGCAATGGCTTCGTCGCCTTCTTCGAGTTCAGCCAGGATGACGGCCTGGCGGCGTAATACAGCGATTCGGCCGGATTCTTTTTGGGCGAGTTCGGTGTAATATTTTTTCAAACCTTCGAGATCGTTTTCACGGCGGAACAGGCTTTCGATCTGGGCGAGGATTTCCTTTTCCAACCAGGTATCGCGCCCGGCGGCTTTTAGGCTTTCGCTGTAGGTTTTTTTGGCCAGGTCACTTTTGCCAGAACGCAGGTAGATGTCACCGAGGCGCAATTTGCGAGTGATTTTCTGGTAGGCGTCGCGGGTGGACTCGATCAAGGCTGTTTGGGTCTTGATGGCCTCTTCGATGAGACTTTGTGCAAGCTGGAGGTCAACCAGGTCCTCGCGCAGTTCGTTGTCTTTGGGGTGTGCCTTGAGCAGCTCCCTCCAGGCGGTGAGAGCATCTTCGTTGTTGCCCGAGCGTGATAACCAACGTCCTTTGAGTTTGCCCAGTTGGATGGCGAGGTCTTTTTTTGGATCCAAAGCGAGAGCCTTGTCGAGGTCGGCGAGAGCCTGTTCGAAATCCAAGATGCGGGCACGGGCTTTGGCCAGTTCGCTCCAGGCTTCGGCATTTTTCGGATCGCTTTTGAGCACAGCTTCAAAAACCGCCAGCGCCTGGGTTTCTTGCCCCTGGTGAACGAGAAAATAAGCCCGCAAAAGTCGATCCGCGGTGGTGGCTTGTTTGGCTTCGCTTTGTTTTTTCAGAAAAGCGTCCATGCTGTCGATGGTATCGGTGTCCAGCCAGGCATTAAAAAAACGATCAAACAGATAACCACCCGAAGGGCGTCGCAACAGGGCGGAGTGATACTTCTTGGCTTTCTCGTTGGGGCCGGAAGTGGTTTTCTCTGGGTTACCCTGACTTTGGGCGGGTAACAGGGAAGGGAGCGAAATCGCGAGGATTAATATCAACAGGAGAGAACGGAGAGAGTATCGCATGGGTATGAAGAAGTAAGAGTTGAACCGCGGATGGCGCAGCCGACTGCAAGGAGACAGCCGGAGGAAATTACCAGAAGGCAAATGGGCGCGGATGGGATGCTTTGTAATGGAGGTCTGTTTAAATCGTGAGAGTCAAGGTGATGGGGAGTTGTTTCTAAATCTGGATTAAATTATTTTCGGAGTAAACCCCAGCCATAGCGCAGCTGAACGAAGGTAGCCAGAATGGAGTAGTGCCAAACCGTTGGAGGAAACTATCCTAAGATAGCGCTTGTCCCACGGGTCTTAGCTACAGTGGGACAGGCTCTATTCATGTAGTAGTTAATTATTCTGAGATCAAATAAGCTTTCCAAGCTAGAGCCACGTTCTCATCAGGTAACCAAGTGGCTTCTTTTTTTCTTTTTTTGAAATCATTGTAAGCTGCAATTTCTAGAGTCTCAGGATCTCCGAGCCATCCCTCTTTCACTTTAATTGGTTTCATTTTATTTGAGCTCAATGATGATGGACGTGAGGGTGTTCTCTGCTCATTGGGAGGAAGTCCTAAACGCTGACGTAGAACACTCGTGAGCCAAGCTTGAGCAAGAGCTTTACTCTTGCCGACCCCATGACCTTCAGCAGGGTGCAATGCCAGTGTCCATGGGGATTGTGAGTTGCGCGATTCATTGTAGTTTTTGAGAGAAACATCTACCCATTCTTTTCTGTCATTTTTGCCAATGGCAAAAAACATCGGGATATAGCTTTTAGCGCGTGAGTTTATGTGATTAGGTCCAAATGTGCCTTTTGAGCTGGCAAACGCAGCTACACGTTTGGATTTGTAGTTACAGTAATGTGAAGAAAAATTGGATCCTGCGGAAGTCCCCCAAAAAGCCACTGGAGCAACGCCAATTTCCTCGTGTCCGCTGAGTTTGGCTAACTTCATCAAAGCTTCATCCACTACCCCGCAGAGAATTTGATCCGAGTCGTTTTGATATAAATATTTATCGCCATCGGCAAATTGGCAAGCCATGATGGCGAAGTTCACCGACTCTGCCACCTCCTGCCAGTCTGAGGTTTCAGCCATGCCGCGGCCATCGCCATGGCGGCCCGGGATTAAAATCAGAGTTCCACGTATAGGATCATCACTTTTCGGTAGCCATGCGCGAAAAGTGACCGTGTTCAACTTTACACCTTCGACTGCGCCATGTTCCCAGTCATACGTTTGTTGTGCTTTTGAGTATTGGCTGAATGCAAAAAGGGTGATTAGAATTATTAGTATTGGTTTCATTTTTTATATTTTATATTTCCTTTTTTCTTATCCGCACCAATCCGCGCATTTGCTTTCGAGTAGTTTTTTCCAGCTATCTCCGCTGCGCTGCGATTGCGGTTAAACTTTTCCCTCCTTTCCCTCTACGGTCTAAATCCTTCTCAGCATCATACCGGCTAAGAGGCAGGTCAGTCCGGCGAAAGCGAACCAGTGCATCACGGAGCGGTGGCGGTTGGTGGGGCTGAGTTCAGCGCGGACTTGTTTTGCTTCGAAAGTGGTCAGGCTAGCCAGAGCTTCGGGTAGTTTATTGGAGAGACGGTATTCGGCGGGGTATTCGGCGGAGTAATGCAGCACCTTGAGTTTGTCGTTGGAGCGGTCATGCAGGCGCACGCTGAGGTGTTTGTCTGTTTTTAATAGCGGGATTTTAGCCCGGTAACGACCGAGGCCGATTTCTTCGATGTCAACCGGACGGGATTTGCCATTGGCATCGAGCAGAGCACCATCCCAGTCGATGCGTGAGATGGGCATGTGATCGGGATCGCTGCTGCGGATGTCAACGATCCAGCGTTGATGATCTTTTCGCGGCACGGCGGTGAGGCCTTGTGCGTCTGATTTTTTTACTATGCTACGGAAGGCCTGCGCCCAGAACTTGCCGCAACCTTCCCAGGCCAACCATTCGCCGCCCCATTTTTCGGTCAGATCCGAAGTGTAGGCCATGCCAGTGCCGAGCCCAAAACGAGAGACAGCGAGCAGGGGGTCTCCTGTTTCGGCTAACAATAAAACCTGGGCAGTGGGTTTGGCTTC
>JASFYY010000037.1:0-160508 GCA_045046875.1 Verrucomicrobiota bacterium | reverse complement strand
GGCGAGCGGGCGAGCGGGCGAGCGGGCGAGCGGGCGAGCGGGCGAGCGGGCGATCCGCGGATTGCCAATCCGCGCCACGAGGCAAATTACCCGAAAATGGGGTCACGAAAATGGGGTCAGGCAACAATTCTTGACAAGTTGTTTTTGAGAAGCTACGAAGGAATACAGAGAAGAGCAACCGACGGTAAGGAGCCCGCCAGCCGTATCACGCGTCTGCGGGAGAAGACAGGCAAGCTGAAGGGTTGAGCGAAGCGTCCAAAGGAAATAACCCGAAGGCAAAGGAAGGTAAGAAATGATGGGGGACTGGCATGGACGGGCAGGATGAAGATGGTTTTAGTTAGGGGTGAGAAAATGAGATGAGGGGGAAGTTTGAAGTGTGAAGTGTGAGGGTGGATGTTTAATCTTTGAACGCTTCTTGAAACGCTTGCTCAATCTTCTGGATTTCTTCGTTTGTGAGCTCTTTGAACTCACTTTCACGACGTTTACTGGCAAGCCTACCCTTATTACGATGTAGCCGCATAAGCAGGGATTCCCGTTTCCTGTCTGGCATGTCCACAATCTCTCGTATTGTTTGACGGGCTTGGTCGAGATTTTCGAGGAAGCGGAACTCATTGGGAAGGCTTTCTTGGATCGCAAGTTCTATCATTTTAGCTAGATACTCAACCTGTTGCGTTACGTCCGGGTAACGGTAGAACCCCTCGATCATAGCTGGGTTCTCGACTGTCATCTCACTTTTGGTGTTGAGGTCGTATTCGGCTACCGAGAGTAAAGGTTTGGAGAATTGTTCCAAACAGGTGTCGTAGGCTCTCATGTCTGCCAAGATTTCGGCTGACACAGGGATGACAAGCCCCTTGCCGCCGATTCCGCCTCTGGCCATGACGTCGTGGATGATGTATCGGTGGATGCGTCCGTTGCCATCCTCGAATGGATGAATAAAGACAAACGGAAACGAGATCGCTGCGGCGCGCAAAATGGGGTGAACCCCCGCACTCGCGGTAAAATATCCTTCCAAGCCTTCCATAATATCTCGAAGGAAGCCGGGCGGGGAGCCAATCAGATAGATTATCTCGCGGAAGTTAACCGTGGTTTCGCCGACGTAGTTCTGAATGGTTCGATAACCACTCTCTTGGTAACGCGCATCCATGATGTCGTTCTGAAGTTCAGTGAGAGACCCTTCACTGAGTGGTTTATTTTCTGTTCCGGCGCGATGAAGGAGGGTGACGAACTTCTCGGTTCTATTTGTGCCTAGTGCTTCTCGTTCTATGGCGAACGAGGATTTGGTTTCCTTGAAATAGAGGTATGACAGAGCGCGATTGAGCACTGCATCGGAGAAAGGGCTTATGGTTTCCGAGATGAGTCCCTCCCAATCAGTTTCCTCAATAGAGCGAATCGCCTTTGTTCGTCGAATGATTGGCATGAAACGTCGATCACCGATAGCGTTATTCAATATTCGCCACCGTGGATTTCGAACCGGCCCTGAAGCAACGACATAGCGTTGCGGGTCCAGCAAGGGAGTGTAGTTGCCGATAAGTTTTCCCTGTAGCGGAACTTCCTGGCTGGTCAGCATTTCGAACCAGAATCCGATTTGCTTAGCAAACTTTCCAGTCGGAGTCCGAGCCACAAATTCAGCCACTTTCTCCGGAGAAATCTTCTGAAAAACCTTAGCCATGATGTCAAGATCCAGCTCGTCGTATTTTAGCGCGAACACAATATGGTCGAGTGGATCGTCTCCGGGGTCGTAGCGGCTGACGTAGTGTTCCTCCAAAGTGCCGTCCGCACACTCTCTGATGGCCTGCCGTGTTCCTATGAATGAACTGTGCAACAGAGGGCGAACCTTGAGCTTATAGTGGGAGATCAGCCATGTGTAACCGAGTTGCTTCATGGAAAAACCTTTATTTTTGAGGAAAAATTATTAAAAAAAGCGAAATGTATGAAAAAAATATTACATTATCGCTTAAGCTTTAGTAAAGGATAAATCGTAGGATAATCCGTTTTTTTGAGGAAAAAATATTAAAATACGCTTATTTTGAGGAATAATAATTATGTTTTGATGGTATTACTCCTGCTGCGTAGCGATTTCCATTATCGAATATGAGTTGTTTTTGTCAAAAGCAAGGCCTTCGTAATCAATTGAGATTTAAAATGAGAAATTTGAGATGGGGAACCACAGCCGACTAAAAGGAGACAGCCGGAGCTTACTGTCCGAAGGCAAATTTACACTAATCAACACGAATGGGAGGGGATTTGAGGGAGGGATGTGGGGCGTAATGGTCTTGGGGGGGGTATGAGGGATCCGCACTCGATCCCGCATTCGCGGGAGAGAGAGCCAGCCGCAGCGAAGCAAGACAGGCAACCTGCAGGGTTGAGCGTAGCGTCCAAAGGAAGCTACCCGAAGGAAAATTGCCAATCCGCGCCACGGCAAATTGCCCCGCCTTCGCCTTGGGCTACAGCTCGGCTAGTAATTTGTGCCACAGGAGGACAAGCAGTCCTGCCCATTTGAGTTTTCCTGGGGATTAGGGATTTTTGTTTTTCAACGGGTTCCAAACTTTTTCGAATCCGCAGCCTTGAAAATCCTTGGTATTGGCAGTGGCAAAATGGGTGACTCCATGATGGTGGAGGGTCAGAGCGAGGCGGACGTCGAAAATGCGGCGACGGGCAAAGGGGGCTTGAGCTGCTATGTTCCAGACTTCTTCCATGATGGGGGCATTTTCGATTAAGCTCCATGCGCGGTTCGAGCGTATCTGCTGTATCCACTGCGCGGCTTCGCTGGCGCTTGTTTTTCTGCCGGTCAGTTTGTCATTGCGTAGCAGATTGTATAATTCTACCAATACGAGTTCGGACATCGCCATTTCAGTGTCTCTGGCATGTTGATTCAAAAAATACCGCGCACTTTCGTGAAATTGGCTGTTTTCAACCATGGCATAGAAAAGGATATTGGTATCAATGCTCAGCATCGGTGTTGTTTGTTGGAGCTTCTCAAATCAGGAATGAGGCATCCCGCTCTGCGTTTTTTGCTTCTTCGAGCGCTTTTTCACTGACGGGTCTACCCCCTTTTACTTTTACCAGTGGCAACGCCCAATCACTCTGAGTAGCGGGCACTTGATTGACGCTCGTCATATACTCCAGACCTCTTCTTGTTATTTCAGCAAAGGACCACTCTTTACTTGCGGCTACTTTTTTTGCGGCGCGGTAAAGTTCGTCGGGTATTTGCACGTGCGCTTTTATCATGGGGTAATTTACCACAGGTGGCGTTTTTGTCAATCGGGGGCGTGGGGCGTAATGGCATTGCGCGGGTCTTGGGGTGGTTTGGGGGGATCCACACTCGACTGAAAGGAGAGAGCCAGCCGCAGCGAAGCAAGACAGGCAACCTGCAGGGTTGAGCGTAGCGTCCAAAGGACAACTACCCGAAGGCAAATTGCCCCCCTTTTCGCCCTAGGGGCTATGGCGCGGCAAGCAATCCATGCCACGATGGGGAGGGGGGTGATGTGGAATCCTCCGTCGCCTGACAGACTTTGGCGGGCAAGCTAATGGTATTTGGTATTGCGTGGGGGAGGGGGGCAGATTTATTTTAGCAGGTCACGAAGTTTTTTAGTCGTTTCCCCACGGTCAATTTTGGAGCAAGCAACATTGAGGATTAGCCTTTCCCAGGTATCAATATCCAAGGCAGATACGGTTTGCTCTGATAAAACTTCATTGGAAACGAGAAAAACAAGGCAGGCAGCGAGTGCGGTGCGTTTGTTTCCATCAACAAAAGGATGGTTGTTGCATAAGTAGAAAAGGTAGGCTGCCGCTATTTCAATGTGGTCGGCCATGATGTCCTCACCTGCAAAAGTAGCCTGTGGAGCGGCGATTGCACTTTCCAGTAGGCCTTCGTCTCTCAATCCATCATCACCGCCATGGGCATGGATCACTCTTGAGTGGATCTGTTTGACTGCAGCGACACTCAAGTGTTTGGGGGCAGGCATTATTTTGCAAGTCTGCTGAACAATTCATCATTGCTCGATATAATCGAATCCGTCAATGCGGCGGCTTGCTCGGGTTTTATAGATGCTTTTAGCGGAGTAAAAGTGATGCTGCCTCCGTCGTGCATCGTTACTGACAACTGGTCGCCTTCCTTCCAATGGACAAGCTCTAACAAGGCTGAATCAAGAATAATGCCTTTGGAATTGCCAATTTTAGTAACAGTCTTCGTCATGTAAAACATTGTAATACATGGTGAAGGTGGAGTCAAATGAGGGGGGGATTTGAGATGGGGAACCACCAATGGACACGAATCAACACGAATGGGAAGGGATTTGAGGGGGGGATGGATGATTCTCCGTCGCCTGGTGGGCTTTGGTGGATGTGGGGCGTAATGGCATTGCGCGGGTCTTGGGGTGGTTTTGGGGGATCCGCACTCGACTGAAAGGAGAGAGCCAGCCGCAGCGAAGCAAGGCAGGCAACCTGCAGGGTTGAGCGTAGCGTCCAAAGGAAGCTACCCGAAGGCAAATTGCCCCGCCTTCGCCCTAGGGGCTATGGAGGACAAGCCATCCATGCCACGATGGGGAGGGGCTGAGTGTGGGATCCTCCATCGCCTGACAGGCTGTGGAGGACAAGTAAATGGTATTGTGCGGGTAGGGAGAGCTTTTCCTATTGCAGTTTGGGACAGTGGGGGGGATAATTGTTTTTAGGAATATGAAGTTTTTTATTGTTAGTTGTGGGGTGCTTTGGTTGACCGGGTTGAGCTTGGTAGGTGGTGAGGTGATCGGGGTGACTGAGCCGGTTGAGAAGGTGGATTTGACTTTCCCCGAGGCGGGGGTGATCGCGGAACTGGCGGTGAAGGAGGGGGAGACGGTAAAAAAAGGGCAGGTGTTGGCCAAGCTCGATAATCGTATTTTGGAGGTTTCGCTGAAAATCGCTCAACTGCGGGCGAAAAGCGATGCGGAGCAAAAGGCGGCGCGGGCGAGGTTGAGCACCAAGCGTCGTCGTTTGGCGGAACTGGAACGCATTTCAGAGGGAGGCGGGGTGAATGCGGATGAGTTGTTCCGGGCCAAGGCGGAGGTGGAGATCACTGAAGCCGACCTGATGGAGGCGGAGGTGCAGGCGGAGGAGAATGGCTTGAAGGTGGGTCAGATCCAGGTGCAGATTGAGCGGCGGACTTTGATCAGTCCGATCAATGGGGTGGTGGAGCGCACTTTTCGTGATGAAGCGGAGGCGGTCGGCGGAGGATCGGATCTGGTGATGACGGTGGTGCGTCTGGATCAGTTGATCCTGGTGATTTATGTGGATGCGGAGATGGTAGGAAGTCTGAAAGTGGGGCAGAAGGTGGCGGTGAGAGCGATGGTGGGGGACGAGGCGGGCAGCGCTGAAGTCGCTTTTGTCAGTCCGGTGACAGATTCGTCGAGTGGAACGACGCGGGTGCGTCTACTTTTGGACAATGCGCAGCAAAAACACAGGTCAGGGGTGAAATATCGGGTTGAGGTGGGGAATGTTGAGCTGAGTCTGCGAGACAGTCGGAGAATACGACTCGAAGGCAATAATTGAACAAGGAATTCTGAAGAATGAAGTGGGGAGGTGAGGGGCGGTGTGGGACGTAATGGTATTGCGTGGGGTTTGGGGTGGTTTGGGGGATCCGCCGGATTGCCAATCCGCGCCACGATGGGGAGGAGGAGGTGTGGGACGTAATGGTATTTGCGTGGGGTTGGGGATCCGCACTCGACTGAAAGGAGAGAGCCAGCCGCAGCGAAGCAAGACAGGCAACCAGCAGGGTTGAGCGTAGCGTCCAAAGGAAACTACCCGAAGGCAAATTACCAATCCGCGCCACGGCAAATTGCACTGCCTTCGACTTGAAGGCTACAGCTCGGCTAGCGATCCGTGCCACGTTGTGGTGGGATGGTAATAGCAAATTTGGGGATTTGTTTTTACGGGAGTAGGGCTTGCAGGGCTTGTGATTGTTGCATCAGGCCGTTTTGTTGTTTGCGCTCTTTTTGGAACTCGGTGTAGTAGCGGAAGAGAGTGTCGACGTCGCGCTTCAGGGAGGTGGCGGCGTCGCGGATGAGGTTTTCTTTTTCTTTGGCAGCTCGCCGGCTGATCTCGATGGTGAAGCTCTGTTGATAAGTTTGCAGCGTGCTGATTTGTGCGTCCCGGTTCATGATGGCTTGGCGGTTGCGGTCGATATCTTCCTGAATGATGTCTGACTGCTTAGCGTATTGGATGGAATTCAGTTGGGAGGCGAGCGCTTTATTTTGGTTTTCCAGGCTGGCGATGCTACGTTTGAGCGCATCGATGGTGTCCTTGCGTTGTTTGTCGGTGACTTGGGTGACTCGTTTGTTCTGGGTTTTTTCCATGCTTTTCAGGCGATTGATTTCGCTGTGGTGGGTGCGGTCGTAGCGGGTATCCCTCAAGTAGTCGTTGTAGGCCTGGAAGTCTTTTTGGGTGGTGAGGGATTGACTGATGCTGACGATTTGATCTACCCGATTGGCAATGCGCGTATCAAACTGCTTGAGGTCTTGTTTTAAGTCCTGCCGGGTTTGACCGGCTTGGGTGTTTTGCAATTCGAGGTTCACTTGCGCGCGCATCCGCTGGTATTTTTCGATGCTGCGTTTGAGACCTGCGGTAACTTTTTCTTTGAGCTTGGCGACTTCGGTGCGGGAGTCACGGGAGTCTCCTACCTGGCTGAGATCACTTACGATGTAGGCGATTTCCCGTTCGATGCGGGTATCGAGGCGGATGATCTCTGCGCTCAGATCGGAGACTCGTCGCATTTGGCGTTCGAGTCGGGTTTTGACGATGTCGATGGCTTCTTTGACCGTTGCTGGGTCGGGTTTGCTGCTGTCCTGACCTAGTGAGGTGGCCGTGTTCAGGCTGAAGCCGGCGACTACGGTGATCAGTAAGGTAGGTAGTTTCATTTTTTGCCAGAGTGAGGTGTGGGGTGCGGTGGGGGCAGTCCGTTTAGTTGAGCATTTTTTTCAAATCGGCCAGCTGTTCTATCAAGGCGTTGCTTTGGGCACGTTCTTTTACAAATTCGGAATAGCGGCGGAAGAGGGTGTCGAAGTCACGTTTCAGGTCGTCGGCGATGTCGCGGATCATGAGCTGCATTTGATGGGCGGCGCTGCGACTGATGGCGGTGGTGGTGGGAGCGGGAGCAGTTAACATGTTTTCGAGCTGGGCTTCGCGCCGGCCTATGACTTGTTGGTTTCTCTCGATGTCTTCCTGGATCAGATCTTTCTGGTTGGCGAAGTTGGAGGAGTCAAGACGCGCTTTCAAAGCCCGGTTCTGGGTGCCTAGATCAGCGATGCTTTTTTGTAAAGCCGCGACCACCTCTTTGCGTTCTTTGTCGGTGATGTTAGTGACTCGTTTGTTTTGGGTGTAGTCTTCGTTTTTTTCTTGAACGGTTCCCCATCCCCACCCCCAGTCATTGCTTGAGGAGACGTAGGTGTTGTATTTTTTGTAATCTTTGTGGGTGGTCAGGGTTTTGGAAAGTTCCATGATTTGCTCGATGCGTTTTTCCGACATTTGATCAAATTTTTTCATATCGCCTTCGAGTTCGGATTTTTCCATTCCGGAGCGGAGTTTGACTAGATGCGCCCGAATCTGGGAGCGTTTTTGTTGATAGATGCCGATGCTTTTTTTCAGGCCTTCGATGACTTCGCCTTTGGTTTGTGCGACACGGGTGCGGGAGTCTTTGGAGTCGCCGACTTTTTCAAGTGCTTTGACGATTTGGTCGACTTCTTTTTCGATACGACCGTCGAGGCGGATCAGTTCAGCGCGAAGGTCGGAGACGCGGCTTTGTTGGCGTTCGAGTCTTTGCTCGACGACGCTGATGGCTTTTTTGATTTCCTCAGGGCTTCTTTCGATGCCGTTTTTGTCTACGGCCTGGCTACGGGCGGCGTGAGGCAGTAGCAAGAGGGGGCTGATGGCGATAAGTGCGGTGACTGGGCTGAAGAGTTTGGATAAGGTCATGACTGTAAGCTTGGATTCTTTTTGTAAGCTTAGAGTTCATGAAAAAAATAGCTAGAGCCTATCTATAACAGTTCTTGAATGAGATTGCCTTCGCTGAGGGCGATGGGGCGGCCGACGGGGGTGATCAGTTCTTGTTCGAAGTCGAGGCCCATTTTGTGCTGGATGGTGGCGTGGATGTCTTGCACGCGGACGGGATTGACGGGGCTTTCTTTTTCTCCGCTAGGGTCGGTGGCTCCGATAGTGCGACCACCGGAAAAACCACCGCCGGCGATGGCCATGCTGAATCCTTTTGGCCAGTGATCACGGCCTTCTACGCCGTTGAGCTGGGGGGTGCGTCCGAATTCCCCACCGCATAAGACGATGGTATCATCGAGTAATTCCCGGCGTTTGAGGTCTTTGATCAGGGCGGCGAATGCGGGGTCTAGGGTTTTGATTCGTTTGCCCTGGTTTTCGTGGTTATTAACATGGGTATCCCATCCGGTGAGGGTGACTTCGATGCAGCGCACGCCTGCCTCGACCAGACGGACGGCGGCAAAACAAGCACGTCCGAAGCGGGTGTCACCGTATGCGAGGCGTTCTTCTTTGGGCGCTTCGCTGACGTCAAAGGCTTTGAGCTGATCGGAGGCCATTAGGCGGCGGGCGTTGGCCATGCTTTGGCGGTGAAAGGTTTTTTGTGAATCGAGTTGAGCCATGCGTCCTTTGAGGAAGGTGCTCTCGACGATGGAGAGTCCTTTTTTGCGCTGAGTCTGGCGTTGTTCGTTGGCGTAGGAGTTCACGTCGGGCACGGCTTGTCGGGGGTCTCCCATTTGAAAGGCGTCAAACTTGGCTCCCATGTAACCGCCACGGGCGGGCCATTGATTGGGCAGGATAGAGATATGGGTGGGGATCTCCATTTTAGGCTGGGGGAGTTGGTGGCAGAGGATCGCGCCTATGGATGGGTGGATAACGGTCGGGTTAGGTCTGTAGCCGGTTTTGATGTTGTAAGAAGCCCGTTCATGATCACCTTCTTTACTGATGACGGAGCGCAGTAGGGTGACGTCCTGCATGACTTCGGCCGTTTGTTCCAATCCTGCGCCGAGTTGCAGGCCTTTGACCGTGGTGGAGATGGCTTGACTGCCGAAGGAGGTAGCGGAATCGGGGTGGGGGTCGAAGGTTTCCAGTTGGCTGGGGCCACCAGCGAGCCAGAGCAGGATGACTGATTTTGGCCGGGCGCCTTGTTTTTTGTTTCGAGGGTTTTGTGTGTTGGCCGCGAGTAAGTCTGCCATAGGGGTCATCCAGGAAAAGGCGGCTAGTCCTGTGGCGGAGCTGTTGAGGAAGTTTCTTCTATTCATGGTGCTGTAAAGTTAGCTGGGGAGTTACTTAGGGTCGCGGCCGTTATTAGTGGTTCCATGAGAATTCGGTGGAATTGATGAGGACCCAGAATAGATCTTCCATGGCTTGGGAGCGGTTTTTGTTTTTCAGGGTAGCGAGAAGTTCGGTGAAGTAAGATTTTTCGTTTTTTTCTGGAAGGCGGGTGAAGATGGAGAGGTAGGATATTTCGACAGCTTTCTGGTTGTCGGCGGTGAGTATGCCAATTCGGGTGCTGGCGTTCAAGAAGGGGTTTTCTCCGGTGCGTTTACGAACCAGTTCGCCATTCATCAGTAGTAGGCGTTGGGGGATGGTGCCGCCCAACTCGGCAAACTCATCTTCGCCGGGATCTCCGTAGCGTTTGACAAAATTGGACTGTTGGATGAAACGCATCAGGCGTTGGATGACATGGGAGTGAGCGTCGATGGTGGTGAGGGATGCGGCTTGGATGACCGAGCGTGCTACTTGTTCCGGGCGCATGCGGGTGAGTGGAAAGGCGGCCCAATGTTCTTCATGTTTTTTGCTTATGGGGTGGTTGGGGTCGCTGGAGCGGGAGTCGAGTTGAAAGGCTTTGCTGGCGGTGATGACGCGGATCAGTTGTTGCAGGTCGAAATCGTGGGAGATGAGTTCATCGGTCAGGATCTCCATCGCTTCCGGCCAGGGGCCGTCGAGGGGAATGTTGTCGATGGGTTCGACCAGGGGTTTGTTGAACAGGATGGCCCAGATGCGGTTAACGGTGCTGCGGGCAAAGGGGCGGTTTTTTTTGTGGGTGACCCACTGGGCGAGTCGATGGCGAGGTGATCCTGATGCAGGCATCAGGTCGGGACTGAAGGGGGCAACGGCATCTACTGGCTGGGCTTCTTTTTTCCCGCGGAAGCGGTATTGGTAGGTGTTGTCATGGTTGTCACGGACGCCGGTCAGGGACATTTCGGCTTCGCCAAAAAACGCGGCAAGCTGGTGGAAGTCCCTTTGTTTCCAGCGATCGCCGAATTTGTCGTTGTGGCATTCCATGCAGTCGATGCGGATGCCTAAAAAAGCGCGTGATACCCGGGCGGCCAGTTTGGCTTCGCTGGGGCCTTTTTCATCGTTGTTGGGATCAATCGTCACGGTGACAAAATTGACTTCGGGTTTACTGGTCCAGATGCCTTTTGCGGTGATCAGTTGCCGCACCAGTTGGTCGTAGTGACGGTTGGCGAATAGCTGCTCACTGAGCCAGTCAACCATCCGGCGGCGACGATAAACGAGGAAGGGGCCTTCTATGGTTCCCACGTATGAGCGGGCAAATCGTTCGGAGACGTAGTCCGACCAGCGTTGATCCTGGAAGATTTTTGACAGATGAATTTGCACTTGATCTGCTACGGGCTGCTGCTCAAGGGTGCGGATTTCTTCGAGTGAGGGAATGGTTCCGGTCAGGGCGAGGGAGAGGCGTCGGGCGATGGTGAGCGGTGAGGCGGTCGCAACGGGGGGGATTTTTGCCTGTCGCCAGCTTTTTTCAAAAGCCTGGTCGATTTTATCTACGGATGTTTGGAAGGCGGGGGAGGTAGGCGTTTTTTTGGTAGATGGAGTGGGATCAGAGCTGGGGGAAGACGGGCTGATGTTGGTGCGATCCCAGATCAACCAGGATAGGCTGAAGGTGAGCAAGCCGACGATGAAGAGGTTGATGGCTCTGATGCGGGCGCTGGAGGTGGGATGCGGAAGCTGCGGGTGGGCTGGCGGTGGAGAATCTGGAGAAGTCATGGTGAATGGATACGAGCAGGGCAGGAAAGCGGGCTCGTTAATGGATGACGAAGGGGACGGAAAGAAGGTTACATTTTTTGAGAAGAAAAGTGGGGTTGAGGCAAAACAACGGAAAGGGTCAGGCCTCATACAATTTTGTTGTTGTGTGGATGGGGGGCTGCGGAGGGGGATTTGAGCTTGGCTTGGAGTTTTTTTTGAGAGGAATGCAACTTTTTTGCTGCGCTGGGTTTTGATTGATTATATTCTGGGTGGTGGAAGGGATGGGTGCTGCTGGGAATACGGTTAGAGAACGTGGATGATAATAAAGATGAAGAAGGAATTCATAAATAAGGGTTTGGTGGTGGCGGTTTGCCTAGGTGGTTTTTTACCCTTGGCGGGGGTGGTTTTGGCCGAGCCGGTGACGGCGGGGCGGGAAGATGAGGCTAAAGGGGAGGGATCGGGGCGTGTTGAGATGCCTGGGAGGAAAAAGGATCATGCGGGGCGACCACCTTTGGCGGATTTGTCGGTGGAAGATCGGGAGGCGATGAGAAAGGCGTTGCAGGCGGTGTGGGAAAATCCGGAGGTGATGCAGGCCAGGGATGAGGTGCAGCGGGCGACGGATGCTTTTCGGCAGGCGATTAATAATGCGGTGAAAAAAGAGGATCCACGAGTGGCATCGCTGGTGGCTAGAATGCATGGCCGCAGTAAGAGCAAAGGGAAAGGGGATATCGGACCGGGGCGTCCGCCGGGGGCGAAAGCTGATGGACGCGGGGGGCGTCCTGGCAAGCTTAAGGGGGAACGGGAGGAAATGGGGTCAACTTTTGCTCCGCCGAAGTCGCATCATCGCGGTGTAGGGGGAGGTGGAAGTGGGCTGGCTCCGGCAGGTTTCAGGGCGTTGCCCGGGGATTTTTCCGAGGAGGAGAGAAAACGTCTGCAGGCGGCCAGGGAAAAGGCGATGCAGTCGGACAAATTTCAGAAAGTGAATGAAAAGCTGAAGGTTTTGCTCAAGCAGGGCGAGGAGTTGCGTAAAAAGCGGGTGCAGATGTTTCATCGGATTCGGGAGGAGATGAGCAAAGCGATGATTGAGGCGGATCCCGAGGTGAAAGGCTTGTTGGAGCGTATTGAGCAGGGGAAAGGGAATCGCGAATCGCCGCCGGCTGGTGTTCGCTGAGGATAAATCGCCGCGACGATAAGGAGGGCTAATCCAGATTAAGCAAATCCGGGGCAATCGGTTTTGCTTTGAGGTGAATTGTTTGTAAGGGGCGCGGTTACATTTTGCGATGGATAGGGCCGTCCCGTGGGACTAAGAGGTTCAAACTGCAAGTTCCCAGGGCGATGCCCTGGGCTGACATAGCGTCGGCCCCTTGGGCCTGTTGCCCTGACGGAGCTGACGGGAGGGATTGGTTTTTCCGTGTGTCAGTGAGAAATTATTAAGGTTTCTTTAGTTTTTGGGCTTGCTTATAAAGGAGTATGGAGATTATAATATGCCCCGTTGTGCTTTAACTAATTATGGAAATTCAAATATGCTCTGTTTTTTTCTGATAAAACGAATTAACGGATGCTAAGTCGTTGATACATCGATGGTTTTTTCAATCCAGTCTGATCTTGGAAAAGGCGGCCGATCTGCGGTTCGTTCTCTGGATGGTTTTGGCCTGAAAGCAGGGGGGCGCAATGTGACGGGAGAGATGGGCGGGGGTGAGCACGCGCGAGGAGGCCGTGCAGGGCAGGTTTCTGCGGGAGGGGCTCGGGCGGAGACTTATCATGTGTCGGTGCTGGCGGATGAGTCGTTGCAGGTTTTGGCGGTGAATGAGGGGGATGTTATTTTTGATGGCACCTTGGGGGGTGGAGGGCACAGTGAGCGCTTGTTGCAGGCGGGAGCACGGGTGATTGCCTGTGATCGCGATCCGGCGGCTTTGGTGTACGCGCGCGAGCGTTTGGCGGCTTATGGGGATCAGTTTCGCGCTTATCATGGCAACTATGATCAGATGGATCGTTTGCTGGCTGAGGCGGGGGAGGCAAATGGGGTGGATGGCATTATTCTCGATTTGGGGATTTCGTCGAAACATGTGGATGACGGCGCGCGGGGTTTTTCGTTTGCCAAGCAGGGGCCGCTGGACATGCGGATGGATACCACGGCGGATTTGACGGCTGAGCAGATGGTGAACGAGGAGGACGAGGCCGAGCTGCGGCGTATTTTTTGGGAGTATGGCGAGGAGCGTTCGGCGCGGGCGGTGGTGCGGGCGATTGTGAAGGCGCGTGAAGAAACGCGGATCGAGACGACGGGACAACTGGCAGCCTTGGTGGAGTCGGTGATTCCGAGGCGCGGTAAGCGTCATCCGGCGACCAAGGTATTCCAGGCTTTACGCATCGCGGTGAATGATGAGTTGGGCCATTTGCAACGGGCTTTGGAAAAAACGATAGTTTGTCTCAAGCCGGGCGGGCGCTTGGCGATTATTTCGTTTCACTCTTTGGAGGACCGGATGGTGAAGCGCTTTTTACGTCAGCACAGTCTGGCGATGCTGGATCGTCCGGAGTGGCCGGAGCCGAAGGTGAATCCTCAATGTTTTTTTTCGTTGCCGATGAAAAAACCCTATGTGCCGGGGGCGTATGAACTGGAGTGCAATGCGCGATCGCGCAGTGCCAAGTTGCGGGCTGCGGTTCGTCTGGGAAGTGAAGGTGTGACAAAACAGAACAAGAATAGATATGCAAAATAATCAATATCAGAACAGTCTGCAGATAGCTTCGATGGTTCGCTGGGTATTTTTACTCGCTGTTTTCGGAGCTTTGGGAGCGTCTTTTGTTTACATCCGCAATCGCCATGTGGCGAAAGGGGATGAGATTCAGAACTACGAAAATGTGATTCGCAACAAGGATCGTGAGATTGAGTTGTTGGAGTTGAGGATCGCGGCATTGATGGATCGCAATGAGTTGGCCCGTGAGTTGTATCGCCATGACAGTGAGTTGCGGGAGATCGAATCCAACCAGGTGGTTGCTTTGCGTCTGGGGGAGAAGGTTAAGGTTTCATCAATGGCGGCTAATCGCTGACTGCCAGGGTGTTATACTAATTATTAAGTGAAAACTACAACAACAAATAGCTCCGGATTGCGAACCAGAATGGCTCTGGTGTGTGCGGGCATGACGGTGTTGTTCAGTGTGTTGTCGTTTCGTCTGGTGTATGTGCAGATGGTTCAGCACAAGCACTATTCGGAAATCGCCGAACGCGCTTATGTGCGCCAACAGAAATTGCCGGCTTCGCGTGGAGTGATCACGGATCGCAATGGGGAATTGCTGGCACGCAGCCAGACGGTTTACACTTTGTATGCCGACGCTTACCATTTGCGTTCCCACACCACCGGGATCATGGGGATCGCCAAAGCGGAGGGGATGGGGCCACGGGCCTTACGGAAAAAGTATTCTCCGGAGCAGGTCACGGAGAAGTACCTGCAGCGTTTGGTTTCGGTGATGGCGGATCCTTTGGGGATATCGCGGAGAGAAATGAGCCAATTGTTGCGGTCGAAAGAGCAAGGGGAGGTGATCTTGTTGAAGGGCTTGGAGGAAGATGAGCGTCAGCGCATTGCTGACGTTATGACAAGTGAGAGAGTGGGCGGGATTTATTTTAAAACAAGTTCACGCCGTTTTTATCCGAGCCCCCATGTGCTGACTCATGTCATTGGTTATGTGAATGAGAAGGGGGATGGGAAAGAAGGGCTGGAAAAGGCTTTTGATGACCAGATGAAGGGCGAGGACGGTTATCGTAATATCGAGCGTGACCGTCGCGGGCGGGAGATCCTGGCATTTCGCCGTGAAACGGTGGAACCACGCAATGGTTTGGATGTCGAGTTGACGATTGACATGGGTTTGCAGACACGTTTGGAGCAAGTGGTGGAGGAGGCGTGGAAGTTATACACTCCGGAAAAAATGACAGCAGTGATCATGGATCCGTTCAGCGGAGCGGTATTGGCGATGGCGAGCCGTCCTCATTTTGATCTGAGCACGCGTGAGGGCCAACGTAAGAATATCGCTATTTCTGACATGTATGAACCGGGGTCGACCTTTAAAATGGTCGCTCTATCGGCGGCGTTGGAGAAAAGAGTGGTGAGCCCGCATACGCCGATTCATTGCGAATGGGGGTCTTATAATAGCGGAGGTTTGCAGGTCAATGATCACCACCCTTACGGGACGATGAGTGTTGAGGATTCGTTTATGAAGTCGAGCAATATTGCGATTTACAAAATTGCGAGAATGGTGGGCAAAAAATCATTTTTTGAATATATGCAGAAATATGGTTTTGGGAGAAAGACTGAAATCACTTTAACCGGAGAGATTTCCGGGCGTATTTTTCCTCCGGAGAGATGGAGCCGGCCTTCGTTTGCCAGTATGTCGCGTGGTTACGAGGTAGGAGTCACTCCGATACAGATGGCGACGGCATTGGGGGTGGTGGCCAATGGCGGCGAGTTGATGAAACCGATGCTGGTCAGGAGGATAAAGGATCACAACGGGCGCACGGTTGAGGAGTTCAAGCCCCAGGTGTTGAGGCGGGTGATCAGTGAAAAAACAGCTCAGCAGATGAGGGATGCGATGGTGAAAGTGGTCTCGGACAAGGGCACGGCCAGAAGAGCCAAGGTGGAAGGTTATTCGGTGGGGGGAAAAACGGGCACGGCACGTAAAGCGGCTCCCGGGGGCAAGGGCTATCTGCCGGGGCAGTATGTGGTTTCGTTCATGGGATTTTTGCCAGCTGAGAATCCACAATTCACGGCTTTGGTGATGGTCGATGACCCCCACGCTACCGGGATCAAACTTTATGGTGGAACGATTGCGGCTCCGATTTTTGCCAAATTGGCGAAGGAGACGGTGACTTATTTGAATATCCCTCCAACGATGACTAAGACCGACTTGGTGTCGTCTGATACAAAAGGGGAATAAATTTTAGAAAGATGCAGCTTAAGGAATTAATAGAAGATTTGTTTGTCAAGAGCACCAGTGGTGTGCTGGAAACGGATATCACAGGGATTGCTTATGATTCCCGTAAGGTTGGTGCCGGGCAGTTGTTTGTGGCTTTAAGGGGTGAGGATGTGGACGGGCATTTGTATATCGACAAAGCGATCGCAGCGGGAGCGGTGGCGGTGATGGCAGAGGATCCACCTCCACCGGATGCGGTGGTGCCGTGGGTGCAGGTGCAGGATGGGCGGGTGGCGATGGCTTTGGCAGCGGATGTGTTTTACGGAGAGCCTTCGGCAGATCTGTCCGTGGTTGGGATCACCGGAACCAACGGCAAAACCACCACGGCTTATTTATTGCATCACTTGATGAAGAGTGTCTGGCGTCGTTGTGGATTGATTGGCACGACCGGGGTGGAGACGGGGGTGCAGTGGTTGACGGCTTCGCATACCACACCGGAATCGGTGGAGATTCAGAGCTTGTTGGCGCAGATGATGGAAGAGCAGTGTCGCGGAGCGGTGATGGAAGTTTCGTCGCATGGTTTGGTTCAACACCGGGTGGACGGGGTGCGTTATGCGGTGGGGGTGTTCACTAATCTAAGCCAGGATCACATGGATTATCATGGTGACATGGAATCCTACTTCAAGGCGAAAAAGGCTTTGTTTGATTTGATGAGCCAGCAGCGGCGTTCGAATTTGCCGGGTGAGCAAGCGGTGATGGTGGTGAATGCTGACGACAGTTTTGGCAAACGCCTGGTGGATATCGGTTTCCCCAAGTTGGAAGTGATTACTTATGGAATGGGGGCGGCTTGTGATTTTCGAGCTTCGAATATTCGCTCCAATCTGGATGGCACGGTTTTTCAACTGGAGATGAAGGGGCGCTCGATGTTGGTGCGCACACCTTTGATTGGCAGTTTTAATGTTTATAATACTCTGGCGGCTCTGGCGGCCGCCCAGGGTTTGAATTTAAATCTTCGCGAGGCGGTTGCCAATCTAGCCAATGCACCGCAGATCCCCGGACGTTTGGAATCGGTGGGCGGTCGGCAGACGAATTTCCGGGTGTATGTGGACTACGCACACACTCCGGATGCGATCGAGAAGGCTTTGCTTACTTTGAAGGACTTGCAGCCTGAGCGTATCATTACGGTGTTTGGCTGCGGTGGGGATCGTGATCGTGACAAGCGGCCCAAGATGGGGCAAGCGGTGGCGGAGTTGAGCGATCTGGCTATTGTCACTTCGGACAATCCGCGCAGTGAGAATCCGGAAGATATCATTGAGCAGGTGGTGGCGGGAATGAAGCGAGGACGGCATCAGGTGATCGTCGACCGGCGCAAGGCGATTCGTGCGGCTATTGATATGGCTGGAGCGCGGGATATTGTTTTGATCGCGGGCAAGGGACACGAGGACTATCAGGAAATCGACGGGGTGAGGCATGACTTTGATGATAGGAAGATGGCGCGGAACTACATTGCGGCAACGGTGGAGGAGCGCGCGGAGGAAATCGAGCAGGAGCGTTTGGAAGAGGAGCGTCTGGCGGAAGAAGAGTTCGAGAGCGGAAAGTTTGATGAAGAGAGGAGGGATGGAGAATGAGACCTTTGTCCTTAGGTGACATCGCGGCAATGTGCGGCGGGATTTTGATTCAGGGGCGGCCTGCTGATTTGGTGACAGGGGTTTCCAAGGATACGCGTGCGTTGGCGTCGGGGGATCTTTACGTGGCTTTGACGGGGGAGAGTTTTGAAGGGCATGACTTTGTGGTGCAGGCGCAGCAGAACGGAGCGAGTGGAGTTCTGATGAGTCAGTTGACGGCTGATACTGAGCAGCTGGCGGGAGCAGTGATTCATGTCAAGGATACGCTGGTGGCGCTGCAGCAATGGGCGAGGAAGTATCGTCAGAGTTTGAGTGATTTTCAAGTGGTGGGGGTGACGGGTAGCAATGGGAAAACCAGCACCAAGGATTTTATCAAGTCGATTTTGCAGCAAGTCCATGAGGTCAGCTCGACTGCGGGGAATTTGAATAATCACATTGGCCTGCCGTTGACGGTGTTGTCGACGGCAGCCGCTGACCGGGTAGGGGTGTGGGAAATGGGGATGAGTCATCCAGGTGAAATCGAGCTGTTGGCGCAGATCGCCGGGCCGGATATCGGAGTGATCACTAACGTGGGGGTGGCTCATTTGGAGCACATGAAATCGAGGGAAGCGATCGCTGAAGAGAAGGGCATGCTGGCGGAGAGTTTGCCCGGGCATGGGTTTTTGATCATGCCGGAGGCCGATGCTTTTACCCCAAGCATTGCCGCACGTAGTCGAGCGACGCTGATGACGGTGGGAATCGCTTGTGGTGACTTGCGTGCTGAGAATTTAGTTGAAACGGCAAGTGGCACTCGATTTGAGATCGTCGATGGCGATGGCAAATGCTGTGATGTGCAGATTGATGTGCCCGGGCGTCACATGGTGGTGAATGCTTTGTTGGCTGCTGCGGTGGCCAGGGTGATGGCAGTGGATTGGTCGGATGTTGCCACAGGGCTTGCTGATGCAAAATTGACGGGTGGGCGATTGCAGCAACGGCAGATAAATGGCGTTGAAGTTTTGGACGACAGTTATAATGCCAATCCGGATTCGATGGTGGCGGCCTTGCAAACTCTGGCAACTTTGCCGTGTGAGGGACGGCGTTGTGCGGCCCTGGGGGTGATGGCGGAACTGGGTGAGCATGCGGAGAGTGAGCACCGTGCTTTGGCGAAGGAGGTGGCGCGGGCAGGGGTTGTGTTGTTGGTGACGGTGGGGGATTTGCCTGCTTTGATGGCTGAGTCGCTGGAGGGAAAAGTGGAGGTGAAGAAATTTGCGGATTGTGACCAGGCCGGGCTGTTTTTGCAGCAGAACCTGAGTGCGGGCGATCTTTTGTTGGTTAAAGGCAGCCGTTCTGCGGGAATGGAAAAAGTGATCAAAATTTTAAACGACTGAAAAACGGATGTTGTATTATTTGCATGAATGGAGTGAGCATTTCTCGGCGCTGAGGCTTTTTGAGTCGCAGACTTTCCGTGTAGCGGGAGCTTGTATGCTGGCTTTTCTGTTGTGCCTGTTGTTGGGAAACCGGGTGATTTTGAAACTGATCTCTTTGAAAGCAGGTCAACCCATCCGTCAAGCCAGCGAGGTGCATAAATTGGCGGAATTGCACGGTGGCAAGGGGGGCACACCAACGATGGGAGGGGTGTTGCTGATTGGGTCGGTGATTGTTTCGACTTTGTTGTGGGCGCGGCTCGATAATCCGATGATCTGGGCGGTGCTGTTTGTCGGTGCTGCTTTGGGAACTTTGGGTTTTGTCGATGATTATTTGAAAGTCACCAAAAAAACGTCAGAGGGGGTGCATGGCAAAGTGAAGCTGTTGGTGCAGTTTTTGGTAGCGGTGGCTGCGATTCATTTCCTCTCGGTGCATCCTGAGACGGCGGAGCACATGAAACAACTGTATGTACCGTTTTTCAAAGAACCGGTGATCAATGATATGGGCTGGTTCGCTTATTTGTTCATGGCGGTGGTTATTATTGGGAGTTCCAATGCGGTGAATTTGACGGATGGTCTGGATGGTTTGGCGACAGGTTGCATGCTGTCATCGGCGATGGCATATGCGTTGTTCACTTATGTGACCGGGCATGCCGTGGCGGCGAATTATTTGCTGTTGCCGCATCAGGCTCTGGTGGGTGAGTTGACGATTATTTGTGCGGCGATGGTGGGCGCGGGTCTGGGTTTTATGTGGTTCAACTGCCACCCGGCGCAAGTTTTCATGGGGGATACCGGTTCACTGGCGATTGGAGGTTTGCTGGCGATGATCGCGATTTGTGCCAAGCAGGAAATTTTGTTGGTGATCGTAGGCGGGGTGTTTGTATTGGAAGCGGTATCGGTCATTTTGCAGGTGTTGAGCTTCAAGCTCACCGGCAAGCGTATTTTCAGGATGGCTCCGATTCATCATCACTTTGAGCTGATGGGGTGGAAGGAGAGTAAAGTGATCGCTCGGTTTTGGATTATTTCGATCATGTTTGCATTGTTGGGTTTGATGACTTTGAAGATTCGTTAAAATGAAAGACCAAGGCAAAAAAATAGCTGTGTTGGGAGGGGGTGCGAGTGGCATCGCCGCCGCACGTCTGGCTTTGGCCGGCGGGGCTTTGGTATGTATTTTTGACACTGCCGAGGCGGAGCGTTTTTTTGATACTCGAGAGGATTTGCGAGTGGTTGGTATTGAAATGTGTTGTGGCTCGGAGGCTTTGAAGGCACCTGAGGATGTTGATTTGATTGTGGTGAGTCCGGGCATTGACCGGGAGACGGACTTGGTGAAAAGTTTCCTCGCAACGGGGGCGTCGATGATCAGTGAAATCGAGTTTGCGTTTCAACGCGACGAGCGTCCGGTGGTGGCGATCACGGGAACCAACGGCAAGACCACTACCACTGAGCTGCTAACGCATCTGTTGAATGCAAATGGCAAGCGGGCGGTGGCAGCGGGTAATTATGGCAAGGCTTATTCGGAGGTGGCTTTGGAGGATGCCTGGGATGTGGTGGTATTGGAGGTCAGCTCTTTTCAATTGGAAGAGATCGATCGTTTTTGTCCGCAGGTGAGTGTGTGGATGAATTTTGCTCCGGATCACATGGATCGTTACCACTCGCTGGATGAATACCGTCGGGCCAAGTTGCGGATTTTTGAAAATCAAAACCCGCATGATACGGCTATTGTGAATGCGGAAGATGTGCCGGAGGGGATTGTCGCGCAGACGGTTCGTTTCAGCGCTTTTGGTGCGCAGGCGGACTTTACTTATGAGGCGGGGGAAATTTTTTATCACGGCAAGGCGCTGGTGGATTTTACGTCGGGCAAATTGCACGGGCGTCACAATGCTGAAAATATGATGGCGGCGATGGCGGCAGCGCATGCTCTGGGCATTGCTTTTGAGGATATGAACGACGCTTTGTTGGAATATGAAGCGCCGGCCCACCGCTGTGAAAAGGTGGCTGAAATCGACGGGGTGGTTTTTGTCAATGACTCCAAGGCGACCAATTTGCATGCTTTGGAGAGCTCGTTGCGTGGTCAGGATGAAAAAGTGGTGCTGATTGTAGGAGGCAAGAACAAGGGCTTGGATTATAGCGAGATCACGGAGCGGGTCACGGCTCATGTGGATCAGGTCTTGGCTATTGGAGAAGTGGCGGATTCGATCTTAGCTGTGTGGCAAGACCGGGTGCCTTGTCAAAAAGCAGATTCTCTGCAGCAGGCAGTTGAGAGTGCTTTTAAAGCAGCAAAAAGCGGGCAGGTGGTGCTGTTTTCGCCGGGTACTTCGTCCTTCGATATGTTCAGTGGTTACGTTGAGCGCGGTGAGTGTTTTAAGGATTTTGTCAAACAGATCAAACCCCAAATAGGAGAACAAGTATGAAAAAAACAAAGAGAAGAAAAAGAGGAGGATCAACAAGTCGCGGACTGATGGGATCTTTGTTTAAAGGAACCCAGCGCTTGCCGGCGCATGTGAGCGATGAACCCGAATGGTACCTCGATGGAGCCGAAGTGAAGTTGACCCGGGTTTTCACCATTGTTTTGATTTTGCATTTGGTTGCAGTGGGTGGAATTCTAGCGTTCAAAATGATCGAAAAAGCTTCGTCACCAGCGGCTATAACCGATACCAGTGGGATCGATGACAAACAGCTGGATGAAAAATCGAAAAAATCAGCAGCCAAGGAATTGGCGGTATCAGTTAATGCCGCTCCGGTCAAACAGGCGGTGAAAGAGCCGTTGAAAGTGGAGCGCAGGAATCCTGTGATCGTAGCGGACCCATCGCGTCAGGGCATGTCGGTTTACCGGGTTTCCGATGGGGAGACTTTGGTGAGTATCGCCCGTGACCAGGGGGTGAGTGTGGCTGAGTTGAGGCGTTTGAATGATCTGCATACGGGGGACAAACTTTACGCGGGCAAATGGCTGACAGTTCCTGAGAAAAAGGATTTAGTTGTGGGCAATGGCAAGGATGCGGTGAATAAGGATAACTTTGCTGCGCCTAAACAAGTGCTGAAGGCAAAGCCGGTCGGGAGTTCAGCGACAAAGACGGCTCCCAAAGTGGGACATGTAGCCAAGGTAAGTAAGCCGGTGAAGGCAATCGTGGCCAAACCTGTAGTGGTGAAAAAGAAAAATACGGTTCCTTCGTCGAACAAGGGGGGGACTTACACGGTGAAATCGGGTGATAATTTGTATTCGATTGCCCGCAAGACCGGGGTTGGTTATTCTACCTTGATGTCATTGAACAAATTGGACAGACCTGAGTTGTTGCAAGTGGGACAGGTCTTGAAAATTTCTGCTAAATAGGCATCTGTTCAAGCTGCTTTCGAAGGGGCTTTTTTCACTCAAGAAAATAACGATATCATGACTAAGTGGAGTGCACAGGTGATGATGGCTGCGGTGGTTTTTCTGCTGGGGGTCGGCGTCGTTATGTTAGTGAGCACGAGTGTGTTTGGTATCGATGTGCCCAGTGAGGATGTCTATTACGATGTCAAGCGCCAGCTGGTGTGGGTGGTTCTTGGTGGCATGGTCTGCATGATGATGGCTAACATTGATTATCATCTGTTGCAGAAGATGGTGTGGTTGATTTATGGGATTTGCATTCTGTTGCTGGCCTTGTGTTTTGTGCCGGGAGTCGGGCAGACGCTTAATGGTGAAAGTCGTTGGATCAATATCGCCGGGGTGTTCAGCTTGCAGCCTTCCGAGTTGGCAAAACTGGCGATGGTGGTGGTAATGGCGCACTGGTTTGCGCGTTATTTTGATGAGGGCAAACCGTTCAGATCCGGGCTGTTGTTCCCGGGATTGATCTCGGGCCTGATGGTGGCTTTGGTTTTATTCGAGGTGGATTTGGGAACCACGGTGATTCTTTCTGCGGTGGTTTTTGTGTTGATGTTTGTGGGGGGGACGGATTGGAAATACCTGGCGATGAGCAGTGCGCTTGCGGTAGGAGCATTCACTTTGATGGTTTTAGAGCGTCCGGATAAAATGGAACGATTGACGGCCTTTTTACATCCGGACTTGCATCGCTCGGGGGTGGGCTTGCAGCAGTGGATGGCTTTGATGGCTTTGGGTTCGGGGGGCGTGGAAGGTATGGGGCTGGGGTCGGGCAGATTAAAGATGTTGTACATGCCTTTTGCTCATACGGATTTTATTTTTCCGATGATCGGGGAGGAGCTGGGTTTGAGGGTGACCTTGGCGGTGGTGTTTGCTTTTTTATTGATCTCTGTGGCGGGGCTGACCATTGCCTTTCACGCACGTGATCGTTTTGGCACGATGCTGGGAGTTGGCATTGTGAGTTTTATCAGTTTGCAGGCGGTGGTGAATATCGGGGTGACGACTTCGGTTCTGCCTAACACAGGTTTGCCCTTGCCGTTTATTTCTTATGGCGGATCGGCTTTGATGGCGGTGATGGCGGGGATAGGGATTTTGCTTAATATTTTTCGCCAGGGAGATATCTCTGGCAAAGCGAGGTTTCAGGGGATCGCTAAGAGACGGATCACGCCGAGGGTGTGAGGACTAATTAAGTGTATTTGGCTACGCTGGCTTTTAATTTGTCGAGTCCCATTTTGGCGCATTTGTAGGCGTCCATTTTCCAGTAGTCACGGTTGAAAAGTTCGAGGGAGAGTACAGGGTGGGCGCCGACGGCGGAGAAGATATCAAAGACCTGGCCGAGAGGGGCGATGCCGTCGCCGGTGAAGACCCGGTCGGCATCGCCGATTTTATTACGTGGGATATCGGGGTAGTCATTCATGTGGATGACTTGCAGGCATTGAGGGCCGAGTTGGCGCAAGCCTTCGAAGGCTGAGCCGCCTTTATAGAGATGGTAAACGTCACTGAGCACGCAGGCTTTGGGGTGGTCGGCGGCGATGGCGACGGATGCGGAGTCACACAGGCGGTAGAGGTTTTTGGAAAATCCCCAGACTTCGACCTGGGGCACGATACCCATTTTGTCACCGAGTTCCAACAGGGCGCGGTAGCGCTCGCCGGCACGGTGTAAGTCGAGGCCGGCTTCTTTGGTGGCGCCCACGGGAGGAGCTGCGAGACGTGTGCCGCCGAGTTGGGCGATGGTGTCCATGTCGCGTTTGGCTTCTTCGAGGCCGGCGGCGCGAACTTTGTCGTCGTCGACGATCCATTTGGCAAACCCGATTGAGCTGGGCACTTGCAGGCCGTGATCGTCGATGCGTTTGCGCAGATCTTTCAGTGAGCCGCCTTTTTCAATGTAGGGATTGATTTTGCGGAACCAGGGTTCGATGGCGTCATAACCAGCTTTGGCGGCGACGTCAATTTCCTCTTCGATAGTGAGTTCCTGCCCACGAATGGTGCTGGTATTGAGGCAATAGGTGAAGGGCTTGGTGGAAGGCTTTTTTTGTGCCTGTAGGCTGGGAGCTGTGGCGCAGGCCAGGCCACCGACGATGGCTCCGGCTGAGAGTAAAAGGTCGCGGCGGCCGAGGGCTGAAAGGTTGGATTCTTGAGGGGTGGATTTCATAATGGGGCAAGGTGGCATTTTTTTGGCTGATCGGCAATGAGTTTAGCTTATTGTGACGGATATGGTTTCATGGTTTAAAGAGATCGGCCAGGGGGGGCGAAAAGGGGGGAGATGTTTTTTGAGTCTGCTCGGTGGCTGCCTGATGATGGGCGTCGGGTGGCAGGTATCGGCAGCAGAGAAGGTGGAGTTTTTTGTTGCGGTGAATGGTGATGATCAGCAGGCGGGCAGTGAGTCGGCTCCTTTTGCTACTTTGCAGCGGGCTAGAGATGCGGTGCGGCAGGTGAACAGAGGCCAGGGGAAAGAAATCCGGGTGTGGCTGCGTGGGGGGACTTATCACATGGAGAGAACGGTGGTATTTTCTCTACAAGACAGTGCAGGCGCCGGATCGCGGGTGGTGTATGCGAGTTATCCAGGAGAGAATGCCGTGTTGAGTGGGGCAAGTCCCTTGCCGGGGGAATGGAGGCAGAGTGAGATGGCGAATGTCTGGCAGATGGATGTGCCGCAGGGATGGGTGCAGATACGGACCCTGTTTGATGGAAGGGAAATGCTGCCTCGAGCGCGCAGTGAGGGGATGCAGTCATTGGCCAAACCTCCCGCTGATGTGCCGTATCGTTTTCGGCGGGCGATTGATCAGCGGCATTTGTATTTGTCTAAGGCTTGGGTGAACAAGCTGGGGAATCTTGCTGGGGCTGAGATCGAGTTGGTGCCCAAATACCCATGGGTTATGAATCGGCTGTCGGTGGAGAGTGTGGATGGTGAAAGCGGATTGATCAAAACGAGAGAGCCGGCGACCTATGCAATGGTGCCGCCGCCTGCCGCTTATTTTCCTGAGGGAAGTTTGTGGGTGGAGAATGTGTTGGCGGTGTTGGATGAACCTGGTGAATGGGTTCACGATGTGAAAAAAGGGAAGCTGTATTTGTGGCCGATAGAAGGGGGGAAGCCGGGCAAGCAGGTGATGGCGGGGCGGGTGACGCAGTTGATACTGATTGAGGGGGAAGTTGATGAGACGGACTTACGGGACCGACCGGTGAAGGGATTGAGTTTTCATCGTTTGGCTTTTACCCAGACCAATGCTTTTGCCTGGGGTGCGAGTAAGTCCGGTAGGGGCTTGCAGCATGATTGGGAAATGCATGATCAAGCTTCGGCGATGGTTCGTCTGCGAGGTGCGGAGGATTGCAGCTTTACCCAGTGTCGTTTTGTGGACAGTGGAGCGGCTGGGATTCGCTTGGATTTGCACTGTCAGCGTAATGAAGTAAGGCGCTGTGAGTTTTCCCAACTTGGAGGGGTGGGGGTGTTGATGGCGGGTTATGGATTGGGGATGAAGGACGTTAATAAGGCTAATGTGATTGCTGATAATGAAATGCATCATATTGGGCGCGTATGGAAACATTCTCCGGCGATTTTCATTTGGCAAAGCGGGATGAACCAGGTCGTGCGAAATCGGATTCATCATGTGCCCTATACGGCGATCGTGGTGAGCGGACGGACTCAACTGGATCGAGAAGGGCGTAAGGAGTCGAGTCGCACAGTGCGCTGGGATGAGTTGAATTTGTTACTGGAGGGTGAGGAACGCAGTTGGTTGAAGCGAGAGCCGTTGATGCATGGGCGTTTTAATATGATTGCCTACAATGATATTTCGCATTGCATGGAAGTGATGGGGGACGGTAATGCGATTTATGTGTCAGGCACGGGTAAGGGCAACCGGGTAAGGCATAATTTTATTCATGATGTGATAACGGCGAATATGAATGCGGCGATTCGCTGTGATGATGACCAGCATGGGGTGGTGATCGAAAAAAATGTGATCGCTCGGGTGTGTGGGGAGGGGATTATAAGCAAAGGGAGAAATGATATTCTCAATAATATCATTTATGATTTGAGATCGGGGACTCCGGAGGGGAAGCCGGTGATTCATCAGCGGGGATATCTGGTTTTCAGCGGGGCGCCGGTGAAAGGATCACGGGTGCAGCGCAATATATTTGTATCGCGGGAGGCGGGGCAGGTGATTTTGTATGAACATCAAAAGGGCTGGAAGCGTGGAGGACGAGTGCAAGCGCCGGCTTCTTTGAGTTCGTGCCAATCGGATTATAACTTGTATTTCAACTCCGCGGATAAAAATTGGGCGGAGGAATTTTTGCGCGAGCAGAGGGCACGGGGGGTGGAGCGTGGCAGTATGGTGCTGGATCCGAGCTTAAAGGATCCGGGAGCGGATGATTTCCGGGTGGGAGAGCAGCAGGTGTTCAGGCTACTGGGCTTTGAGGAGCTCGATGTGCGGGGGAAATGAGAACCGCTGATAAAGGCGAATTAAACGATTAGTTCCGAGCTTGAGTTTTTTTTACCGAGGATTTCGTGGGATGGGCGCGGATAAGATAAGAAAGGATTGGGACGGTATCAACGGAGTCGGCATAGAATGGGTCAAGTCGGCATAGAATGGGTCAGGCCTATTGAAGTATTATTCTTGTGTCGGGCGGCGGGTTGAATTGTGGGAGGCACAAGGATTTAAATGAAGTAAATGAGGTCAGACCCCATTTAAATTTGTTCTTGTTTTACGATTTGGGGGTGGCGGGGGGCGTTTCAGCCTTCGCAGCAGCTGTCGAGCAGGCCGTCGAGGTAGAGGGTGATTTGGCCGAGGGCGTCGGTGTAGTCGTTGTCTTCAAGGCATTCGAGGCACTCGCGGGCTTCGTTGACGAGATCTTTGGCGGTTTGCACGGCGGACTCGATTGAGCCTTCGTAGTCGGCGATGCTGCCTAGGGTGGAGATGTCGATGGCTTCTTTTTGGATCAGCAATTTGTTGAGCTTGGCTCGTTGTGCGGATGAGGCTTGATCGATCAGGTTGAGAATAGGTAAGGTGAGCTTGCCTTTGTTGAGGTCGGTGCGCAGGGTTTTGCCCACAGTGGCCTCGTCCCCGGTGAGGTCGAGGCAGTCGTCGTAAATCTGATAAGCGGTGCCGATTTTCATGCCGTAATCACGCAATTGCTCTTGCACGGCTTCACTTTGATTATTGAGCCTTGCTCCGAGTTCCATCGCGGAGGCAAAAAGGGCGGCGGTTTTCAAGCGGATGATTTCGAAATAATCTTCGCGGGAAAGTTGGAAGTCAAAGCGGCGTTGGGTCTGGATGATCTCTCCGGTGCAGACGTCCTTGGTGGACTGGGCGATGGAGCGACCGATGGAAGCGTCGTTAAATTCGGTGGAAAGCAGCAGGGCTTGCGCAAATAGGCTGTCTCCAAGCAAAACGCTGAGCGATGCTCCCCATTTGGCGTTGGCAGTGGGGGCCTGGCGACGGATTTCGGCTTCGTCGATGATGTCGTCATGGACGAGGGTGGCCATGTGGATCAGCTCTAAAGTAGTGGCGAGCTTGGTGTGAGCTTCGGTATTGCCGCCGGTGGCTCCCCCGGATAAAAAGGTCAGCACCGGACGGATGCGTTTGCCTTTGGTATTGCAGATGTAGGAAATATACGGCGCAACGGCAGGGTCGAAAGCTTCAGCCTGATCGGCGATGGCGGTTTCGATCCCCGCCAGGTCATCACCCAGCAGCTCGGCGGGAAACAGCTCGGTAACGACGGCCTGCTGTTGAGCAAGGTCATCCGAGCGATTGGCTTTGAGCATTTCGGTGATGTTTTTCACGCGGAATGCTACTAAGGAGCAAGGGGCTAGTCTAGGATTTTCTTGCATTAATTGTGTGTTCTAGGCAAGTTCTGCGTAGAATGGACTTTGATGATTCGATTTGATGAAATCCAAAAGAGTGTCAGGCCTGGTTTGGGCCTGCGTAAAAGCGGCCTTTTAGGGCTGCTGATTTTCTGTTGGGCGGCGGTTCTGGCGCAGGGGGCGGATCAAACGGCGAAGTGGGGGGTGGTGATGAGGCACTACCGGCCTTATGTGACGGTGGAGAACGTGGCCAAGATGTACGGTTTTCGTAAAACGGAAGTGCGTAGCGGGCAGGTTTTGCTGTATAGCTCTGCGGTGGTACTGAAAGCGAAATTGGGCAGCCGGGAGTTTAAAATCAACGGGCTGCGCTATGAATTGCAGTATCCGATTGAGGGCAAGGGCAGGACGGCGATTGTTTCGGTAGCGGATCTGCGCGGGGTGATGGATTTGATTTTCAGACCGACCAGTCACATGCAGCCGAGTTCGGTAAGGCATATTTTGATTGAAAATGCTTCGGGAGAAGGAGTGGCCAATGCGGATGTATTGATCGAGCTGTTGCGTGAGCATTTGCGGATCGAAAATGTGCAGGTGCGAGTGGGAACGGCGTCGGGGCCGTGGGGAGTGACATTGCCGGGACAACCGGTGGCGATGAAAGAACGCCATTCCGGAGGGGTGGGAGGCTCGCTGATGTTACGGGTGGTGGCTGGGGCGAAGGGGTTGTCCAAAGACGAGGTGCGTTCGGTGATCCTTGCTTCGGCGGGGGCGCCGGTGCATGTGGGTAATTCGATTTCGAAAGGTGAGCAGACGGTTTATGCGGGTAATTTGTTTGATGCGGAGAACCTGGCGTTGGCGACCCTGATTCAAGGGCAGATTGTCGCGGGTGCCGGGGCAAAGGATGCGGGTATTCGTTTTGGTCGCAGTCGGGCACTGCAGGCGGCGCACTATCCGGTGATCCAGCTTGAGTTGGGGCGTGAGTTGGATGTGGCCAAGGTCGCCAAGTTGGTGGCCGAGGGGGTGAAACGTTATGTGGAATTCATTGAGGCGGAGATCAAAAGGCGTGAAAGCCAGGAAAAAAGCAGTCAGGCGCTGTTGCAGGTTGGAGAAGTGGATTTGTCGCTGCAAATTGATTTGGAGGGAGGCGAGGCGGCGCGGGAGAAAAAGGAGACACGGCGTCTGCGTCTGGTTTTGCCGATTGAGCGCAGGAGGGCGAAACTAGGCGGCAAAAAAAGTGGTAGTGAAGAGGAGGACAAGGAAAAGGAGAAGGTCACAAAGAAAAAGGAAGGCGAAAAAATAGACCCCTCCCAAGTGGAGATCCAAGTGTTCTTTTTTGATCTGGCGGATGCGGAGAGGGTTCATTTGATCCAATCGGGGGCGCCGGATGTGAATTGGATCTCGATTCTGCCTGACTGGACGATTGAGCAGGCTGAGGTGATGGAGTTTTTGTATGATTTGCCGCCGCGGATGGAAGGGGGGGCGGTTCAGCCTGAACGGGATTTGGGTTATGTGATTCGGGTGATCTACAAGGGGAAACTACAGGATGCGGTGGCTCAGCCGAAGGGTTTGTTGAATCAGTTGTGGAATTTCACTCCTATTTTCCCGAAGTGAGGGGTGATGTAGAAAAAAGCATACTACATTTTTTAAAATTGAAGGATTTAACCACTGATGGGCACTAGGAAACACTGATGTTATAATATTTTCTCAACTTACTGCTTCCTCTCTATCAGTGATAATCAGTGCAATTTGACTCCGTCTATCTACACTGCATTCCGGTTGTGGTTGGAATATTTTTGTCATGTAGTGTGAGTAAAAATAGATTTTTTTTAATTTTCACTGTTCTCACTCGAGTGTGGGTGGAGGGGGGATTTGGACATCGATAGAGCGATCGCGGCCTCGCATAGTTAGTTCTTTCAGTGAAAGGTGTGAAGTTGGGTGAAAAATCGAGTAAGGTTCACTGGGAGGAACGCGTCAGATTTCTCTGCAAAGTGCGCTTGAACTTGAGCCGGTAGGGTGTCAGATTAGCACGCAGCGTTTGTTATGAAGATATCCCCCCGTTCAATCACTCCACCCCAGAGGCTTTTCACTCTGGTTTTGCTTTTGAGCTTAACCGCCGGGGGAATTTTGTTGGCCTGTCAGGTTCCGGTTTTCCGCTATGCCTTGGAGCGCTGGCCGGCGGATGCTTACGAGTTGATTTGTGTGCCGGCTCAAGGTGGGTTGAAACCTGCGGAAGAGGCGGCGTTAAAAGCTTTGCGCGATGCCGCACTCGATCAGGATTTTCCTGCCAATATAACGGTCAAGGTGGATGCTGAAGGAGAGAATAACAGCAGTGTGGCTCGGTTGGATCTTTTTTATCCGGGCAAAATGCGTGGTTTTTTGACCAAGCCTATTTGGAGCGGGGACGCGACGATAGAGAACGCTGGTAAGATAGTGCAATCGCCATTGCGGAAAGAATTGGTCAAGCGGATTTTAACTGGCGAGTCGGCTACATGGTTGTTAGTGGAAAGTGGCGACCCTAAAAAGGATGATGCTGCGGAAAAGGCTTTGATTGAGCATGCTGCCAAAGCCTCGAAAAAACTGACTTTGCCTGACGGAGTGGTGGGAAAAAATGATACTGAGAAACAGAAAGAGATGCGTCCCGGGGATGAAGCGAATATTTTGCAATCGGATGTGCCGCTGAAAATTGGTTTTTCCGTGTTGAGGATCTCGCGGCTTGATGTGGAGGAGGAAGTGTTTTTGCAGATGTTGCTGAATCTGGAGGATGACTTGGGTGAGTATTCCAAAGAACCCATGGCGTTTCCGGTTTTTGGTCGTGGGCGGATTTTGGAGCCTTTGATCGGGCTGGGGCTTAATTACGATAATGTCATTGAGCATTCGGCTTATCTGACGGGGGCTTGTTCCTGTGAGGTGAAGGATCAGAACCCGGGCATTGATTTGCTGGTGGCAATGGATTGGGACGCGGCGATGGAGGGCAGTCAGGTGATCATTGATAAAATGCTACCACCTTTGGAAGGCACGGCGGCTTTGATGGCAAAAAACAAGGGCAGTCATTCGATGGAAGGCAGTCACGCTGCAGCAGCGCCGCAAGGCGGAGCGACGGTGTTGGGGGAAGTGACGACTGAGCAGGCGGCTGATGCTGAGGACGGGGGAAGCGCGGGTAGTCAAGCAGGTGAAGACGGCCAAGAGGCTGAAGGCGGAACAGCAGGCGAATCCTCTGAGCAAAATGCCGAGCAAGCGGAACAACAAGGGATGCCGTTGATGCCCTTGATATTGATTGTCGGTGTAGTGATCGTGGTGATCGGTGCGGGAACGGTAATGCTCAAAAAGAACGCCGACTGATATGAATTTGAGTCGATTGGTACTGCGGGAAATTTTTCACCGCAAGACGAACTTTTTTCTCGCTTTGCTGGGCGCGGCGTTGGCGGTTGTGTGTGTGCTGGCAACTTTAGCGGCGATGCGATCTTTCGAATTGAACTCGGATGAGCTCATCGCCAAGATGGAAGCGGATACTGAGAAGGAGATGAAGCAGTTGGAGGATGATATCCGCAAAACGATGAAGGGGCTGGGTTTTAATATCTACATTTTCCCCAAGGATCAGGATATGAGTGAAGTCTATGACCAGGGTTATGCGTCCAAGACGATGCCTGAAGAGTATGCGACGATCCTAGCGAACTCAAAAATTGTGACGGTCAATCATTTGCTTCCCAGCCTGACCCAGAAGCTGGAGTGGCCGGAAAAAAAGCGTAATGTGATTTTGATCGGAGTGCGCGGCGAAGTGCCGTTGGCGCATCGGGACCCTAAATCACCGTTGATCGATCCGGTGAAAAAAGGAGAGTTGGTGCTCGGTTATGAACTGCACCGCAGTTTGGGCTTGAAGCCGGGCGATGAGTTGATGTTCAAGGGTAAGTCGTTCAAGTTGAGCAAAGCTTATCCAGAAAGAGGCAGTAAGGATGATATCACGATTTGGATGAACCTCACTGAGTGTCAGGAGTTGTTAGGTAAAAAGGGACTGATCAATGCGATCCAGGCGCTCGAATGCAACTGCGCGACGCTGGATCGCCTGGGAGAGATTCGGGCTGAGTTGATGCAGATTTTGCCAAACACCCAAATCACCGAAACCGGAAGCACGGCTTTGGCTCGTGCGGAATCCCGGACCAAGGCCAAAGCAACGGCGCAAAAGCAAATTGCCACGGCCAAGCAGCACCGCAAACAGGCGAGTGCAGAGCGGGAACGGTTTGCGGGTGTTTTACTGCCGATCGTATTGTTGTTTGCGATGGCTTGGATTGCGATGTTGGCGTTTATGAATGTGCGTGAGCGGGTGACGGAGATCGGGGTGTTGCGAGCGATCGGGGTGAGTTCGAAAATTATTCTGACGGCTTTTCTTTCCAGAGCGGTGGTGGCGGGTTTGTTGGGGGCTTCGCTGGGGGCGGTGTTTTTTGCCGTGATTTATCCTTTGCTGAAGGAACGTTTTTTCCATGGCATCACTTTGGCCGAGGTGATCAGCGTGAGCGAGTGTGCATGGCTTTTGCTCGCGGCTCCCGTTTTGGCGGCGGTGTCCGCCTGGTTGCCTTCATTAATGGCAGCTCAAAAAGATCCAGCAGACGTGTTACGCTATGACTGATAATCAACCAATAGCCGTAAAAGCAGAAGGCTTGCATAAAAGGTTTGTGACCACCGAGGAGGAGGTACATGCGGTCAATGACGTTTCTTTTGAGATTTGTGCGGGAGATTTTGTCGCTTTGCATGGGCCGAGTGGCTGCGGAAAATCGACTTTGTTATTGATGACGGGAGCTTTGTTATCTCCGGATGAGGGGGTGATCGAAATCGCGGGGAAAAACCCTTATGAATTAAAAGCTGAGGGGCAGGCTGCTTTTCGTGCCGAACACGTGGGTTTTGTTTTCCAGCAGTTTCATTTGATCCCCTACCTCAATGTGTTGGATAATGTATTGATAGGAGATCTGGCGAACAGATCGTCCGGCGGTGAATCAAACGGGGATCGAGCCCGCGAATTGTTAGAGAAATTTAATATCGGTCACCGGCTGCATCATGTGCCGTCCAAATTGAGTATCGGCGAACAGCAACGGGTGGCCTTGGCCCGAGCATTATTACATTCTCCAGAGTTGGTATTGGCTGATGAACCGACAGGAAATCTCGACCCGGAAAATTCGGAAATCATACTGCAACATTTGGCGGACTTTGCTGATGACGGTGGAGCGGTGATCATGGTGACTCATGATGACCGAGCCAAGGCCGCGGCGAAATCGGCGATGCATTTGGATGGAGGTAAAATGATTTCTTCAGATCAACAAGGTGAGAAAAAGGAGGGGCAGGAAGGATGACTTTAACCATCGATTACACAGGCCAGTTGGCCTCGGTGGTGGGAGCATCGGAGGAGGCGGTTGAGGTCGCTGAAGGGGATTCTGTGGCGGATGTGTTAAAGGGACGCCTGGAGGTGTATGGTGAAAAATTTGGTGAACTGGTTTTTGATGGGGAGGGGCGTATTCGATCGACTTTGCTGGTGGTCTTGGATGGTGAACAGGCGGCGGGGGATAAAGGAAATTTGTCTCTGGAGGGAGTGAAGGTGTTGATGCTGATGACACCGATCGCAGGAGGTTAAGAATTAGAAATTCTGAGTCATTCGAGAACAATGGAAGAAATTGAGAATGAATTATCGGATCGTGATCGGGCGATTTATGAATGGCAATTGAATGTGCCTGGCTTGGGAGAACAAGGGCAGGTGAAATTGCGAAACAGCACGGCGCTGGTTTCTAGAATAGGAGGTCTGGGTGGGCCATTGGCCTTGTCTCTGGCGGCGGCAGGCATTGGAAAATTGATTTTGGTGCATGGCGGTCATTTACGTCCGGATGATTTGAATCGTCAGATATTGATGCGGCATGATTATTTGGGTAAAAACCGGGTGGATGCAGCGGCTGAGACCCTGCGTCAATTTAATCCCCATATTGAAATTGAAACGGTGGCGGAAAATTTTACCGAGGACAATGCAGTGGATTTGGTAGAGCGGGCGGACATCGTTTTTGATGCAGCGCCTTTATTCGAAGAGCGTTTTTTGATGAATCGGGAGTGTGTGTTGCAGCAGAAGCCGCTGATTGATTGTGCGATGTTCAATATGGAGGGGCAAGTGATTCCCATTGTGCCAGGTGAAACCGCTTGCCTGGCTTGTCTGTATCCGGAAGTGCCTGCTCATTGGAAACGTCGTTTTCCGGTGATCGGTGCGGTGTCGGCCTTGATCGCCAACATTGGTGCGATGGAAGGGATTAAGTTGATTGCGGGCTTGTCAGGGGTAAACTTGAACCGCTTGATTTATTTTGATACTTTGACGATGAAACTGCAAAAGGTGAAAATCGCGCGAAACCCTGATTGTGAAATTTGTAAAAAATTGTGATGATGCATTTAATTAAGAATTCTTTTTTGTATTTGCTGCAACCCTTTACCCAGGCTGCGGTGGTTTTGTTGTCCGTTTTTTTGCTAGTGGCTTGTGGTGGCGGAGGTGGCAAGGACAAGACCCTGGTGATGTTTTGCGCAGCGGGGATAAAGGCTCCAGTGGTCGAGGTAGCAAAAAAATATGAAGAAGAATACGGGGTGAAAGTGCAACTGCAATATGGCGGTTCGGGAACCTTGTTGAGCAGTTTGGAGATCGCGCCGGGCGATATTTACCTGGCAGCCGATTCGAGTTACACGGATATCGCCAAGGGTAAAAAATTGCTGGAAGAAACCATGCCGGTGGCTTTCATGCGCGCGGGTTTCGGAGTGCCCAAGGGTAATCCCAAAGGATTGAGCAAACTGGCGGATTTGACGCGTAAAGATTTAAAAATAGGCATTGCCAACCCGGATGCGGCGTCGGTGGGCAAGTTCACCAAAAAGGTTCTTAGTAAACATGGTATTTGGAAAGATGTAAAACCAACGGTTTTGTTGCCGACAGTGAACGAATTGGCGAATGCCTTGAAACTGGGCACGGTGGATGTGGTGATTTGCTGGGACGCGTTGACTCACCAGTATGATGAAATTGATTTTGTCAATCTGCCGGAGTTTGATGTTGAGAGGAAAAATATCACAATTGGGGTTTTGACGGCTTCCAAGCAACCGACGGAGGCTTTGAGGTTCTGTCGTTATTTGAGCGCCAAAGACAAGGGTTTGCCGGTATTCAAGAAAGAAGGATATGACGTGGTTGATGGGGACGAGTGGGCGCTGAAGCCTGATATTTTATTGTTCAGCGGTGCGATGTTGCGTCCGGCGATTCAGGATACTATCAAATCCTTTGAGAAACGTGAAGGGGTGACGATCACGCCGGTGTTCAATGGTTGTGGGGTATTGGTCTCGCAAATGAAAGCCGGAGAAAAACCCGACGCTTATTTTTCCTGCGACGTAAAGTTTATGCAAATGGTGGCAGACCGTTTTCTAGAATCCACTTTGGTTTCAGCTAATGAGATGGTGATTCTTACCGAAAAGGGCAATCCTAAAGGGATTCTCAAACTGACGGATTTATCAAAAGAAGGGATTCGTTTGGGTTTTGCCCATCCGCAGAAATCGGCCTTGGGTTTCCTGACCAAGTATCTGTTGGAAGAAGAGGGTTTGTATCAAAAGGTGGTGGATTCGGGCAATATCAAAATGGATTCGCCCACCGGGGATTTTTTGGTCAATCAGGTTAAGACGGGCTCCTTGGATGCGGTGATTGTTTATAAGAGCAACGCAATGGCCAGTCAATCGACGGTGGATGATTATGAAATTGTGGGTATTGATCGTCCCAATGCGATTGCCCATCAACCGTATGCGGTGGCTAAAAATTCAAAACACCGCTATTTGCTCGATCGCTTTTTCACCGCAGCGGTGTCGGTTCAGGGTAAGAAGAAATTCATGAAACATGGTTTTCGCTGGGAACTGGGGAAAGAAGAAGAGGGCAAAAAAGAGCAATAAACTGTGGCGGATCACTCACCAGTTAAAGTCCGCTCGGATGTTCCGTTTTTTGCGGCAATGATCGGCATTGCCGTGATGTATCTGCTGTTGATCGGCGGGATGCTGATGGCGGATGTGTTTTATTCGGTGAGCAATGTGGGCTGGGAGGAATTTAAAGCGATTCTAGCAGATGAGTATATTCAGAGTTCGGTGAAGTTGACTTTGTTCACCTGCACGGTGACCGCGCTGTTGTCGGTTATGGTGGCTTTGCCGATTGGCTATTTGCTGTCGCGTTATGATTTCCGTGGCAAGGCTCTGATTGATGCGGTGCTGGATATTCCGATTGTGTTGCCGCCCTTGGTGGTGGGTTTGAGTTTGCTGATTTTGTTCAACAAGATGCCGCCATGGGAATGGCTGGGAATAGACGGGCCGAGTTTTGAAGAAATGTTCGGCAAGATTTTTGGTCCCTTCATGCCGGAAGGCATGGATGCCGGTATCACTTATAAGGTGCCTGCGGTGATTCTTGCCCAGTTTACCGTGGCGGCAGCTTTTGCGGTTCGCACGATGCGCAATACCTTTGATCAGATCAGTCCGCGTGCCGAGCAGGTGGCGTTGACTTTGGGCTGCAACCGGGCGCAGGCTTTTATTCGGGTGGTGGTGCCGGAAGCTTGGCGGGGGGTTTCAACGGCAGGTACATTGGCTTGGACCCGGGCGATGGGAGAGTTTGGTCCGATTCTGGTTTTTGCGGGAACCATACGAGGGCGCACCGAAGTGTTGTCTTCTTCAGTATTCCTGGAGATCAGTATTGGTAACTTGGAAGGTGCGGTGATTGTATCGCTGATGATGGTGTCGATCGCGGTGGTGGTATTGATTGCGGTCAGAATGTGGGGCCGGGAGAGCAGGAAAAAATTTGTATTATAAAAAATGATTTCAGTTGAACAGCTTTCCGTCAGAGCGGGGGACTTTTGCATCGATGGCATTTCTTTTGAAGTGCCTACGGGGGAGCACGGGGTGTTGATGGGGAAAACCGGATGTGGCAAAACGACGATATTGGAAGCTATCTGTGGTTTGAAAGAAGTGGTGAGCGGTCGAATCACTTTGATGGGCCGGGATGTGACCCGGCTGCGGGCGGGGGAGCGTGGCATTGGTTTTGTGCCGCAGGATGGGGCTTTGTTTGCGACGATGACGGTGCGCCAACAATTGGCTTTTGGTCCAAAGGTTCAGGGCTGGGGAAAAAAGGAAATCGAGCAACGAGTGCCGGAACTGGCTGAAGAATTGGGGATCGAAGATATTTTAGAGCGCAAGCCTTTTGGCCTGAGTGGAGGCGAACGTCAACGGGTGGCTTTGGGCCGGGCCCTGGCGGTGCGGCCGAAGATTATTTGTCTCGATGAACCGCTGAGCGCTCTTGATGAAGAGACTCATGAAGGCATGGTTGAGTTGATCCGTTCGGTGGTGAAGGAGCATGGGATCACCGCATTGCATATCACCCATAGTCGGCGGGAGGCCGACTTGATTGCCGATAAGGAGTTTTTTCTTGAGGACGGGAAGTTGGTGCAGGGAAGAGTGGAGTGAGTTTTTTTGTTATTTCAACGATCCAATAGGGCTGTCCCAACTGCTGAGAGTTTCCGGTTTTGCGAAGTGAGGATCGGCTGCGTTGAGCCAGGTGGGGTGATAGGGGCCTACTAAGCTGATGTCGGCTTTGGCTTGAATTTTTTCTTCCAAGCCGGCGGCCCAGAAGCAGGCGTTGATCAGCATGCGGCGGTAGCCCTCGTTCAGAATATCATCGGAGGCACCGTAGGTGCTGGTAAAAGTGCGTCCGTGTGTTTTATTTTTGCCTTGATAAGTTCGGGTCCAAGCGCCCGGTGCGGCTTTCAGTTCACTCGCCACTTTGGAATCGGCTTGCATGCCATTCAGGGGCTGTGCCATGGCTAGGATTTTGCAGTCCTCGGTGGGGGCGGTGAAATATCCCCCTGACGGCACCCACATGTCTTTGACCCCACGGAGTATAGGATGGTTGGATTTTTCTTCTATGAGGGGAAGTCGGGTGCTTTGTTGATTGTTTTTTCCATGGTGGCCGTTCCAAGTTTCTCCTAAAACCTGACGCCCAAAACCTCCAAGGTAATCCTTTTTTGGATAGTCGTATGAGTATTTGGCAAAGGGGGCATCCTGGGGGATTTTGAATGCATGAGTGGATGTTCGTAGTGCGACGATGGGGCCTGCGCGATCCAAGTAGTCCACAAAGTGCTGCATCTGAGCTTGGGGCAGGTTTTGAAATCGGGCAAAAAGCACTAGCAGGTCGGCGGTCTTCAGATTCTCCATTGCCGGGATGTTGGACTCTCCAGGTAGAATGATGCCGGTTTTGGGATCTATTCCAAAGAGCACCGTGCATTTGAAGCCATGGTGTTTGGCGAGGATGCGGGCGAGAGCGGTCAGGGATTCCTGCGAACGGTAGTTGTGGTCGTTGGCGATGAAAACGATGTGTTTGTCCTTGCCGGGACCAGTGGAGCCTTCATAAACGAGGGGTGCTGCGGGGGAGCCTATTAAGGATAATAGCCAAACAGAAACAATGAGGGGGAGTAATTTTTTCATGGGGTTGAAAGAACCATAAGCCAGTCAGCTTGGGCTGCAAGAGGCTTTCAGCGAGGCTGTCGGAATGGAGCTCTCTGGGCCGAGAGCGGTGGAGTGGTAAGCTCGGCTTTAAGAAAAAAAAGAGGGACGTGGATTGCAGTCAATCCACGTCCCTCTGAATATCAAGAAGCAAACCTTATTATTATTTCACCACCCTCATGATGCCGCGCATTAGCATGTAGTGACCGGGGAAGGTGCAGACAAACTCGTAGTCGCCGGGTTTATCCGGGGCGGTGAATTCTAACACGGCATCCTGTCCATTATCGAGCATCTTGGTTGCCCAGAGGATTTTCGGGCTATCGGGGTGGAAGCCTTTGGTGAAGCCTTCAGCGCCCATGGCCATTGCTGCCAAGGCCACTTCTTCAGCGCTTTTTGGCAGGGTGATCATCAGGTTGTGCGGCATGAAGTCAGGATTGGTAAAGGTCAGTTTGATCTTTTTGCCCGACTTTACGGTGAACTCTTTTACGTCGTAACGCATTTTTTCCACCACGGTATTGATTTGCACCACGGTGAGGTCAGCGCTGTCGGAGATGATTCCTTTGGGCAGCTTGCTCTCTTTGTGAGTCTCGAATTTCTCGCCCGAGGTGTTGGTGAGATCTACGTTGTACCAGTAGTGCTGCACGGTGTTCGCCGCGACACGGGCATGAGGTTCGGGTGAAACCAGCACTTGTCCGAGAAGCTTGGTATTGCGCACGTTGTGCTGCTGATGCACCCACAGAGCTTCAAGCAAGTGATGTGCGTCTGCTTTCTTTTTCGGGTCGAACTTTTTCATCCATTTTTGGCATGCCTCGATCACATCCTTGCTGGGACGTTCGCTGAGTTCAACCCGGGTGCGGTGACGGACTCCGTTAACCGGATGTTCAAGATTGGTCATCAACTCGGGCAGTGAAGCCCCATCGATTTTGACAGGCTTTTGCAGCGGTTTGTCTTGATTAACGACCCGGTAAATACGGCCGTGTTTGTGATCGCGATTGGGGTCGCGGATATTGTGCTGCATATGTCCGATGATGACATTTTGCCAGTCAGAAACGTAAAGGGCTCCATCTTCGCCGAAGACGGCGTCGGTGGGGCGGAAGTTTTTGTCTTCACTGATCAGGAAACCAATATTACGGGTTTCTTTTTTCTCTCCGGTTTTGGGATCAATGCTGTGGGTGATCAACTCGCTGCCGGAAGGAACACCCCAGGCTTCGCCGAGTTTGCTTGTCCATTTAACCGTTTTCTTTTTGTCGCCCTTACCTTCGGTGCGGCTGCGTTCGACTCCACCGTCCAGATTGAGTTTGTATTGTTTGATGCCGAGGAATCCGATGGTATTACAGATCAGGAAGTCGCCTTGCATTTCGTCGGGAAAGTTCTGACTGGATATGATTTGGTCGGCGGCGACCGGACGCACTTCTTTGTCCAAGAGAGGAAACATTTTGAATCCTTTGCCCTCGGGGCGAACTTGGTAGGCACGGCCGCCGGTGCCGTCATTGGCGTAGTGATAACCCCAGTAATCGAAGGAGGTGCCATGCGGGTTGGGGCTATTGGTGGCGTGGTGACTGATGGTGTATTGGCGTGGATCAAAGCGATAAGTCGCAGAGGATCCGGTGCTGAGAGAGGGGCCCCAGGGGTGCTCGATGTTATTGTGCATGAAGATACCGCTTTGCCAGTAGATGGCGCCATCAGGTCCCATGACCAGGTTGTTGGCAGTGTGATGGGTGTCGGCTGAGCCAATGCCGTTGAGGTAACGGATTTTGACATCGGCGACGTCATCACCGTCGGTGTCTTTCAAGAAAAGGATGTCGGGTTGGCGGGTCACCAGGATTCCCCCATTCCAGAATTCAAAACCTAGTGGGTTGTGGACATTGGCGAAGGTGGTCACTTTGTCGGCAACGCCGTCGTGGTCTTCGTCGCTAAGAATGAGGATGCTGTCATCCATTTTTTTCATCGGTTCCCATTTGGGGTAGGTGTTCCAAGCGGCAACCCACAGGCGGCCTTTGCCATCAACTTGCATTTGCACCGGATTGGCCAATTCAGGGAACATTTTTTCATCGGCAAACAGATTGACTTTGAAATTTTTGGGCACTTTGAGTTTGGCGACGCCTTCTTCACCGCTGAGGTAATTCAGGGTACCTTCTTTCATCGCATTGGAGCTTTTGCTGCCGCCGCCGATGTTTGAAATCACTTTAACCGGTTTGGGGACATTGCTGTCCACTACGGCGATGTCGCTGCCTCGGGAGAGGGCATGCACTCGAACGTCACGGTTGGCGGTCATGACGTCGAGCATGGTGAGCTCGTGCATCAGTACGGTACCGTTGCTTTGGTCGTTGTAGAATTTAAGGGTTGAGCGACTGCCCCAGACATCATTGCCGTCGGTGGCGCGGAAGCGGTTGAACCAGTGCCAGTTTTTGTCGATCACTCCCTGGCGCAGGGCTTCGAGTTTATCGGTGGCGGCCAGCGTTTTCCCAGTGAGCTGTTTGGCAATGACTTCAGCGAGTTGGCGGTTGCCTTCTTCAGTGAGGTGAATGCCGTTGATGGTGAGGGGTTTTTTTGCTGCGCCATAAAGGGTTTGTGAGCTGGAAAAGAGATCGACAAAACCGGTTTTCTGTTGTGCGGCTACCTCTTTGATCGCTGCGGTGTATTTGGCCAAACGCTCGTTATTGGATTTTCCATCGGGCAGGTTGGGGTTGTTGAGGTTTTCGTGGGCAATCGGGCTGAATAGAACAATGCGGGGGGCAGACTTACCGTTGGGTTTCAGCTTACGGTATTTTCCCACCATGCTGACGAGGTCTTTTTTGAACTTATCGATTCCTTTGTCTCCAGCAAAAGATTCGTTGTAACCAAAAAAAGTGAAAATGATGTCGGCTTTGCTGTGAGTGAGGTAGTCATCGACAGGCTTGAAACCTTTACTGCGAGGTCTTTTACTCACGGTATCACCGGAGACGGCCTGGTTGCGGAATACGAGTTGTAGATCGGGGTTCGCATCTTGCAGCAGCGTTTCCAGCCACCCGACGTGCTGAAAGCGGTCGGGCAGGGTATTGCCGATGAGAACGATGTGGTCGTCTTTTTTGAAACTCAGCTCGGCTTGACTGTTGCAGGCAAAGGCAAATAACAAACTGAAGGCAAAACCTATTTTAACAATGGAGGGAAAGGGGTGAGGATTGGATTTTTTCATGCGTTGTGACTAAAAAGGGTCTTGGTTGTTCTGTCAAACTATGACACGGCTTGCTTAGATTGTTACAAAAACGAAAGCTTTGTGGATACGCGATGACGTCAGTAAGATAGGCGTTTTTATTCTGCTGGAATTCCCAATAGGGCAACCGTTGCGCAGATCAGTGATAGTAGGAGGTAAAAGGCGATGCGGACTTTGCGGTAGGTGACTGCGGGGGCTTTATAGGCTGCAATGGTTGCCACCAGGCATTGCAGGGCGTAAAAAACAGCAAAAGCACGTGACGCCAAACTGATAATTTCGGTGACGTTGGTGATCCAGGTCAGGGCGATGGTCAATACTCCGATGAAAAGGTAAGCGTAACGTGAGGGTATTTTTTTGCGGCTCATGGTTTCGATGAGCCCGCCACAACCGGCATCGTCTGCTACTGCTGCAGAAAACTGACTGCTCAGCGACATCACGATTAATAATATAGGGAGAACCGGGGAGACGATTTTTGCCATATCGATCACGGCGGTGACTTCAGATGACGAGGAGCCGCCTATGGCGTCAAACAGAACGGTGGCGCTTGCCAGGAAGGCTATATAGATAATGGCAGAGATGATCTGTGCGCGCCGCATGGTTCTTATGCGTTGCTCGGGGGAATGACGCGAACCGAGAAAGAGGGAGGTTTCGAAACCTTGAACGACAATCAGCATGCCCATCAGGAACCGGGCGGTTCGCCAGGGCGGGTGACCTTCGGGCATGGAGGGCAGATGCCAATCGCCAATGGAGGCTAACCAGCCATTATGCCAGAGCAGACCTGCAATCAAGGCGGTGATCATAGCTAGTTTCAAACCGACCACGTAATGTTCGATTCGTTCGAGCATTTCAAGTCCTTTGGTGAAACCGATTGCAGTGATACTTGTGAGGATAACCGTTGTTATAATGGATGTTAGAGTTTCGTCGGGGTTTGGGGTGAAAGCTCTGAGGCTAAAAACTGCTAGCAATTGGAGGTAGTAGGTGACCGAGATCAGGTAGGCGATGATGAGCACCGCATGGGAAAGGGTTTCTGTCTTTCGAAGTAAGCCATCGGAGAAAGGGTGGGGAATCAGGAGCGCTCGCCAGGAGTGGCCAATGAAGAGGCTGTGTTCCGAGGGTTTTTTTGCTGATTCTTTTGCCGACCTTTGAGGTGGGTTTTGTGCTTGAATGCTTTGGGGGGGGGCACTGGATGAGGGGGGCTGCTCTAATAGCTTTTCGGTATGGCGAATATTAAAGCGCAAGGCTGAACCGATTGCGTAGGCCAATAGCAGGAGGGCCGCCATGCCAAAAACAGCATAATAACCTATGTCATCAGCTAAAAGTGGGGCGCAGACTAAAAAGCCGCTACCGATGATGGAGGCCAGTGGGGTAACGGTGGCTGCCCAGTCTTTTGACCGGGCCAGACGCTTGGAGAAAATGAAATAAACGCTAGCTGGCAGAGCAACTGCCAGCACGATGAGACTGGCGATCATCGAGCTGAGGAGTTTTTACTTAGTAAGTAAGGGTGAGGGTTTGCGTTTACCTATTGCTTTGCCGAACTTGTTGCTCCATGACCCGGGCGCGGTAATAGGCTTTTTGGAGAATGCCAGGGCCGTATTTGCGCTCGATTTCCATCGTCATCAAGGCGTTGTATTCTTTGGCGTAGCGTAGCAGGGCGGTGTCGATGACTCCGTCAGCGATCACTTCGGTTTTGATGCCAAGGTCATCTTTAAGGATTTGATTATAATAGGGGGTGACTTCGGAGGGGGCACCATATTGCTTGAGTTTTAAACGCCCGGCTTTCTGGTCTCTTTGAAAGTCCGCTCTGGCATCCCCGGGTTTTTTTTGAAAGAGTTTTTTAGCCCTTTTTTTAATCGGTCGTTTTTTTTCAGTTGAAGTTGAAGCCAGATTACTAGGGCTGGAGGTGATGGTGGTTTTGCAAGAGGATAGTGCGAGCATTGAAATGATCGCAATCCAGGCTAGTTGGGAAGGAATGGGGAAAAGTAAGGATAAGTGCTTCATGTGGTTTTATAGTGGCAACTTACAGGAAAGATGGGCTTGTGGGAAACAAAATTGGGAGAAGTTGTATTTTTACTGTCCAAGAAAGGCGATACCGGCTTTATAGTTGGAGAGAGTGTTGAGTAGCCCCATTGTTGTAATGCCTGATTCCCCAGATACTGAAGCTTTTATCCGTTTGTTGTCCGAGCATGAGCGCGGATTGTATTTGTATGTGATGTCCATGGCTCCCCAGGCGTCGGATGCGGATGATATTCTGCAAGAGGCCAAAGTGGTGATGTGGCGGCATTTCGGGGATTTTAAACTGGGCACTAATTTTGGTGCGTGGGCGAGGAAGGTAGCTTTTTATCAAGTGTTGGCTTATCGCAAGCGCAAACAAAGGGATCGACTTTGTTTCAGTGACCGTTTTGTTGAACTGGTGGCTGAAGAATTGAAAGATGATGAAAGCCATTTGGAGGCTCGTTATCAAAGTCTGGCATCTTGTGTGGCCAAGTTGGATCCTGAGCATCAGCGCATTGTCAACTTGCGTTACGAAGGGGGGGAATCGATCGAAGCGATTGCGGAAGCGGTGGGTAGAACGAGTGGGGCGGTGTATCGGGTGCTGAGCCGGATTCGGAAGTCGTTGCATGCTTGTGTGAGTTTGCAGCTGGATAAAAATTTAGAGGATGGGGAAATGGCATGATGAGTGATGAGCAAAAGGTAGCGGTGAAGGAGGAGCTTTTTGAACTGTGCGAAAAAATGCTCAGCGAGGAACTGAATGGCGAACAACTGAAACGGCTGGAGGAGCTGGTGGTGACTGATGGGCGGATGCGCAAGCTCTACGTGGAATACATGCATCAGCACGCGGGTTTGTACTGGCAGCATGCAGGGGAAAGTGAGGCTCTTGCGCTTAATTCTTTGATCGCCGGCTTGGAGGAGGAGAATGGGGGAGGGCATTTGCAAGGAAGGCTTGGCGATGATGCGGACATAGAACGGGCAAAAGGGAAGCTGGTGATAGGGCCATGGGCTTGGCGTAAAATGGCGGCGGCAGCAGCGGTGTTGGTCGGAGGGGTGTTGCTGGGCTGGGGCTTTGCCGAGAAAAAATCTTCGCAGCCGATTGTGGCTACCTTAGTGAAATCTGCTAATTGCGCCTGGCAAGGTGGGGTTTTGCCTACAGAGGAAGGGGCGCAACTGCAGGCTGGGCGTTTGCGTTTGCAGCAGGGTTTGGCTCGATTGAAGTTTGCTTCCGGGGTGGAGCTTACTTTGGAGGCGCCGGTCGATATTGAACTGATTTCTCCGATGCTGTGTCGATTGTATCGAGGCACGGTGGTGGCAAAGGTGCCTGAACCCGCGCAGGGTTTTACGGTTGAAACGGACAACGCCAAACTGGTGGATCACGGCACTGAGTTCGGGGTGCATGTGGGGGAGCAGGGCGGGCAAACCAATGTCGTGGTATTTGATGGGATTGTGGACGTCGAGCAGAAAAATAGCGGCAAGGTGCAGCGCTTGATTACGGGGAACGGGTCACGGGTGAGTGGTGAAATGTTTGAAACCATGGAGAGAGCTCCACTCGAATTAGTGGGGGGGGATGGCAGGATTTTGGTGGAGGATACATCGGCGGTGGGCAAGCAAGTGGTGATCACCACTGCTGATGGACGGGGAGAAGATGTTTATGTCCAGGCTACGGATTCTGATATACACACATCGGAGCAGTTGTTGTTGGTGAAAAATTCCGAGGTGTTTGATGCGGGCATTGGTTATACCAGAAAAGTTTATCTGCGCTTTGATCTTGATGCCCTGTTATCTTCCGGGGATCTGTTACGGGCGCAATTGAAGTTGGCAGTTGAACCCAGTAATTTTGGTTACGCTTCTTTTGTGCCGGATGCAGAGTTTGTGGTGTATGGGGTGCGCGATGACCTTTGGCAACGTGATCAGATCACCTGGCAGAATGCTCCGGCAAATAATCATACCGGCGGTAGTGCTGATTTGGATGAGGCGATTGAATTGGGGTCTTTTTTCATTCCCCAGGGGGTTTATAGCGGAGAGGTCGGAGTGGAAGGGGATGCCTTGGTGAATTTTTTACGGCAAGAAAACAATAATGATGGCTTGGCAACTTTTCTGGTGGTGCGCCGGACGGGGGAGATTCGTCGCGGCAGTGGACTGGTACACGCTTTTGCCAGCAAACGTCACCCCAGTGCTGCGCCGCCGACGTTGAAACTGCGACTAGCGGAGTGAGAGCAGCCAGATGGTGCGTAGTGCTTGATCCAAGAAGATTTGCTCCTCGCTTGGTAGCGCCTGGATCTTAACGCTCGGTGTGGTGACCGGATTTACGTTTTTTGCGCTGCTCCTCCTGCTTGCGCATTTGGTGGGCAATGAACAGGGCGTTGTTGTCTGTCAGCGTATCTCCCTCTCTGCGCCGGAGAGTATTACCAAACACGGAGGATGAGAATTTTTTCTCACGAAAAAAGCTGTTGCGGACGGAAAACATGATGAAATGGGGGGAAGACTGAAGGGAGCGGGGGGAGAATGTAGTGGCGCCCAGCTATTTATCAAACAATATTTTATATTTCCGATAGAGCAAAGAATTTTTCTGCGGTTTGGCTGGTAAAAGAGGCTAGTTGCTCCAGGGAAATCCCTCTTGCTGTAGCGATGTGTTCTGCTGTGTGGCGGGTATAAGCGGGTTCGCAGCGTTTGCCTCGGAAAGGATTGGGGGACAGATAAGGGGCATCGGTTTCGACCATGAATTGTCCCTGTGGAATTTGGGCGGTGCAGCTTTGCAATTCTTTGGCGCTGGAAAAGGTGGCGATGCCGGTGAATGAGACCAGGTGCCCTTGGTCTAGAAACGGCTGTGCTTGTTGCAAGGAGCCGATGAAACAATGAAAGACAGCTTGGACCCGGCCTTGATAATCACTGATGATTTTGAGCAGGTCGTCGCGGCATTCACTTTCACCGTTTTTATCACGTTGGTGGATCACGACCGGGAGCTGTAACTCGGCTGCCAAATCTAGTTGGGCGATAAAAAACTTTTTTTGCAGTTCCCGCCAGGTGGCCGGTGACGAGCCGTCCCGCGGAGGGTGAAAATAGTCGAGTCCGATTTCTCCGATGGCGAGAACTTTTGGATGTTCGAGCCAGGTTCGGATTTGCTGCAGCCAGTCGTCCTGCGTGATTTCGTGAACCGATGTCGGGTGGATGCCGACAGTGGCGTAAACCTGGTCAAATTGTTCGGCAATTTTGATGTTTTGCTGACTATCCTCCAGATCGGTGCCGATGCTGATGATGCGGGTGACCCCTGCTGCATTTGCCCGCTTGATCACTGCGGGAAGATCGTCGCACAATTGTTGGCTGGCCAGATGGGCGTGGGTATCGATTAACATGTCAGTTACCACTCAATAACAGCACTGGCCCAAGTGAGGCCTGCGCCAAAAGCAACCAGTAAAATACGGTCGCCGGGTTGCACTGCTCCATTGCGAGTAGCTTCGTCGAGGGCGATGGCAACGGCGGCGGCGGAGGTATTGCCATATTTATCGAGGTTGATGAATACTCGCTCTTTACCAATTTTGAGACGGTCGGTGATGGCGTCGATGATGCGCAGATTGGCCTGGTGGGGGATGACGAGGTTGATGTCGTCAGTACTCAGCCCGGCTTTTTCGATAGCTGTTTCTGATGCTCGACGCATAGCGTTGACCGCAGCTTTAAAAACTTCGCGACCCTGCATCGACAGTGCAGCCAGATGCTGTTCGGCATTTTCCAGAGTGATGGGGCAGGCGGATCCGCCTCCGGGAATATTGAGGATTTCGGTTTGTTTGCCGTCCGTGCCCAGATGGGTAGAGAGGATGCGGCCAGTTTTTTCCTCATCGTTGCAGGGAGTGAGCACGGCTGCTCCGGCGCCGTCCCCGAAGAGTACGCAGGTATTGCGGTCAGTCCAGTTGACAAAGGCACTGAGTTTCTCCGCGCCAATGATGAGGGCGTTGTTAAAAGTGCCGCCGGCAATCGCAACGCGGGCAAACTCAAGGGCGTAAAGGAAACCTGAACAGGCAGCGGAAATGTCAAAAGCGACAGCACGATGAGCGCCGAGTGCTTGCTGAACGTAACAGGCGGTGGCCGGGGTCAGGGTATCCGGGGTGATGGTGGCAACAATGATCAGGTCAATGTCTTCACTTTGCAGGTCGGCTTGCTGCATGGCCCGCCGGGCAGCATGAGTGGCCAGATGGCTGGTGAATTCACCTTCGGCGGCAATGCGGCGCGCTTTGATGCCAGTGCGGGAAGTGATCCATTCATCCGAGGTGTCGACTATTTTCTCCAAGTCCTGATTGCTGAGGATTTTTTCCGGCACATAACTACCGGTGCCCGCGATCCGAACGGCACGTAAACTTTCGTTTGAGGCTTCCTTGTTTGTCATCCGATCAGTCCGTATTTATTAATTTTTTCTTCGATATGAGGGTTCACTTCATGCCTTACGGATTCCGCTGCGACCCGAATGGCATTTTTGATCGCCAGAGGAGAACTGGAGCCATGAGCAATGATGCAGGTGCCATTTACTCCGAGAAGTGGGCTGCCACCATAATTTTCGTAATTTCCTCGCTCCAAGGTAGCGATGAACGCGCCTTTGGCCATCAGTGCCCCCATTTGCCTAAAAGGGGACATGTTGAGCTCGGTCTTGAGCCATTTGAACATCACCTTGGCAGTGGCTTCGCAGCTTTTGAGCACGACGTTGCCGATGAATCCGTCGCAAACCACCACATCGATGGCGGACTCGAACAGGTCGTGGCCTTCGATATTGCCTTTGAAATTAAGCGGGGAGTCTTTCAAAAGGGTGAATACTTCTTTGGTGAAACTGTTTCCTTTACTGTCTTCTTCTCCTACTGACATCAATCCGACGACAGGATTCTTTTTTCCTTGCACATGTTCTGCGTAAACACTGCCCATGATGGCGTATTGCAACAAATGGCTGGGTTTGGCATCGACATTGGCACCTGCGTCGATGATGTTGCAGGGGCCGTTTTCATTGGGCAGGGCAGAGGCGATGCCGGCACGTTCGACTCCTGGCAAGGTGCGCAGTTTGATGGTGGTGGCCGCCACGGCGGCTCCGGTATTTCCTGCACTGACGACGGCTTCGCAGTCACCGTTTTTTATCAGGTCCACGGCAATACTGATCGACGATTTTTTTTTGCGGCGAACAGATTTCACTGCTTCTTCCTCCATGCCGACCGTTTCGGGTGCGTGCACGATTTCTATTTTGCGGTGGCTGAATTGCTGCCGATCCATTTCGGCTTTGATGCTGTTTTCGTCACCGGCGAGGAAGAGTCGCTCGATGAAGGGCAGTTCTGATAGAGCTTCCCTGGCTCCGGCGACCACCGATTGAGGAGCTTTGTCTCCTCCCATAGCATCAACAGCAATTTTCATGTTGGTTCAGGAGGATGTGGGTGGTGAAAATAGCGGATTTGTAGCGTTCCAATCGACAGGCGGTGTTGGCTTCGGATTTGAAATAAAAGAGCCACCCGCAATAGGTGGCCCCTGATTATTGTTCAGATGGGAAGCCGCCCCATGATTGGCGAGCAACTAGAAAGTGTCGATTGTCAAAACCTGACGGTCACGGTAGTAGCCGCAAGAAGGGCAAGCCGTATGTGAACGGACTGCACTATCGCATTCCGGACAAGTTTTCAGTTTAGCCATACGCCAGCGCTGACCGCTGCGGCGAAGGCGTTTTTTCATTTTCGAAGTTCTACGTTTTGGGACTGCCATATCTATCCTTGGTTGGTGTGGGATTAACGGTCAAAAAATAACTTTGTCAAGGGGACTTAAGCGTTCTTAAGAGTCTTTGGTGTCTAAATCTTCCAAAGCAGCCCAAATATCAGCAGGAGATTTTTCTTCAGTGCCCTCTGAGGGAGGCTGCGTACCTTGTTTTTCAAAGGAAAAGGGGCCGGTCATGGGGCAAACTCGATCAGGAATACTGCCGGTGGTGCAATGAGGGTATTGGGGGATTTCTAATAAAATATCGTCGCGGATGTGCTCTGTCAGGTCGAGCATGTTGTTGTCTTCTATTTTAATTTCTGCGTGGTAGTCGTTAAAATCGTGTTGGTAGGAGAAATCTTCGAGGCAGTTGACGCAGCGAAGTTGGGTGGGGACGGTGAGTTTTCCATCAACGATGAGGTGATCACCGCTGATCGCGGTGTGAAGTTCGCAGCTGATCGGTCCGATGGAGCGAACGTCGCCATCCGTATCTATCTGGAAAATATCGGAGTCCAGCACACCTTCCAAGGTCGCTTGATCGCTTTTGAGGTCACCCAATCGAATAATCATCGTGTTATATTTTTTTGAGAGCCAGTTTTTTTTCAACCGCGAGGGCGGCTTTTTCGGAGATGAAATCGCGCACATCGTTGCCGGTGGCTGCAATTTCTTTGATAATGCGCGAGCTGAGGTAGATGTGCTCCTGGCTGGGCATCAAAAAGATGGTTTCGACCGTGGAGCGCAGTTGGCGGTTCATCAGCGCCATTTGGAATTCATATTCAAAGTCTGATATAGCACGCAATCCGCGGATGATGCAGTCGGCTTTTTGTTCGATGACAAAATCAACCAGCAGGCCTTCGAACTCTGTTACTGAGACTTCCGGTAGGTGGGCGGTGGCGTTTTTAATGATATCAATGCGTTCAGCGGTGGAGAGCAGGGCGTTTTTCGAGGCATTCGCGGCAACGGCTACGACGACCGAGTCACATAGGCGGGCGGCTCGACCGATGACGTCGAGGTGTCCGTTGTGCAGGGGATCGAAACTTCCTGGATAAATGGCTTTTTGCATCTTATTTACTTTGATAAGCGTTCCTATTGTGGCCTAGAATGAAGAGCTTGCCAATAAGAATTCAAGACTTAGCAGTCAGGTGATGGTTAATAAAATGAGCGGAGAAATTGATGCCGATACGCTACTGCGCGCGTATCAGATGGGTGTGTTTCCTATGGCTGATGTGGATGAATCGGGCCGGGAACAGATTGATTGGTATGCGCCCGACCCCCGTGGGGTGATTCCCTTAGATGATTTCCACGTTCCTCGTGGCTTGAAACGGGCGCTGAAAAAAAATGAATATGAGATCCGGATGGACACGGCATTCCCTGCGGTTATTCAGAACTGTGCGGATCGGGAAGAAACCTGGATCAGCGCCGGTATTCGAGCGAGCTACAGCCGTTTGTTCGATTCGGGCTGGGCTCACAGCGTAGAGAGTTGGTATCAAGGGAGCTTGGTGGGAGGGTTGTATGGGGTGGCCATTGGCGGGGCTTTTTTTGGCGAATCGATGTTCACTCAGCGGACAGATGCATCAAAAGTGGCTTTGGTGCATTTGGTGAATCACCTGAAGGAGCGGGGTTTTGTGCTGCTTGATACCCAGTGGAGCAATCCGCATCTGGTGCAGTTTGGCTGCATTGAGATTTCGCGGGAGCAATACGCTGAAGAATTGGCAGCGGCGCTGCAGCTTGATGTGCGGTTTTAAGCCAGTGTCGTAGAGCCGGTGGTTGTAGCAGCTCAGAAGGATGTGCTGGCAAAAAGGCTGGCCAGGGCATCGTCATCGAGGTCGGCAGGGTCGGCGGTCGTGACGAGTTCGTCGATGTAGTCGATCTGTTCGATATCTTCGGTGATGTTCGATTCGATGAGGGCACTGCTTGGAATTTGATCGGCAGGGAGCAGGGTGTCGGCGCTCGCGATCATAGCGGCGGTTGAGTTTGTGGTAGAGGAGGAACTTGGGAGCAGAGTGAGTGACGCGAATATGGCCGCGGTGGCTCCGACGGCTACAGGCAGTGCAATGGCCGGGCGCTTGAGCCAGGAAAGAAATAGACTCCATGTGCTGTTCGGAGCATCGGCTTCAAGCTTGCGCACTTCCCGCACGACATCGCGAACAAATGCCGGATTGGCTTGCTTGGGCTTGGATTTTAATAACAATTGCCAGCTTGGATCTTGTTCTTCAGGAGTGTTCATCTGTGGATGAAACGACATTAACACACAAAAGTTGCGTAATGATTCAAAAAACATTAAAATCGCGATGAAGATGAAAAACAATGAGGGGACAATCATGAAACGAACGGGAGCGCTTTTGATGCTTTTAGGTATCGGTCTGGGGGCTTTCGGCGCTCACGGGTTGGAGGGGATTCTGACGGAGAATGATAGGTTGTCGACTTGGCAGACGGCGGTGTTTTATCATTTGATCCATGCTCTGGCTATTTGGGTCCTAGCTTATGTGGCACCGACCCGGTCGAAAGTAGCATTTTGTTTTTTGATGGGGGTGTTGGTTTTTTCTGGCAGCTTGTATGCTCTGTCGCTGACGAATATTCTGTGGTTGGGAGCGATCACTCCACTTGGGGGATTATTGTTTCTGGCCGGGTGGGGGGGCTTGTTCATTTGGCCCAATGTCAAGGAGTCGGACAATGGGCATTGATTGGAATAAAACTGGAATCGTTTTCCTCATCCTGCTGGCAGGGTGTTGCGTGACTTTTGCCGGAGGCAAACCGAACATCGTGCTGATCATGGCCGATGATATGGGTTATGAATGTTTGGGATGCAATGGCAGTAAGGATTACCAAACGCCGAATTTAGATCGTTTGGCAAAGGAAGGGGTGCGATTCACGCATTGTTTTTCAACGCCTTTATGCACGCCATCGAGGGTGCAGATCATGACGGGCAAGTATAATTTTCGCAATTACGAAGAGTTTGGCTTGTTGCGTAACGGTGAGCGAACATTTGCACAGCTTGTGAAGCAGGCAGGATACGCAACAGCGATTGCTGGCAAGTGGCAGTTGAACGGCTTGTCTTATCCTCAGCAGTATCCGGCGAGCTTGCGTAAGAATCATCGCCGACCCCGGGCATTCGGTTTTGATGAATGGTGTCTGTGGCAGTTGACTGAGCTGCGGACAAAAGAAGGAGAGCGTTTTGCTGACCCGTTGATCGAGCGCAATGGTGAACCTGCCCAAAAGCTGAATGGGCAATATGGGCCGGATATTTTTAGGGACTACCTTTTGGATTTTATTGAGAGGAAAAAGGATGAACCTTTTTTGGTCTATTACCCCATGGTGCTCACCCATGACCCTTTTGTGCCGACCCCGGATTCACCTGAGTGGAAAAATCCCGAGAATCGGATGAAAAGGAATAAACGTCACTTTAAGGAAATGGTCGAGTATGCCGACAAAATCGTCGGGCAGTTGGTGGACAAATTGGATGAAGTTGGTGTTCTTGAGAATACGGTGGTGATTTTTACCGGCGACAATGGTACCCATCCAAGCATAATCACGAAGTTGGTAGATGGCAGGGATTACCAGGGAGGGAAAGGCACGACACCCAATGCGGGCACTCATGTTCCATTGATCGTGTATTGGAAAGGAAAGACATCGGGTGTGATGTGTGAGGATTTGGTGGATTTTACGGATATTTATCAAACTTTTGCAGAGATCGCCGGAGTGGACGTCAGTGGGGAGTCCGAATTGGATGGGCGTAGTTTTTTGCCACAAGTGCTGGGGGAAAAAGGAAATCCGCGGAATTGGGTGTTTTGTCATTATGATCCGCGTTGGGGAAAATTTGTTAAAGCGAGGTTTGCGCGGGATCAACAGTATAAACTTTACGCTGATGGGCGTTTTTATGATGTGAATGCGGATGAGTTGGAAAAAGCGGGGGTGAACGCCGAGGATGTGACGGGGGATGTCAAAAATGCAAGGCAGCGGTTGAAAGTGGTTTTGGATAAGATGCCCAACCCGGCTCAGCGACCACGTATTGGTAAAACTAAGAAAAAACAATAAGTGATGGATTTGGATGTGTTGAAGATACGCCCCTTGGTAAGGGCTGAGTTTGAGCAGGTTATGAAGTGGGCAGGAGCAGAAGGGTGGAATCCAGGGTTGCACGACGGCGATATTTTTTGGCAAACAGATCCGAATGGTTATCTCGGAGTTGAGCTTGATGGGGAAGTGGTTGCTGCGGGCTCAGTGGTTTCCTATGGGGGGCAATTTGGCTTCATGGGTTTTTTCATCGTACGCGCGGATTTGCGTGGCAAGGGGATCGGAACGCGTTTGTGGTTTCATCGCCGGGACGCCTTGTTGGCTCGTCTTGCCCCAGGTGCCTCGATTGCGATGGACGGGGTTTTTGATATGCAGGATTGGTATGCCAAGGGTGGCTTTGTGTTTGCTCATCGCAATTTGAGAATGCAAGGTGTAGGAAGAAGGGTGAAAGCAAAAACAGCAGTGTCGCAAGGTTGTGTGGACTTGGGTGAGCTGCCTTTTGCAATGGTAGCGGACTATGATCGTCGCCATTTTGGTTTCGATCGTGAGCGCTTCCTTCGTTCATGGATTCAGCCCGAATCCGGCCGGGCGCTGGGGATCTTGGATGAAGGGAAGTTGGTGGCTTCCGGGGTGGTAAGAGAGTGCGCTGAAGGTTTTAAAATCGGACCATTGTTTGCCGATAACGAAAAATTGGCTACCCAGCTTTTTGCCGCTTTGGGGGATCGTGCCGCTGGACAACCATTGATTCTCGATGTGCCGGAAGTAAACGCCTCAGCCATGAAATTAGCGCAGCAAAGCGACATGAAAGAAATATTTGGCTGCGCCCGAATGTATTATGGTGAGTCTTCTGCAAAAGCCTCACAGCTGCCGTGGAGCAACATTTACGGGATCACGACATTTGAGCTCGGCTAAAAAAATAAATAAGTGGGGTCTGACTCCACTTATAGGAAGGTGCGTGGGGCGCAGTGGGGAGAGTTGCGGGATTTGGGGACGGGGTTGATTGTTTCGTAATTGGATAAATGAGGATTGACATTAGGGAGGTCAATGTGGGAGAAGGAGGGGTATTTGGATGGGCTTGTTGATTGTCTGGGAGGCAATAAATTAAGTCATGAACCGAAGTCGCGGCGAATGAAGGCTGTTTTTGATCAAGTGACTATTCGCGCTAAAACTTTGCAAAAAAACATATTATGAAAATATCACTTCATCACAAGTGCGCTCTGCTGACAGCTATTGTGACTTTTGTTAGTCTAGTTCCAATTGATGCTTGCACAGGTATTCAAATCCAGACTAAAGACGGCGTGTATGTCAGTGGCCGTACTCTGGAGTTCGGAATTTTTATGGATACATCCTGCATGGTGGTGCCACGCGGATATGAGTTTACTGGGAAAACCTCAATGGGGCCAGGCATGCGGTGGAAAACCAAATATGCGTCTGTCGGCGTCATGATTGCTGGTTACGAAGTCATCCTCGATGGAATTAATGAAAAAGGACTCACTGTGGGCAGTTTTTATTTTCCCGGTTTTGCCAAGTATTCTGTGACGACAAAGGAGAATATAAAAGTGTCTCTCTCGTCCTCGGACTTTACCCAGTGGATGATTTCTCAGTTTGCGACAGTAGCTGAAGTACGCAAAGCAATTGAAAACAATGAGGTTGCGATTTCCGGGATTGCCCAGACACCAGGCTTCCCTTCAGGAGTTCAACCGTTTCATTTCATCGTTTCGGATACCAGTGGTAAGAGTATGGTGATTGAACCTGTCGACGGAAGACTCAAGCTCTATGACAATCCGACAGGAGCCATGTCAAACTCACCTTCTTTCGATTGGCATCTTACTAATCTGCGCAATTATTTGGGGCTCAGTGCCGAGAGTAGGCCTACGCTTAAGCTTTTCAAAGATTTGAAGATTTCATCATTAGGGCAAGGTAATGGTATGTTGGGGATTCCGGGGGATTTTACGCCGCCGTCACGATTTGTTCGGGCAGTTGCGTTCTCTGCTTCCGCGATCCCTGAAAAGGATGCGCAAAGTGGCATCAAGCAAGTGTTTCACATTCTTAACAACTTCGATATTCCAGTAGGTGCTGCTCGTACCACGCACGATGGAGTGGTCCACTCTGATTACACAATGTTCACCTCCGCTCGTGATACAAAGAATTTGAGGTATTATTATAAGACCTATGAGGATCAAAGTATCCGGATGGTGGATCTCAATAAGTTTGATCTCGATGCCAAAAAAATTAAATTTATTACCACAGACAGTGAGCAGCCCATCATCGAGGTAAGCAATAAACTGAAGTAGATTATATTGAGAGAATGCCAGAAAAACATAGTCGAATAGGGAGCGATTTTGATATAGAGAAAAGTTTCAAGAAACCACAGGGGCTTCGCAGTCGAAAAATGGCTCTAGCATTGTTATGTGCTCATGCGCTGGGAGTCATTTCATCTTTTCATGCTTTGATGAGTACCCGAACTTCCCAGGGAGCTATCGCCTGGATTGTTTCGTTAAATACGATGCCGCTGGTTGCTGTGCCGGCTTATTGGGTTTTTGGGCGTAATAAATTTCAAGGCTATGTGACTTTGCGCCAGCAATTGGCCCTTAAATCCGAGGATGAGTTGGAAAAAATCCGACAGAGGATGCAGCCTTATGTCAGAGTGCTTGATGGCAAACACGGCGGTGGGCGAGCGATGGAACGTTTGGCGCAACTTCCTTATTTTGACCAGAATGCGGTTGAATTATTGATCGACGGGGAAGCGACTTTTGACAGTATATTGAAGGGGATTGATGAGGCCGAGGAATACATTCTGGTACAGTTTTATATTGTCAGGGATGATGACTTGGGGCGCAAGCTAAAGGAACACCTGATTGCCAGAGCAAAGCAGGGGGTGAAGGTCTGGTTTCTTTATGATGAAATCGGCACGCGTAAGATCGATGGGTATGTCAAAGGGTTGCGAGAAGCCGGTGTAGTGGTGAGTCCTTTTCATTCGACCCAAGGAGGTGGAAATCGTTTTCAGCTGAATTTTCGTAATCACCGAAAAATTGTGGTGGTGGATGGTAGGATGGGTTGGGTGGGCGGACATAATGTGGGGGACGAGTACGTTGGCAAGGGGATAAAGTTTCCCGATTGGAGGGATACTCACATGAAGATTATAGGCCCATCAGCCTTGCAACTGCAGTTATCCTTTGTTGAAGATTGGCGTTGGGCGCAGAATGAAAAACTTGACCTGCCTTGGAAGTTAACCGCTGCCAAAGAGGGCAATGCAAGCGTGCTTATTCTGCCGACGGGTCCCGCTGACCGTTTGGAGAGCTGTAGCCTTATGTATCAACAGGCCATTCATTCCGCTCACGAGCGGATCTGGATTGCCAGTCCCTATTTTGTGCCCGATGAGGGGGTGATGGCGGCGTTGCATCTGGCCGAGTTGCGAGGAGTGGACGTTAGAGTCATCATTCCTGAAAAACCTGACAGCAAAATGGTTTATTTTTCCGCTTATGCTTTTGTGGGGGAGCTGATCAAATCGGGTATCGAAATTTATCGCTACGAGCCTGGTTTTTTGCATGAAAAAGTATTCCTGGTCGATGATCACCTTGCGGGTGTGGGAACTGCCAATTTCGATAACCGTTCGTTCCGGCTCAATTTCGAAGTGACGGCTCTGGTTGTTGATGAAAAATTCGTATCCGATGTTGAACAAATGTTTAAAAAGGACTTCGCCAACTCACGCTTGATGACAGAGGCGGATGTGGAAGAAAAGCCGAGCTGGTTCAAGGTGCTGTCACGGGCGTCTTACCTTGCTGCACCGGTGCAGTGAAGCTTTGGAGTTCTCTGATCATTGATCCAAGCGTTGAACGTCGATATAAACGGCATTCATTTTCGGAGCGTCATGGACGAGTAACAGGCGGCCCGGACTGATCTCACGAATGGAACAGTAGTTGAAACCCACCGAGTCTGATACGACACGATGCGAGCACCAGGTTTTTCCTCCATCGATACTGAACATGATGCAGGAGGCGGGGCGTCCGTAACTGCAGGCGAGCACGCCATTACTCATGAATACGAGATCGGGAGCGACTCTGCCGACTTCCAGCGCAATAGGTTTGTCCCAGGTGGCTCCACCATCGTGGGAGAAAGTTTGGGTCATTTGCGATGTTCTTGCTCCCCGAATGACGGCGGTCAACTCGGTTGCTGTGAGCCTCGCAACTGCAGGCTCACCTCCGGGGCCGATGGTTGACACGTAGTTCCAGGTTTTACCATCATCGCTGCTTTTCACCAGATGAGACATGCGTTCGGTGCTCATTCTGCCGTCGGAAATAGGCACGGCTTTGCGGCTCCATACCACCATCGTCATGGCTCCATCTTCATCGTTCCAGATGTGACGTTCGACGACCAATTTATCTCCCTCGATTTCGTTAGTGTATTTTGCAGGCAATATGATCGTATTGTCGCTCATGCTGAAGGTGTTTGCCCGCGCATCGAGGTGAAAGGTTTTACCCTGAACAGATCCATCCTTCAGCAACCAGGTCCAGCGGGACATGGCGCGAATGCTGCCATCGGGTCGGCGCAAAACAGGCAGCGGGGTGGTTGATTTTTTATCAAGTCCTTCGATCGGTGACCAGGATTTCCCGGCATCTGTAGATTTCAGCAGGCCATAATGTTCGTAGAAGGCGTCGGACCCCTGAGCTACGCTCATGAGCAGCAAGTTTTGTCCCAGGTCATAGAGATAAGGGCGGGTTTGGTGCGCGTCATCGCGTGGGATTTCCCATGATTCACTGATCGTGATTTTGAGGAGATTTTTTTCTGGTTGAGTTTTAGGCTTGCGCACCCCCAACCTGATTGATGCCCAATGAGCATCGCCGCTTGCTACCTTAGCCGTTGACCCGAACTGAATGAAGGCTTGAGGTGAACTGGCGGGTTTCCAAAAAGCATTTTGGCCGGTAACTTTTTTCACGCCGTCGACCGATATGCTCATGTTGGTTCCACGGATGACGAGCCGGTAGGTATGGAATCGATTTGTGGTATCCATTGGAATGAAACGATCTGTGAAACTCGTAGTTTGCACCGGGTAAAAAACCAGCCCTTCCTGATGGCGTCCATCGCTGATCAGCAGACCTACTGGAGCTCCGTCGCGCCAGGGCCACAAGGCCTTGGAGCTTGCGCCTTTTTTCCAGCCTGTCATCGCCCCCATTTCCACTTTAGCCTCGACCACAATTTCCTGATCCGGAGCGGCTTTCCAAGAGGCGCGGTAATTACCTGCCGCCGCAGGGCCATCTTCGAGATGCAGGGTTCCATCGGTGATTGTTGCGTTCAATTGGCCGCTCTTTTCCCAAGTGGTTTCATTCGGCAGTGATTGGCCATCGTATTCGACTAACCAGGTGACTCCATCGTTATCCTCATCTGTAGCGGATAAGGGGAACAATAGGGCAAACAACAAAGCAGCGGTAGCGGTGATCGTTTTCATTGGGGGCTGGCTAGATTAAAGCGCGCAGAAAAGGAGCGGTGCGGGAGTTTTTGTTTTGCACCACTTTTTCAGGAGTGCCGGAGGCGACGATCTGTCCACCGTGAGGGCCGGCCTCGGGGCCGAGGTCGATGATGTAATCGGCTTCAGCGATGATGTCGAGGTTGTGCTCGATGACGATGACGGTGTGGCCGTCATCAACCAGGCGGTGCAGCAGTTTGATCAACTGGGTGACGTCGGCCATGTGCAGGCCGATGGAGGGCTCTTCGATGACGTAGAGATTGCGCACGCCGTGTTTGCCGGTGGCGGATTTTAGGCGGGCGGTTTCGGAGCGGTTGATGCCTCGGGTGAGTTGGGCGACGAGTTTGATGCGTTGGGCTTCACCGCCGGAGAGGCTGGGGCTGGGTTGGCCGAGGGTGAGGTAACCGAGTCCGGTATCGCACATCAGTTGCAGGGTGCGGTGGATGTTGGGATGGCCGGAGAAGAAGTCAGTCGCCTGCTCGATGCTCAGGTTCATGACTTCGCCGATGTTTTTGCCGTTGTATTCGACTTCGAGGGTGGCGGCATTGTAACGGGCCTGCTGGCATTCTTCGCAGGGGATGTAACTGGTGGGCAGGAAACTCATTTCGAGTTTGATGCGTCCATTGCCTTTGCAAGCTTCGCAGCGTCCGCCTTCGGTATTAAATGAAAAACGACTGGCGGTGTAGCCGCGCGCACGGGAGTCGGGTAGTTGGGCAAAAAGTTTACGGATGTGGTCGAAAAGTTTGACGTAGGTTGCCGGAGTGGATCGCGAGGTTTTGCCGATGGGGGATTGATCAACTTCGTAAACGGCGGTGATGTTGTCGTTTACGCCGCTGATGGATTTGAGGTATTTGTTCTTCTGTTTGCTTTTTTTGTCGAGTTCATTTTTGACCGCGGGCAGGAGAATGCCGCGGATGAGCGTGGATTTACCTGATCCGGAAATTCCACTGACAACGGTGAGTCGTTGGATGGGGATTTGGGCATTTAAGTTGCACAGGTTGTGGCGGCTGGCGTTTTTGATTTTGATCCAGGCGTCTTGTTTGTTCAGGGCTGGCAGTTTTCTGCGTGAGCCGGACAGCGGGTGCTGATCCGGGTTTTGCAGGGCGATGGCGGTGGGTGATTGAGCCAGGGCTTTTTTCTCAGCTGCGCTGAGGCGTTTTTTGGTAAGCTGTTGAGCGGGGCCGGAAAAGACCACTTCGCCGCCAAACTGTCCGGCAGCGGGGCCGAGGTCGATGACGTGGTCGGCGCGGCGCAAGGTTTCTTCGTCGTGTTCGACTACCAGCAGTGAATTGCCTTTGTCACGCAGGGCGGTGAGGGTGTCGAGCAGGCGTTGGTTGTCACGTGGGTGCAGACCGATGGTGGGCTCGTCGAGGATGTAGAGCACGCCACGCAGATTGGATCCGAGTTGGGAGGCGAGGCGGATGCGTTGGGACTCGCCGCCGGAGAGGGTATTGGCGGAGCGGTTGAGTTGCAGGTAGCTGAGCCCCACTTCGGCCATGAAGTGCAGGCGTTGACTGATCTCAGGCAGAATATCGCGGGCGATGATGGCTGCTTGTCCTTTGAATTTGAGCGAGGCAAAAAGCTGTTGGGCGTCGGCGACGGAGAGGGCGGTGATGTCGCTGATGCTGTGGCCTTGGATTTTGACATGCAGAGAAACTTCGTTGAGGCGTCCTCCCTGACAATCCGAGCAGGTTTCGAACTCGGTGGCGTCGGCTTTTGAGCGTCGGGATTCTTCCCGGATTTCGGATTCGAGCACGGACTCCGCATTGGGATCGACATATTGGTCGGCTTGTTTTTTTGGCACGATCCCGTAACCACGGCACTTGGGACAGTAGCCGTGAGGGGAGTTGAATGAGAACATGCGCGGGTCAGGCTCCTCGAAAGAGCGTCCGGTGTCGGGATCGCTGAGGGTGGTGGAGACGATGTGCATCCCGCCTTTGTGGTCACGGAAATGCGCGGTGTTTTTGCCGATACGAAGAGCGTCTTCGATCACGGATCGCAATTGGGCGGGGGAGGTTTTTTTCGACACTTCGTCGATCACGACATCGATGGTGTGCTCTTTGAAACGTTCGAGTTTTTGGAAACCTTTGACGGGCATCAGAGTGCCATCGACGAGCAGGGTGTGGTAACTTTTGCGCTCAGCCCAGAGGGCAACGTCGGTGTGGAAACCTTTGCGGGCTTTGATCACGGGAGCGAGGATGGTGACTTTGCCTTGGCACAGTCTTTTACGAATGCGGGTGAGGATGGCGGTGACGGATTGCTTAGTGACCGCTTTGCCACTGTCGGGTGAATGCTGGATGCCGGTTTTGGCAAACAGCAGGCGCAGAAAGTGGTAAACCTCGGTGACGGTGGCGACAGTGGATTTTCCGCCTCCGCGTGAGATGCGTTGTTCGATGGCGACGGTGGGTGGCAGGCCAGTGATGTGATCGATGTCGGGGCGTTCGAGTTGTTCGACAAACTGGCGGGCGTAAGCCGACATGGAGTCGAGGAAGCGGCGCTGGCCTTCGGCGAAAATGATATCAAAAGCGAGCGTTGATTTCCCTGATCCACTGAGGCCAGTGATCACGACTAATTGATCGCGCGGTAGGTCGAGGTCGATATTTTTGAGGTTGTGTTCGCGGGCTCCGTGCAGCTGGATGAAATGTTTTTCTTTTTCTTTGGCTACTTTGTAAACAGGTGGTTTTTCCGCGACTTTCAGTGCGGGCTGCATTTCCTGGTCGAGCAAGGGAGCTAGGTAGCGTCCGGTGAATGATTGGGGGACGCTGGCGATATGTTCCGGGGTTCCGGTGGCGACCAGGGTGCCGCCTTCGCTGCCGGCTTCCGGGCCGAGGTCGATGATGTGATCAGCGCACTTGATGACTTCGAGATGGTGCTCGATGACCAGCACGGTGTTGCCGGATTCGACCAGCCGATCGAAGACTTTCAGCAGCATGGCGATGTCATCAAAATGCAGGCCGGTGGTGGGTTCATCAAAGATGAGCAGGGCGTTGGGCTGCTTGCCTTGTTTTTTCTGTTGGCTCTGCGATTCCAGTAAATGGCCGACAAGTTTGAGGCGTTGGGATTCGCCGCCGGAGAGGGTGTTGAGAGCCTGGCCGAGGCGTAGGTATCCCAGGCCGACGTCGGCCAGCGTTTGCAGGCGGGCGACGATTTGTCCAGGCCGACGATCAGGGCGTTTGCGTTTGTTGTTAGCCTTTGGGCTCGTTTCCGCTTTCGTTTGAGACTCTCCGAGGGCGAAGAAAAACTGGATCGCTTGAGTGACGGTGAAGTTGAGAACCTGGGTGATATTTTTCCCATTGAGTTGGTATTCCAGCGCTTCGGGGGTGTAGCGACTGCCTTCACATTCCGGGCAGGTGACGTAGAGGTCACTGAGGAATTGCATTTCGATTTTTTCGAAGCCGTTGCCCCAGCAGCGTTCGCAGCGTCCGGCGCCGGAGTTGAAGGAGAAATAACCAGGTGTCAGTTGGCGATCTTTGGCTTTGGGGGTGTCGGTGAAAAGCTTGCGGACGAGTTCAAAGACGCCGGTATAAACGGCGGGCGTTGAACGTGGGGTGCGGGCGAGCGGGGCTTGATCGACCATGATCACTTCGTCGATGTGCTGATGGCCGCGGATGCCCTTGCAGCGTCCGGTTTCGCTGGCGGAAGAGTGCCCGAGTTTTTTCTGTAAGTTTTCGTAGAGCACGCTGTGGATGAGCGTGGATTTGCCCGAACCGGAAACGCCGGTGACGCAGGTGAAGAGGTGCAGCGGAATCTCGACGTCGATTTTTTGCAGATTGTGCTGACGGGCGCCAAGGATTTTGATTTGCTGGCGCTTTTTGATCGCACGGCGTTTTTTTGGAATAGGGATGGTTTTTTTCCCAGTGAGGTAAGCGGCGGTCAGGGATTTTTTGTTAGATTGAGCTAGTTTGTCGGGCGCTCCGGTGAAGATCAGTTCGCCGCCATCTTCTCCGCGTCCGGGGCCGATGTCGATGAGGTGATCGGCGGCACGGATGACGGCCTCGTCGTGTTCGACCACGGCGAGGGTATTGCCTTTGTCACGCAGGTCATGCATGACGTCGATCAGGCGGTCGGTGTCGCGCGGGTGCAGGCCGACGGTCGGTTCGTCGAGCACAAAGAGGGTGCTGGTGAGTGAGGCTCCGAGGCAGGTGGTGAGGCTGACGCGTTCGGTTTCGCCGCCGGACAGGGTGCGGGTGGGGCGATCGAGATTGAGGTAGGAGAGCCCGACGTGTTCGAGGTAGCGCAGGCGATTGCAGACTTCGGCATGCAGCATCTCGGCGGTGCTGTCATTTTCGGGCAGGGAGAGGTTGTGGAAAAACGTGAGCGCTTCGCTGATCGGGAGTTGCCAGATTTCCGGCAGCGTCTTTTGGTTGACCCGGTAGTTGAGCGCGGCGGCTTGCAGGCGGGTGCCGTCGCACTTTTGGCATTGAGTATAGGAGCGGAAGCGGCTGAGGAAGACGCGCACGTGCATGCGATAGGTGCGGGATTCCAGCCAGTCGAAAAATCCCCGCACGCCGTACCATGAACTTTCTTCCCATGCTTTTTCGGCCTCGCCGGGGCGGTCGCCTTGCAGGACCCATTTTTGGTCTTTGGCGGATAGATCCTCGAAGGGGGTATCGAGGTCGAGGTCGCGGACTTTGGCATAACGCTCGAGGTCATCCTGGCACTCTTGATGGCGTTCACCCTGGAAAGCTTTGACGACGCCTTCGCGAATACTGAGAGAAGGGTCGGGCAGCGCTCGCTCGAGATCAATGCCGATCACCCGGCCAAAACCCCGGCATTCAGGACAGGCACCGAGTGGATTGTTGAAGGTGAAAAGGTTGGGGCTGGGTGCTTGAAGGTCGAGGTCGCAGGGGGCGCAATGCCAGTGAGTGGAAAAATGAGTCGCTGCGTGTGTGTTGTCTGAATATTTGGATTCGCTGCCTAGGAAAACGGTGATTTTTCCTTTGCCGAGATGGAGGGCGTTTTCCAGCGATTCGAGTAAGCGGGCGCTGGGTTTTTTCGAACTGGCCGGAATTTTGATACGGTCTTGAATGACTGCGACCTCTGCGGGCAGGCTTTTTTTTGGGAAGCGTTCATCTGTCCGGTAGGTTTCGCCAAAAATGTAGAATCGCAGGTAGCCCTGGGACTGCAGGAAGTCTAGAAAATCAGGGGGATGAGTATTTTCTCCCACTGGAATGCCAAAAGTGATGAGGATGGATTGCCCGCTGAATTTTTTTATCAGCTGTCGAGCGATGGAAGCTGCGGTGTCGGGCTGCACATTTTGTTGGCATTCGGGGCAGGTGGCCTCTGCGATACGCGGGAAAAAAAGTTTCAGGTAGTCATTGATCTCGGTGATGGTGCCGACGGTCGAGCGGGTGGTTTTGACTTTGTTGGATTGTTCGATGGCGATAGCCGGGGGGATGCCATGAATGGCGTCCACCTGGGGTTTGTCCATGCGGTCGAAAAACTGCCGGGTATAAGGCGAGAAGGTTTCGATATAACGTCGTTGCCCTTCGGCGTAGAGCGTTTGGAAAGCGAGACTTGATTTGCCGGATCCGCTGGGCCCGGTGATGACGTTGAGTTTGCCTAGTGGCAGGTCGAGATCGAAGTTTTTGAGGTTGTTTTGCCGCACGCCACGGATCTCGATGGAGTCCGAGGGGGGACGCTTTTTTATCTTGCGGCCAGAAGAGGGTTTGGCGGCGGAATTTGCAGAAGAGTGGCGGGACATGGTAAGGCAGTGCTGGCTTTGAAAATCAAAGAGCTACACCATGCCGTGCCCCTAGGGTAGAGCAATGAAAATGGCAAAAAAGTATCGCGGGCGAGTTCCCTAAGCGGCACCCATTTCCTGTGCCAGCTGGAACAAACGATGGACTTGTGCCAGTGGGATGTGGGCAATGCTGAAATGTTTGTCCTGTTGGAAACTTCCAGAAAAGGTGCCCATGCCGTTGCCTTCATCTTTCATCGAAATATCGCCGACACTGCTCCATTGGTGACCTTCCAGTTCCGAGCCGGCTTTTTTGATGCGTAGGATCAGCAAGCGGCTGTTGGTGAGAACGATACAGGTTTTGGTGCGACTGAGCAGGCCTGATTTTTTCTGCACCGCGATATAATAAATGCTTTCATCAGCACCGAGCACAGGGTTGATTTCACGGAAGGCTTGCGCCACAGCGGTTTGATCCTGGTTATCATCGATGAAGTGATTGATCTCCTCATGGATATCAAAAACATCCTCGATCGCAGCCCAGTCGGCCATGCCATCGTAATAAACCAGATCGTGACGCTCAAGTGCGCCATTTTGTAACATCGACAAAATATCTTCCTGGGTATAGGGGCCGACGGGAGTTTGTTGGCCAAGTTTCACTACCGAGAATTGAATTTCGGTGCTTGTTTCGATGGCATTATATGGGTCACTCATGACAAGTCGTTAGTAAAAAATAAGCTGGGAGTAATTTGGGTGAGGCTGATAAAAGTGGAGGAATAAAAGCCCCCATTGCTAGAGTATTTACTTTGTAAACAAAGTCGAGAAAAATTTAAGTCTTTTACGTGCTGGGTTCTTAGCTGATCAGGAAGAAATATTTACGCCTTAAGGTGGCTTGTCAATTCAGGATATTGGATAAACCATTCTTTGGGTAGGCGACGAGGGCGCCCCTCGGGCATTTGCACCAAGGCCAGGGATTGTTTGCAAGTGATCATCAGTGCTTCGTCTTTTGCTCGGAGAATGCGGAAGGTGCATGAAAAACGAACCCGTTCGAAATATTCGATGGACGCTTCTGTAATGAGCCGATCGCCTAGCACGGCGGGTTTGCGGTAGTCGATTTCTGTTCGAGTTACGGCAGGGAAGAGTTGGCTGCGTGAAATTTGTTTGAGATCCAGTCCTAGCTTAGCTAACAAGCGGGTTCGAGCGGTTTCGATGAACCTCAGGTAGGCGATGTTATGAACGACACCGCCACAATCGGTGTCAAAGAACATGATTTCCTCTTCCGTTACAATTGATGACATATTGTAAATAATACGATATTAAAAAAAAAGGGTAGTTTTTTTAGTGGAAATTTGAGAGAGAATGCTAAGTATTTAGGATATTGGTGGGAAGTGATAAGTTTCGAGCTAAAATGGCAAGTGTGAGATTAGAGCGTTTTGGATATAGGTGGCGACGGTCTTTGATGCGTGCGGGGAGCATTGGTATCAGAAACTGGGCCTTGGTGTGTTTGCTTTTCTGGCAAGGGCTAGGAGCCGACTTGATGGCGCAGGCTTATCAAGATCCGGACTTTGAAATTGAGGTTTTTGATCAAGATGCGCTTTCTTTACAGGGGAGTGATCGCACGGCAGTGGTTGAAGCGTTGGCGGCTCTGGCCAGTAATTTCCCCAAAAATGGCCTGGTGGACATGGATTTGCGGGAAAAAGCCTTGGCACTCGCCTTGCGACTGGACCCTTTGAATCCTTCGGCAAGGGCGGCTCGCGCAGCTTTATTGGTGGGGGGGGAGCCGGTTAAAACGGGTTTTTTCAAAGAATTGCCTTCGATTAACAAAGCTTTGTGGACACCGGCGATGGCGATGAGGGAAGGGCGGGAGCCTGAAGATAAACGTCTGTATCCTTTATTAATGGAGTTGGCACTGGTGATCGATCCCAAGGCGGCGGAGGATCTTGCTTCGGTTTATGCGGAAATTGTCGATGAATTGGGGGGTGAAATGCCTGGATGGAAGGGCTTCGTGCAATCAGAGCAAGCCGTCAATTCATCTTCAGCACGGATTGCCGGGATGTTGAAACGAGGCCGGATAGAGGAAAAAAAGCTGTTGAAAAAAGAGGAGGCCAGGGAAAAGGAAATGGCCAAAGCCAAGGCCAGGGCTTTGGCTCAGCAGTCACAGATGGCGGCAGCGGCTAAAGGTGCCGCCGTGGCGGCTGATAGAGTCAAGGGGGTGAAATTGCCCAGCACGGAAGTGAGTGTCATTTTTTGGCAGGGTAGGGGACGGGGTGAGGCTGAAAGTTACATGGGTAAAGTTAGTTTGAATATTCGAACGGCAGAGGAAGCGGATGCTGATTTGTTTCAAAATGAAAAAGGCCATTTGCCGGAAGCGATGGGGATGCGGTTTAGGTACTTGCCGGATCCAGAGGAAGTGCCTGCATGGATGAGCATGTTGTTTCGCGTGGTGCAGCCTCGGGTTGCTGCAGATTGGCCGCGCGGCAAGGTGGGGGAATTGACCCATGTTTTTTCCGGAGACGCGGGGCCGATGGGGAGGGATCCACGCAATTTGGGAGGGATGGGAGCGGGGGCATTGTTGGCGCTGGAATCGGCGATCAAAGGGGTGCCTATGGATCCTGCGATGGTGGTTTACACCAGAGTCATGACCGATCAAAGTTTGATAGAGCCGCCTGCGGGGGATTTTCTCACTGCGGTGAAGGCTGCCAAGCAAGGAAAGTTTCGTGCCTTGGTGGTGGCGGAAGAGTCTGCGACGGCGATGAAGGACTGGGTGGCTTTGGGCAGTTTGGATCTTTTGATTCGCCCCCAGATTGTAGCGGCGGCTAATTTCGATGAACTGATCGGTGTGGTGCGCAGTGATCGGGCCGTTCAGTTGGATGAATCGATTGAATTGTTTGCTGAAATAGAGGAATTAACGGCAAAGATGACCCTGGAAGAAGCGGCGAAGAACGAGGTGGTTCAGCAGCGCTTGCAAGCGATTTTGGAGCAATTTCCGCAGCATTTGTCAGCTAAAATGCTGTTGGCATATGGCAAGGGCGGTGGCCAGATAAAGGCATCTTTGACGGGATCGGTGAAAGCGATTCTGGGCGTGCTTGAGCCTTTGAAAAAACGGTACAGCTCTTCGATGGACGGGGGGGGCTCGGTCGAGGGGGAATTGGAGGGATTGGGGGATCAGGCTGAAGTGCAGTTGAGAGCTTTGCGGGTCAAGGTCAATGATGAGGCAAAAGAGTTGCTTAATATGAGTGAGGACGTGGTGGAATCGTTGGTTGCTTTTTTGCGTTTGAAAAACAAGACCACGTCAACCGGCATGCAAAAACGTGAAGCGGTTGAAGAAGCGCTGGTTTATTTTAATGAAGAATTCAGGAGATTGGAGGATAAAAGCCGTTGAAAGGTGAGGGTGTGCTGTGTTCGAGTGGCGATGGAAAAGAATTGCAGTTGGTATTTGTTATTTGAACGAGTAGAATCGCAGTCATCATGACAAAATCCGGGCTCTCGAGCCGTTTGGCTTATCTCTATTCCCGTTATCCGGTGGTATCGCAGACTTTCTGTGACTCGGAGATGTTGGCTTTGGAAGCGCGGGGTTTTGGTCTGGACATTGCTTCGATCAACCCGCCTCCGGGCACGATCAGGCATGAGCGTTTTGCGTCACTCAAAGCGGATGTGTTTTACCCGCCGCCGCCGAAGGTGATGGCGGCTTTGCAGAAACGACGGGAGCAGGACGGCAGTTGGAATGAGCGTTTTGGTGAAATGATCGCTCGTCATGACCGGGAATATGGTGAGAGTTTCAAAGCGGCGACGCGGGCGCGCAATGCGTTGTATTTTGCCGAGTTGTTTGAGCGGCGTGGGGTGCAGCATGTGCATGTGCATTTTGCCAACAGGGCGACTCACACGGCGTTGTTTATCAAGCAGTGGGCAGGTATTCCGTTTAGTTTCACTCCGCATGCGCAGGATTTCATGATTGATCTGGGCAGTGATGATCTGTTGCGTGAGCTGTGCCGTGAGGCCGAGTTTGTGGTGGCGGTGAGTGATTTCAGTCGGGACATTTTGCGTCAGACTTGTCCGGAGTCAGCGGACAAAATCGAGCGGGTTTATAACGGGCTGACGATGGTGGATTTTCCGCAGGCGGCGATTTCATCCGAGGGGCCATTGAAAATTATTACGATTGGTCGTCTGATTGAGTTCAAGGGCTTTCATCATTTGATTGCAGTTTGTGCCAAGCTGGCGGCGGCGGGAGTTGAGTATGAATGCTGCATCATTGGAGAGGGGCCGTGGCGGCAGCGGTTGGAGGATTTGGCGAAGGATTTGGGCGTGAGTGATCGGGTGGAGTTCGCCGGGGTGCAGACCCAGGAAGAGGTGAAGTGGCGTTTGAAAGCGAGTGATGTGTTTGCCCTGCCTTGTATCGTGGATAACAAAGGGGCGTCTGATATTTTGCCGACCGTGATCACTGAATCGATGGCTTGTTGTTTGCCGATTGTGTCGACGAAGTTGGTGGGTGTGCCGGAGATGGTGGATGATGGTAAGACCGGGATATTGGTTGATCCGGGGGATGAAGAGGCTTTTGCGGATGCCTTGAAGCGGCTGGCGGAGGATCGTGATTTGGCGCGGACGATGGGTAAAGCGGGGAGGGAGAAAGCACTGCAGGTGTTTGAGTTGCAGATCACATCAGGGCAGTTGGCGGAGAAGTTTGAGCAGGCTTTAGCGACGGGTGGGCGCAAAGTGAAAAAGAAACCGCAGGCGGAGATTTTTTATTTGCTGGATTCGTGGCCGGGTGAGGATGCCGTTTTAGCTGAGGAAGTGCTTCAGGTGGCCGGCTTAGATGAAGACAGGGTTCAATTGATGGTCGCGCGCGTATCGCCAACCGCCAAGATTCCGGAGCAAAAGGGCTTGTCGGATGAGCTTGATTTTTTCCCGGACGGGATGGTCTTGGAGGCGGAGTGGCTGTTCTCTTCAACGGATGTGGAGAAGGTGATGGCTTGGCGGAAGGAACTGGGCAATGGGGTGACGACAGAGGATTTTATGATTCAAGCGCGGCGGGCCTTGCATTTGAATCGGGTGATTGACAAGCGCGGTATTCGACATCTGCACGCGATGCGATCAGACATGGTTTTGTGTGCGTGGATGGCACATCGCTTGAGCGGGGTGGGTTTCTCCCTGGCGACTGAAGCCAAGCCGGATATTGGGCGTGCAGCTCTGGATAAAATGGCAGCCGATGCGGTGTTGGTGAGCCGAGGGGATTTTGAGGGAGGGGATGATGCGTTGATGTTGAGGCCGCCCAAAACTACTCATTTAAAGCTGGGGCCATTAAAAATTCGCCAGCCGCAGGTGACAAAAAATACCGGGCAGCAATACGAGAAGTGGCTCGAACAACTTTTAAAAATCATTTCAAAATGAACAAGAGCCGCCTAGCTGTCGTTATCCCTTGTTACAATCATGCTCACTATGTGGGTAAGGCGATCGAGTCGGTTTTGGAGCAAACGCGGCCGCCGGATCGTTTCCTGGTCATTGATGACGGTTCGAAGGATAAGTCGGTGGAGGTGATTCGAGCATACGAAGAACGTGGGGTGGAGTTGATCGTGCAGGAAAATGCAGGCGCGCATAATACTCTCAACCGTCTGGCTAAAACGGTTGCTGAAGATTGTGATTTGATCAGTATTTTGAATTCGGACGATTTTTACGAGCCTGAGCGTTTTGAAAAATGCCTGCCGTTGTTTGAGAGTGAAGGAAGTGATGGGGTCGAGGTGGTGGTCACCGGCCTGACGATGATTGATCCGGATAATGCACCGCTGCAGGCCGATGAGTCGCGAGCTAAATGGCTGCGCGCGGTGTGGTCGATGGCGGATGATGAGAGTCTGGCGATCTGGGAGTGGATGGGCATGGCCAACTTTCCTGTGACCAGCAGTAATATCATTGCCCGGGCAGACTACCTGTGTGCTAATCCTTTTCGGCCTTATCGTTTCAATCACGATTATTTTTTCCTCAGTGGCGCGGCGATCCGGGGAGGTATTCGTTTGCTGAATGAATCCTTGTTGAACTACCGGGTGCACCCCGAGAATAACATCAACAGCGCGCCGGCTCCTTTGCTGAAGGAGATGCTGCGCATGCATGTTGATCTCTACCATGACTATGCCGATGAACTCGAATCCGACTCACAGGTGCGGCGGCGTTTTTATCAATACATGGCGGCGACGCAGAGCAGTATTTCGAGTTTTCACCCGGGTTTGTTTCAACTGGCCCTGGCTAAGTTGGCAGCTCGTTCGAGTGAGGATGATTTGGGGAGCTTGATTGATTCGCTGGATGAAGACAAATTGACGGAGCTGAACGATTATCCGAACAAAGCCCTGGTGAATACCTGGGATGAACAAACGCCGGTTTTCCGCGGTGCGGCTTTGGCGGAGAAGTTCGAATTATTGAAACGCGAACGCAATGAGCTGAAAGCGGAGTTGCGAGCGAGTCAGGATTTGGCCAGGTTGCGCAATGAATTGCTCAAGAACAAGGGTAAAGCCTTGGGCACTCTGTTGGGAGGAAATTCAAAGATCACTTCTGATGCGGGCAAGGGGGCGGGTGAGAAACTGGCCAATTTGAGGGAAGTGTTGGGAATTTCGAATGATGAAGGATAGATGGGGAGTTAGGGATTATAAAAAATACAACGATCCAAGGATTGGCCAATGATTCAGCGTTTTGTCGAGGTGCATTATCTGAACCGTAAAGAAAGCGAGCCGAGCTTTACTGATATTGAGTTTTGGTTGCGTGAAATGCGAACCGTTGGGTTGATTGTTGAGGTGGCGCAGAGATTTAAATCGGAAGCTCAGGTGCAGGTGTCTAATCGCGTGCTTTTGCGGGCGGCAATTGAGGGCGATCAGGCCGCGGTGAGGGAGAAACTGGTTGTGGAAATTGAAGCGGAAAGAGAAGTCGATCGTTTGTTCTGACTGCCGCTTAAAGCCAGGCTTGGGGAATTGCGGCGCAAGGCAAAGCGTGGGAGGAAGCTCTGAGGTGGAAGAATTAGTCCGTCCAGGGATTGAGCAATTTGATGGGCAGACGAGCAAAGTCTTTTTCATTTCTGGTGACGATGGTGAGATCATGGACGATGGCTGTCGCGGCCAGCCAGGCGTCCATTGCAGGAAGAGGACGCAGGGATTGTAGTTTGCCCCATTGTTGTGCAGTGTCAGGATCGAGGGATAAGAGGTGATCGAGATTTTGATAGCTGTTTTGAAGGCGGCTTTTCCACTGGATAAGGAGCTCAGCTTGGATTTTGTCTCTTTTGGAGATCAGCTCGATGCCGTGTTGGATCTCGGCGATCGTGACTACGCTAAGAAACAATGAAGAAGCGTTGACGTTTTTGAACCAATTGCGCAACCGGGGGGAGCTATGCTGCTTTTTTCGTAGTTCGGATACCACATTGGTATCGAGTAGATATTTTTCCGTATTCACGATAGGTCCGGTGCCTGGGGAATATCTTTTTGACGTTCAAAATCTGCATCGTTGCCGATATCAGGCATGTCGAAGAGTGTGTCTTTTAAGGGAGCGAACCGGCCTTCCAGATCTTCATCACAGAACAAAGCGTGTTGAAGGATTCGGCGGTGGGCTTCTTCGCTGGAAATTCCAGATTCCGCAGCCACTTTTTTTAAGCGCTTTATTACTTGATCGGGGAGTTGGCGGACTAATAATTGAGCCATGCTATCAATGATAGCATGGCTGGTGAGTGAGTCAAGAGTGACCCTTGGATACCGCTTATCCTTTTCACAAACTCGCCAATGCCTTGGCGGCGACTTCAGCTGTTTGGGTGATATCCGCTTCGGTGTGCGCGGTGGAGATGAAGCCGGTTTCGAATTGGGAGGGGGCAAAATAGACGCCTTGTTCGAGGCAGCTGGCGAAGTATTTTTTGAAAGTGTCGAGGTCGGCGGTTTTGGCGTCGTCGAGGTTGCCGATTGGGTTTTCGGTGAAAAAGAGGCAGAACATCGAGCCGATGCGGTTGAAGCTGTAGTTCTTCCCGATCCTGGCCAGGTTCTCACGCACACCTTTTTCGAATAGGGCGCCGAGTTGTTCGAGCTGATCCCAGGCGTTGATTCGTTCCAGCTCGCGCAGTTGGGCGAGTCCGGCAGCCATTGCCAGCGGATTGCCGGAGAGGGTGCCGGCTTGGTAAACGGGGCCGTCGGGAGCGAGCAGATCCATGATGTCGGCTCGTCCTCCAAACGCACCGACCGGCAGGCCGCCGCCGATGACTTTGCCGAGCGCGGTCAGGTCGGGAGTGATACCAAAATGCTCCTGCACACCACCTTTGGCGACTCGGAAGCCGGTCATGACTTCGTCGAAGATCAATAGCGCACCGTGTTTCTGTGTGAGGTCTCTTAGGAACTGCAAAAAGCCGTCTTGAGGAAAAATCAGTCCGGCATTGGCCGGGATAGGCTCTAGAATGATGGCTGCAATGTTGTCTCCTTGAGACGTAAAAACGTCTTCAAGTGATTGGCGATCATTGAATGGCAAGCATATCGTGGTATCGGCAAAGGCTTCGGGTACTCCAGCGCTGTCCGGTTTGCCGTGAGTGAGAGCTCCGCTACCGGCAGCGACCAACATCGAGTCCACATGACCGTGGTAACAACCTTCAAATTTGATGATCTGGTCACGTCCGGTGAATCCTCGGGCCAGCCGCAACGCGGACATGGTGGCTTCGGTGCCACTGTTGACCATGCGGACTTTTTCCACTGACGGAACCCAGTCACAGATCAGGTCGGCCATTTCCACTTCGCGTGGATTGGGAATGCCGAAGCTCAGGCCGTCCAGCGCGGCTTCGCGCACGGCTTCGACCACTACCTCCGGGGAGTGACCGAGAATGGCGGGGCCCCAGGTGCCGACGTAATCGATCAAGTCGTTGCCATCGACGTCACGGATGTGGCTGCCTTTGGCGTGGTCGACAAAAAAAGGGTCACCATCGACATTACGGAAAGCACGGACGGGGGAATTCACACCGCCGGGGATGTGGCGTTTGGCGCGGGCAAAGAGAGCTTGGGATTGATTTTGACTTGGCATGCTGATGAAAGTTGAGTGTTTTTAGGCTTTTTATTCCTTGGATTGAATAGTAGAGTCTCTATGTCGTCTATAAAGGCAGTGCGTAGAGGGGAGCTTGTAATGGTGATGAAAAAAATCAGATTGGAGAATCTGTCAGTATTGCTGACGGGTTTGGTGGTGCTGTTGTTTGGTTTTTCGGCGAATGCTAATGATCGTTCGTCTAATCGTTTAGGGAAAAGCAACCTTATTCAAGAAGAGGGGGCTGTCTATCTGGAAGACTTGTTGGACAAGCCGATTCAGCTGAAAGTGGTGAAAGCTTCGCCGGTTTACAGTTCGCTGAAAGGTCAGCGCTGGTTGGGTAATCTGGTTCCGGGTGGTCCGGCGACTTTGTTGGCTGTCAGTGACAAAGCTTATCGGATAAGGGCAAGGGCGCAGCAGGGGCAGGTGGCGGGCTGGGTGAACCGCAAGTCGGTGGAGGGCATAGATGATAAGTTGGTGGAAAATTTAAAAAAGCTCTATGAGCGCGAATTGCTGGTGCAGGATTTGATCGCAAAAAAACAAATAGCGATGGGGATGACGATGGGGGAAGTGGAGCGCTCTTTGGGCAGGCCGGACAACCGCACTTCGAAGGTGGACAAGGAAGGCCGCACGGACAAGGTGGAGTATATCACTTACGAAAGAGTGCCACAGACGGTGACCGGCAGCGACCGCTTCGGGCGCATCATTCAGTCCACGGTTTATGTGAAGGTGCCGGTGGGAAAATTGGCGATCGAGTTTGATGACGAGGTGGTGAGCAGCATCGAGGAGAGCGAGGGGGATAATGTGGCGGGACCGGTTAAGATCGTGCCGCCGCCGATTATTTTGTATTAGGGGGAAGGCTGTGGCGGTATAGGCTATAGGTGATTCAGGCGGGAAACAGAGCGAGGTCAAGGGGGATAAGACAAAATAGTTAAGCACCTTAAGTTGACGCGTATGCCTTTGCAGGGCTGGAAGAATTGGTTTTTTTACCCAGCGCTTCGCACTGGGCTGCCTCATTGAGCACCGTTGGTGCAAAAGAGATAAAAGCAAACTGTCCTGTAAGGACAAAATGTGATAGCCCAGAGCGAAGCTCTGGGGTTAGGTCGGTTTTATTGCCAGCCCTAAAAGGGCGCAATGATGTTGAGGTGTGATAAGGTAGCTTTCGATGAACAATGGCTAATTTTTTTGTCCTGCACCCTGAGGTCAAACCGTGCCGCGTTCTTAATTGTTATCCTCCTTTTACCGCCTAATGACCTTTTTCTAGCGTTGGCCGAAGATGGCGGAGCCGACGCGGACGATGGTAGCGCCCTCTTCGATAGCGACGGTGAAATCATGACTCATGCCCATCGAGAGTCCGGGCAGTGGCAGGCCGCTGCTTTGTGCGAGTTGATCGCGTAAGTCACGCAGGGCGGAAAAATGGTGACGCGTTTTTTCTAGATCCGAGGTGAACTGCGGGATGGTCATCAGGCCTTCGACCTGAAGATGGGGCATTGCCTGGACTTGCTCAAGCGCGGCGGGCATTTCCTCGTCAGCAAAACCGAATTTGGCGTCGTCCTGGCTGATGTTGACCTGCAGGTAGATGGAGATTTTTAATCCCAGCTCACCAGCTATGCGGCTGATGCTTTGTGCGATGGCGAGCGAGTCGACGCTATGAATAGTGGCGAGCCCTGCCAGCACTTTGCGCACTTTGTTTTTCTGTAAATGGCCGATCAGGTGCCAGTTGATGTCTTGTGGCAGGGCGGGAACTTTTTCTAGCAACTCTTGCACCCGGTTTTCGCCAAAGTGGATTTGTCCGGCGGCATAGGCTTGTTGGATGATCCCGGGGGGATAGGTTTTGGAAACGGCCAGCAGTTGCACGCAGTCTGCCGGACGTCCGGACTTAGACGTGGCTGCGGCGATTTGCCCTTGGATGGTTTCGAGGTTGTGAGAAATGTCTGCCATGTTACTGGCTAAGTTGGCTCAATAGTTTCAATTTGGAAACTGGGAATTTCCAAAATTGCGGGAGCACTTGGTAGAGGAGGCAGAGGGATGATGGATTGACTAGAGCTTCGCTACAGTATAGCCTGCGCAGACTTTTTGAGGGTATGCAGAGTTGGTTCACAATAGAGTTGAATGGAGCATCATGGCGTCATGAGGACGTCAGTGTGCATACGTCTTTATTGGATGGACTGAAGGCCTGCGGACAGGTTGATGTGTTGACCCGGGCGGATAGTGAGCAGGGCGGAGCATTGGTGCTGATGTTGGATGTGGATCGTGACCGGCGACCGGTTCTGCGCACGATTGACGCTGTGCAGGTACCACTGGTGACGATGGTGGGTAAGCAGATATGGACACGCAAAGGTTTGCAGAGTCATTTTTCCGAACATCCCTTGTGGGCTGTTGAAAAGGGCTATCCGGGGCTTGATAGCCATCCGCTGAGGCGGGACAATCTGCTGCTTTTGTTGTTCGAGTGGTGTGCGCTTACTGCCGGGCAAAAAAAGGTGACTTTGCCGGATGATTTTATTTCCCGCACGGCGGATTACGCGGCGGTGAAAAAGGTGATCGAGGTTTTACTGCCGATGGAGAGCTATGGCGCCGCGCGGCTTGGTGAGGATAGAGTGGAGGCGGGGGATGCGGTGAAGTATGTGGATGTCGATAAAAACCGCTTTTATCGCCCGCTGACGATTGTTGATTTATTTGAACTCAAAAATCAGACGGCAAAAGTGAAGGTGATAGCAGGAGGAATCACGGCAGCCAGAGAGCCAGCTACGGTGCGTTTGTCAGTTGAGAGTATTGGGGAATTGCGGGCGGTGGTGGACGAGGGCAGTCACTGGCAAATTGGTTCTGCGGTGCCTTTGACCGAAATCGTGGAAGTGCTCGGTGATGAATACCCTGAGTTGGGGAAAACTTTGCAACGTTATGCGCTGGGTCCGCTGCGCAACCGGATGACTTTGGGAGGTCAGTTGAATACAAGTTCGGGACGTGCCGAGTTAGGGCCGGTTTTGTTGACCTTGGAGGCGCGGGTGCGTTTGGCATCGGAAGGGGGTGCACGTGACTTGACGGTGCAGAGCTTTTTTGCCCGCCATGAAGAGGGGGCGCTGCGGCATAATGAAATTATCAAGAGTGTGAGTGTGCCGCGCGATACTGCGGAGATGTTGCGGGTGAAGGATTGCGAACAGCGCGTCTGTGAAGCTTATAAGGTATCCCTGCGGTCGACGGGTTGTCCTGCTTTGATCAGTGCCGCTTTTGCGCTTGAGCTGGACGAGGAGAAAAAGGTGCAGCGGGCGATTTTAGCCTATGGGGGATTGATCGAGCAGCCGGTGTTGGCGGTGAAAACGGCGGCGGCTTTAAAAGGAAAAGTTTGGGATCAGCATGCGGTGATCGCGGTGCTCAAGAACTTGGATGAGGAGATTGCGTTGCTGGGTAAGCTCGATGAGAAAGATGGCCGGCGTTTATGGGTGAGTACTTTGTTACAGAAGTTTCAGCATCAATATGCGAGTTTGCAAAAACGCAAGGCAGACAAGGCTGGGGCTGAGGTGAGGCGGGACTTAGCTGAGGACGGGGAAGGTTTTTTTAAGCCGATCGATGCAGATTGAGATGATGAAAGGGTTGAATGGAAATAGGGGGAATGATGAATGGCTCGAAGCGGTGCTGCTGACTTCGCCGCATGCGTCAGCGTCGATTGTTGGCAAAAAGCAGCAAACGGCCTTGGAGGTGGATGGGGTGGAGGCGGTGTATTTTGCCGAAGATTTTAAAAATGAAAATCGCTCAGAACTGCTCGCTGGTGATAAAGTCGAGTATGTTGGTCAGCCGGTGGCTTTGGTGCTTGGAAGGTCCCGGGCCGCTTGCGAGCAAGCGTTGGGAAAAATCGAGATCGACTACCACAGCGCACCAGGAGTGTTGGATGTAGCTCATGCCAAGGCGGTGCGGAACTTGTTGGGCGAAACCATTACGCTATCACAAGGGGATGTGGATGGAGCTTTGCAAGGGGGAGACATTTTAGTGGAAGGTCAATTGTCTATTGCTAGTCAATATCCGTTGAGCGGGGGTATACTGGTCGCTCAGGCAGAGCCGCTTGAAGCATTGGATGGCAGGCGGGGGATCACAGTGAAGGTGCCGTGCGAGCAGCCTTCACGGGTTCAGTCGTCGGTGGCGAGTGTGTTGGGGATTGCTGAAAGCCGGGTGACGGTGCAGGCGATGCCGGTATTGGGTTTGTCGGGTGGACGTGGAGATGAGAGTGTGCGGGTGGCCAATCTGGCTGCGGTGGCGGCGATGAAATCGGGACGTGCGGTGAGCTTGGAGCTGGACTTGCAGCAGGAGCTCGCGCTGACCGGCAAGCGTCATGCGGTGGAAGCGGAATTCCAGGCGAGTTGCGATGCGGATGGGGTGATTCTGGCTTTGAATATTGATCTGGTGATGGATGCGGGCGCGCTGAGTGGAGCGGGTGAGCAGGCGCTGGAGCGGGCGATGTTGAATGCCGATGGAGCTTACGGCATTGCTGATTTTCGGGTGAATGGCAAGTTGTGTCGAACCAGTGGGATCACGGGCAGTTCTATTTGGGCCGAAGGTTCGGCGCAGGGGATTTTTGTGATGGAAGAGATCATCGCTCGAGTGGCACGGCGCTTGGGTAAAAGCGCCGATACGGTGCGGGAGCTTAATTTTTACCGTGCGGGCAAGCAGTCGGCTCTCACGGCCTATGGCCAGAAGATCGACGCCGAGCGTTTGAGCCGATTGTGGATTGCGGCACTGTCGGCATCCGATTGGCATTCGCGCAAGGAGGCGCTGGTCGGATGGAATCGGAAACACCGCGCCTGCAAACGCGGCATTGCGGTGGTGCCGGTTAAGATGGGGGTGGGCGATTCGCAGGGCAGGCTCAACCAGGCTTCGGCTTTTTTGCAGGTTTATCAGGATGGAAGTGTGCAGGTGAGGATCGCCCGGGTGGATGTGGGCGACGGCCTGTTGGAGCGAGTGAGGGTTCAGGTGAGTGAATTTTTTCAATTGGACGGAAAGTTTATCGAGGTCTCGGGTGAGGATCAGGGGCAATTGGGTGGGGGAGTGTCGATGCCGGTTTTTGCAATCGATACGGAGGTTTTGGTGGCTGGAGCGGTGAAAAAAGCCTGCAAAAAAATAGCCAGACGATTAAAGCAACACAGCGGTTCCGGGAGATCTGAATTTGCCTCTCAGGTGAGCCAGGCGAGTCAGCAGGGAGAAAAGCTGACGGCGTTTGGGTTTTATCGGAATAGGGGTTCTGCTGAGGCAAAAAAATGGAACGGCAAAAAGTTTTGTGGCAGACCTTTCACTGGGTATTTTTACGGAGCTGCGGTGGTCGAGGTGGAACTGGATGCCTTCACCGGAGAGGTGCAGGTATTAAGAGCGGACCTGTTTGCACAAAACCAGGCAGGTAAAGGTGACAAGGGGGCTGATTTGAATCGCGCACAAATCGCCAGGGCTTATATGATGGGACAGGCTTGGGTGCTCAGCGAGCAAGTGAATACTCGTCCCTGCGCGGTGCCCGGACTCGCGCAGGCTCCGTTGGATTTCCGCATTGACTTGATGGATTTGGATGGTGTGAAGGCTGACGGTGTGGAGAGTGGGGGAGAGCGGCAGCGATCGTCGATTTCTTGTGCCGAAGCCCCGGTGGCTATGGCGGCGGCGGTCAGGGAGGCTTTGAAAGAATCCCTGCTGGCCTATGCGCCTGGAACCCGGATTGATGTGGACCTGTCCCTGCCAGCAGGGCCGCTGGAAGTGATGAGGGCTTTGAGGGGAATCACGCAAAAAGTCGCGGGATTAAAATTGGAAAAGAAAAAGAGTGGCGGGAAGGCTTGAGATGAAGTAAGAAAAGACTGCCGAGCCGATGTGGCGGAATTGGTAGACGCAGCAGACTTAAAATCTGCTTCTCATTTTGGGAGTGCGGGTTCGATTCCCGCCGTCGGCACTTTTTATAATCAACGACTTATGGGAATTTGGAGTTTTACACATTAACTCCAAATTTTCCGACTGAGCCCATTCTGAGCCCATTAGAGCATTACTTTCAAAGTTCGCTTCAGCAAAAAATGATTCGCGAACCGGTCGCCACGTTGAGTCAAATGCGAACTATTATTGAGGTTCGAGGTATCACTCAATAATAGTCTGTTCTTCTAGCTCGAACGTCAGCAGCGGGGCGGTATCATTTTTCCCCAAGCGGATACAGGTTCTGAAGTTCAGGGGGAATTGCTCATCTGTGCGTAGTTTGATAGCTTCCTGCTCCTGGATGATATAAACCCCATTGGTGCTGCCGAGGTCTTCCAGGTAAAAGCGTTTATTAGCGAGGGTGATGCGCGCATGGCGCTTGCTGACATTGTTGTTGGGCAGGGTTAGTGAATTACAGACATGGCGTCCTATGGTGAAGGGAACTTGTAATATGGGGATGCTCCCGGTGCCCGTGTGTAGATTGGCTGATATCTCGGTTGGCAGGTTGACTAAATTGGCCGCTGGGTTCGTATCCTGCCTTTGGAAACCCAGCCGCTCAAGACCCGCAATCAAGGTGTCCACGTCCCGATGGAAATCTGGGTCGGACCTCACTGGGATCCCATTGCAAAAGGCCAGCCGTTTCAGGCTTTTAGGAAGCTCGTTTTCTTCGGGCATGTTACTGCCTTTGATCAGTAGGGGGATCACCGGGATTTTATGTTTGAATGCCTCTTCAATCTCAAGCCGCACAAAATCTTCAGTTTCATCAATGCGGCGCTGACCATTGGTTTCGTCACGTCCCCACCACTGCTTTCCGATGACGGCAAGCACCACATGACATTTTTCGATGGTCGAGGAAATGTGTTCCGCAAAATGAACCCCCAACGGAATGCATTCCATATCCTTGAAGATGGCCTTTTTTCCGAAGGCTACGATCAAACGGTCGTAGATACGGCCAGTCACGTCCACACTGTCTTCACGTCGATAGGATATAACTGCGATCTTTTCAAGCATGGTTCAGGTTTTCTGGCTTGTAAGAGTCACCCAGACATTGATTTTCAATATTCGGGTGTATTGAGAATGCTAACCTACGCCTTGCCTGCTCTAGCCAGGGCAGACATAGATTGTTATAGAGAGCTGGGCTCAAGTATTGATCCTGGAATTAATCGAGATATTAGATTTATCTCATCGTTTTGGTGGAAAAAAACTACATCAACTAAAAGGATCGTAAGGCAGGTAAATAGGAAAGTAAACGATACCTACCTCAAAGTGCAGCGACAACCCGCGGGTATCCGCAGCTATGGGATGGTAGTGGATCTATTAATAGCAGAGCAACGAGCCCATGAATCGCAATCTTTTAAAAAGGTGGTTGAAGCCCGGGAGGATTCGTCTGTGGTCAGATTCGATCAATAAGTAGTAGCAACATGGTTTATCAAACCGTGTCTACGATATTTGGAGTTGCCCTGCGCGGGACACCAATCTCAGCTGCCCAGTAGTAAAGCCTATTTCTTATTCGGAACCTCAGCGGTGCCGCGTGTCAAAACCACGGGGCCGGATGTGAGCTTTGTCGCCTCACCGCACCCACGCCTGGTTATTTTCTACAGTGAAGGTTTGAGTGTATTGATTGAGCATCAGGCAGCCATTCCTTTGGCTGCTGAGTTCATAACTGCTTTCCGAACACTGGACTGAAGTCATCTCGCCCGATTTGGACACCGGCACGGAGGGGCGGAATATAAGACGCTTACGCTTGTTGTCATGGGTGATACATTTGCTGACGAGTTTGAGGGTTTTTCGGATTACGAATTCGAGTATTTTTGCTCTCTAGGGGTAAAACTATTTCTCAATATGGTTTGGGAGTTCTTTGCGGCTAAGAACGTTGCGGGTTAAGATGAATTAAGAATTTTTATATAAGTGCTAGCTATTTCAGCACATGAAACAAACTACTGAAATGATCTGTCCAACGAATCATTTTGGCATTTTTAGGCCAGGAGCTCGTTGCGTTTTTTATTTCAGGACGCTTGAGAAACTCCGGATCACCGGTGGCTAGAATCCAATCGCTGTCTATGGTCGTATTTTCAGGCAATAGGGCTAAGTTGGTCGATGAACTGACAATTTGAATGACTTCAAGAGGGCTCTTAGATAAAGAAGATCTCACCACTGAGGTTAAATCTAAATAACGATTGGAAACGTGGATGGCGATTATTCCGTTTTTTTGGAGGTGTTTTCTATACAAATCAAAAGCTTCCAGAGTTAAGAGGTGCACCGGTACAGAATCACTATTGAAAGCATCGAGCACTAGAAGGTCAAATTTTATAGGTTTATCAACTTTCAAACTTCGTTCCAGAGACAGGCGTGCATCTCCCAATTTAATCTCTATTTGTGCGCCGCGCGCTTCTGCATCGTTTAAATAGGTGAAATACTGTCGAGCAATCACTTCTACACTAGGGTTTATTTCATAAAATAAAAACTCATCTCCTTTATTGGCATAAGCGGCTAGAGTTCCGACTCCTAACCCGATTAGTCCGACTTTCAAAGGTTCGTTTTTTATCCGCTTGGAGTGAAAATCAACGGCTAACCCTATGCCAGAAGATCGCTCATAATAACAAACTGGGATCGTCCTTTTCGATTCGCTTTCAAATTGAAAACCGTGAACCGTATTGCCGTTCACAAATGAGATCACGGTATCATTTTTTTTATAGCCCTGCTCTCTTTGAACTTTTACGATTCCATAAAAATCGCGATGTACGGCAATAGTTTCCTTCGTTTGAAAACTATTGCGTTCCTTAACCGCTGAGGCTCCGCCCACTAATAAAATCATCACTAGAATAAGCAGGCATGTTTTAAGAACGCTTATCCTTAATTTAGGCTTACTGAGCTTTTTCCAGTGATCTCTTCTTAACATTACCAATAAAATGACTCCGCTGCCAATAAGGCCGAAATAAAATTCGTAGAAAAACGTAAAAATTGCAGGAGCCACCAAAGCAACCGATACCCCTCCTAGAAATCCGCCTAGTGAAATGACGAGATAATATAATGTTAGTTTTTTAGCATTGGGGCGCAGGTGCGCTAATTCACCATGACAAACCATGCAGCAAACAAACAAAATAAAGCAATATACTGCAATTTGCGGCTTAACTCCTTCTATAGTAAAGGCTCCGAGATCAAGCCAAAACCCGAAACCTAACGCAACTATCCAAAGCAAGCCAAATACTTCACGACGGTACCAACTGTCGGCAGCAAATGCAAAAATAAAGCTCAGTAGGTATATGCCTAATGGTAAGACCCAGAGGAAAGGGACGGATGCCACAATTTGGCACAACTGATTAGTGACAGCCAACAGCATGACTGATCCACAGGCGCTCATTGCTAGCCATAATATGATGTTAAATTTTATGCTTTCAGATGAATCTATAGGTGTGGCAACTTGTCTTGACTTGGGTGATCCCATAGCCGTAACAGAGGAGGGGATTGTATTTTGCGCGTTTCTCCAAACTTTTGCCCCGGTGAATATACTGAATATAACAAATCCGAGATAAGCTATAGACCAAACCTGGGTTTGATCAGGTAGGCTTAACCAAGGCTCCACAACGAACGGGTAGGCAATCAGGCTCAATAGCGAACCGGCGTTAGATAAGGCATATAGACGGTAGGGAGAATGTTTGGGATAAGCTTTGGTGAGCCAGCTTTGCAACAGCGGGGTCGTTGATGAAATGACAAAAAATGGCCATCCCACACTAACCGTTAAAACTAACAGCACTAACAAAACAGGAGCCGCTACCGTATCAGGCCTCAGTGCCTCTGGAGGGGTGATAGGTAGCCATAAAACACTAAACAGTAATACTGCCGAATGAATTATGACTTGGTTTTTCAGTTTGAAATGCCCGGCAATGAAATGCGCGTAAGCATAGCCAGTGAATAAGGCAGATTGAAAAAAGAGCATGCAAGCCGTCCAGACTTCTGAACTGCCACCAAACCAAGGTAATATGTAGTTGGCGATGAGGGGCTCTACTTGAAAAATCAAAAAAGCTCCTAAAAATATGGTCAACGCCAGCAGTCTCATGAAAGCCAGAGATTAACTGAATTTACGGTAAGATCAATTCTATTTTTCTATTCAAATTTTCGTGTAGTTATTGTAAGGGCGAAGAATTTCAGCTTTTTCAAGTCAGTGTTGATGGCGGGAATGGCGTGGTAACGAAATAGATTTGTTGCAGCGCTCTGCGGTAGCCAATAGCTGGGCACTTTCTGTATGGCAATCGAGATTACTGTCTGAGAAATACTTTATACAAAAGAACTCCGACCGCGCCTTTTACCAGGCGCAGAGCGGAGTCTTGAGAGGGCTTAGTTGGGAGCGTGTTTTAGGAATCAGCGGGCTTTTTGCCTTTGCCTGTTTTTTTAGCTGCCCCTTTACCGTGACGGGCAGTGTGAGCGGCTTTCATTTCTTCTTTGCTTACGGCTCCGTCGCCGTCTTTGTCGGCTTTGGACATGCGGGCCCAAGCTTCGGCGGGCACTTCGTCTTTGCTGAGTTTGCCGTCGCCGTTTTTGTCTGCTTTGGCGAATTTCTCGGCGCCTCTTTTTTGCATGGTTGCTTTGGCTTTGGCTCGTTCGGCTTCATTGAGTTTGCCGTCGCCGTCGGCATCGAATTTTTCGAGCATTTTTTTGCGCATTTCTGCATGCTTGGGCTTGCCTTTGCCGTCACCCTTTTTTTCGGCGAGGAGATTGCTGGTGCCGATGAGTGTGATTGTGCTGGCAGCGATCGCTGCGGTGATCCATTTGTTTTTCATGTTTTAACTGGGGTTTAAGATTGAGATCACTTTCTGTAGTGATGCTGTAGAGGCTTGAACCACGGGTTTTGCAAAAGGTTGCGCATGTATGTGAAAAAAATAAGGCATGAGGCAACATGAAAGCTTGTCTTGCAAAATAGCATGGGAAGGCAGGGGTAGGGAAAGTGGGACGCAATGGTATTGCGTGGATTGGGGGGAGGTATGGAAGAACACGGATTGCCAATCCATGCTACGCTGAGGAGGGAGGGGGGAGGTGAAAGTGGGACGCAATGGTATTGCGTGGATTGGGGGGAGGTATGGGAGAACACGGATTGCCAATCCATGCTACGCTGAGGAGGGAGGGGGGAGGTGAAAGTGGGACGCAATGGTATTGCGTGGGTTGGGGGGAGGTATGGGAGAACACGGATTGCCAATCCATGCTACGCTGAGGAGGGAGGGGGGAGGTGAAAGTGGGACGCAATGGTATTGCGTGGTGGGTTGGGGGGAGGTATGGGAGAACACGGATTGCCAATCCATGCCACGCTGAGGAGGGAGGGGATTTAGGAAAGTCAATGTTTAGCCGACTTCGACTTTTGCGCGAATTTGATTGGCGATTTCGCTGAAGGCGGCGCTGACGGTGTTGCGTTCGGGTGGCAGCAGGGCGATGGGTTGTCCCTGGTCACCACACTCGCGGGTTTCGATGTTGATCGGGATCTGGCCGATCAGCGGCACGCCGAGACGTTCGGCTTCTTTTTTGCCGCCGTCCTGACCAAAGATGTAATAACGTTCGCCGTCACTGGGGCAGTCGAACCAGCTCATGTTTTCGATCATACCCAGAATCGGCACGTTGACTTTGGCAAACATGGCGGTGCCTTTACGGGCATCGATGAGCGCCACTTCCTGCGGTGTGGTAACGATGAGGGCGCCATCGAGGGCGACGGTCTGCACGATGGTGAGTTGGATGTCGCCGGTGCCGGGAGGCAGGTCGAGAATGAGATAATCCAGTTCACCCCATTCCACCTGGCGGAGAAATTGTTGGGTGTATTTGGTCGCCAGTGGACCACGGACGATGACTGGAGAATCATCTTGCAGTAGGAATCCCATCGAGATGATCTTGAGTCCGTGGGCTTCGATGGGGATGATGCGGTTATCGTGGGTGGCCATTGGTTGTTCGTTAGAGCCGAACATGGTGGGCATGCTGGGACCGTAGAGGTCGCAGTCACAGAGGCCGACTTTGGCTCCGCTTTTGTGCAGGGCAATAGCAAGATTGGAGGCGACGGTGGATTTGCCCACTCCGCCTTTGCCGCTGGCGACGGCGATGACGTGTTTGATTCCCGGGATGCCTTGTTTGTCCACTTGGCCACCGGCAGCGCCTGCAGCTGCAGCGTTTTGCGTGGGTTCTTGAATGTCGATGTCAACGTCCACCTGGCCGATGCCTTCGATGGCGTCGAGCGCTTCACGGGTGGCTTTATATATGTCGGCAGGGATTTTCGGGTCGCGGGTGGCGATGGCGATTTTGACGGTGACGTCTTCGCCGTTGACCGAGATGCTTTTCACCAGGCCGAAGGAGACAATGTCCCGGCTGAATCCTGGATAGTTCACCTGTCCGAGTTTTTCTTTTACGCTTTCTTCTGTGATCATGGAATGTATGGATGGCTAAAAATGAAGGGAACCACTAAGGGACACCAATAGGCACAAATAGGAAATTGGCTATGAAAAAATGAGGAGATCGTATTTTGGCGGCGATAGAGGGGGATTTTATTCTTAGTAGGATTTTCGTAGGTGGGAGGGCAGGATGCCGAGTGCGTCGCGGTATTTGGCGATGGTGCGGCGGGCGATTTTGATACCTTGCTCCTTGAGTTCCTTGACCAGTTTTTCGTCGCTGAGCGGTTTTTTAGGGTCTTCGTTTTCGACAATCTGGGCGAGGGCTTGTTTGACGCTGGTATTGCTGAGGGATTCTCCGGATTCCGTTTCGTATCCGGAGGTAAAAAAGTATTTCATCTCAAAAAGTCCGTGCGGGGTGGCCATGTATTTGCCTGAGACGGCGCGACTGACGGTGGTTTCGTGCACACCGACGATCTCAGCGATCTGGGACATGTTCATTGGTTTGAGATGGGCCGGGCCCTGGTCGAAAAACTCTTTTTGGCGGTTAACAATTTCGCGGGCGATTTTTTCAATGGTCTGCTGGCGTTGGCGGATGCTGTGAATGAGAAATTTTCCGCTGCGGATTTTGTCACGGATGTAAGCGCGGGCATTTTTGTCACGACTGGACTGCGCCATGATTTCCTTATAAACTGAGCTGATACGCAGACGGGGGATTTGCTCGTTGTCGAGGCTGATGGTGTAGCTCCCATTGCGAGTTCTTTCGACAGTCACATCGGCGGTGACGTAGCTGTTGGTATCGGCAGCAAAACGACTGCCGGGTTTGGGATCGAGGGTGGCGATGAAAGTGGCGCTGCGATTGACGTTGTCAGGGGTGACTTTGAGTTTTCGAGCGATGGCGGGAAAGCGTTTGCGCGCCAAGTCGTCGAGATGCTGATCGATGATGCGGTAGTCGAGGCTGTTTTCCTTGCCTAGTCGACGCAGTTGGATCAATAGGCAATCCCGGAGATCGATAGCTCCCACTCCGACTGGATCAAATCCTTGGATGATGGCGAGCGCTTCTTCCAGGTCGGGCAGGGGGATGCCCAATTGAAAACACAAATCGTCCAACGGAGTCTGCAGGAAGCCGTTGTTGTCGATGCTACCGATCAGGATCTGGCCGACTTTACGCAGTTCGGGGCTGGGGTCGGCGAGTCCGAGTTGATCCATCAGATGCTCTTGCAGAGTCTTTTTCTCGAACAGCGAGTCGATCAAGTATTGGTGTTTTTCGTCGGCATCATCGCGTCGGGGGGTCGTAGCGCGGCTTTCGGCAAGGTATTCGCGCCAGTCGTCATCGAGCTGGGAAATCTCGGCAAATTCTTCATCAAAACCGTCATCGTTGTCTTCAGGCGGCGGTTGTTCGTCGAGCGAAATTTCCTGGGTTTCGTCTTCGAGCGTGGGGTTGGTCTCCAGTTCTTGCTGGATCATGCTGCGCAGTTCGAGTGTCGGAGCCTGCAGCAGTTGCAGGCTTTGCTGCATTTGAGGAGCGATCGTTTGCTGTTGTTGCAACGATTGCGACTGGGAGGGCTCAAATCGCTGTTCCGGCGTCATGTGAAGCTAGCTTCTGCTTCGACAAGGCTGTAAGCAAGCAGTATTCAGGCCAAATCTGATGAAAAAGGAATCGATCTGTGCTGTCTTGACAGCAAATGGGGTGATGCTCTGAACAGTGCTGGTAAAACTGCGGTAAAATCTGATTCCTTGTGTTGACGGGGGGAAGGGGGGCTTGTTATCGTTCTGTAATATATGTGGAATTATAATTCATCGAATGCTTCTAGGGCTGCGATCATTTTTAAAACATGGCTTTTGAGTGTGATCGTGCTGTTGTTATTACACGGAATAGTTTCGGCACAGGAGAAAAACCCGCTGCGGCAGTGGACAAGTTCGCAGGGGAAAAAGGTGCAGGCTTCTTTGCTGAGCTTGGAGGGTAGCACGGTTAAGTTGCGATTGAAAAATGGTCGTGAGCTCACGGTGCAAACGGATCAGTTGAGTGAGGTGGATCAAAAGTATTTGATCAGCATGGAAAAAGCCGGTCGGGATTTTGAGAGCAAGGCGATGCCGGAGGAGACGCGGATTGAATTGCCGGTGAAGGTTGAGGGTAAGGATTTTGAGTTCAAAACGGAGCACTATGTTTTTGTCTCAGAGGCGAAAGTGGGCAAGTCTTTTATTTCCGAGTCGGCGAAGGTTTTTGAAGCAACTTACCAAGCGGTGAGAATGTTGCCCTTGGGATTGAATCCGCGACCACCGGGCGGGGATGTGAAATTCAGAGCGCGTTTTATGACCTCGTCATCCTTTCAGCAGGAGATCGCAAATTACATCACGGCGGGGCCGAATCTGAGAGTGGCGGGTGTTTATTTGCCTAAGCGAAAAAAAATATGGGTGCCTTATGAGTCGATAGGAGCGGTCAAAAAAGGCAGTCAGATGACCTTGAAGCGCACGGCGGATACTTCGACCTTGATCCATGAGATCACTCATCAGATGATGCACGATTGGTTGGTGCTGACTCCGATGTGGTTCACTGAAGGTATGGCAGAGTACATCGCTTCGGTGCCTTATCAGAATGGCCGTTTTGAGTTCAAAAATTCGACACGGGGATTGAAGGAACGATTGAAGGGCAAATACCAGAATTTGCCGTTACGGATGATCAGTCCCGAGGATTTGTCAGACCCGGATGACAAAGCTGCTTGGCAGGGGAGCATGGAGGACTATTTGTCGGCGATGCTGTGGGTGCATTATTTTGTTCGCATGGATCGCGGGGGGCAAGGTGAGGCGGTGGCATCCTATCTGAAGTTGATGGGTAGGGCGAAGACTGATACCAATTTGTTCATTGATGAATACAATGCTGCGGTGAAGGCCTTCGAGGTGAAGCGGGAAAAATTTAATCGCGAGGTGGATGCTTATAATCAAGCGGGCAAAACTTTTCAGGAAGAGGGGCGGGCGTATAATGCGCGGATCAAAAAATATAATCAGCAAGTGGCGGACGGAGTGGTGGAGGGGGATCGGGTCAAGATCGGGGAGAAGCCAGTCATGTTGTCCCGGCCGAAGAAGTTGGAGGTGCCGGAAATTCTCAAGGTGAATTCCGGAGGTGGTCCGATCGATGTGTTTGCCATCGCTAATGCACGGGCGAAACCTGCCTTGATGAGCGAACGTGACGCGGAGGAAATGAAGGAGGATGTGAGCGCGGCCTTTGCTGCGATTGGCCTGGAGGTTTCTTTTGCTGAGCCGAGGGAGTGATGGACAATGAATGGGAGGGATTTTTTATTGCAGGGGGCGGCGCAGGTTGAAGTTGCCGTGGTCGCCGGTGGATGAGCGGTAGTCGGCTTCGAAATCATTGCCTTGCATGACACCTTCATGTTGGAAGGAGCCGAAGGCGCCGAGGCTCTCGGTGCCTTGCACGTGGTATTGGGTTCCCATTTTTTCGACTTCAAATTCGGCGTCAAATCCACCTTGCAGTGGGCCTGCCCAAGTGGCCCAGTAGCGAAAAAGGTAGCGGCCGCTACCTTGTGCGCCATCAATCGGGGTGACGAGGCAAAGTAGTTTTCCTTTGTGGCCGGTGGAGGCGCTGAGCCAAGTGCCCTGCCAGGGGCCGGCGACGGGATGCCGGGTGCCAGTGCGGTATTTTTTGCTAGCTTGTTGCCAGTCGGCTTCAAAGCTACGTCCGCCGCAGCTGATAAGAAAACTTAGGCAGAATAAAGGTAGCAGAGTTTTGAAAATCAGGTTCATCTTATGGAAAGATCGCCGAAAAAAACGATACCAGCAAATGAAGTTTTTTGTAAGACCTTTAACCAGGGGGCCAGACGAGGGGGCGGCCGGCGAGTAGGTGGACATGCAGGTGAGGCACGGATTCGCCGCCGTTTTTACCGTTGTTGATCACTAGGCGAAAGCCTTCGTCGGTGTGGTTGATGTCGAGTTCGCTGGCAATTTTTCCAGCGGTGAGCAGAAGGTGTCCGAGTAGGGCCTGGTCTTGTTCTTCCGCTTCGCCAATGCGGGCGATGCATTTTTTTGGAATGATCAGGATGTGGGTCGGCGCCTGGGGATTGACGTCGCGAAAGGCGATGCAGAGATCGTCCTGATGAACGATGTCAGCGGGGATCTCCCCGGCGATGATTTTTTCAAAAACGGTCATCGCAGGATTAGCAGATGGCGAGGGAAAGGTTGGGGCTTTGTTGACCAAATTTCCGTGCTTCGTGTTCCAGAAATCCGGTGATTTCGTTTTGCAGATTTTCGCAACGGCGGGTCCACTTGCGGACGGAGGTGAGATACTGCACACATTTACGCAAGTCGTAAAAATAGACGTGCTCTACGCCGTTGCTGGTGGCGGAGAGGAAACGTTGTTCCAGCAGTTGGAAAAAAGCGAGTTCGTAACCGTCACCGGCCTTGCGGGCGAGATCGGTCAAACAGATGCGCATCGGTGGAGCCGCAGGAGTGAGTTCTTGCGCAAGGTCGTTCAAGCCGAGGTTTTCGAGCGTCTCACGGATTCGATCATAGAGAGAGTCCACGGTGATGGTGCTGCCTTCGTAGTGATTTCTTAGAAAGGTGATCACGCCGGCGACGACATCATCGGCGAACCACTCGGGAACTTCTGTGCGGGCCGCGGCTTCACGCAGATGGCGGCGCAGCCAATCGGCATCACAAGCCGCGAGGTTGTCCGGGCTGATTTTGATCAGGGGCAATGATGAAGGAAGGGCGATCATAGGGGAGAGGGAGTTAAAAAAGATCGGGCTGCAGGCCTTCGTTGATGGGTTGGCGTTCGAGGGATTGGATTTCGTCGATGAATTCACCGACGTCTTCAAACTGACGGTAAACCGAGGCGTAGCGGACAAAAGCGACCTGATCGATGTGCTTGAGTTTGCCCATCACCTTGGGGCCGATCATGCGCGATGGGATTTCCTTGAGGTTTTCCGCTGCCAGTTCGTTGGCGATTTCTTCAACAGCGGCCTCCAGCACTCCGATGGGAACCGGGCGTTTTTCGCAGGACTTTATCATTCCTGATAGCAATTTTTCCGGGCGGAAAGGCTCGCGGATGCTGTCGCGTTTAATGACTTGGAATTCGTTGCGCTCGACCTGCTCATAGGTGGTGAAGCGGTGGCTGCATTCCAAGCACTCACGACGACGGCGGATCGATAATCCGTCCTTGCTGGAGCGGGAATCGATCACCTTGTCTTCTAGACTATTACATTTAAGGCAACGCATTACTGAGACTCAAGGCTGAGAATGCCCACAACATGTAGTGGTGTCAATCGCTAAATCTCCACAAGATGTAGTTTTTGTGCTTTTATGCTGGATTTGAGGGCCGTAAAGGTGATTTATTGTGGTTTAGCTGCAGCTAACGATTGATTGGATGTCAAAAATGGCAATTATTGATGGGCGGCGAGCTACATTTCACAACTCTCACTCAAAACATGCGAATACTTATTTTAACTCTCATAGCGATGATGGCTCAAATTTCCCCAAGTGCCCAGGCGCAGGACCCCCTTGTTTTGATTTCTTCTTTTGTGAAAGGTGAAGAGGGCTCCATTCAGGCGTTTCGTTTTGACCTTGAAAAGGGAGCACTGGAGCTTGTGCATAAAAATCCCAGCATATCGAATCCGTTTTTTTTGGCAGCTTCGCCGGATGGTAAAGTTTTGTATTCCATCGATACCCCGAATTTTGGTGACAAGGAAAACGATCTGGTGGCTGCCTTTGTTTTAGAAAAAAGCAGTGGCAAGTTGACGCGCTTGAACGCGACTTCCAGCCGCGGCACGGCAGCTTGTTACCTCAGTGTGGATCCAAGTGGCAAAACCGTGTTGGTGGCCAATTATTCTTCAGGCAGCGTAGCGGCATTGCCGGTGAAAGCGGATGGCTCCCTTGGGGATGCGGCTTCGTTTGACCAGCATTCAGGTTCGAGTGTGGATCCTAAGCGGCAAAAAGGGCCGAATGCCCACTGCATTGAAATCAGCCCCGACGGTCGTTTCGCGCTCTCTGCAGATTTGGGTATTGATAAGGTGATGATTTATCAACTCGATGCAGCCAAGGCCAGGTTGACGCTGAATGAGGCGCAGCCGTTCGTGAAAATTGCACCCGGCTCTGGCCCAAGGCATCTGACTTTTCATCCCGATGGAAAAAGTGTTTATTTGATCAACGAATTGTCGAATACGATCACTGTTTTTGCTTATGCTGCGGATTCCGGCAAGCTGACCGAGCGACAAACCATTTCGACACTGCCTGAGGGCTTCAAGGGCACCAGCTATTGTGCGGATTTGAAAATCACTCCGGATGGCCGGTTTCTATACGGAACCAACAGGGGGCATGACAGCGTGGCGATGTATGAAATCGGTGAGAAGGGTCAACTGACATTACTTGGAATCGAACCCAGTCTAGGCAAAGGGCCGCAGAATCTGCTGATCACGCCTGATGGGGCTTGGTTGATCTGCGCCAACATGCCTGGTAATAACGTGATCGTTTTCCAGATCAACAAGGAAAGCGGCAAGCTTGCCGTGAATGGAGAAGCCATTGATATACCGATGCCTTCGTGCATACGCTGGGTGAAGTGAACTCGTCTCAAGGCAAGGAGGGTTACCCATCCGTTAGTTTAAAGTTTTTCGAAGTGGACGGAAGGGCATTTTCTTTTACATTTCTATTCACCGTGTCGCGTGGTTTTGTGATGCCTTGAATGATGTGAGTTGAAAATATAACAACATGTTATCAACTGAAGAACTGAAAGAAGCTCTGGATTCCGTTACAACGATTCCGCTCATCCCGTTTCGTGACGGTAAGATTGATTATGCGGCCCATGAGAAGAATATCCGTTACCTCATGGAGAACAATCATCTCAGTGAGCATCGTCGCCGGGTCATTTGCGTCGCTGGAACCAGTTTGATTGACCATGTCAGTTCAGAAGAAAAGAATAAATTGGTTGAGGTGACCGGGGAGGTGATGGGCGATGAGGGCCTGCTGATTTCTGCCTTGACCCCTAATCCGATTGCCACGGCTGGTGAGCTGATCGAAAAGCAGTCAGCGATGAAGCGGCCGCCGGATGCTTATTTGCTGATGCCTTTGGGTGGAATGTACAGCGTTGAGGGGCTCTACGAGGGGTTTTCCGAGTTTGGTGAAAAATACGGCAGCCAATGTGGCGCGCGTTTCCTCTATTATTATCGTCAGCCGCGGGATCGTGATCAGATCATTCGCTTGCTTAATGATTCGCAGCACTTTGTCGCCGTGAAAGTGGGCACGCATGAAGATGATGTGCCGCTGATGGTTGAAGCGGTCGGCGATAAAGCGACGGTCATTTGGGGGATCGGTGATCGTAGCACTAAAGCGGCTCAGTTGGGGGCCAAAGGTCACACTTCAGGAATATCGGTAGTCGTTGCGAAAGCAGGGGATGAAATTAATAATGCGCAGCGTTGTGGTGATTTTAAAACTGCTTTTGCGATTGAGAAACGAATCACTGCGCTGGAGGAATTGCGTTTTGAAAACGGTCGAGAGTTCAATTACTCGGCGGTTGTCGAAGCGATGATTCTCAGCGGTTTCGATGATATCGATGCCGGTGAAGGAGGGCCCTTTAATCCGAGAGTGCCGGCTGAGGTGGTTCCACGGGTTCAGGCGGCGATTGAGGGGATTCTTGATCTGCATTGAGTTATTCACACAGGAGAGTTGACTTTCCAGTCCGCCAATGTCGTTGAGCAGCAGACTAGAAGGACGGCCCTCCTTTAAAGCAAGTTACGTCCGCCGAACGGTTGTCCTTAACAAGTTTTCCTCTGTGAAGTTGTCCGCGAATTGCGGAGTCACTTATTAATGCTTGGGACGATCGGGCAAGCTGCCGCTATCATATATTTTAAAATATTTAAGATCGTTGTTGTCTTCAATATACAGAGGCCCCGTTATCCTGGTGCATCCGCTAATCCAAACCGCTTTGAGACCAGTCATTTGTTTGAAGGCTTCCAGATTTTCCAGGTGGAAGGCATCCTTGATATAAATTGAGTCGAGCTTGCTGTTTGGTGAAGGGTTTCCCAGATTCTTTACTTCCCGGCAATCTTGAAGTTTTAGATAAATGAGGTTGGGATGACTGGCTATACCGAATATGGACTCCATCTGATAGACGTTATATGCTATGAAACTTTCCAGCAATGGAAACAAGCTGAGATCGATTCTGTTTGGAGCTCCTCTCAAACTTCCCAAAAGAATTTGTTTTAGTTTGGGAAGCTTTGCCAAAGGCGAAAGATCCTTTATCGTGCCTCGGGAAAAAGTGATAGTTTCCAAGTCCTGCATATTGGGGAGATTGGCCAGTTGTTCTAAATCCGCTTGTTGCACTTCATAAATCTGGAGGTGACGTAGTCTGGGGGCTTTTGCAAGCCTGTCCAAATCCGGAGTGATTCCCAAAATCTTTAAACTAGAAAGATTTGGCAGTTTGTCATAATCTACATGTTCCACCGTAGTAAGTGACCGAAGGTTCGAATAAAAGCCTTTTTTAACTAGAGTGTTATAATCCCCGCCCGCTTTTCCCCAATAGGTCCTGATCAAATTTTTAGGGAGTCGATAAGAGGGTTCAATTCCTTTTACATCGAGATACTTGATTTTCGGTAGTCCTGCCAGTGAGGCATTATCCAGAGTGAACGTATGGGGTATGCTCAAAGCTTCCAGTGATTTCAATTCAGGTATTTTAATTTTACTGCCATAAGGACTAGTAGGGGAAACTCTGAGAATTTTGAGTTTGTCGAAACCCTCCAGGAAAGAAGTATTTTTATTGTTTCTGGTGCGATATGTAAGAGATTGTAAACGAGGTAAGTTTCTCAAGCTTTGAAACCCCTCGAAGGTCCATGGGGAGGATTTGAGTTCTTTAAGGATAAGGTGCTCGATCGATGGGATGCGAGATAATAGAATCATGAGTTTGTCGTCACCTCCTACCATGGAAAATGATTGAGGAGCCAACTTAACCAGCCTATTAGCAGCGTTGATATCAAGTTGTTGATTTTCATCAAATAAATAGTGTCCATCGATGGTTAACCACGCTATGGGATGATTGAAGAGTACAAGAGCTTCCAAGCCCTTAATAGTGCTGACCCGGAATGAGACCCGATCCGCAAGAATTTTCTGATCCTCACCAATTTCTCGACCGGTAAGGGTATCAATTCGTAGAGATCTTAGAAACTCGGTCTCGTTATCGGAAGGGATGACGGCGGCAACAACCTTGGACGGGCCCCCGGGTTTGAAACTTCGGTAGAGTTTTCCGGCACGAAACGAGAGATACCAATCTGAATTACCGTTGAATTGAAGATAGGTAGATCGAAATTGGCTGTTTAATGGATCCGTGCGGTAAATATTAATTTTAACCCAGAATCCGATTGGAAAATTGCCCTCATGAACTCTGCCTCCAATCCTTGAAATGGCGCCTAGCTCAGAGGAAAGGGGGAAGTCGTAGCCTTTGGGGAAGTGAATGCGAAGCGTCGCCCATCCATCTGGAAGGGGAGCGATTTCTTGGGAGTAAACTCTCTTGTTGCGAACCCATTTCAAAAGAAATTTCTTATCCTGTAGGCTCAATGAGGCGATCGGCATCTTGATAACTCCGTCGCTTTCCAGGTGTTTGATTTCAACAGTACTGCCCTGTACCGAGAGTAGTTCTCCCTCAAAAGGTTGTTGCCCTGTAATGTGAAAAGTGTGATTCCCTTGTGCGAGAGTAGTTTGTAGAAAAAAAGAAAACCCCAAAGCCGTTATAATACAGACTTGAAGAAGTTTCAGGCTAGAAGTGACAAACCCAAGCTTACTCTTTTGCTTTTGAAATCGAATTGCAATGGACATGAGAATTAGAATTGGTGTTCCCGGACAATGGGCTAGGTTCTATTGATTTGCAAGAGTTCTACAAGTTAGTCAGCTTGTGTTTTTTATTTGCTTTTGACGAGGAAAGTCTTCAATCTCAAATTATTATGAATCGAGTTCACAAGGCAATACTTGTATCGGTCCTATTGGGTCTACAATTCAATCTATTCGGACAATCCCCGGTTGAGCGCATCATTCACACCGATGGAAATCCGCCGATCATTGGCGAAGGCATTGCTGGGGTGACCAAGTCGGGGGCAAATATAGAAGTCACCATTTCCGACCTGGGTCTTCTGGCGCAGTATCTATCCGCAAAAATAAAGCTCACCGGCATGCAAATCGGTCTATTGACTCCGAGCCAGAGGGCCAAACGAAGCGGAGCCCAGTATGACAAGCGTATCCCTATGACCTGGGAGGTAGCAGCGGCTAGCAAGGGAGCCAGGTTCGAGCCAGATTCGCCCTTAACAGCAACGTTCCCGGAAGAGCCTGGAGCCAACCTGAAGGACTACCATGTCTGTCTCAAGATTTTTGTTAGCCATAATGACTCATCTGAAACATTCGTATTTGCTCATACGGCTGAGGCTTTTTCCCACCGGGATTTTTTTCCTCTCCGGAAAGCTTCGGATGATGTGGCTGCTCCACCGGCTACACCAAAAGTGGTAATAACTCCTCCACTTCAAACCAAGTACGATGATCTCAATGCCTTCGTAAAACGCATCCGAGATGGATTCGATAAAGCAGCGCAAAAATTTGAGGTGCAGCAGAATGCCGAAATTGCTAATTTAAATCAGGGCTATTTAAAGCAACTGAAACAGGTGCAGAAATTCTATATGGACAGGGGTAATTCGACGGCAGCATTAAAAGTGCGGGCTGAGATAAATAGCGTCTCCGGAAACACGAAAGATCAGCCTATTGAGGATTACACAACAAAGGGTTTGGAGCGGCTGCAGAAGAGTCGCAAGCTCTATATGGATGCCCGTAAGCGTATTGAGGGAGTCAACTTAACCGAGCTCAGACGCTTGGTTAAACTTGGAAATGGAGCCCTGAAGAAGCAGGCCAGTGCGTTGACGCGCAAGGGAGATTTGGATCGAGTCGAAGCACTTTCAAGCGTAATCCCTACTTGGCATGGACGGCCAGACATGAACATGGGAAGTCGCCAAGATGTTCCGACCGACGCCAAACGTTTCCCGACGGGCGGCTACTACGTGTTTGTAGTGGACGAGAATGGGATGAGTTACTTGGAAGCGAAGAGGCTTGCCAAAAAGAAAAAAGGAGAAGTATTCACACCGAGATCAAAAAAAGATGTCGAAGCAATGTGGAATATAGTTGGAAGCACGAGATGTTGGTTGGGGTTTGAATACCTTCAATCGAGCAAGCAAATTATTCGCGATGATGGAGAAGGTGAAGCGTTTGATCCAAAGGATATCAGCATAGAAAAGGTGGAGGTCAATCCAACCAATCGCGGGTACGAAGTATTTCTATGCACAAATGGATTTGACAGCTTCAAAGTGGCACGCAAGGAACCAGTTGTTAAAAACGCTGTAATGTCGGTTATGATATTTTTTAGGGACGACAATCTCTGAGGATATGAAAAAAAGTCATTAAAAATCATTGATGTTCTTTCATGATGCCGCTTGGCGTCATCATGAATCGTCCTATTTGCTTTCATCTGCAAAGTGGAGTTACCCTACTTTGATCATATCGGAGTTTGCTGTGTGTTGAAGATTTATGCCGGCGAAGGCGGGCCTTTTAATCCGAGGGTGCCGGAGGAAGTGTTTCCGCGGGTAAAGGATGCGATCGAGGGGATTCTGGATCTGCATTGAGAGGGCTCTTTAAGGTAAAACGAAGTTCCAACTTCGTTTCATGGCTGGCCTTATGCTGTAGATAAACGATGTGGGAACATCGTTTTACGGGGGGCCGTTCTCACAAACACGTCACGTCTGTCGAGCGTTTGTCTTTAACCAATTTGCCGCTATGCAATTGTCCGCAAATCGCGGACTCGCGCCAGGGGCCGGGGGCGTCGAATAAATCCGGATCGAGTTTCATCTCGGTGATGAGAACCCCCGGTCGGTGCAGTTTGAGTTTGCCTACAATCTGCCCATCCGGTTGCACGGCAAAACTTCCCCAGCGAGATGGTCGGGTCGTGCTGTTATTGGCGCTGATCCAGAAATGGTTTTCCGCTGCGCGGCAGGACATGGTGGCGGGCACGATGGTTTTCCAGATGTTGTATTTTTGATCATCGACAACCATGGTCCGGGCGTTATGAAAGGATTGAAAAATGACCTTTGCTCCCAGTTGATGGTAGTGGCGAAAGAGTTCCGGAAAGCGATAATCATAACAGATCAAAACGCCGCAGGTAACGCCCTTGACCTTGAAGGTGACAAAGCGATTTCCAGGTGTGTAAAACTGTAAGTCGAGAGTCGTTTTTTTGCCTTTCTGGGTTCCGGTGCAGAAGCGTTTGTCATAACGGTTCACGATTTTTCCGTTTGGATCGATGATGTAAATCGAGTTGTGTGCTTTGTGTTTGCCGCTGAGACGATGAGTCGAGCCTAGCAACACCCAGGCTTTTGCTTTTTTGGCTGCGGCTTGAATGTCGCGAGTTGCCTCCGTGAGTTGATCCCAGTCCATAGTAGAGAGGTCGGGCATATCGGTTCCGGCGTAACCGCTAAGCGCACATTCCGAGAAGTGAACAACATCCGCTCCTTTTTGCGCGGCTTGTTCGATCTGGCGAATGATGGCACGACGATTGTGTTCGATATCGGGCTCGACGGAAAACTGGCAGGTGGCGACGCGGATGGATTTCATAGGGGCTGGTTGGTAATCTTTACTTTATCGTTGTTCAGAATTCAAAGTCAATATAGGGTCGCGGACGTGCGAGTTTCAGAGTGTGCGTTTCTGGTAGGGACGACCGGCTCGGTCGTCCGCGGGGATTGACACGCAACAGGTCTATCGGCGGACGTGCGGGCCGCACGTCCCTACCCGCGTAAGTTTGTAGGGAATGCACCATGAGTATCCTTGTAGTTGCTTTCATTGGAACTTGTCGCTAACGTTCCTTCCCCCTCATGCCCCCTAAACGAAGCGATACTATTGCAGAAAAAATAAGCCTGCTTGAAACGGCTTATAAAAACGACCGACAGGACCTTGCGATGTCACTGGCGGCATCGATCAAGGATACTCTTAGCTTTGAACGGCAGAGCAAACGTCGTAGCAGGCTCCCGGTGCATGCCGGTGTCGATGAGATAGGCAGGGTTGCGGATCTACCTCCGGCCTGGGCGGCCTGGGCCGAGGGATGGTCTCATTATCATTCGATCACCTTGTTCGAAACCGTTGGAGCAAAGCGGGAGCGGGAACCAGCACATCTGCGTCTGACAATCGCAGTGGAGCAAATGAATAATCCCCGGCGTGAAATCCGGGTGGCACGAGTGATAAACGGGTTGGAGGAAATTCCCTCGCAAGTTCTGGAACATGTCAGGAATGAAACAGAGCATTATGTGGAACTTGCGATCCTGGCGGATGTGGACATGCATGACAGTTCCAGTTATTTGATTTTCTATGGCAATGCCAACGCCGAACTTCCGAATTATATCACTGATCTCGAAGTGCGCGGTGAGGGTTATGGATTGGAAATCGAGAACCAGTATTTCCAGGCGACTTTGTCGGAGCAGATGGGGCAACTGGTGCGGATGACCTACAAACGGGAACATGGTCTTGAACTTTACGCCGGTGGTAAAGGGCATGGAGAACCTCCGACAATCGACTGGGCGCACGATTATGTCGATGAAGGGCACTTCCAGAAAATCCGTATGCGCAACTGGGCGGAGTGTCCCAACTGGCAGGTGCAGCGTGGTCCGGTTTGCGTCCGGGTGAGGCGCTGGGGATTTCCCCATGGCCCGGTGCATCCTTTATTCACTCCCAGTCGTATCCACATGGATCAGACTTATACTTTTTACGCCGGCTTGCCGCACTTTTTTAAAGAGGGTGAAATCGAAGCCATCAAGGATGTGAAAATTTCAGCAATGAGGGATGATGAGTGGGTGTTCTCCGGTTATTCCTTTGACGAGATCCTATGGATCGACAAGCAGGGGAAAGTGCATGAAGGAAAAGTTCCTGCGGATCAAACAAAGGATCTCTGGGGTGTTGGTTTTTTTCACAGCAAAAGCCGGGACTTGTTGGTGGCTTTGCGGCTGGAACACGAAGCGGATAATTTTCCCGGGATCCAGCATGGAGGCACGCCGACTTTGCATTATCACGGACATGGCCAGATTTGGGCCCGATATCCTGCCAATGAGGCCGACCTGAAAGCGGGAACGGTGTTTCGACAGAACAACGCTTACCTGGTGGCGGACTATCCGGTCGAAGGAGGTCGGGAGGAAGTCGCTCAATTGAGACATCAGTTGGTCAATCCTTTGGAGATTCGCAGCGAGGATCTTCCTGCGGTGGAAAAGGTGAAGCCTGTCGGGCGTCTGGCGCGTCAGGGGGAAACAAAAGGTCGCAGTGCCATCAAGCGGGCGGTTTGGAAAGCCTTGGATGAAGTGAGGGATAATCAACTATACCAACTCAAATCAAGCATCGTCGAGCTGGGTTATGTGTATGATGTCCGGGTGGAAGATGGCGTGGCGTATGTTTTGGTGACGATGCCTCATCGTGGCAGACCGGTGTATGAATTTCTGGTGACACAGGGCGGCGGGCGGGTCGATGAGGGAATTCAGGAAAATGTGTTGAGGGTGAAAGGGATACGTAAAGTGGTCGTCGATTTCACCTGGGAACCAGGATGGGATATCAACCGGGTATCTGAAAAAGCCAAGCAAGAGATGGGATTGTAGAGTAATCTTAACAAGGAGGGGTATTTTGTGAGCGTTCCTCCTTGAGCTCCTAACCTAATTCTTTAATCGGTGAACCCGAATCAACCAGATATTGAGGTCGACCCGTGGTGTCCTCGACGGTGATCGCTCGAGCATCAATGCCGAGGTTGTGGTAAAGCGTGGCGATGATGTCCTGGTATTGAACCGGGCGGGAAGTGGCTTCTGCGGCGATGCGATCGGTGGAACCAATAACCTGACCGGTGTTCATTCCGCCACCCGCCATGATGGCCATGCCGACTTTTGGCCAGTGATCACGGCCTGCCTTGCTGTTGACTTTCGGAGAGCGACCGAATTCGCCCCAGGCGACGATGGTCACGTCATCGAGCATTCCGCGTTCTTCAAGATCTTCCACCAGAGTTGTCAGTGCGTGATCCACCAATGGTCCGATGGTGCGCATGCGACCGAAGTTATTGGTGTGCGTATCGAAGTCGCTGATCGATACGCTGACACAGCGAACGCCAGCTTCGACGAGTCGCCGGGCGAGCAGCAACTTCCGGCCGGCCGCAGCACCTTCCATGGTGTAGTTTTTCGGATCGGGGTTGGGCACACGTGGAGTGTAGCGTGCGAGCATTTTAGGGTCTTCTTTTTCCAGATCCATCGCTTCGGCAAATTTTCCCGAAGTCAGCATGCTCACTGCCTGCTGGGTGAATTCGTCGAGTGCCGACATCTGACCCGAGCTGTCGATGTCGCGACGGATGCCGTCGATATTTTTGAGCAGCTGCATGCGATCGCCGAATCGTCCTGCGGTCATTCCTTCAACCAGTCCGAATTGTGTCGAGTGATCCGACCCAAGACGAGCAAGCTCACCCGCCATGCCTGGTTCCAGTTGGCGGTGAAACATTTTTGAAATATCGGGACGAAAAGCTTTGTAGGTTGGTCCGAGAAAACCGGGGCGGGTGCTGTTGCGGACCTGTCCACGTCCCTGGAGAATGTCCACGAATGCCGGAGCATCGTCTTTTGGGGTGGCGAGCAGTTTTGACAAAACGCAACCCATGGCGGGACGCCCACCGATGGATTGCAAGTCCTTGGAATGGTATCCGCTCTGGCATTGGAAGGCATCGTGCCGTCCCGCTGATCCTTGAAGCGAACGAATGAAAGCAAACTTGTCAGCGGCCTTCGCCATGCGTGGCATGAGCTCGGTCAAATGCAGCCCGGGTATATTAGTCGGCAGCGAAGCAAATTCGCTGCGGTATTCGCTCGGCGCATCAGGTTTGGGATCGATCATGTCCATTTGCGGGGGGCCGCCGTCGAGATGGATATTGATGATAGCCTTGTTGGAGGAGCCGATTCCTGATTTTGATTCAGCACGTAGGAGATCAGCGAAAGTCAGTCCACCGATGCCTAGCGCGCCCGCTTTTAAAAAGCTGCGGCGTGCGATGCCGTCGCAATGACGGAATTTGCCTGTGGGGAAGGTCAGCATGGGCGGGGGAGGGAGGGGGCAGGATTCAGTAGTCAGGATACAGAACTCGGCAGGAATATAGCCTGAACGGTAAAAGTAAGCAAGAGTGCTGTGTGATAAGGGCCTAAATTGACGGGATTGAAATTTCGCCCTACTCTTGCTGTATGTTGCCAAGTATGCCGATTCGACTCTCACTGATTTCATGTATTATTTTTCCTGTATCCTTATGGGCTCAGGATAAGACTGGGGAAAAATCGGAAGACCCTGATCCGGCTTTTGGTCACTCGGTTCATGGGGAGGTGTTCAATGAAGGGCCGCGTCAGGCGGCGGTGCTGATTCCGGGTACCGGGGATATCAATTTTCCAGTGACCACCAAATCGAAAGAAGCGCAGCAGTTTTTTAATCAGGGGGTGGGGCAACTGCATGGGTTTTGGGATTTTGAGGCGGAGCGTAGTTTTCGTCAGGTTGCAGCGATTGATCCGGATTGCGCGATGGCGTATTGGGGCATGGCGATGGCTAATCTTTCGAATGAAAAACGCTCTACGGGATTTATCCGCGAAGCGGAGAAACGTAAAGGGACGGCTTCGGCGAGGGAGAAACTTTACATCGAAGCGCTGGGCAAATACCTACCGGAGAAAAAGGAAGGCAAGGCTGCGCCCGATAAAAAGAAACGTTATCGAGCGATGACGCGGGCTTGGGAGAAGATCGTATTGAAGTATTCGGACGATCTTGACGCCAAGGCTTTTTTGTTGAAACAAATTTGGTATAACGATCGCAAAGGGGCACCGATATCGAGTCACCTAGCGACTGATTTTATTGGTCAGGAGATTCATCGTAAACAGCCGAATCACCCGGCGCATCATTACCGCATTCATCTCTGGGATCATGAGAATCCTGCTCAGGCACTTCCCAATGCGGCGGCTTGTGGTCCGGCTTCACCGGGCATCGCCCACATGTGGCACATGCCGGGGCATATTTACTCACGGCTGAAACGCTATCAGGATGCGGCCTGGCAACAGGAGGCATCGGCGCGGATTGATCATTCGCATATGATCCGCTTTCAAGTCACTCCGGACAAAATTCATAACTTTTCCCACAACAATGAGTGGCTGATCCGTAATCTGAATTTTATCGGTCGAGCTAAAGAAGCCTCCGACCTGGCGCGCAATATGATTTCGCTGCCGAGGCTGGCGAAATTAAAAAGTGGCACAGAACAATACGAACACCGTGGCGGCAGTTGGTCTTATGGGCGTCGGCGTTTGCGTGATACGCTGGTGCACTTTGAGCAGTGGAAGGAACTGCAACGTATGGCGGCAGATACGGACTACCTACGGGCGGCCAATGATGAAATCAATGAGCGTGAGTGGCATCGTTTCATGGGCGTGGTTGCTTATGAATCCGGGGATGCAAAAGGTGGCGCGGAACAATTAAAATGGCTGAAAGAGCATCAAGCCGAGCAACAGGAGAAGCAAAAAAAGGCGGCGGCCGATGCGGGCAAAAAGAATAAAGAGGCGAAAAAAACCAAAACTCAGATTGATAAGGCGGTTGCAGCGGCGAAGAAAAATTTCGAGAAGGAATTGAAGAGCTATGATCAAGCAGTCGGGGATTTGAGCATCTATCAGCACTTGAGTGCAAGCGCCGACGAGAAAAAACAGGCCAAACAGGCAATTGAGCTGCTCGATAAAAATAAAGTGATGAGTAAAAATCGCAAAGCGCGGCTTTATCTCAAGGCTGGGGCCAAGGATCAAGCGATCAAGATCATCGACGGGCATGTGAGGGCGTCTGAGAACCAGACCATTCCACTGGCGACTCAAGTATGGGTGTTGTGGCAGTCTGGTAAAAAGGATGAAGCGCGTAAAGCTTTCAAAAAGTTACAGACCGTGGCGGTGAACGCTGATTTGAGTTTGCCTGCTTTTGCTCGTTTGAAACCGATCATTGAGGATCAAAAACTGAGTGGTGATTGGCGTAACAAAATCGAGCCTGCTAAGGATCTGGGTAAACGCCCTCCGCTTGACAGCTTGGGACCTTTCCGTTGGCAGGCTCCGCTGGCAAAAACATTGACCTTGCCAAAGACGGACGGAAAAAATGTTAGTCTGAGTGATTACAAGGGCAAAGCGGTGCTGGTGATTTTCTTTCTGGGCAGGGGTTGCACTCATTGCATGGAACAGCTCAACGCTTTTGCGCCGATGCAGAAGGAGTATAAAAAGGCGGGTATCGATATTCTAGCGATCAGCACAGACAGCTTGGAAGGTTTACGGAAAACCTACGCGTGGAGTGATAAAAAAGATCAGCCCAATAACCCATTTCCGTTTCCATTAGCTTCCGATAAAGAGTTGAAAGTTTTCAAAGAATGGCGCGCTTATGATGACTTTGAGAAGATGGCTCTGCACGGCACTTTCCTGATCGATGGCAAGGGGAGTATTCGCTGGCAGGACATCAGTTACGAGCCCTTCATGCACCCGAAGTTTTTGCTGGAGGAGAGCAAGAGGTTGTTGAGTTTTGGTGGGGAATAGAGAACCACCAATGGACACCAATAAACACGAATTAGAGGGGGGATTATTGACCCCGGATTGTACAGCCGACTCCGCGAATGTGGGAGAATCGTAGCGCAGCGAAGATAGCTGGAGGATACTACCCGAAAGCAAACAGCCGGAGAAAATTAACCGAAGGCAAATGGGCGAGGATAAGAGGGAGGGGATCAATAAGAAGAAGCGAAGGGGAGGTGCGACGTAGGTCGGGTGTCCCCACCCGACGAGAGCGGTGGGGGAGCGTAAAGAAGGGAGCGGGCAAGCGAAGCGCTCACCCTACGATTTTGTTAGGCGAGCCTGCGGGCGAAATAGCGAAAGGCAGCCCAGAGTGAAACGATGACGACAGCTAAGAGGGTTAATAGTATCACGATCGAGGCAATAATGCTAAAAGGGTCGTTGTAAGCGGAATAAGGTTCTTTTGCTCTGCCTTTGTAAAACCCTGCTTCGAGAACGACCGGGGGATGGATGTCTTGTGTATCCATTTCCGCCAGGACAGTGTGAAAGGGCGTGGCCTTATTTTGTTTGATAAGTTCCATTTCGACAGCTTGAAATTTGTCCAGCCAAATTCTAGCCGCTTCGAATTCTTCATAGATTTGTATTTCACCTATATCAGGTTCGAGCACATGTTCGGAGGTTTTATTGTCCGTCCAAATTTGACGAATCTGATCAATCCTGTTTTCGACGACAGATGAGTAGAAAGACTGACGTAGGTCGGAGGGAATCAAACTACGAGCCCGAAGGTAAGCACGCAGAGCAAGTTGGTGGTCGCCTCTGGTGAACAGGATGTCCCCAAGAACGACATAGGCATCGGGGAATTGGTAGTCATTTTTGATCAGGGTGACGATGTGATCCTGATTGGCTGCTTTGGCACTGGCTTTAGGTCCCGCATCGTATCGCACGCCGAGGAAATTTTTTTCAAGGATGTCCAATTGATTGGCATTTCCCAACCATTGAATCATTCTGAGATAATAATCACCGAGCCCCATGTGGCCACCTGGTTTGATTTCCAGAGCTTGGTTGATGTATTTTTCGGCTTGTTTGTAGTCACCCTTTTTTTTATACATCACCCCGAGGTTCGAAGCGGTTTCATAACGGCCGGGGTGTAGCTTTTCATTTTTATCAAACTCACTTTGCGCCATGATCCACAATTGGTGTTTGGTGTAAGCTGCACCAAGATCATTGCGGGCATGGAAGTCATTCGGGTTTTCACTGAGAACCTTCAAAGTGCGGACAATCTCATGTTCATAAAAAGCCCAGCCATGATGAGGGAAAGCGCCGAGAATCAAGGGCAGCAAGTCGTCGGTGATCTCCACTTCATCTGCTCGTGAGTAAGTGGTGTTGATGCAGGCGGTGAGTGACTGGGTAAACAGGCTGAGGCTTAGTAGGCAGGTGGTTAATAACTGTAGCGCTCTGTTCATGTAAACATTCCACCAAATATCGTTTATGCATGCAAGGACATTGTGTGATGTCGGAGTAAAGGGGGTGTAAGATAAAAAAGTTAGCTATTGGTTATTAATAGCTCTCTTATACACATCATCATTTCACCCTTTCAGGACTGGAAATAAATACGATTTAATCCCAGTGCGAAGCGCTGGGTGAAAAAACCAACTCATCCAGTCCTGAAAGAGCGAAACGCGTAGTGTCAGCCGCTTAACTATTTTGTCTTACACCCGAGTAAAAAGTGTGCTTATTTTGGCTGGGAGGTGCCCAGATTAGACCTGGGGATGGTCTGTTTTGGAGTCGAGACGCTGCTCCATCGCAAGCTGTAATAATCTGCGTAACTGGCCGGTCGTTTCACTACATTCAGTTCGACTTTGAGGTCGTAAACCTTTCCCGCTTGCAGTGATACCGGGCCATAATACTCGTTGCTCAGCAGTTTTCCATCCAGCCAAACCCGGGCAGGGTTGTGGTTGTGCTCACCGCCTCTGAAAAGGTAGAGAGTGAATTCTTCGGTGTGATCAGCTTTAAGTTTCCCTGTCCACCTTACTGAGAAATCTTGATCAGATTTCATTGTCTCAAAGGGCAGCTGTTTTTGGTTTTTCCAAGAGACGTCGATGAAGGGATCGATTCGCTGGCCGATTTTTTTGCCTGCAAAATCAGGTCCCTCAAAATATTCGCCTAGCAGGCCGTTGCCTATCAAATGATAGTTGAAAGACTGCTTTGTTTGGGGGGTAATGACATTTGCTCGGGTGGCGAGGTCTTTGATATTTCGAATGATGATGGTGTAATTCACTTTTTCACTTAGCGGGGAGGTGCTTAAAATCACCGATTTCATGTCACTGCTGAGTTTGGCTTCCTGCACGAGCACTTGGTGGTCGATGAGGTAATTAGAAGCTTGCTGGGCAGTCGATGTCTCAAGTGCCTCGGTGAAGACTATTTTGATTTGCTTGCCAGATCCCGAACTGTCGATCCATTTGATTGCAGGGGGAGTGGTATCGGCTTTTACCTGCAACGTCACGGTGGCGGGTTTTGAATCGAGGTCTCCGTCGTTCACCTTCCAGGTAAAGGTGTCATTGCCGCTAAAACCTGCTTTGGAGGTGTATGAAAAGCGGTTGTAGCTGATCCATTCCACTGTGCCTCCGAGCGGTTTTTCAAGCAGCTCAAAACGGTAGTTGCCAGGTTGTTTGTCGGGATCAGCGAAGGGTAAGGTGATTGATACCGGGTGAGCGGTGATCGCCTGAACTTTCAAATCCCGGGCGTGTGGGGCGATATTTTCTGTGAGCAGTTTGATGGTGACTTTCCCCTGGTGGGAAACCCGGGAGCTCTCTTTGACTTCCCAGTCAAAACTATCGAAGCCGTAAGAGCCGGATTTAGCGGTGTAGGTCAGGTCAGGGCCTTTTCCTGAAAGCGCTCCTTTTGTGGGAGGAGTGATGATTTTGAATCCGGATTTTGGGGAAGCCGAATAATTTGAGAAGGGAAATGTTAATTTCAGAGGGGCGTCGACCGCAGTTGCCACAGAACTGTCCTGGCGCAGAACGGGTCTGGGTGCAGCCTGTTCGTTGATTACTTCAATGCCGCAGAGCAGAGCTAAGGATTTTTTTGTAGTGAAACTCACTGACAATGTTTCACCCGCCATGATGCCGGGGAATTCTTTAACGATTCCCTTCATACTGCCGCCCGCGGCCAGAGCGATATCAAAATCTTTCAGCACTTCCTGATCTTGTAACTTTACTGAGAATAGACGCTCACCGGCTTTCTTGTTTTGTGGCTCTATAAAGTAGAGTCGAACGGTGTGAGCCTGGGCTTCGACATCCTTGGTGGAGGAAAGTTGGACGGTGAAATTTTTCAATCTCTCCAGGCCGGTGGAGAAGACCCAATCCAAATCACTGCTCTCAACTGAAACCTCGAAGGGCAGGCTGCCGGCATTAGGGTTGGTGGCTTGTTTTGACAGGCGGAAGTAGTTGTCATTCCCGGTGAGACCAAACCAGACGGTGCCATTGCTGCCATTGGATGAACGTCTCGCGCCGCCTTTGCTGAAATTTATGCCAAGATGTTGGACACGTCCCAACTCAGGGTTGTCCAGGTAATCGATTTTGCCCGCATGAACATTCCACGCTTCTTGTTTGGGGATATGAGTGAAAGCGGTGGAGGTGAAAAAGTTGTAATTGCACACACATCCCCGGCTGTACATCGGGGAGCTGAGCACTCCCCCTGCAGGTAAAAGGCTGTTGGTACAGCCGCTGCGGAATCCTGGAAAAGCGCTGGTATTCAGCGTATTCAAATCCACGTAGGTGGCAACATCGGATCGGAAGGTGAGCAGGTTTTCGCTGGCAATGGCGTGATTGCAGTGGTGCCCGTTTCTATCGAATTTCCAAGGCATGGGTTTCTGAGTGACGGGGTGGTTGCGCTCGATGGGTTTTCCACTTAACAAGTCGTAAGCCAAGCCCGGTCCCCGCTGATCGATCATCCAGTCGTTCCACAAGATGACTTTCTGCCAGACAAAATCAGGGTGACCGCCAAAGCCGATGCCCTCGCTGTATTTACGCCAAAGCTGTCCTCCATCTTGTCCTCGTAACGCGTGAATCACTTTTTTGGTTGAAGCAACCACCACATCCAGTTTTTCGGAATAGGAGAGCCACTCAACGACTCCTTCACTAGGGTTACGCCACAGAGCTGTTCCATCGCTGGCATCAAAGGACTTCAATTGATAGCCCTGACCATTGTCCTTGGCAGGGAAGGCCACTCCTCGGCGCGCTGCTTTCAGAGCGGACTGACTGCTGGGAATCCCATCCCAGCAGAATACTTTGCCGTTGCCAATGGCTACTTGGGAGAAGCTGTAATCCGCCTTCATTTCCCAAACCACGCTACCACTGCGTTGATCCAAGGCGAGTAGGCGGATGTCTCTGTCCTCGTGAATGATACTGGTGATGATCAATTGTTTCCAGATACGCGGACGGCCCCATCTGGCATCTTTTGGAGCATCCTGGGGAAGATGAAATTCTGAAATGACATCTCCCGTTGCCGGGTCAAAACGAATGATGGATTTCTGGGTGCTGACGTAGAGCCCGTCCTTTGCGCCGATGGTGTGACAGCCACCCGGTGCCCAGTGTCCTCCGCGGAAACGAGTCATGGCAGAAAAAGCATCACTATGGGTTTCCCATAACATGCGGCCGGTATAAATGTCGACCGCAGCCGGGCCTTTGGGGCCGACAATGAACATACGGCCGTCCATGATGACAGGGGAAGGCGGCCACAAATGACGGTCTATGTACATTTCAGGGCGCGCCGAACGTCCGCCTGTCCAGAGCATGCCGAGAGGGGCTTTCAAGTTGTCATCCGATTTCAGGGTGTTGGCCGGATCCGACCATTCGTGAGTCCAGTCGGCACTGTTGGCCGGTGCTCCTGCGCGGGTGAACAGGCTGAGCTGGCCTTGACGTTTGATTTCGGTTTTAGGAGTTTTTGCTTGGGACGAAACGGCCAAGTTTTTTGCGTGTTCCAGCTCGGAAAGATTCAATGCAAGAGTTCCGCCGTAGGGACGCAGAGCGGTGAGCAGATCCTTCACACGATCAGGGTTACCTGCTAACTTCATCTGCTGCGGATCTTCGGAAACGATCAAGCTGGCCATGAAAGGAGGCAGCGGGTATTTGCCTGGATCATCGTTGTAAATAACAACCCGGTTGCGGTGGGGGGTCAGTTCGCTGGCAGGGGTTTTGATGAAAGCTGTTTTTTGATCCTTGTCTTGTGGCGGCTTGGTGACTTCTTCAAGAGGATCTTGCAGGTAGCTGAGTTTTTTTCTCAGGGTTTGCACTTTTTCAGGATCGCCATCAATGGCGATGATGTGGAGCTTGGTTTTGAGTAAGAGTTCTTCTATCAAGCGTCCCGATTTCAGCCCCATGACCAGGCAATAACCATCGTTCACATTGGAGAGATTTAATATCTCGTTAGCTTTGCTGCTCCATTCGTCTGTAACGATGGTTAGTTTGCTAGATTCCCTGGGGAATTTAACAGCGTCTGTTTTTTTGCCAGCAAAACAATACAGGCCACCCTCGAGAGTCACTACAAAAAGCTTATCATTTGCGGCAATAATTCTAGCCGGATGACCTGGTAGGGTGGATTTCCAGGATACCTTCGGCCGGGCGGTGCCTTCAGGGATATCGACGGCAAACAGCGTCGAACCATAAAATCCGTAGAGACGTTTGCCGGCTTTGATTTGAATTTTGACAAAGTTTGGATCGTCCTCGGCAGGGGGCTTTTCTCCCAGGGCGTTTAGAATTTGTTCTTTTGAAAGGCGCCATTTTTCTTTTAATATGGCTTTGTTTTGTGTTTTTCTCTGAGGGGTTAAAATAGCTTTGCCTGATTTATCTTTGAGTTCGCTCACCTTGGGGTCGGTAAGACTGAGAGCCACCAGATCGCCAATTTCCGGGCCAAGTTTATCAACGCGGGGAATGGGGGCTTTTGAAGTGGTATAATAAACGGTGTCATTGCTGAGGATGGGACGATAAAAACAAGTGGCTGTATTTTCTTGGTCGTTTTCGTAGACCGTGGCACCGGTGAGTTGCTCGGCTTGGCGGATATTTTGTAGCTTTCCATTTCTGAACAACCAATTGTTTTTGGAAATAACGAGGTGATCCCAATAACCGCCCCAACTGCCGGAACTCTTGACAGGAAAAACTCTTTTTGATTTTCGGTAATAAACAAAGTCATTTCTTCCGTTGGGGCAATGGATCATTGAATCCGATAGGGTTAGAAACCCTTGCGCTCCAATGTCTTCGGTTTGAGAAATAACTTTTCCCGTTTTGGCATCCAATGAGAACAAAGCTGAATTTTCGAAGGGCCATAAACTGGCGGTGAAGTTAATTTTCCCATCAGCCAGCACGGGGCCGCCGTGGATCGGGCTGACCGCAGACAAACGCCCTTCAATGAACGCTTTGCGTTTGGAGAGTGCGGTATCAAATTTCCAAATGAGCTTTCCTTTATCAGCATCGAGGCAATAAAATATGCCGTCGTCGGCTCCAAAGTAAATTTTGCCCTCCCAACCGACCGGTGCCAAGCGGATGGGGCCGCTTGCGTAGTAGCGCCATGTGATTTCACCACTGTCGGTATTGATAGCGGTGATCGAATCATCATCTGATGAGGCAAAAAACAAATGCTTGCCCAATACGATCGGTTCGTAATAGGCATCAAACTGCAAATTGTGAAATTCGCCCAGCCATGAGGGAATGAGTTTGGGGAAGGCGTGTGACCATTGCAAATGAAGTTGCTGCGGCAAATCTTGCTCGCTGGCACCTGAGCGACCCGAGTCATGCCGGTAAGTGGGCCAATCCTCGGCGAGCAGAGATATTCCGCTATGGCTCAATAGGATGAGGAAGAGCAGTTTCTGCAGGAGTAGAATATGGGAACTCGAGTTCTTTTGGTGATTTGTCATGGTTGCCGTCAGGTAGGGGGAGGCGGAGAGTTTGTAATAGGGGGAGGGGGCTTTTTGTGTCATTCCCTATGGGGGGATATTAGACTGCTTCGAGAGCGATTACAAATAGGGGGGGGATTTCCCCCTGGTCGTTTTTTCGGCTAGCAAGCATGGGGGAAGCGCGATGTAGGACGGGTGTCCCCACCCGCTGAGAGTGGAGGGGAGTGTGCGGGTAGGAGACCCGCTCTACGGGAGATGGACGTAAGGGGAGGGTGACGGGCTGAGAATGATGAATAGGCGTTAGCTCTTGCTTGCCTATTTGGGTGGACGCTGAGATTGTCACGAATCAACGCATCTTCAAGAAGCACTCTGCAACCTCTCCATTTCCTCCAATGAATACCTTTGGGTGATGTGTTGCGGACAATTCCAGTCGTAAGCCTGAACCGTGAATACCACCAGTCGTTCCATCTTGGCGCGGTAGTCAGGGATGATGAGCTGACTCGCCAGTTCAGGAACCTCGTCCACATCGCGCACCTCACCTGTCGCCCAGATTTTCAGTCGCTGCTTGCTGGGGTAATCAATCAGGAAGAGCATAGCCTTTTTCTCAGCGTTCAAATTCCCTGTGCTGATATATTGACGGTTGCCACGGAAGTCGGCAAAACCAAGGGTGCGTTCTCCCAGCACTTTGAAAAATCCCCTCGGCCCGCCGCGAAACTGCATGTAAGGCCAGCCGTTTTCACCAACCGTCGACATGTAAAAACTGTCCCGGGATTCAATGAACGAGGTTTCCTTTTCGCCGAGAATAAAACGATCAGGATCCTGTTCGTCTTCTTCGTAGTTCTCGCGTGAACCGTAGTGTATCTGGGCAGCCTTGACGCTGTCGGTGAATGTAAAAGTAGAAAAATTCTGTCCCATGGTTTTGATTGGTTGGATTGGTATATTGGTGTGAAGTGGATTCATTCATTCAGCGAAACTTGCGATCGCACTGCTCGATCCGGAGATCATTGATACTGGCTTCACGAACTTGCATCAGTCCATTCGCGGCGAATTCCCATTGTTCGTTGCCGTAGGCGCGAAACCATTGGCCGGTTTCGTCATGATATTCGTATTCAAATTTCACCGAAATTCGATTGTCGGTGAAACTCCACAGCGTTTTTTTCAATTGGTAATCGAGTTCCCTATCCCACTTGCCTGCAAGAAAGGCACGCACCTCAGCGCGACCATTGAGGAAGGTGGATCGATTTCGCCATACCGTGTCTTCGGTGTAAGCCATCGATACGCGTTCGGGGTCGCGGGTGTTCCAAGCATCCTCAGCCGCCTGGACTTTTAGTGCAGCACTTTGCGCAGTGAAAGGGGGCAGGGGAGGTCGTGATTCTTTGTTTTTGTGGATTGTTTTCATATGGGCAATGTGTTGTGTTTTCAGGTTTATAAGTAGAAACGGTTGGCCGTTTAAAACCGACCGGTCGGTCGATAATTGCTTGGGATAAATTTTTGTAGGAATCGTGGGTTGTTTGCTCAGGTCTTATGGGGAAGAGGGGAAGAGCAGCGTTTTGCTTGCTTTCCGTGCGGCCTGGATGGGCCAGAGTTCATGGAAATTCTGAGCTTCGATGATAGCTCCCTCAAAAAGCAAATAGATCGTGCTGCCGGTTTGTCTGGCTTTGCTTGCGCTCACCTTTTTACTTTTAAAATGTTCGACTGCGAGAGCCTGGAAACGTTCGTGCAGAATGCGCTTGTGATCCGCGACCTCTTTTCTAAGCGGGCTTCCATAGTCAGGCACTTCGGCCATGGTATTGATGAAAGCGCAGCCGCGGTAATCGTATGCCACCAGCCACTTTTCTATAAAATCAAAAGTAGTAAGGATCTTCTTGCCTGGCTTGTCTATATCGCGGATCGCATTTTCGAACCAATCGGTCCACAACTCATGCCGACTGCGAAGCCAGGCTAGACCAAGTTCTTCTTTGGAAGCAAAGTGAGAATAGAAGGTGCCCTTGGCAATGTCGGCTTCGTCAATGATTTGCTTGATGCCCGTCGCGGCAAAACCCTGCTGATAAAAAAGCCGAGAAGCGATCTCTAGAATTTCTTCTTTTTTCGGGTTCGAGCTGACGATAGTAGCTGGCATAAGCCTATATTACAAAAACCGACCGGTCGGTCAAGAGTTATTTAGAAGGACTGAAGAGAAGAGCAGAGCAAATGGACGCGAATAGGAGAGATCGTCATGGTTTTGAGCGCCGTAGGGTAGTAGGGAGAAGTCTTGAGAATCCGTGGAAAATCACAATGACGAGGAAGAGCAGATTGCGGAGTAATAACATCGGTGACCAATGGGATCGGACACGTAGGGGCTGGTGCTTATGGAGGGCTTGGGCGAGCACACGCAGTTCATTCATGCCCGTGGGCCACTCGGAGATGGGGGCAATCCAATCACGCGGGATCGATGCCGTTCCTCCGTATGCCCCACATAAAGCACCGGCGATAGCGGCGGTGCTGTCAGTGTCGCCACCAGCTTTGATGATGGCCGTGATGACTTTTTTGAAGTCCCAGTTGTATTGGACGCCCGTGTAGATAACGGCGGGCACGGTGTGGTAGGCGTAGCCGCTGATGCCATTTTCGGGCTTTCTACCAAAGCTTGATATTAGCTTGGAAAGAGGGGCGTTTTCAGACCAGCCATTTTCGATGTGACTGATGATTTCATTCCACTTAATGTCCCAAGTAAAGCAGGCCATATTATTGGGTAGCTTGAGGATGGAGAGGATTTTTTCTGGTGAAGGGGGAGATTTTGATTTGAGCAGACAGGCAGCTACCTCAGTTACGGCTAAAGAGGCGATGAGCGCTTTGGGATCGGAGTGGGTGACCTGGGTTTGCGCTTGCACCAACTGAAAGCGTTTGCCAGCATCATCCGGGAAATAGGCGGCGATGACAGCCGTGCGCATGGCTGATCCGTTACCTGCGGAGAACACCCCCGAATGTTCGGGTGAGAAACCGAGCCAGAGTTTGATCATCGCCCGGGCCGTTGCCATTCCAACTCCGGCCGGAAGTCCGAACAACCACCAGCGTAGTTCCCAGGCAAATTTACGGGTGAATATTTTCTCATCACCTTCACTGGCAAGCAATGCCTGAGCCAGCATGATGCTGTGTTCGGTGTCATCACTCCACATGCCGCGCCCAAAAATGAAACGGTGACGTAGGTTTTTCGCCCAGCCGAGTGTTTTGATCGTCGATGCTTTCATGCCTTCCATCGGTAGTCCCAGCGCGTCGCCTACGGCAGTGCCGAGCAGCAGGCCTTCGATTCGGTTCTGGGTCGAGGGGGGCATGAATTTTTGAATTATTTATTTGTGAGCGGCTTGATGGATTTGGTCAGCCAGTGTGGTGATACGATCTTTCCAGGTGAGTTTTTTGAGCCAGTGCTGGGGGATGCCTTTCATCCCGTAGTAGGCTCCTGCGATCTGTCCGTAGACGGCGCCGGTGGTATCGGCGTCATCACCGAGGTTGACAGCGAGCAGGGCACCTTCTTCAAAACTGGAGCTGTTCCAGAATGCCCAAAGTGCGGCTTCCAAACTTTCCACGATATAACCTGATCCACGTATATCACTGGCGGATTTCCCTTGGTAACTCCCCTGGGCGAGCATGTTAATGCGGGGACAAAGGTTGCTGTTTGAATAAGCACTGGTGGACAGGATTTTTGCTTTGTCATGTCCGCCCAAGGCGCTGATGATGAGGTGAGTCAGAAGGCGGCAGCCATCCACAGCTTCGGTGGCGGCATGGGTGGTGCGGGAGGAGACGGCTGCCGCCTCGTCGGCTCTTGCTGGATCTTGAGCAAAAAATAATGGCACGGGTGCGAGTCGCATGATGGAGCCATTGCCAGCACTCATAGGGGCTGTTGATCCGCAATCTGGAGCGCCGGTATTTTCGTAGCGGATCAAAGCTGATCTGACAGTATTGCCAATATCGAAACAGTGACCTTTGACACTGTTGAGTCCATTGCGCCACCATTGACAGTAGAGGTTCAGTTGATCCACCGGGTTCATGCCCTGGCAGTTGATCAAGCTTTGTCCGAGACAGAGTGCCATGGAGGTGTCGTCGGTCCATTCACCTGCGTTCAGGTTGAAGGGGCCGCCACCAATGATATTGGTGAGGGGTTCAAACGAGCCGCGCGGGGAGAATTCGACGGTAGTACCGAGCGCATCTCCAGCGGCCAGGCCGAGCAGGGCTCCACGGAATTTATCTTGGTCGAGTGTCATAGTGATGAAGTGATGAGTGATGGGGTTATTCTATCTGTAAAGTGTGAGATTGAGCTAGTACCGAAACTTTGTCCGGGCGGACAAAGTTTCGGTACTAGTGGGTTCATTCGACCTGTGCATAGGTTTCAACGAAGATGTCAGATCTGCAGGGGTAGAGCTCTCCACGCACGCCTTGGATGATAAAATCTCCATCTAAGGCGGTGTGATCCCCTTCGAGCGTTTTGATGACCAATTTGCCTTCGGGTATCTTGCTGACACTTCCGTTTTTGATGGCAGCAAGGAACCAGTCAGGTGCATCGACTGGCCACTTTTGAGATTGGCTCGATTGATGCTCATAAGCTTCGATGACGATGTCCTTTTTTTTGTATTTCATGGGGTTTATTTGGTTGAGTGAAACGACACGGCTAAGCCTGGGCGTTGTTATCGTTTTGAGTGTTGTTATTAGGGCTTAGTAAATTTTGATAGAGCTCAAAATCTTCTTTTCCAAAGCAGCAAAATGTGATGTTGATGGGGTGAGATGCAATGAATTCGTGACAGGTCGTTACCGCGATTTTTGCAGCAAGGTCTTTAGGGAAAGCATAAATACCTGTGGAGATGCATGGGAAGGCGAGAGACTGAATGTCGTATTGACGGCAGAGTTCGAGTGAATTTACGTAGCAGGAAACAAGGGTTTCTTTTTCGCCGTGACTACCGTCTATCCAAACCGGGCCGACGGTGTGGATGATGTGCCTTGCCTTGAGTTGATATCCTTTTGTGATTTTTGCCATTCCTGGTTTGCAGCCACCGAGTATTCGGCATTCATGCACAAGCTCTGGGCCGGCAGCACGATGAATGGCTCCATCAACGCCACCCCCTCCCAGCAAGCTGGTGTTTGCGGCATTGACGATGGCGTCACAATTGAGTGTGGTGATGTCTCCGAATAGGGTATTCATTAGAGTGTAGGGTCAGGTTCGAAGCTTTTGATGACCTCGATTTTTCCGATGATGTTGGCATTGAGATCTTCCAGATCTTCTGCAGGTATCCAGAGCTCTTCGTGTTGTTTTCCTCCGACGATTTTTCTTTCGTAGGATTTCAGGAACGAACGATTCACCGCGAATCGGGTGACGTAACCACAACCGCTGCCCTTGATGTTCCAGTCCCGAGCTATTTGTTCGGCGTAGGCCTGATTGGTCACTGGATAAAAGATGGGTTGCTCAGGGAGGCGGGGTGGCCATTTTTTGAAAGCTTCTTTTTTGAGTAGTGCTAATTCTTCGGGGCCAACTGGGCGGTAAAGAGCGGCGACATCACCGAGGATCGCATCACTGGTGGTGGTGGTGACTCCGGCTTGTTGCATTTCATCAATGGCGTTCTCGACGTCACTTGGGTTGAGATTAACTCCGCGACAGGCGTCTGTGATAAGTGTGGTTTTGAAACCTTCAGTAAGAGCGTCAAGGGCGGTGAATTTCACACAGTAATCCGTGGCTAGTCCGACAATGTGGACCTCATCCGTTTCCATTTTGCGCAGATACTCTGCAAGTCCGGTAGCCTTGCGGTGTCCGTTGTCATGGAAGCCGCTGTAACTGTCGATTTTTGGATCAGTACCTTTTTGAAAAATGTGATCGATTCCATCTGTATTCAGACCGGGGGCAAACTCGGTTCCAGGTGTTCCCTCAACGCAGTGGACGGGCCAGAGGACTTGCTCCAGACCATGAAGATCGATGATTTCTCCGATTTCATGTTCATCATGGTTGTCTGCAAAACTGCCGTGATTTTCGGGATGAAAATCCTGTGTGGCAATCACATGGTCGTAGTGGGGAGTCAGCTCGTTTACGATTGACAGGATCTGATCACCTTCGTTTACAGCGAGGGCTCCTCCTGGAAGGAAGTCGTTTTGAATATCTACGAGGATCAGGGTTTTCATGGCCTTGTTCGATTCGTTCAGGTTTGGGTGCCTTTCTGAGTAAGGTATTGAGTAGGGATGCGGTCGGTGAGCCAGACCTCGTTTTCTGTGACGTAAAATTCGTGGCCGTCCTGATGCATTTGTTTTGCGTCGATCTCCAGTAATGCGGCCTTGCCACGACGCCGGGCAACTTCCAACATGAGAGGGATGTTGGTGGACATATGAACGTGATGTCGTTGTTGTTTGATGAGTCCTTCCTTGAGGATGGGATCCAGAAAACGTTCTGCAGTGCCGTGATATAATACATCTGGTGGCATGGTCGCGCTGTAGCCGAGGTCAATATCAATCGAGTGCCCCTGGCGAGCGCGGATGAAAGTTTGAGCATCGTTGAATTCGAATCGCTTTTTGGGATTTTCAGCAACGACTGTTTCAAGTATTTCCAGTGTGAGGCGGGCGCCGTTACGGTTAAGAGCGTTCAGGAGGTTCTGGACGTTTGCCCAGCCGTTTTCATCCAGTGTAATACCGATGCTTTCCGGTTTGTGGCGTAAAATCAGACTCAGTCGTTTACTGATTCTGGTTTGTAGTTTTGCGTTCATTAAATTTTCCTTGATGCAGGCATCGTAGTTAGAGCTCGAAGTTGATGCCTTGTTGGATCAGTTTCTGGTAATGCGTTTGGTCAAAGCGGTAGAGGCGGGCGGCTCGATGGGCGACATCCTGTTCGACTTCATTGGTTCCGATGAGGATGCCTAGCTTGGTAACTTTTTTGCGAAAGTTGCGTTTGTCGATTTTGATTTCGAGAATGATTTCGTAAAGCTTTTGTAGTTGAGAAAGGGTAAATTTTTCAGGAAGTAGCTCAAAGCCAATCGGTTGATAGCGAACTTTGCCTCTTAATCGCTCAAGTGCTTTGTTGAGAATTTGATTATGGTCAAAGGCAAGCTCGGGCAGGTCGTCGAGAGCGAACCATGCCGCATTCCTGGCATCAGTGGCTGCTTGTGGTGGGTGCTCGATGAGGTTGACCAGAGCGTAATAGGCAATGGTCACAACGTGTTCACGGGGATCACGATCCGCTTTGCCAAAACTGTAAAGTTGTTCGAGGAAAACGTTCTTTAATCCGGTTTCCTCTTCGAGTTCACGGCGTGCGCAGTCGTCGAGTGATTCGCCGACCCGGATGAAACCTCCGGGCAGTGCCCATTCGCCCTCGAAGGGGGCGATGTCACGTTGAATGAGGAGGATTTTGAGGTCGTCTTCATCGAGGCCAAAAACCACACAGTCGGTGGTGAGAGCAGGTCTTTCGTATTCGTATTTAAAGCTCATGATTTATGTATAGTGTAAAAATAACACTAAGTAAAGATAAAAGTGTAAAACTTACACTTAGGCGATTGGAGTTCTAAAATGGAGAGAGAAGGGTAATGGCAGTTTCGATTATCGAGGCATGGTCAAAGGCCAGTTCAGGGACTTTGTTGACTGGAAACCACTCCACTGCAGCGGCGTCATCTGCGGCTTGCGGGTGGTGGTCTTTTTTATCGACGATGGCGTAGTGGGCAATGGCGATGACGTGTTCGCGCGGGTCGCGGTCGGGGGCACCGAAGGTGTGAAACTGGGTGAGAGGGATTCCCTTGAGCCCGGTTTCTTCTTCCAGTTCGCGGGCGGCGGCGATTTCGGGTGCTTCGCCGAGATCGAGGAATCCGCCGGGCAGCGCCCAGCAGTTTTGGTAAGGTGGGTTTTTGCGCTGGATAAGAAGAAGATGCAGGCCGTCAGGATCTTTACCGAAGATGACACAGTCAACGGTGATCGCGGGGCGGGGGTGTTTGTAGGTGTAGGGCATGGGGGGAAGTAGTCAGGAGTTAGAATTCAGGATTCAGGAGTGACAAGGCTTGCAGTTCTTCTTCGAAGACGGCGTTTAGGATGGGGAAGCGGCACCAGGTTTTGGGGTCGAGGTTTTGATCGTCGAGATGGAAGCTGGGGGCGTAGCGTTCGCGCTTCCACTGGTTGCGGCTCCACAGGCGGAAGAAGTGGCTGACGTATTTTTTCAGGGTGTCGTTTTGGTAATCGGAAAAACGGTGAGTGAGAAGCTGGTAAACTTCAATCGGGGATTTTTTATCGCGGATTGCCCAGCGTTCGATCAGGTCGAGGATGGGGTAGGGCATGAGATCACTTTCGTCATTTTGATCCTGATCGATGGGGCGCAGTTCGGCGGTGGGTTGCTGCTGGTTGATGATTTTTAGTGCCGGTAGCGCGGGGATGTCTGCGCTGCCCTCTGTTTCCAGCCAGCGTAACCAGTGACGGAGGAAGGCTTTATCGATGCCTCCGAGGGGAGCCAGGCCTCCGCAGGTGTCGCCGTCCATGGTTGCATAACCGACGGCGGCTTCCGAACGGTTGCTGGTGGTTAACAACAAAGCGTTGCGAAGGTTGGCGAGCATCCAGACACCGGGTGCGCGCACCCGAGCTTGGATGTTCTGCAGGGTGATGTCATCGTTTTCCCAAGTGAGGGCGCGGCCTATGGTTTTTTCAGCTAAGCCGACGTATTGGTCGACGCTGTCCTGCACCTGCCACTCGGCGTATTGTGCGTCGAGGACATTGGCGAGCGTCTCGGCTGCATGGCGGGTGGTTTCGCCGCTGTTATCAGTGGCTTGATAGACGCAAATCAGCAGTTCTTTGAGGTCGGGTATTTTGTTACCGAGGTAGCCTAGGCGGTTTTGCCAATCTTCTGGACTGAGCTCTTGTTTTGCTATTTGGTACATGATCGCAACCAGGCAAGCTATCGCGGCAGAATCGGCTCCGCCACTGAGCGAAATCACAAATCCAGTTGAGTGACTTTTTCGCATGTAGTCGAACAGAGCAAGGCTGACCGCTCTAGTGAATTCAACTTCTTTGCTGTATTGGACAGCGGGAACGGCCTTGCTGGGATGACTTTCCTGTGGCCAGTTGAAGTCTGCTTTGACTGCGGTGAATGCTTTCAGTTCGACTTGGCGCGAAGCCGTTTGAGCCTGGGCGAGGCGATGCAGATCGAGATCCACTACGGCGCTGGTGGTGCTGGTTTCTTGAAAAGAAAAACGTGCTCCTTGGGCGACCAGTTGTCCGTTGCTGGCGATCATCGACCCGCCATCGTAGATGATGCGTCCGGCTTCATTGCCGACGAGGTTGGCATAGACATAAGTGACCCCAAAAGCGCGCGATCCTTCGCGGACAAATTGCTCGCGGATCTTTTGTTTGCCAAAAGCGAAGTGACTTGCGCTGGGGTTAAGGATGAGGTCGACTCCGTATTCGGCGTAACGTCTGCCGGGGCGGTCGGCGACCCAGGCGTCTTCGCAAACTTCGAAGCCAATGCGGACGTCTCCGATGTCGAAAAGGATGTCCCCGAGGGGCACTGCCTTGCCGAGCACATTGACTTCTAAAGATATATTCTGCGGCCAGGGGCGGAACCAGCGTGGTTCGTAGTGGATGCCGTCACCGGCGAGATTTTGTTTAGCGTAGAATCCCAACAGCTCACCGTTGGTGATCATGGCGACGGTGTTGTAAATTGCATTTTGATGACGCAGGGGCAGGCCGACGGCTACTGTGATGCCTTTGCTAAGCGGGATGATTTTTTTCAAACTTTCGAGCGCTTGTTCGCAGGTCGAGGGCGCGAGGAATTGATCTTCGCAACCGTAGCCGGTGATCGAGAGCTCGGGCAGGCAGAGCAGGCTGGCATGTTCGGTTTTGGCTTGAGTGATGCAGCGCGACAAACGCTCGCGGTTGCCGCTCCAGTCGAGCGGGGTCTGGTTGACAGTGCTGGTGGCGATGCAGATGAGTTTCATGGGGTGTATCCGTTTTGAGTGAGAAGATCACGTTTTGTTTGTTCGACCCGAGGATCGAGAGTGATGCGTGTGGGTGGATCTTTTTTGATTGCCTGCCAATTGCGCAATGCTTGTTCGCGCACGCTAGCGAGGGTTTCTTGTTTAAGGACTTTTGCGCCTTTCTGAATTGCGGGGACGAGTAAGTTCCTGGTGTTTTTTTCCGAGCTGCTGAGACCTTGTTCGGAGTCGAAGATGATGTCTTCGAGAATATGACCATCGTCATCGCTGCGGCGGGCGATTTGCAGGATGCCGGGATTCGAGACTTTGATCAGATCGTTCGATAGTTTCACCCGCGCTTGCCACTTGCCGTTTTCATCACGGATGGCGCCGAGTTTATAAACTCCACCGAGAGCGGGTTGATCGAAGGCGGTTACCAATTTGGTGCCGATGCCCCAGGTGTCGATGCGGGCACCCTGGGCTTTCAACTCGCGTATGGCGTATTCGTCGAGGTCGTTGCTGGCGATGATTTTACTGGTTTGGAATCCTGCTGCGTCGAGCAGGGTTCGTGCGCCTTTGCTGAGTTCAACCAGATCACCAGAGTCGAGACGGATGCCCAGGAGTTGATGGCCTTTTGCGCGTAATTTCCCCCCCGTCTCTATCGCTTTGCGAACACCGTCGAGTGTATCGTAGGTATCAACGAGCAGCACGACATTGTTGGGCATGGATTCGGCGTAGGCTTCGAAGGCCTCGAGTTCGTCATCAAAGCTCATCACCCAACTGTGGGCGTGGGTGCCTTTGACCGGGATGCCAAATTGCATGCCCGCCAAGACGTTTGAGGTAGCACTGCAACCACCGATGTATGCGGCGCGACTGGCCGAGAGTCCGCCGTCAGGGCCTTGGGCACGGCGCAGGCCGAATTCCAGAACAGGATCACCGGCGGCGGCGGCACAGATGCGTGCCGATTTGGTGGCGATCAGGGTTTGGAAGTTGACGATGTTCAGCAGGGCTGTTTCGACGATCTGGCATTGGATCAGTGGTCCTTGGATTCGCATGATGGGTTCATTAGGGAAGACCAGCTGCCCTTCGGGGATGATGTGGGCATCGAGCTTCCATTCCATGTCGCGCAGGTAGTGGAGGAAGTCGTTTTCGAAAAGAGCCTGGCCGTCGGCACCGGTCAAGCTGGCGAGATAGTCGAGTTCGGCTTCCTCGAAGCTGAGTTGGGCGAGGTAGTCCATAGCAGGGGTGGTGCCGGCGACGATGCAGGCGGGATCACCGAAGGGGCTGCGGCGGTAGAAGAGGTGAAAAACGGCTTCGGTTTCGGCCATTTGTTTTTTCCAATAGCCGTAAGCCATGGTGAGCTGGTAGAGATCGGTGAGCAGTGCTGAAGTCATGATTTGTATATAGTGTAAAAAGAACACTAAGTAAAGTGTTTTTTAGAGAGGAGATTCGGAGAACCACGAATGGACACGAATAAATACGATTGGGAGAGGTGGCTGTGGATGTGGGGTGATGGGGCGGCGGCGTTACAATAAACTAAGCGGCTAGGCTTGTTCTTTGGGTGGGGGTGGATAAGTTCTGAATGTGAGCCGGAGAATTCTATATTTTATTTTTGTTTTTTTGATTGGCTTGGTGTGGTTGGTGAATGGGTTGTTTTGCAAGGTCTTGAGCTGGGTGCCTAGGCATGAACAGATTGTGGGGGAGATTTTGGGGGAGAGCTATGCGGGGCAGATCACGGTGATGATCGGTTTGGGGGAGGTGTTTTTGGCGCTTTGGGTGTGGAGTGGGATTTATTCGCGTTGCAACGCGGTGCTGCAAATCACTTTGGTGGCGACGATGAATGTGTTGGAGTTTTTTTTGTCACCGGATTTGCTACTATGGGGGCATCTGAATGCTCTGTATGCGACTTTGTTCATCGCTATGGTGGCGGTGACGGAATGGGGATTGAAGGAGAAAAAAACGGCAGCTGAATTTGAGGCTAAGGTTTTGGAGGTTGAATAAGATGGGTTTTCTCAATCAACACCCGTTTGCGGTTGAGGCTCGTTTTGAAAAATCCTTGGTTTTGGGATTTGCTCTACCTAAAGCCGAGCTGTTGGGTCGGATTCCGAAGTGTCTGCAACTGGATTTGTTTGAGGATCAATGGGCTTTTGTGGCGGTGGCTATGGTTAAGACGGAGGGTTTGCGGCCGAGAGGCCTGCCGCGGTTTTTTGGCAGAAATTTCACCTTGATCGGTTATCGGATTTTTGTGCGTTACCGCAGTGCCGACGGACGTTTATTACGTGGGCTTTACATTTTGGGATCCGAGACGGATAGCAAAATGATGCAGGGATTGGGCAGTCTGTTTACCCAATATCAATACTCGACTCTGGCGATTGATTGGGAATCGGGTGCCGATGGCAGTGAGCGGGTGGTGTCGTCCGAGGGGCTTGAGGTGCTGGCATCAAAGGTGGAATCGGATGTGGCATTGCCGCAAGGTTCGCCTTTTGTTAGTTGGAAACAAGCTCGGCAATTTGCGGGGCCGATGCCGTTTACTTTTTCCTATGATGAAAAAAAACAGCAGGTAATAATAGTGGAAGGGAAGAGATCTGTGTGGCAGCCACAAGCGATGTCGGTTGATACCTGGAAGGTTCCGTTTTTGGAAAAACAGGGATTTGATCAAACCCAACTGGCGAACGCTTTTCTGGTGGAGAATGTGCCTTACGAATGGGAAAAGGGGAGGGTGGAAACATGGAGGCCGTGAGGACGAGGTATCAGGGATTGTGGAATGTCATTCGCTTTAACTGGCATTTTTATGCGGCGGCGGGTGCAGCGGTGATATTGCTTTTGGCGGTATTGCCACTGTTGACTCCGTTAGGGCAATGTTTTATGGGCTTAGTGGTTTTTGGCATTTTGTTGGCAACAGGATTGTCGCTGGCGGTGACGTATTATGTTTATGATGGCTCGGCACTTTATCAGTTGCGGTGGCTGGACGAATTAAAAACCGGCAATCAGGCGGTGGTGGTGAATGTGTCGGCGGGATTTGACGAGGTATCGGAGATTCTGGAGATGAAGTTTCCCGAAGCGCAACTTCAGGTTTGGGACTTTTATGATCCACAGCAGCATACGGAGATTTCGATCAAGCGAGCGAGGGCGGCTTACCCTTCGCATGAGTTGACGCAGGTGGTTGAGACGGAGGCATTGCCGATGGGGGATTCTCAGGCTGATTTGCTTTGCCTGCATATGGCGGCGCATGAAATCCGCGATCATGATCAACGGGTGATCTTTTTTGCCGAACTGCATCGTATTTTGCGGGACGAGGGGCGGTTATGTGTGACGGAGCATTTACGGGATTTGCCAAATTTTATGGTTTATAACCTGGGAGCGTTGCATTTTTATCCAAAAACGGAGTGGCTGGAGGTATTTGATTCAGCGGGGTTTGAAGTGTTGAAAGAGCGCAAAGAGACGGCTTTTGTTTCGACTTTTGTGTTAAAGAAAAAATGAGTGTAATAGAGGCTTTGTCGGGGCGGGATGATGGCCTCGGGTCACGTGATCGTGTGAGGGGAAAGGGCTTGATCGCTTGGGGCGGTAGGCGAGGTTTCGGCTATGAGTGATGCGGCAATCAGATCAGTAGACAGGCGGAAATTCCTCAAGGCGGCGGGCATCAGTCTGGCTTTGCCTCCGATGCTTTCACTGGATCACTACCTTGGGGCAGCGGAGGCGAAGGGCATTGTGGATGAGGGTATGAAGATGGTTTGTGTGGGCAATTCTTTTGGCATGTATCCAGGGGAGTTTTTTCCAAAACAGGAAGGGCGGGATTTTGAACTGCCGCATTTGCTGCAGCCGCTCAAGCAGCATAAAGATGATTTCACGGTGTTCTCTAATCTGGATCATGGCATCAAGGGCGGGCACTTTGCGGTGCATTCGTTTCTCAGTGGGGTGAAAACCGAGCAGGCGAAGTCGATGCCGGAGGGCAATATTACGATTGATCAGCGGGCGGCGGAGCATGTGGGGTCGAGCTCACGTTTTCCTTCTTTGACGATTGGCTCGGATACGGGATTGCATGGAGGCTGTCGCATGTCCTGGACGCGTTCCGGTGCGCGGGTTCCTCCGATCACCAGTCCGAAGGAATTGTTCCGCAAACTTTTCATTGATGGCAGTCCCAAGGCACGGGCGAAGGAGGCGGAGCAGGTAAAGTTGAAGGCTTCGATTCTCGATGCGGTGTATGGCGAGGCCAAGTCGTTGCAGAAACATCTCGACGGGCGTGACAAGGAGAAACTCGACGAGTATTTCACTTCGGTGCGGGATGTGGAGAAAAAACTGCAGCAGGATGAAAACTGGTTGAGTGTTTCCAAGCCCAAGGTGGATTATAAGGAACCGGGATACAAACGTATCGTCCAGGATTTGCCGGCTTTGTATGATCTGACAGTGCTCGCGTTGCAGACCAACTCGACCCGTATTGCGACGGTTGAAGTGGCGAGTAAGGATTTTGATACCGCTTTTCTTGGCGTAAATACGGGTTATCACGGTTTGTCCCATCATGGCAAAAAACCGGAGCGGCTCAAGGATTTGCTGGTGCTCGAACAATACCAGATGAAGCAGCTGTCACGTTTCATGGACAAGCTCAAGGTGGTGTCGGCCAATGATGAAGAGGGCACGCTGTTTGATCACACCATGGTGATGTTTGGCAGCGGCATGGGTAATGGCAATGCGCATACTAATACGGATCTGCCGATTTTGTTGGCGGGTGCGGGATTCAAGCATGGAGAGCACAAGGTGTATTCGAAACGGCGACGGGTTCCGCTGTCGAATTTGTATTTGTCGATGTTGCAGCGTTTTGGCGTGGAGACGGATTTTTTCAGTCACAGCACGGGGACGCTGATGGGGTTAGAAGGTAGAAGCTAGAATTTTTGTTGTGATGTTTTACAGGTATTTTTTATCGCTTGTGGTTTCGGTGTTGGCTTTGGGTATTTGCTCAGCGGCAGATAGTGCCGATGACGTTGAACAGACTTTGCAGACTTATTGTGTGTCTTGTCATGGGCAGGAAAAACAGAAGGGGGATCAGCGTTTTGACCAGCTTCAGTTTCCGATCAAAGATGCGGCGATGCTGGAGGTGGCTCAGGGCATGATTGATCAGTTGGAGCTGAAGGAGATGCCGCCGAAAAAAGCCAAGGCTCATCCGGAGGAGGGGGAACGGGTGGCATTGATCAAATATTTGCGCGGGCAAACCCAGGCCTTTCATCAGACGAATAAGAGCTCCGGTGGCGAAACGGTTTTGCGCCGTTTGAACCGACGCGAATACCGCAATACGGTGCGCGATTTGTTGCAGCTGAACATGCAGATGTTTGATCCTACCCAGCGCTTTCCGCGTGATCTCACCACTGAGAATTTTGACAATGTCGGCAGCACGCTGGTGACTTCAGGTTATTTGCTCGAACAGTATTTGTTGGCGGCGGATCAGGTCATCGAGCGGGCGCTTTCTCCAGAACAGAAACCGGAGGTGAAGAGTTGGACTTTCACTGGCCCCTTTGAACAACAGCAGGAATTGAATCGCTCGCATGCCAAAGCTTATGGATCCAAATTTTTAGCTATACATGAAACGATCAACTCGGACAAACATTGGGGCGAATACGCGCCGATATTAAAATTCCAGCAAGGAGTGCCGGAGAGCGGATATTATGAGGTGAATTTGTTGCTTGAGGCGAAAAACAAACATCATCCGTGGAAAGAGTCGCAAGTGTCTATCGATAAAGACGAGCCGATGTTGTTGGGCATTGTGCCGGGTAATCGGGATTTTGGTGAACTGCATCATCCGCAGCCTTTTGAGGAAGTGTTGGCAGAGGTCAAGATCCCCGATGGCAAGCCGAAGTGGCATTCTTCAACGGTGTGGTTGGATCAGGGATTTGCTCCGCGATTTATTTACATCAATGGGCCGGCGCGGGCGCGTAGTTTGCAGAGCAGTCTGGGTTTGAGGATGTTGAAAAAGGAGGGTAAGGATAATAAAAAATTCGGCAATCATTATGTCAAGGCGATGACGGATGGGCAACTGCCGCACATTCGCATTCACGAAATCGAAATCCGTGGGCCGTTTTATGATGAGTGGCCGAGTAAGAGTCGTCAGGCGATTCTGGGGGATAAGGATTTTTCCCCGGAACGAAGCAAAGAGATCGTGACGGCTTTTGCTGAAAAGGCTTATCGACGTGAAGCGACGGCGGAAGAGATTGAGCGGGTGATGAAAGTGGCTGCGCGCAGTCGAGCCAGTGGGCGCAGTCCTTACGAGGCGATGAAGGACAGTCTCAAAGCGGTGCTGTGCGCGCCGGGTTTTTTGTATTTGAATGAAAAGGCGGCGCAGCCGGGCAAGGCGAAACTCAGTGATCGTGCGCTGGTCAATCGGCTGGCTTATTTCCTATGGTCATCGATGCCGGACGGGCGGTTGTTGGCGGCTGCGGATGATCACAGTATTCGCAAGCCCGAGGTTCTCCAGGCGGAGGTTTTGCGAATGTTGCAGGATGGTCGCTCGCGGGGTTTTTACGAGGGTTTCCCTGATAGCTGGTTGGCTTTGCGTGACCTGGGAGGGATGCCTCCGGACCGGCGTATTTTTTCGGTGTATTATGAAAAAAACCTCAAACCTTTGATGTTGGAGGAAACACGTTTGTTTGTTCGTTACCTGATGGAAGAAAATCTGAGTTTGATCAACTTTCTCGATTCAGACTTCACCTTTGCCAATAAGACTCTGGCAAAGTTCTACGGCTTGCCGGCGATGAAGGGGTATGACTTTCAGAAAGTGGCACTGACGGATAATCGACGAGGGGGATTGCTGGGCCAGGCCAGTGTATTGACGGTGACGGCAAATGGGATCGAGACTTCTCCGGTGACTCGTGGGATTTGGGTGTTGGAGAATATATTTGGCACCCCTCCATCGCCGCCGCCGGATGATGTGGAAGCGCTTGATCCGGATATTCGTGGAGCCAAAACGGTGCGCGAGCAGTTGGCCAAACACCGCAATGTGCCGGTTTGCAATGAGTGTCATCAGAAGATCGATCCGCCGGGTTTTGCGTTGGAGAATTTTGGTCCGATTGGGAAATGGCGGACAAGTTACGGCAGGAACAGGAAGGTGGATGCCACGGGTGTTTTTTCCGATGGGCAGGCTTTTGAGGATATCATCGGGATGAAAAAAGTTTTATTGCAGCGTAAGGATCGTTTTGCCCGCACTTTGATCGAGAAGCTACTGGTCTATGGAACGGGGAGAAAGGTCGAGGCGACTGACCGACCTGAGATTGATCGATTGGTGGCTGAGGTGAAGGAGAATGATTACCGTTTGCGCGATGCGTTGATGCTGGTGGTGGGCAGTGAGATTTTTCAGTCGAAGTGAGGGGGCGTAAGCGAACCGTCGTCGCCGAAGCTATGGCGAGTCAGGATGGGCAGTAAAATACGAATAAGAGGGAGGGGGGGAGAACCACTGATTGCACTGATGGGCACTGATAAGAGGGATGGGAGAGCTGATTTTTTAGTTCAGCGTTGTGGGGTTTTGCGGACAGGGATGTCCGCATTTCTTTATTTTGAGTTGAGTTGTTTTTTCCACCAGGCCAGATAGGCTTGATCGGAGATGTTGGGATTTAGGCCGCGCTTTTTCATGGTTTTTTTGAAGTAGGCTTTTTTGCTTTTTTGTAGGTTCTGCAGGTAAGCTTGGTCGCCTTCGGGGAAGCGGCCGAGGTCTTTACTGGTTTTGATCCATTGCTCCAGCAGGCGGCGTAGTTTTTTCAGAGTTTCTGATTGGCTGGGATCGCTGCTTAGGTTGTGGAGTTCGTAGGGGTCGTTTTCGAGGTCGTAGAGTTCTTCTGCGGGTCGTTTGGCGGCCATGAAAAGGGCTTGTTCGGGAGTGAGCTGTGATTGGCTGTGCATGAGGGACATCAGAGTGGTGGCTGGATACTGGAGTTTTTTGTATCCGCTGAATGTGGTGTAGGGAATTTCCGGCATGAAGTTGCGGATGTATTTGAAACGCTCGGTACGAACGCAGCGGATTCGGTCAACCGCATCTCCACAGCGATCCCGTGCGGCGTAGATGGCGGTGTGGCCTTTGAAGTCAGGGGCGAAGATGTTGCTGCCTTGCATGGTTTCGGGGATGTCCAGTCCGGCGGCAGCGAGACTGGATGGCGCGAAGTCGATCATGCTAAGCAGGCCTTGATCGACTTCTCCGGCTTTGAGTTTTCCTGGCCAGCGGATGATGAGAGGGATGTGCAGCCCTCCTTCGTAGAGCCATTGTTTGCCACGGAAGTGGGGGCGTCCATGGTCGCCAAAAAAGAAGACGACGGTATTATCAGCGAAGCTTGATTTTTCCAGGCGATCGAGGATCGTCCCCACTTTCCGGTCCATCTCTTCAACGGATTCAAGGTAGTTGGCCCAGTCGGCGCGAATGATGGGGTGATCGGGGTAATAGGGCGGCAGGGAGATTTTTGCGGCTCGTTCGGGTTGGGTGTTTTTTAGAAAGGGGCGGTGGGGTTCGTGAATTTGAACCTGGGCAAAAAACGGCTGCTCAGGAGTTTGGGTGCTCCAGTCTGTTGCTTGGTAGAGTTTACCTTTGCTGCTGAAATTATAATCCGTCTTGCCGCGACTTTTTGGTTTTGTGCCGGCATTGCTCACATGGTAGCCGGCTTTTTTGAAATACTCGCCGAGAGGTTTTACTCCTGTAGGCAAGGCTTTTAAATTTCGCGTGCGGTGGTGGTGCCCTCCGAGTGTGGTCTGATATATTCCGGTGATGAACGCGGTTCGCGAGCTGGAACAGACTGGAGCGGTGGCAAAGGCCCGGGTGTATCGAACGCCCTCGGCAGCGAGTCGATCGAGGTTCGGGGTGGAGGCCGCTTGTTCGCCGTAACAGGAAAGTTCTATGCCAAGGTCATCGGCTACGATCCAGAGGATGTTGATTTGTTGGTTTTCGCCGCGGGCGATAGTGGTAGGGAAAATACAGCAAGTGGTAAGCAGTAGGGACAGGATGGTTTTCATGGGTGGGGGAGGGTCTGATGAAGAAGGGCGCCGGTTTTCACTACATTAGAGCTGTTATCAGCCGAATTGGACGGTTGTTGGGTGTTTTTTAGTAAGATTTCGTCTTTTTGTGGAGTGAAGAAGGGAGGATGCGTTTTTTGAACGATATAAGGTGAAACGGTTTCAAATAATGAAGATGAACAGGTGCTATACTCAAAGGATTTTAATCGTTGTTAGTGGAGCTTTCATGGTGGGCTGTTTTTCGCTATCACTGACGGCTGAAGAGATTGATTTTAATCGTCAGATTCGTCCTATTCTTTCGGAAAACTGCTTTGCTTGTCATGGCCCGGATGCCAATCACCGCGAGGCGGATCTACGGCTCGATACGTTTGAAGGAGCAACGGAGGAGCACGAGGGAGTTCGTGCGGTTGATGTCAAAAATCCGTCAGCTTCCAGTTTGTTGGCTCGGATTGAAACGAAAGATCGTGATGATCTCATGCCGCCGCTGAAATCGCACAAACGCCTGACGGCGGAGGACAAGGTTTTGCTCAAACACTGGATCGAGGGTGGAGCGAAGTGGGCAGAGCATTGGGCTTTTGTGCCGGCCAAAGTCAGTGGGGGGGAACACAGTATTGATACCTTTGTGCAGTACCGTTTGCAGGTCGCCAAGTTGAAACCATCTGTCGAAGCGGATCGTGAGACTTTGATCCGTCGGGTGACTTTTGATCTGACCGGACTGCCGCCAACCTTGGAGGAAGTGAAAGCGTTTGTGGCGGATAAAAATTCCGATGCCTATGCACGGGTGGTGGATCGCCTGCTTGCCAGCAAAGCCTACGGTGAGCGCATGACTCTCGCCTGGATGGACATGGCGCGTTACGGTGATAGTTCGGTGATGCATGCCGACGGGCCGCGCTCGATGTGGCCGTGGCGTGATTGGGTGATCAAGGCCTACAATGATAATAAACCCTTTGATCAGTTCACCATCGAGCAGTTGGCCGGTGATTTGTTGCCGAATGCGAGTCTGGATCAGAAAATCGCCACGGGGTTCAATCGCAATCACGCGACATCGGATGAAGGCGGGGCGATTTCCGAGGAGTTGCGGGTTGAATATATTGTCGACCGGGTGCAGACGACGTCCAATGTGTGGATGGGGCTGACAATGGAATGTGGGCAGTGTCACGATCACAAGTTTGATCCGATCACCCAACGTGAATATTATCAACTGTTCGCTTATTTTAATAATAACGCCGATCCGGGGATGCAATCGCGGAGAGGAAATCAGGCGCCGGTGGCGGCGTTCTTTTCTCCTGATCAGAAGGTGGAGAAAGCTAAGGTTGAAAAAGATATGCTAGCCGCTAACAGCAAGTTGAGTGCTCGCAGGATCGAGGCGATCAAAGGTTTTGCGCTCTGGCATGATAAAGCGCGCAGTGATGGTGGAGCGACCAGTGCGGTGGAACCGAAAAACCTGGTGATGCATTTTCCTCTCGATGAAACCAAAGGCAGGCAAATCAAAGAAAGTGTCACCGGACGCAAAGCAAAATTCACGGGCAAGCTGGCGTCTGCCAAGCGAGGGGATGACGATGCCGGTTTGAAGCTCGATGCGAAGAACAGTGCGGTGTTTGAAAAACCCGGTGAGCTGAAATTTAATCAAGGGCTGAGTTTTGCCGCCTGGGTGAAAGTACCCAAAAAAGCGGCCAGCGGAGCGATTTTTGCCCGCATGGATGTGGGGAATAAACATCGTGGTTATGATATGTGGTTGCAGGGCAATCGTATTGGATCGCATTTGATTCACGAATGGCCGAAAAATGCGGTGAAGGTGGTATCGGCGGCCCCATTAAAGGCGGACGAATGGCATCACGTGTGCATCACGTATGACGGTTCGGGAAAAGCCAAGGGTATGAAGATCTGGGTGGACGGCAAAGCGGTGAAGACCAAAATCGAGAGTGATGGCTTAACGGCAAGTATCACTCCTACTGTCCCTTTGAAGATCGGTGGGCGGTCCAATAGCAATGCGACTACTTGCGAGATTGATGACCTGCGTATTTATCAACAGGTTCTGACCGAAGCTGAGGTTCAGAGCTTGGGCAAAAATCCCGTTGATGCGATCCTGGCTCTGGCACCGGACAAGCGTAAACCGGAGCAACAGAAAAAACTCGAGCAGTATTTTCTGGTTAACAATGACGCGGCTTATAAGAGTCTGATGACAGAAAAAGACAAAGTTGTCGTCGCTTTGAAAAAAATCGAGGATGCCAAATTGTCATCGATGATCATGGCGGACAATGATATTAAGAAAAAACGCCAGACTTATGTGCTTACCCGTGGAGCCTATGCTTCGCCGGATAAAAAACAACCGGTTGAGCCCGGTGTGCCAGCGGTGCTGCCACCTTTGCCTGCCGATGCGCCGTCCAACCGTTTGGGTTTGGCTCAGTGGTTGATGCAGGCAGAGCACCCTTTGACCGCGAGAGTGGCGGTGAACCGTTATTGGATGATGTTTTTTGGCACCGGTCTGGTGAAATCGGTGTCTGATTTTGGATCCCAGGGGGAACTGCCGAGTCATCCCGAATTGCTCGACTGGCTGGCGACGGATTTCACTGCTAATGGTTGGAATGTGAAACGCACGATTAAACAGATCGTTATGTCGGCAGCCTACCGTCAGAGCTCGCAGGTGACTCCGGAAGCAATGGCTCTCGATCCGCAGAACCGCTTATTGGCACGTGGATCGCGTTTTCGCTTGCAGGGGGAGTTCATCCGCGACAATGCGTTGGCGGTCAGTGGACTGCTGGTGGGCAAAGTCGGTGGACCTAGTGTGAAACCCTATCAACCGCCGGGTTTGTGGAACGAAGTGGCTTTGTCGGCTAACGTGAAATTTGTCCAGGACAAGGGTGATAAAATTTATCGACGCAGCATGTACACCTATTGGAAACGCAGCGCTCCTCAGCCGGCGATGATGGCTTTTGATGCGCCGACCCGTGAGAAGTGTGTGATTCAGCGTCAGCAAACCAATACTCCGATGCAGGCATTGGTGACTTTAAACGATCCACAATTTGTCGAGGCGGGGCGGGCGCTCGCAGAGCGGATGATGAGCGAAGGGGGCAAGGATTTCCGTGGGCGCTTGGATTTGGGTTATCGACTGTTGTTGGGGCGCGAGGTGCGTTCTTCCGAAGTGGTGGTATTGGACTCGATATTCCGCGAGCAATTAAAAGAGTTTCGCGCTGAACCTGATAAAGCTAAAAAGCTGCTCGAAGTAGGCGACTCCAAACGCAACGAATCCCTCGATCAAGCCGAACACGCCGCTTGGACCGTATTGGGCAACCTGATGTTGAACCTAGACGAGGTACTAATCCGCGGCTAGGGAGCAGGAGAGAGGAGTTAGAAGTTAGGAGATAGAATGAATAAATTTGGAACACTCATGAAAAGACTTTCGCGCAACTTCAAACCTACCGCTTCACGTCTGTTAATTCTAGCCTCCTAACTCCTATTTTCTGACTCCTTCCCCAATGAACCCATTCGAACAACATTTACGCACCGAATCCCGGCGTCAGTTTTTGCTCAAATCCGGCAACGGTCTGGGCGCGGCGGCGCTGAGCACTTTATTGAATCCTGATCTGCTAGGCAGTGCGGGTAAGGCCGATGGCAACGCGGGTTTGCCGCAGTTCCCCAGTTATGCTCCCAAGGCCAAGCGTTTGATTTATTTGTTTTTCTCCGGTGGGCCCTCGCACATTGATATGTTCGATTATAAACCAGAGGTGAGGAAGATACATGGCATGGAGTTGCCTGAGTCGATTCGCAACGGGCAACGCATCACCGGCATGACCAGTGGGCAGAAGTCTTTTCCTTGTGTGGCGCCGATGTTTGATTTTAAAAAACATGGCCAGCACGGGACTTATGTCAGCGAACTGTTGCCGCACACGGCTTCGATTGTGGATGATATTTCGATTATCAAATCGGTGAACACCGAAGCGATCAATCACGATCCAGCGATCACTTTTATTAATACCGGGGCTCAGCAACCGGGCAAACCGAGTCTTGGGGCGTGGTTGAATTACGGGTTGGGCAGTCCGAATGAGAATATGCCGGGTTACGTGGTGATGATTTCCAAAGGGCGTGGTAATAGTCAGGCTTTGTATGCGCGGTTGTGGGCGAGTGGTTTTCTGGCGTCGAAGTATCAGGGCGTGAACCTGCGCAGTGCAGGGGATCCGGTTTTGTATCTGTCGAACCCTCCCGGCATCGATCGCTCGTCACGTCGCCGGGTGTTGGATGGTTTGGAAAAATTGAACCAGCAGAATTTTGATCGTTTTGGCGATCCGGAAACTCAGAGCCGTATTGCGCAATATGAAATGGCTTACCGGATGCAGATGGAGGCTCCTGAGTTGATGGATATTTCGGACGAGCCGGATCACATTGTGGATCTGTATGGGCCGGATGCGAGGAAGCCTGGAACTTTTGCGTCGAATTGTCTGCGCGCGCGTCGGATGTCGGAGAAGGGGGTGCGTTTTATCCAGTTGTTCCATCGTGGATGGGATCAGCATAATAACCTGCCGGGTAAGATTCGCATGCAGTGCGAGGATGTGGATCAAGCTTGCGCGGGGCTGGTGAAGGATCTCAAGCAGCGTGGTATGTTTGATGATACGCTGATTGTGTGCGGTGGGGAGTTTGGGCGGACGATTTATTCACAAGGGAAGTTGACTGAGGAGAATCACGGACGTGATCATCATGGGCGTTGTTTTACCATGTGGATGGCTGGGGCGGGGGTGAAGCGGGGATTTGAGTATGGGAGGACGGATGATTTCTGTTATAATATCGTTGAGAATCCGGTGCCGATCAGGGATTTGAATGCGACGATATTGGATCAGTTGGGGATTGATCACAGTCAATTGTCGGTGAAGTACCAGGGCTTGGATTGGAAATTGACGGGGGTGGAGGAGACGAAGGTGGTGAGGGATGTGTTGATGTGAGGCGGGGGATGATGTAACCACGAAAGATACGAAAAAGAGTAGGGTTGAAGAGGGAGGAATTAACCACTGATTACACGGATGGCACTGATGGGAAGAGGGATGGGAAGAGGAAGGGGTAACCACGAAAGACACGAAACAAGGAGGGGGCTTGAATACAAAGTAGTTAGTAAGGGCAGCTGAATTTCTCAAGGTGCAACGAGGCCCTTCGCCACCATTTCCTTTTTCGATAATCTGGGTCTTACTCTTGCTTTAGTGGGGACTCCGGTGATGCGGTCGAATTCGTCGGCGGTGCGGAGGGTGGGGGCGTAGTCTTTGGTGCGTTTTTCCCAGTTTTTAAGTTGGGTTTGTAAGGTTTTTAGGATGGTCTGGTGTTCGGGGCTGGTGATGAGGTTATTCAATTCGTGGGGGTCGGCCTGTGTATCGTAGAGTTCTTCTTTGGGACGGGGGGCGATCAGGCAGGTGCGTTGTTGGGGAGTGAGTTTGCCTTCTTTTTCCAGGGTTAGAATGGCTTGGAAGGTGGGGCTGCGGGCGGAGTCGGCGGATGGGGTTTGCGGCAGGTCGTTGTAGTAGTTGCGGATGTATTTGTATCGTCGGTTGCGCACGGCGCGCACGTGATCTTCATAGTCGTGCCAGTTTTTTTCGGCGTAGATGTAATCGCGGGTGGGATCGTTTGGCTTAGTTAGCAGAGGGAGAAAGCTGTGACCTTCGAAAGTATGGCCGATGTCGGAAACTCCGGCGGCGTCCATGGCGGTGCGGGCGATGTCGACCGAGCTGACGAGTTGGGTCGTGCTGCTGCCGGCTTTGACTTTGGCCGGCCAGTGGACAATCCACGGGGTTTTGATTCCGCTGTCGTAGACGGTGGTTTTGTCACGCGGGAAGGGGCGGCCATTGTCGCTGAAAAAGAGCACCAGGGTGTTTTCGGCGACGCCTTGTTTTTCCAGTTCGGCCATCACACGTCCGACGTATTTGTCGAGGCGGGTGATTTCATCATAATAGACAGTGTAGTCTTTGCGCGTCTCCGGAGTGTCGGCGTGATAGGGGGCGATACGGACGTCTTCGGCTTGGGCTCCGTTGGTGATGATGTTTTCGTGGTAGGGACGATGCGGATCGAGGGCGGCGAGCCAGAGGAAGAAAGGTTTGTTTTTGTCCCGTGCGCGCATCAAGGGGATCCAGTCGGCGCAGCCGCTTTGGGCTTCGCCCTGCAGGGTTTCTTTGAACTTTCCGGCTTTGGCCGCTTCGCCGGTGGGCAGTTGGAAACCGGAGGTATCAACTTCGCGGATGTCATCGAAGCGGTCGCGCATGGCGTCACCGAGATGCCATTTGCCAGCGGCTCCGGCCCAGTAACCGGCGGCGCGGAGTTTTTCGACGAAGGTGATTTGCTCGGCGGGCAGCGGCCAGTGCAATTCTTCGGCGTCGGTTTGATGTGGGTAACGGCCGGTGATGATGGAAGCCCGGCTGGGGCTGCACGAGCTGATGGTGAGAAAGGCATTGTCAAAACGCATGCCGCCATCAGCGAGTTTCTGGATGTTGGGGGTGTTGATAGTTGGGTGTCCGTAAGGAGTGCTATCGTTCCAGGCCATGTCATCGGCGATGATCAGCACGATGTTGGGGTGGGTGATGGCACCGTTGGCGGAGACAATCAGTGACAGGCAGAGGGCGGAAAAAAGAGAGAGTAGTTTGCTCATGGTTATGAGTAATGAAGCAGGGATGGAGGGATTTGCCAAATGGCGTGATGATGGAGTAAGGGGTGTTTGTGAAAAAAAAGATGTCGCCCTTGCAGTGCTGAGATAAATTTCATGATAACCCAGCGCTACGCACTGGGCTATCACATTGGGCACCGTTGGTGCCGGGGAATTTGATGTGTGGATCTCAATTGCTTTGACTGGCGGGCTTTCGCTTGGTCTAGTAAACAGCAACTCCCAAAAAACTCCCTTATGACTTGGATCGACATTTCTGTATTAGTTCTTTATTTTGTGGTGATGGTGGCGATCGGCATTTGGTCGATGAAGCGGGTCAAGGGGCAGGAGGATTATTTCATGGGTGGACGGGGTTTTGGTAAATTGCTGCAGACTTTTGCCGCTTTTGGTGCGGGGACGGGGGCGCATGAGCCGGTCACGGTTGGGCGCACGGGATGGACCAGCGGACTCAGTGGGGTGTGGTCGGCTTTGATGTGGCTGTTTGTGACTCCGATCTACTGGATCGTGGCGGTGTGGTATAGGCGCATGCGCCATCTGACCCTTGGAGATTGGTTTGTGGAGCGTTACGAATCGCGCGGATTGGGGGCGGCTTACACGGCTTTTGCGATCGTATTTTATATGTTTTTTCTCTCGACGATGTTTTCAGCAGTGGCGAAATTTTCAGTTCCGCTGTTAGGATTTGAAGAATTGGGCGGGGTGGATATCAAATATTACCTGGTGCCGACGATCGCCATCATTGTGATCTTGTATGGGGTGTTGGGTGGATTGACGGCGGCCTATTACACGGATTTGATCCAGGGGGTGTTCATCATCGTGCTTTCGATTTTGCTGATTCCCTTTGGATTGAAAGCATTGGTGATGGAGTTCGGGGATCCGGCCACGCAGGGCATCATGGATGGTTTTACCATCATGCACGAACGGGTGTCATCGGATTATTTTAGTTTGTTTGACGGGCCGAGCGCGGGGGAGTTTCCGGTGCAGTATATTGTGTCGCTGACTTTATTGGCACTGGTGGGCATCGTGGTTCAGCCGCATTTTATCGCCACCGGTGGGGGATCGGCGAAGAGCGAAGACGAGGCGCGTATAGGCTTGGTGGTGGGTAATTTTCTTAAACGTTTGTGCACCGTTGGTTGGGCGCTGACTGCCTTGATTGCATTGGCTTTGTTGGCGGGCAATGCGGAAATTGCTGCGGATCCCGACCGTGTGTGGGGCGTGGCGGCGCGGGAAATTCTAGGGCCTTTGAATATGGGGCTGGTCGGGTTGATGCTGGCTTGTCTATTGGCGGCGATGATGAGTTCCGCCGATACTTACATGATCGTGACTTCGGCGTTGGTGACGCGTAATGTGTATGCGGCTTATATCAATCCCGATGCGGATGAAAAGACTTGTCTGCGAGTGGCGAGAACAACTGGTTTGTTGATCATCATAGGTGCCTCGGCCATCGCCTTGACCATGGCGGATGTGTTCGGGCAGTTCAAGCTGGCGATTGAATTGCCGATTTTGTTTGCGGCTCCATTTTGGATCGGCATGTTCTGGCGTCGTGCCAATCGACGTGCGGTGTGGGCGACGATCACTTTTTCCATCGTATTCTTTTTTATACTGCCGTATTTGTTGCCCATAGTGATGCCGTCACTGCGCTCGGATCCTGATTTGACTCAGAGCACTAATCTGGTGACCACCACCACCAAACGCCCGGCCACGGCTGCGGATGGAGCCAAACACGAAGCTTGGGTGGAAGCGATGGCACAAGCGAAGGCTGATGGGAATGAGGAATTGATTGAGAAAATGGGAGATGAACCACCTTTGGCTGAGGTGGGGCAGGAGATAGAGCTGACAGTGAAAAGCGGGGGAAAAGCTATCTATTGGCGTGGTGGAGTGGAGCCTGTAGGAGATATTGAACTGGAAACGGTGGGAGATGTCACCGATGGCAATGTCCGGGTTGTGACCCAGCGTTTCACTACGTCATTTACCGGGGTCGATGCGTTTAATCTGGATTTTCTTTTGTATCATTGGATGGGAATCGATCTTTCCAAAGCGTCGAAAGCGACCATTGAATCCTTGCGTCTGCCTCCGCGATTGTTATTGCCGTTTTTGGTGTTGATCCTGGTTAGTCTGATCACACGGAGGGATCGAGATGAAGTGTTGGATCGTTATTATGCCAAGATGCGCACTGAGGTGGACCCTGATCCGCAAGTTGATCGTGAAAAGCTCGAGGCGGCTTACGCTGACCCTAAAGCGCTGGAGCATTTGCGATTGTTTCCTGGTAGCGATTGGGAATTTGCCAGGCCAAGGAAGAAAGATATTGTTGGTTTTTTGGTGTCGGTGTTGGTGTGTGTGTTGATGATTGGTTTGATGGTGTGGTTGGCGGGGATTGGGGGGTAGTCGAGTTTGGAGGTGGTTGGGATTTGATTTTCGCGCCTAGCCTGGGTGAGGAACAGGGGGTAATGGGGTGGTTTTGATCAGCTAAGGTGATCTTCATCGAAAAATTGTCGGCAGAGGTCGCTGGTGTAGCTGATCAGTAGTTTTTGACCAGCGCGGGTGAGTGCCATGTAGATTTTCCGAGTATGGTCGCGGATCATGTTTTTGCGTTCGTTGTGCTCAAGGCGAGGGTCTCCTTCCTGTTCAAAGAGTTCGTCGATTCCGGCGAGGAAGACAATGGGGCGTTCGATGCCGGTGGTGGAGTTGAGTGTTGCCAAGGCGACGGCTTGATGCGCGGTTTCATCATGGGAGAGCAAGCTGACCTGCTCTGATCCGATCCGCTGGGCGATGATCTGGTGCAATAATTCCAATTGTTGGCGGCTATGGTGGATCACTAAGATCGCTTGGGGGGGGAGTCCTTTTTTGATCGCGTGGGCGACTTCATTACTGATCCAGGTCAGGCTGTCCTGAGGAGTTGGGTGGCGGATCATTTGCACACCGCTGTTTGAACGGTATGAGTTTTGACGGTGTGGAGAAGCGGATTGATTTTCTTCCGGTAGTTGGATTTCATCGTGCATGGATGAATCTGTTTGTCGTTGGAGAAAAAAGCGGCGGGTGAAACGTTGCAGCTCGGCGGTATTGCGGTAGCAGTGGTGGAGCTTGGTGGTGCGTCCGCGCACATCGAGGCCGACCGATTTCCAAGATTGGCGTCGTTTTAGAAATCCCTGGGTGGGGTCAGCAGCGACGATGAGTTCTCCCTTGTCAGGGTTCAGGCAGAGTTTGAGGATGGAAAACCAGAGTGGGGCAAAAAATTGTCCTTCATCGACAAAGATGTAGTCGTAGCGAGGTAGGTGTATTTGGCCTTTACTTGCTTTTCCCCACCAGAATCGAACAAGTGAGTGCCAGTCGGCTTCACGATTGGATGCGAGTCGCATACGGTAGCGCCGGTAGAGTTCGTGCATCTGGTGACGTTGGGTGGCATCGAGTGCCAGGCCGCGCCCGGTCCGGTCTAGAGTCAGGTAGGAGGATTCAGAGTCGTCCGCTTGGTCAGCGATGAAGCCTATCTCGTCACTGAAAAAAGAGGCGGGCCATGGGCTACTGGGAAAGATTTCTGCGCTCAATTCACTGATGGTTTGTGAGCGTTGGGATTCGGAGATCAACTGTAAGCCGTCTTGGTGATGGTGTTTGCCGAGCCAGCGAAAAAAATGGAAGAATTCCACTTTGGCTGTATTGGATGCAATATCCGTTTGTTGGATTTCATCATAACGCCATTGCAGGTCACCGATGAGGGGTTTGTTGTGGGTGATGAATAAAATTCTGCGTTGTGGCTCCATGTTTGCCAGCAGTCTCGCCCGGTAAAGCAAGGTGAGTGATTTGCCGCTGCCGGCGACACCGGTGATCACCCGGCTGCACATGCCGCTATTCTTTTTGGTCAGCGTTTTTTGATTGTTGGTCTCAGAGGTGGCGGGATTGGGATGGAGAGAATCAAGGGCATCGATTTGAAGGTCGCTTTTGACCCAACTCTCCTGATCAAAGTCCAGCAGATAATCGGTAAAGCGTTCGCTTCGATTGGTCTCCCGCACTTTTGATGATGATAGCCGGGGGATGAAGGCGGCGGGTACCCGGCATTCGGGAAGATACAAAGCGCGGAGTTGATCGATTTCGTTCGCTATCAAGGGAGTGGGAGAGATGCTGGATAGGCAGTCGCCAAGCGGACGGTTGGCGAGTCCGAAGCAGTGGCCATTGTCGCTTAATTGCAGTGTGCTGCTCAGTTGTGAACATTGTTTGTCTGATAGGTCAGGGCAGATCAGTAGGCGGGGGATGTTGGAAAAAAAGTCGAGGGGTGCCAAAGTAGCCTTTTGTGGGAATGTGGACAAGGTTTGACTGAGAGATTGCAAGGACTGGATTTTGCTTAGGGTTTCCGGGCGCAATTCAAACAGTCCGGGTTGCAGGTATTCTTCGGCTTCGTTGTTTTTCAGATCTCCTGCCGAGAGCAAATAACAGTGGCCGTGTTGATCAATCAGGAGAAAATCAGGGGCTTCGGCGGTGTGGGTATCGCTCAGGGCAAAGGACATCCAGGCTCGCGCTCCGTCCAGAGGTAGGTTGCGGATCTGTAGAAAAAGTCGTTTGAGGGCGGGGTGGGTAGGCCGTTGGCGGATGATATGATCTGGTAGAATGGGAATCATATCGTTGGCGGATCACGTGTTGTCTGCGGATACGTCGTTGGTGCTTTTGCGGTTGAGGCAGATGCATTGATCTAATAAGTCGCGAACCAGATAAGCTGCATCATCCAGATCGGGGTCGACGGGAGTGTAGTTGGTCAGCAGAGGGCTGCCGACGATGATGAGCTTGGATCGGGCGCGGGTGATGGCTACATTCCAGCGTTGTGCTTGCAGATAAAAGTCAGCTACTTTGTCGAGAAAAGACGAGTCGGAAGTGGTCAGGGAGAGGATGACCAGTTCGCGCTCTTGTCCCTGGAAACGTTCGACGGTATCGATGACCACATCATCAGCAGCTCCATCGGGTAACAAGGATGATTGACGTAGTTTTTGTTTGATCAGTTTGGCCTGGCGGCGATAGGGCGTGACGACTCCGATGTCGCTTGCTTTGAGTCCGGAGCGCACGGCATCGACGATGATGGCAGACACCGCCTGGGCTTCTTCTTTGCTGGAGGTGCGCGATTTTTCATGATGAACCTGCCAGAAAATCAGACTGGCGATGTCACTCAAAGCGGCATGGCCGGGTTTGCGATTGGGCAGAGGTAGTTGTCGGTCAGCGATGGAGGCTTCGGGTACCAGTTCGTTGGCGTAGAAGGTTTTGCTTGGCCACTGGGAGAGTTCGCTGTTGAGGCGGTAGGTGGTTTTCAGAGTGCTGACATCGCTGTGCCGGATCAGGCTGCCGAAGACCGACCAGGAAGATGCGTCATGTTTGGGGATGGATTGCAAAACCGGAGGTAGTTGCTGGTGGTCGCCGAAGAACAAAAAACGTTTACCTTTCATCATCGCCAGGATGGCTAGAGGCACGGTCATCTGACTGGCTTCGTCGATGACGACGGTGTCGAAACGGGCTTCGGCGAGACGGCGGGAGGCGGCGGCAAAGGGAGTGGCTCCGACTAACAGGCCGCCGTGTTGGTGGCGGATGCGTGATTTTTTCCACGAACCGTATTGGGCAATCGGGGCGAGAGCGGGGTCAAAAACGGAGACGCCGATTTTGGCAATGCGGTCGGGATCGCGGATCACCCGGTGGCAGGTTTTCAGCGCGTGATGGATGGCCCGGTGAGTGAAGGCGGTGAGAAGAACACGTTCACCGCGCTCGACCAGAGTGGCGATGGTTTGGGCAAGCACGTAGGTTTTGCCGGTGCCGGGAGGGCCTTGAATAAGATGGCAATGATTGGTTGATATGGCCAGTGAAAGGGCTTCGCTTTGGGAAAAATCGAGGCCGGCATCTTCTGCGTAAGCTTCGCCGTCGTCCATGTCTTCCATGCCGAACTCCATTTCCTTTTGTGCGAAGCCGCCGAAGAGAGAAAGGATGCGCTCTCTGCCATCTTCTGATTTCATCGCTGAGTCGAGACCGGAGAGCAGTAGTTTTTCAGAGTCAAAAAAACCTTCGTCCAATATCCAGCCCTTGGTTTCAGTTTCCAGTAGAGTTGTGAGCTCTCCGATTCCGCTTTCGGGTCGGATTTCGCCGCCTTTGTCCCATTCGCGGACGAGCACCACATCAAAACCCTGGTCCAAGCCTTCGCCTCGGTGCAAGCGCAGACGATCGCCTTCGCGGAAGCGCGCGGTGTTGCCCAAACGACTGGTGCAGGTGAAATGATAGCTGCGTTTTTCTGGATCCATGTCGTTGCTGATGTGCAAATCAGCGAGGCAGCGTTCTTCGATGATACGTTCCTCGATCGGGCGTTGGATGTGGCGTTGATACTGATCACGCTGAGCTTGAGCTTCATTGTGAACAAAATCGCATAGAACCAGATTGAGGGATTCCAGGTCGTTGAATGTGGCTGCGGCGGATAGATCCATTGTGATGCCTCAAGTATCGGTAAAAGCTTGCTTATTTCAAGGTGCTCAACCATTCCAGCACATCGGCGGCTTCTTGTTGGGTGAGGGTTTGTAATAGGCCTTCGGGCATCAGGCTGGTGGGCAGGGGGCTTTGATTTTTGATTTTTGTTTTGGCGATGTTTTTTGTGCTGCCATCAACGAGACGAAGGGTGAGTTGTTTTTTGTCTTGTTTGATGATGAAGGCAGTTAGAGTTTTTTCGTCGGAGAGTTCTATCTGCCAAGCTTGGAACTCGGGATTGATGGTTTTGGAAGGAGTGAGCAAACTGTCGAGGATTTGTTGTTTATTGAGACGAGTTGCGACTTTAGTCAGATCCGGCCCGATCTTGCCGCCGAGCTCATTGATGCGGTGGCAGGCGTAACAGGCGGCCCATTTTCCGGTGGTCGAGAGAATTTGGGCACCGTGTTTGGCGTTGCCGGTGAGTTGGAGGATGTTTTGGACATCGATGTCGGAGCCGAGTGTGCGGGGGCGTTCATCGGGGGAGAGAAAACGCAGGAAGAGCGCGTTGATGTTTGCGTTGGAGGAAGCGAGGCCGGCATCGATGGTAGACTTTCGTTGAGCGTCGGAGAGTTCTCCGGAGTTGATCTTGGCAATCATCTTCATTGCATTGGATGGGGAACTTAGACCGGCTTCGATGTTGCCGTCCGTTTGTTGGTTGGCATGAGGCAGTTCGTTGATCCATTTTGTGATCAGGGTTTCAGCGTGTGCGTCTACTTCACGTGGGCCAATCAGCGGCATGTGGGCGCTGCCGGTGGAGGTGATGCGGTAGAGTAGGGCGGACTGGGTTGGGGAGCCGGGGACGATGACCGATGCATCATCAAGGCCGAAGTCGCCACGTGTTGGTTTTTCGTAGAGTAAAGCGGCCTGCATCAGAGGGACTTCAAAGTTCACCTCGAGCGGAGCGCTGCCACCACCGTGGCGGCGATGGCAGGCGGAGCAATTGGCGTGCAACCAGGAGCGGGCTTGCTGATTGGTGGAGCCGCGACCGTGACTGGATGTAAGCAAACCACGGGTATTACGTTCGAAAAATTTAGAATCCAGCAAACCCAGTGTGATGGCGCTTTCGCGAATGGAGGGATTGCCCGAGTGAGGCAGGCTTTTTAACTGCCAGGGTTGAAAACCGAGCACATATTTATTCCACGAATTGTGGCAGCGGCTGCATTGCGAACGGCTGTGGATTTGATAGCGAGTGCCGCCTTGCCAGCCCTGCTCGGGAACCGGGACTTCTTCGCCCTTGGCGACGACCAGATCCGCATCACTGCCGTTTTTGTTCCAACGGTAGGAATAGCCATTCCAGCTCTCGCCGTCATAGTGGAGGATTTGGGTTTCGATTTTGTGATGGGAGGGGGCACCAGTGCTGATTGTTTTTGCCAGCACGGTGTCGATGGGCCAGGTGACCGTGGATCGACGAATGGTCTGGTCGGCGTGGTATTCGATGGTGGTGTTGATTTTGTTTTTATCCGGCAGGGCGATGAATCGTTGGCTGTTGGCTCCATCCTGCCACATCGGTTCGATGATGTCGTATGGGTAAACGCCGGGAGCAGGTGTCTGTTTGGGTGTATCGGTGAATAATCCGGTTTCGCTCAGTCGCTGGGGGAAGTCACTTTTTTTACCGGCTTTTGGATTGGGGATCAGGCGGTAAATACCGGAGGGCGTGGCGTAGTCGATGTAGTAGAGTTCTCCATCCTGGTCTTGACCAAAGGTGGAGATGCGATGTGGGGTGTCGGCGATCTCTTCGTGTCGGGTGATTTTTTGCCCATCATGCCACAGCGCCCAGATTTTTCCGCTGGTGTAATCGCCGTAGATGTAGGCTCCTTTTAGCTCGGGCAGGCGTGTCCCTTGGTAAACGTAACCCCCGGTGATCGAGGAGGCTTCGGTGTGGGGGTGGGAGGCGAGCGGAGCGGTGATGGGGGCAAGCGGGCTGGCGGTTTCCGGCTTGATCGGGTTGCTGGATTCCATCGCCGACCAACCGGCGTTGTGGCCTTTATCAACCAGATGGATCATCTCCCAGAGCTCCCAACCGACATCACCGACCCAGAGCTTTCCTTTGGGGCCGAAGCTCATTTTCCATGGATTACGGAAACCAAAGGCCCATACTTCGGGCCGAACATTTTTTACGTTAAAATAGGGGTTATCTTTCGGAACTACATAAGGATTAGGTTTTTCTGAATGATTGATGTCTATGCGTAAGATCGCGCAGAGCAGATCGCTGTTGTCCTGGCCGGAATTCAGGATATCTGGTGGGGAGGGCACGGCGGCGTCGCCGGTCGAGATGTAAAGCATGCCGTCAGGGCCGAAACGCAGGTTCGCTCCGTTGTGTCCACCGCTGAGCCAGGTGAGCAGAATTTCTTCGCTGTCAGGATCAAGTTGGGGAATGTCACCATCCTTGAGCCGGAAGCGCGAGAGGTGGGTGCCGTCCTCCAATCCGTTGGCCAGGGTGTAGGTGATGAAGACCTCTTTTTTTGTTTTCCATTGTGGATGAAAAGCGATGCCATAAGCGAAGGTCATTTTTGGGTGCAGGGATTTCAGGTCGATGAGCAGGTCTGCTTTTTCTGCTGCCAGATCTTGGGGGAATGACCAGATTTTGCCACCACGTTCGACCACCACCAGGCGGTCACCGATGGAGATCATTTCCAGCGCGTTGCTGAATTGCAATTTTTGAAACACCGCTTCCGAGCTGTAGGGAAGAGGGACTTCCGGGGAGCCTTGAATTCGTGAAGTGGTCCAAGGGCTGCGTTGGGGGTCGGGGGAGCTGGGCGCATTTTGCGCACTCGTTGTCAGAGTATAGGATGCGAATAACAGAAAAGTGTGAAAAAGGCGATGAAGGGTCATAAGAGGGGAAATCAAAGGTTGACGGTCAATCTTTTCAAGAAAAAGGTTAATGGCCGAGCACTAAACGGCAACCACTAGATATATATACCCCCATTGACGAATGAATAACTCCCCGTTTTCCTTAAAGAGGGCTTTGTGCCTGTTAGTTTTATGTTTCGTATTTTCTACTGCGAGTGTTCGAGCCGGCGAGCTGAAAGCCGGGGCGGCCAAGGTGGACATTGCTGCCGCTGGCGGACCGATTAATGATCCCCCGTATGTGAAGGCGCTGGTTTTGGATGACGGCAAAACAAAAGCGGTGATCATCACGGTGGATGCGGTGGCCATAGGTGAGATTGGCTCGATCAAAAATTCGTATTTGCCAGAGGTTCGGGAGCAGTTGAAGAAGGAACTGGGTATTGAAACAACGAACGTTCTGGTTAATGCCAGTCACTGCCACGCGAGAATTTGTCCGGATGTGGCGCAGCGCACCGTCAAGGCCGTGAAACTGGCGCTGGAAAAAATGGAGCCGGTGCTGGTGGGTTCTGGTTCCGGCTCTGAAAACCGAGTGATGGAGAATCGCCGGATCAAGCTTAAAAACGGCAAAACGGCGGATGTGCGTCATGCTTATGCGTTGCCGCCGGATGAAGAGATTGCGTCCATCGGGCCGGTGGATCCGGAGATCGGTTTGCTGCGCTTGGATCGTAAGGATGGCACGACCTTGGCTGTGGTTTACAATTTTGCCATGCATCCGATTCAGGGAGTTCCGAGTGGCGCGAATACCGCGGACGTGACCGGTTTCGCTTCCACCGTGATCGAGGACAATTTGAGCGAGGGCACCATAGCGCTTTTTTTACAGGGCTGTGGAGGGGATATCAACCCGGTGGAGTATAAATCGGTATCGAGTCCGCGTGATGCGGAGCCACTGGGAAATTTACTGGGGTTAAGCGCCTTGCGGGCCTTGCGAAAAATAAAAACCAATGAAGAGACCACTCTGAAAACCATCAATCAGCGATTGCAATTGCCGCGTCGTAATAATGCGGGTTACATCAAAGCGATGGAAGCTCAGCAACAAAAATTGTTGGCATCCTTGTCAGGGACGAGCCTGAATTGGGAGACTTTTTCGCCTTTACTCACTAAATATAAAGCCAAAGAAAATTACCCTTCTTATTATTCCCATCGTTATCTGCACGACGAGATGATTGGCCGTGATAACATGAAAAAGATGGATGAGGCGAACCGTAGCAATATGAAACGCTACCTGAACAATATTTATACGATGGAAAAACTGACCCGGGTGGCGGCGAATTTGCGCTTGCTCAAAAAGCATCAGGCGGAGTATGACGCGGATGCCAAACACATCGTCGATGTTGAAGTGATGGGTTTGCGGGTCGGAGATTTTCGCTTGGTCAGTTTTCCAGGGGAAGTCACGGTGCCGATTGGTTTGAATATCAAAAAAGCCTCACCGCACAAAAAGACTTTTGTGGCCGCTTATTCCAACGGTTATATTTATTATGCGCCGACGGATGAGCAGTTGAAAAATGCCGGAGGGGCTCAGGAGGATAGTGATACCCAGGTGGCACCCGGTTGGCAGAAGATGTTTGAGGACAAGGCCTTGGAGATATTGAAGGGCTTGTAGGGGGATGAGGGGTGTTTTTGAATCCTCATTTTGACAGTGAGTCTTGGCAGCGACAGATTTGGAAATCTATCCTACGATGGGGGGGAGGTTTTTTTGGTGCTCGTAGGTCTTCGCTCAAGCGCTGTTTCGGTTGCATAAATTCAAAGGGTGAGTTAATTGCGTGATGTCGGAAAGGAATGCAGAAGTAGATGAGGGATCATCGTATCAGATGTCTTCTGTTCAAAAGGTGGCAATCGTTTTGTTTGGATTTCTCCATGGAGTGATGTTGCTTGTTGCGATTGTTCCGAGAGATTGGTCGCCGCATGCGGACTTGCTGCCTTTGCTGACACCCTACCAAGAACTGACGGGGACAGCCCAGCAGTGGAATATGTTTTATACGATTCCCGCTTTTGCCTCGTCATCGGTAGAAATGACCTTGAGATATCCTGATGGGAAGGAAGTAGTGAGAGGTCCGGTTTTGCCGGGCTTGGAAAGGGTGCAGACTCCAAAACGGGTACGTTATTATTATGTCATTGACCGGATGTTGCATGATCAATCCTATGCACGGTTCCGTGAAGGCTGGGAGGCAAAAATTGCTCAACAAGTTGAGCATGAGGGGGCTTTGTCTTATCGGGTGGAGGTAGAGAACTTGGCTACCCGTAATTTTTTTCATATCACCAAAGACGGGAAGCTGACAAAAGCTATTCACGAACAATTTGGATCTTTGGAGGATGCGGAATAATATGGAAGAAGGTCATAGGTTTAGAGAAATCACCCATGCCTTGTGGTTGCGTCAGGTTGATGAAAGTCATTATGCCTTGGTGCGCTTTGTTTTTTCCATCGTGGCCTTGATCAGTTTAGGTATGCTGTGGCCTTATCGCCATGCTTTTTATTCCGATCAGGGAATGATCGACCAGGGAGCGGCCTTGGCTGAAACCCGGTATTTTTATTTGTCGGTTTTTGGGGTGGTTCGTTCAGCTCCTGCTGTTACGGCCTATTTTGTGTTCAGTGCAGGAGCGATGGTTTGTCTCGCACTGGGGTGGGCGCCACGATTGGCAGCACTGTGTGTGTTCATTTGGGTTTCATCGTGTGCTTTGCGCGCTCCTGTTGCTGTGACGGGGTGGGATTTGGTATTACGGTCCTTTGCTTTTTTGATTTTAGTGAGCCCTTTGGGCAAGGCATGGAAATTGGGTGGATCGTGGTTGCCAAAAACAATAAGTGTTCCTGTCTATGGGATCACATTGATGCAGCTTCAAGTGTTGGTGATTTACTGGCAGACAGTTATTGGCAGGCTGCAGGACACTTGGTGGATGAATGGTGAGTTTTTTGCTTTTTTCATGCTTTCACATCATTCACGGTGGCCGGGTTTGTGGGTCGTCGAGATGATGCCTTTGATGCGTTTGCTCACATGGGGGACTCTGGTCTTCGAAATGGTTTTGCCTATCCTGCTTTTTGTTCCGAGGACAAGATGGTGGGGCATCGTCCTGGGAATTATTTTTCACCTGGCCATTGTCGTAGCGTCGAATAATATCACCATGTTTTCGCTGACGATGATAATGACCTATTTCGTTTTTTTACGAGAAGCGGATATCTCTGCCATCTCGGCTTGGCTGCGCCGGAAGGGGGAGAGGGGGCGTGCGCCGTTGGGGTAATAGCGGGTGGGTTGTGAAGGGAGGCTTTACTCTAGTCATGTGACTCTTCCCCTCGACAGATTTGGAAATCTATCCTACAAAGGAGATGCCATTGAGGGGGAGGATAAGTGTTTAAGGTATCGCCAGGCTAGCGTATCGTTTTGATATCAGAGCTGCTGATTTCGATCGCGTAGGTGACCCAGTCATTTTTTTGCGGGATGGTGATCCATTCGCTTTCATTTTTCACCTTTTCCGGCATGCGGTGCGATGCCCAGATATTTTCGATTTCAGTGTGGGTCTGGCCCTCTTTAGCGAGTGCTTTGCCGCGTTTGACATGTTTCGTCGTTACGTCCACCCCCCGGGTGTCTTCGATGTATCGATAGTCACGCAGTTTCAGAGGAACAAAACGCGAGTGGTTTTTGCTGAAAATAGAGGCAATCAGAGAGCGGTTCACCGCGTCGCTGCGGAGACGGAATGCAATGATATCTCCATCGCTAATTTTGATGCCATTGGAGATTCCGGAAGTGCCGAATTGCACCTGGTCACTTTCATAACTGAGTTTTTTTCCATTGTGAAAGAGTTCGATGTCACCTTTGAAGAAAAAATGAATGGTGGCAGTAAAGTTTCCTGCAGTAGTGATTGTTTGGGGCTCGGATTTGAGATCGGAGCGGTTGCTCCATTGGGGGATTAACTTTGTGAGCGCCGCCACCCGGTCCAAGTCGCCTTTACGCGTCAGTTCACTGGCGCGTTTTTTCAGGGCTTCGTTGCCGAGGGTATACAAACGTTGCGATTTGGCGAGATGGGATGTGTTGATTTGTTTTTTCGAACTAAGATACAATTGTTGGCTTTTTTGTAAGCGTTCAGAATCGACCCCTTTCAGGGCGGCGGGATTTGTATGGGGTTCGTTGGTAATGCGTAGGATTTCGTCACGGGTGAGCAAGGCTGCGTTGGCGTTTCCGCTGGCGGTGTAATAACGCTGAACTTGCTCAAGTTGTTTGAGGTATTTTTGGTTAAGTTCCTGAACTTTTTTATCCCGTTGAGCCGCCGATTTGTTAATGGCTTTATCAAAACCTGAACGGATGCGTTGCAACAAGGCATTGATGTCGTCGTATTGGGTCTGGGGAATTGTTGTGTTTTTTTGTGCTTGCACACCTCCCTCGCACCAGGCGCTTGTCGAGATTAGACATACCGCGCAGATGAAGAAAAACATCTTTCTAACTGCGTGGGAGAAAAAATAAGGGAGTGGAGCCATGCGGGAAATTTATCAGCAAGGCTAGTGAAGGTCAATTCACGAGTTGGTGGGGGATTGATAAAAACCGAGTGGTGATTAGAGGCGGATTAACCAGGGAGGAAGTGCGCTTCAGCCAGGAATCCAAACAATGCCTGCGCGGACATTGTTTGTTTATGTTTGAACGCAGGCGGTGCTTTATTGGGTGAGAGGAACTGGGGGAGGGGTAAAAGCGCGAGCACCTATTTTCTGTAAAAGGGGGTGCTGGGATGTAGCGCGCAGCCTGGCAGTGCCTTGATCAATCACTTTGGGATCGATCTGATAGACTCCTTCGATTTCCTTGACGGGGAGCGACGGGCGCTGGTTGCCATCGATACAGAACCAGGCGTTGTTGCGAAAAGAAAAAGTCTCAGCTTTGGTGTGTTCCCCTACGTTGACAAAAGTTCTTATCTGCCGGGAATAAACAATCAGATTAGAACTGAAATCACCTTTTTGGCAGGGCTTGAAACGATCGGTTGGCTGTTCCTGTAAAATCCGTATGACCCATTTCCCAGGTGAGACAAAGGTGTTGTGCCTGACTTGGCATTCGATAGAGGTGGCGAAGACAATAGGGGCCTGGCTTCCGAGGAAGCGGTTGCCAGAGACACTTATGGACTTCGCTTCAAAATCGCGAACTTCAGGGCGGAAAAACGCTAAGCCTGTGCTTCCCCCGAGATTGATAGCCCTGTCCCCGGCCTGGTTGAAATAATTGCTTTCGATACGGATATTTTCGCTGCCGCCCTTTGTTTGGATGCCCGAGCTTTGGGAGAATCCATCTTTACCGTAGAAGCGGCTTTGGTGGATCAGGCCTTCACGGCAGCCGACCATGTCGATGGCCGAACCACCCCAGCCTGAGAAGTGGCAATTTGATACGGTGAAGTGTTTGAGGCCAGACAGTTTCAGTCCGTCACGATTTCCAGTCGGTCCGATATTTTTGATGGTGATATTTTTAAAAACCAGTCCTAGGGACGGAGTGTCTAGCAGTCCTCCATCATCTGCATTGATGCCATTAGTTTGGCATCCGGATATCACCAAGTGACTCAGGGTGAGGTAGTTGCAGGAGGATAAGTGGAGGGCTACTTTGCCGCCCTCGAAAAGTGGAGGGTTTTTCGGATCAGCAGCACTTATGATAATGGGCTTGTCTTTGCTACCGTTTAGTTTGGATATTGAAATTCCATTGCCATAGTGTCCGGCGGCTAAAGAGATAATATCTCCCGGCTGCGCCCGGGAGGTGGCACTGACAAGGCTTTTAGAGTCATGGACGGAGATGAGTTCTGCCAGCGCAGGACTTGCTTGGAAGACCGCAATAAGCAGGGACAAGTTTAGCAACAGGGGGAAAGGTTTTTTTATCATTGTTTTAGCGTTGGGCGTTTGTAGAAGCTTAGGTTTGATCTGGTCAAAGGTCGCCAAATTAGCAAGTATCAAAGGACATTAATTGCTGCGAACCTAAGAATTGAAGGAGAGATCAGTCCCACTCCATCATCCACGCCTCAAACTCTTTTGGGCGTAGTCGATAGCGAGCGATGTTACCTATATGCAGGCTATTGATTTCGACTTCAATCACCTCTATGAATTTGGCGCAATCCTCTTTGGGTAGCCTTTTTATTGCCTGGGCTTCGGTCCATTGTTTAGCCGCCTTTTTGTCCATATTGCCTTGCACGATATCACGCACAAACTGTCCGATCAGAGTGCGGTGACGGAGACGAAATGGATCGGGCTCGCCCAGCGATTGTCGAATCGCAGAGTAGTGCGCGCAGGATCGCTGATAGGCCCAGACGAAAACATCGCGCAGGTATTCGATACGGTTCTGTTCATAAATACCGATCAGTCCCCCGATGTAATCTTCCTGCGCCACATCGATGAAAGACAACGGGCAGAGATTGTGCTTCACCAATGGGATGTTGGCAGCCAATCGCGAGACCCGTTTGTTGACGTCCTCGAAGGGCTGCAGGTAGGGCAAGTGCACCATCACAAAAAAAGCCTGTTCAAAAGGATCTTCAATGGCTTCCGCTTTATCGAGAATCTGGATAAATTGTTCTTCGATTGCTTGAGGCACCGCCAGAGGATGATAAACCGTTCCTCCAATGCCTACGCCCAGAGAACGCAGACGACCACAAGCGGCAGGGTTGGTCAGCAGGTTGTCGGCTAACAGGGCATGTAGATTGCAAACCGTGTAGCGATTGAACCCGATTTCCTCCGCTTGATCAGCCAGCATTTCGATGGCCGCCTTGTGATTAAGGATCATCTGAGTTTCCTCGGCATTTTTGCCATTGGCATTCTCGCCGTGCTCCACTAGGCATTGTGTTTCCAGTAGGGAATAGGTATTGCCCTCGAGGCGACTTGAGTTCCACGATAGATCGATCAGCAGACGGTGCATCACTTGCCGGAGGTAAGTCCCCGCAGGTAAATCAGAAATCCCTACTTGCCCCATTTCGAGTAAACTGCGGCGTAATTGCGGTGATAAATAGGCATCAGTGTTCGGTTGGTAACACTCTAGAAAATCAGTTTGATAACCAACGGGCGTGCGTGCGCCTATCGGTCGATTTACGGAATCACGAAGTTCCTTTGCCGCAGGAGACAGCCAATCCGAGCCCGTCTTGTAGCTTGGGTCTTCTTTACATGGAGGGGTTTCCCTTAAAACGGTTTCCGCTGTAGTTTTTACTGGAAGCAAATAACGGCGCCCCCGACCTTCGCCCTCAGGCACAAGGTTTCCCTCATCGATCAACTGATTGAGACGACGTTGTAAGGTTCTCTTCGTGAAATCGAGTTCAGGTCTTTTTAGCAACTCGCTTATCGAAGCACCAGAGGGGTGCTGCCCTACTGCCTGCACGATGGAATCGAGCTCTTCCTGTGGGATTTGAAGTGGCATGATATACTCAGGGTAGTGGCATGATTAGATTAAACGTGCCACATTGAGCCAATAATATGGCACGTTTTCCCAAATAGTGCCACTAATTTAAGCGGAATAGTGATTTTTATGGCACTATTAAGCTTAATCGTGCCATTTATGTGGCACGATACTCTAAAGAGTTTTGAGTATTATGCCTCCTTGAGCCTGTGGTTAATCACAAAAGGCCCAAAAGGGATGAGCGAGCAGATGAAAATCAGCAAAGCGCGTTTGAAGCGGATGGCTCCTGAAACCAAGCCGTAGAACAAGAGTGCGCAGAGGATGACAAAGAGCAGGCCGTGTGCCCAGCCCACCCATTTGACAGCGAGGGGCAGGTCGGCCAGATATTTTAATGGCATGGCGATGAAGAGCAGGACGAGGAAAGAAACTCCTTCGATCAGTACCGCGATACGGATTTTTTCTGCAGTGGGATTAGACATGTTGTGCGATTGAAGAACTTAGGTTGAAAACCTGCTTCACATTTGATCAGCGGCTTATTTTTTAGCAGCTTCTTGCTGGGCCTTTTTCATCACACTTTCGATAGTGACAGGGCTTCCTCCCTGGCGTTTGCTTTCGTCGGCGGCTTCCATGAAAGCTAGGACCTCCAGAGTTTCAGCTTCGCTTACTGGTGGCTTGCCGCTTTTGAAAAACTTGCCGATTTCGACAATCAAGGGAGCGTAACCATCAAAACCGCCGCCTTGCACGATGCCTTTGGTGCCGAATACGGTGGCACCATAACCACGCCGACCGTCACGGATTCCGCGATAAGTGCCGATACGTCCGCCATCCCAGATGCCGACAGCGACGTCGGTTCCTTCGGTGTGGATGCGGGTGACTGATTGACAGCCTTGTCCCATGATGGTGAACAGAGGTTCGACACCGTGGATGCCATACCAGAAGAAGTCAGGGTGGTTGGGTTCGGTTTTGCAGGGGCTGTAAACTTCGGCTCCGATGATGTCTCCAAGTTTGGGATCCTTGTGGATGTTGATGGCTCCCTGAGCGTAACGGAGTGACGAGCTGGTGAATACAGGAACTTGTTTGGCTTTGGCCAGCCGGTAGATTTTGAGCGCGTCAGAAACGGAAGCGGCGATGGGTTTGTCGATGTAGAGCGTTTTGCCGGCTTCGATCACAGGGATCGCTTGTTTTAAGTGAGTGCGGCCGTCGATGCTGAGGATCATCACCACGTCCGATTTTTTGATCAGGGCAGCGATGGATTCCACCATTTCAACACCGAGTTTCTCCATCGGTTCGCGAGCTTTGGCGAGCAATTCCACGCTTTGTGGGATATCCGGGCTGCCACCGGGAAAAGCAGCGACGATGGTCATATCGGCGAGTTCGCCCTCGGCTTTCGGGTCATTGATGAGCTTGGTCCAGGATGGGGCGTGAGCATCGATGCCGATGATGCCGACTTTGATGGGGACGATTTTTTCCTGAGCCTGGGATTGGCAAACGATCAAGGCACATACTGCGAGAAGGAGTTTGATTGGGGATTTTTTCATAATGTTTTAATTCACTAAGGTCAGGTGTTTATTTTTCAAGTAACAATCAAGGCTTCTGTGTTTTTGCTTTTTTAAATACAATCTGGCCGAAGGCGTTGCGGTCGTCGAGGCGGCGAAAATGAAATCGTTGACTAGAAACAGCGAGGGCAGTCAGGAGTAAAAGGGCTACTGAGAGCGAGCATAGGTATGTTGGGGAAAAAGAGGCTTGCCGGCTTATTTTTCCGGTGCCAATTTCCAGACTTTGATGTCGTCGATGGAGGCGCCTTTGTTTATCGCGAGGGTGATCATGCGTTTGGTGGGGTGGGCGATGCCAGGGGATTTGAATTCGCCGATGAATTTGCCATTGATGGTAGCGCGCATGGTATCGCCTTGCACGACGACTAATAGGGTGTGCCATTCTTCGGCTGCCAGTTTGAGTGGGAAGATTTTTTGCTTGCTCAGGATCAGTTTTGTCATTTCAGGACTTTTGTCGCCGGCTTTGCGGCGGTCGCGGATCTGGTTGTTCATGGTGCCGGTTTTGGAGTCTTGAAGGCGGATGTTTTTCAGGGTGACCCGGGCAAAAGCGAGATGACCGGCGTGCACGCTTTTCAGTTCGCGGTCAACAAAGTCGAGGCCGAGATCTTCTCCGGCTTTGAGTTTGAATTTCATTTGCACCGCGCCGTCGCGGAAAGCGACGTCGTGGAAGATGGCGACGCCGTGGTCGGCTTCTGGCACGCGGGTGACCTGCATCACGCTGTCGACCAGATCAACTTGTTGTTTGCCTTTGGCGCGCCAGGCACTGTTGCTGGTCCAGCCGCCACCGATGTCTTCTTTGCCGGGGGTGGATTCGTCACGTTCGAAGGCATCTTCGAACAGCAGGGTGCCGGTTTTTTTGATTAAAGCAGCGTCGTCGGAGGCACTAGCCGTTGTGATCAAGGAAAGACCGACGAAGGTAAAGGCAAGGATGTAAGGGGTATGGGCACGCATGTCTGGAATTAAACAGGGGAGGGAGAACTTTTCAAGCCCTCTGGGCAGAAAAGGGACAAGGAGCATGGGAGCAGGCTCTAGGTCATCGAATAATTTGCCTTTCAAATTTTTTTGAATTCAATTTCATCAAAAAGGTTTTTGATTACAAAGATCCTACACGGGCTCCTATAGTGTTAGAGGAGAATAGCAAAAAATAGGAAGTAAAAATTGAGTCTATTCTGGATGATATAACGGATTGCTGTTAACATTGTGCATGGTGATGAGGCAGTTTATTTTCATAGCGGTTTTTTTTCTGAGTGATGCTGTGGTTTTATCTGCTGTTGATGGGTTGTTTGCCGATCTGGATGGTGATGGCAAGGATGAGCGGGTTAGCTGGGTGAAGTTTGCTGAAACTGAAAACGAGGGAGATTTTTATCAACTACAGGTGATTGATGATGACGGCAGCTTATTGTGGGAAAGTCCTCAATCAACTGACACAGAGAACCCCTTGGTATTTGGTAACTGGCACTTTGGGATCCGTCTGCCGCAACTTGCTGCAGACATTGATGGCGATGGTGCGATCGAATTGGTGACTCCGGCGCCACAGAGTGATGTGTCGCCGACTTTTTTCCATGTATTGCGCTGGAAGGGGGGGCGTTTTGTGGTGGGGCGATCAGGAACTCTGCTGGAAACCCCCAAAGGATCAGGTCAATTCAAGTGGGCTGAATCGGGAGCCTCAGAGGGGACTTGGATTTCTTCATTTCTGGAGATCAATAAAAATGGCCATCTTCATGTCGAAATTTTTGAATACCGGGGCGGTGTGGATGTCAGGATTGGAAAAGCGGAAGTGATTCCGACGGTCGATGGTTTTCAAATTGGAAAGTGGATACAAATGATGATGACTCCTACGAATGAGCCTGCTTCCGAACCTGCGCCCACCGCTGATATGGGACGAACAAGCTACCGGGCACGTTTGAGCAAAGCGGATCATTATAATTCCGCAGGTAAGCGGCTAGACGGTGTGGCTGATATTTTACGACAGGATCGGGCTAATTTTCATCGAGGAAAAGGAGATGCCGAGGATAGTGCTGATTCAATATTCAATACGCCAAAGGCCAGGAATGGCATGGATAAAAAAACTCCTGTGCTGGCAGGTAGCAAAAATACATCGTGGAAGAAGGTGTTGATCAATGGAACCCCTTTGGTGGAGGTGGAGGTGTCTGAAAACTACTTAAAGATAAAGTTGGTTTCGCCCTGAATATTGTAAAATTACGGTTTTATTATTCTAGATGAGGCGTCTTCTGCTGTTGGGAAGGCGTATTAAAATGTGTAAGGGGTGATGGCGTTGCTTGCCTGAGTTCCTTCTGTCAATGGCAGGTTCATCGATGCGAATCGTGAATTTAGGTTCATCAAGGAAGCGGACGCAAAGCCCCGTATGGAGTTCCTACATCCCATCCCCATCCCCATGGCCAAAGCAAAAAAAAACAGGCAGAGCGAAACGCAGAATCCTCTAGATGAATTGCGATGGATGGGAGATTATCCGATTTCTGGCAATAAAACCGTGATGATCAGCCTGCTTGTTGTCTCGACGATTTCCGTTGGTTTGGTTGCCATGTTGGTGCTTGGGCTTGCCATACAAGAGGGCAATTATCAATTTGTAGCAAGAATTCTAAAAGGCTTTGGTATTTTCTGGCTGGTATTCACAGGCGCGTTTTTTTTGATCGCCATTCTTTTTTTGGGAGGGAAAATGTCTATGGAGGTGGTGATTGATGATCAAGGCGTGGTGCAAGCTATGCTGAATAAAAGAACCCGAATGGCAAGTTTGTTGGCGATTTTTGGAGGCTTGGCCGCTGGCGGTGCCCGTGGATACAGCGCCGCAGGCGCAGGAATGTTAGCTCAGGCGCGACAGGTCGAGGGATACGCTTACAAAGATCTTCGTCAAGCCAAAGGTAATCCACAAACTGGAGAGATTCGCTTGTGGGACGAATGGCACACGGTCATGCAATTTTTTGTTCCCTTGCAAATGTATCAGCAAGCGATGGAACGAATACAGCAAGGGATCAATCAGGCTGCGACCAAACGTGTGCCGACGCAGGATATTCCAACAGCAGTAAAAGCACTGGTGGTTTTCGCTGCCGTTCTGTTCGGGGGATTTCTTTTATTGGATTTTCCTCTGGCTTTCTCGTTTTTGTTCGTGATTCCGATGGTGATACTGACGGTGATGACAATCCTTTCAAACCCGGTTCGACGTCGCTGGCGCGGTTGGCTTTTGGCTGGCTCAATTGTGATTTCGGTGGCAATTTTGTTTCAGATGAAACCTCCTTCCCTTTATCAAGAGGGGGCGGGATTGGTGATCGGAATCCAACTGGTCATACTTGGTCTTTTTACGATTTTTGGTACCTGTGCAGGGCTTGGCGTTTTTAATCTAAATCATTCAAGGTTCTCGTCATGAGCAAAGCTAACAATCAACCTGGCTTTTGCCGTTCCTGTGGTGCGCCGTTTGGCGAGGCTATCCGCTTTTGCGAGAGTTGCGGAGCGGAGCTGCTCAATTTACCAGATCAAGCTGCTGAGGTGAAAAATATTAGCGATCACAAAGTGAATGAGAGTGTGGAAAGGGAGCACAGTGGAGAAAGCCCCGGGCGGGGCAAACGTGTGATGTTGGCAATCGGGATGGTGACCTTGATCGCTGTGCTGATGGCATGGTGGGTTTCCACAAGCATGGACTTGAGCACGCCTCCTTCGTCACTTGAAAACCCGGGTTCTGAAGAACTCTTTCCAGTAAAACCGGAGGGGGTTGATTCTATTAATAATACAATCGATGGTAAAAAAGTCCTTATTCGAGGAGACGGCCATGTCATGAATTCACCCGGACTGGGTGTGAATCGCCCTGTTTGGGTTTTGATGGGCCCCAAAGAATCGACTTTTACCACTGCTGTTGAGCTCATCAAAGGCAAAGGTGCCTTTGCTCCAGAAGTTCAGGTATTGATTCCAGAACTCGTTCAAGTGACGAGTGGAAATCCAGGTATATTTATTCGTTTGTCCTTGATCGATTCCGGAGGCAAGGCTGAACTTGTCGAATACCACTTGAAGGCGGTGAATCAGTGGCAAAAACTAGCAGGAAACTTTGCCTGTGATCCGGAAACAGGACCTCATCACCTTCGCTTTGAAGCCAATGGGTTCAAAGGAGCTATCTACGTTGATCTAACTTTATTGGTAGAATAGGAAGGATGAATCGATACTTAACATTAACTGACACTATTCATGGCTGATCAAAAATTTTGCGAACAATGCGGAGCTTCCTTGCAGCAAGGGACTCGCTTCTGTGAAGCTTGTGGACAAGCTGTGCTTTCTTCGTCGGGTATTCCGCCTGGATCATCTCAAGAGATTCGTGATACGGACATGCCTTTTAAAGTAAGCTCAGAGCTGAAATCTTCCCCAACTAGCTCGAAGGAAATGCCGTCAAACACGTTTGCGAAGGTGAAAAAAAAAGGTGAACGATCCCTTGCCCTTAATTTTTTTTTAGTGGCCTTACTGGTTTTGGTAGGATTATTGGCGCTGGTAGGCGGAATTGGCTGGTTGCTCATACAAGGGAATAAGGAGTCAGCAAACATCTCTTCCGATTCATTAGATGGGAGCTTTAATCTGGTGGTAGGAGGGGATTTTACCGGTGTGCTCGAGGGAGACATAGAAGGTGATGGTGGACCCGTAGATCAGGGAGGAAATGCTGTGTGGCAGATGATAGGCCCTGTTGATCAAGGCATTGTTTTGCCCTTGGGAACTGGTCTAAAGGAAGGAAAGATCAGGGTTCAGTGTCGAATTTTCATTCCCGAATTAACGACCACTGACGAACAGCTCGGTGGGGTGCGTGTGCGCTTTCGTTTTATAGATCGCTACCAGAGTTCAGCGGTTGCTGATAAATTGTTACTCTCGTCAAAAGACTGGCAAGTGCTTGAACATGAGTTCGAAGACACGGATTCGGGACCTTATCAACTTGGCATCGAAGTGATCGGATATACCGGAGCGCTTTACCTCGACGATGTGGCTGCTCACGTGGTAATGGTTGAGAATCAAGGACAGAGGGGAGGGCTGGAAAGCACAGTGATCAACGGCCATACGGCTGTGAAGAGTGCAGGGGAATCTGATCTGGAGAAATGGGTTTCCATCCAGCCATGGTTTAAGCAATTGGAAAAATCCATGCCAGAAGGAGTGAGCCTGGGCATAGCAGAGAGCGAATCGGAATTTTCCGGTTGGAAGGGCTTTATAATTCGCGAGTTTCATTCGCAGGAATCCGGCTTCGATCCTGATGTTGCTCCGTTGGTTGGTATCTTTCATGTGTCACCGGATAGAAGCGGTGTAGGTTGGTTTGATCCCGTGTCTGATGAATGGCAACCGATTGAAGATTTTTTGGCGGATCGTGGTTTATAGTTGATGGCTATCGGCAAAAAATGAAGAGCATTGAGTGATGAAGTGTCCTAAGTGTC
>JASFYY010000036.1:0-51337 GCA_045046875.1 Verrucomicrobiota bacterium | reverse complement strand
ATCAGTGGTTAACAAATTTTCAAACCACTGATTATCATTGATAAGCACTGATGTTTATTTGAAAACGAGCTCTGAAATGTTGTGAATCACTAATGGTGGAGGGGAGTGATGTGTGTTGTCCCGGGTGACTGTTCATGGGCAAGGAGCTGAAGCGGAGACAGCTAGGAGGCATCATCGGGTTACGATGATGAGTTTAATGTTGTGATTAGAGTGGTGAGGCGGTCAAGCACACGTTGTTGTCCGATTAAAACCAGTAAGGGCATCAGGTCGGGGCCTCCGGCTTTGCCGGTGGTGGCGATGCGGCAGGGCAGCATGAGGGCTCCCATTTTGAGCTCGAGTTTTTCGGCTGTGGCAACGATCTCTGCTTTGATTGAGTCTTCGGTCCATCCTGCTGCAGTAGCGGAAAAGGAATCGTGAAGACCTTGCAGCACGGCGATGATATTTTCGCGGCCTGATATTTTAGCGAGGGCGTCGGGATCGATTTCTATCTGGCCTTCGAAGATGGGAGCGATGCCTGAAGGGATCTGTTCCAGGGTCTCGGCTCGTTGACGAATGAGTTGCAAGGCCGCGGGCAGGCGATCATCATCGAGGGCGATATTTTTATCCTGCAAAAAGGGAGTGGCTTTTTTCAAGAGCTCATCGGCATCGAGGCGGCGCAGGTGTTCGCCGTTGAGCCAGAGACATTTTTTGAAATCGAAGCGGGAGTTGGAGCGGTTGATTCCACTGAGATCAAAACGTTTCACCAGTTCTTCGAGGGTGAAAATCTCTTCGTCATCTTTTGGCGACCAACCGAGCAGGGCGATGTAGTTGCACACGGCAGAGGACAGAAAACCTTGTTCGATGTAGTCGGTGATCGATGCGCCCTGATCACGCTTGCTCATTTTGGAGCCGTCGGCGTTCAGATTGAGCGGGATGTGGGCGAAGATGGGCAGGGGCGCGCCGAGTGCTTCGAACAGCGCGGCGTGTTTGGGGGTATTGGAAAGGTGGTCTTCACCACGGATCACGTGGGTGATTTTCATGTCGATGTCATCGACGACATTGACGAAGTGAAAAATATACGAACCATCGGCGCGGCGGATGACCAGATCGGGGTTGGCGGGCACGTCTTTTTTGAGCTCGGCATCCCAGCGGGTGGCACCTTGTTCTTTCAGGTTGATGGTCTGTGAGCCACAGATGAGGTCATTGATGGTGACCGGCTCGTTGGGCATGCGAAAGCGGGTCGCGCCGCTTTCATCTTTGTAACAACGTCCGGCGGCTTCGAGCTGGGCCAGGTAGCGGTCGTAGATTTCATTGCGCTCGCTCTGAAAATAAGGGCCGTAGTCACCGCCGACATTCGGGCCTTCGTCCCAGTCCATGCCGAGCCATTCGAGACCGGAGAGGATCGCATCACGCGAGGCTTCGGTATTGCGTGCGGCATCGGTGTCTTCGACGCGCAGGACAAAAGTGCCGCCGTGGTGGCGGGCATGCAGCCAGTTGAAAAGAGCGGTGCGGGCGGAGCCGATGTGAAGGTGCCCGGTAGGTGACGGGGCAAAACGAGTGCGAACAGGTGTGGACATGGTGATAGTAAAATGGTGGCGTTGTTGAGCGAGTGGCAACCTTGGCCTTGTGACGGCGATGTGCAACTGGCAGCTGGGGAAATTTAGTGATTCATGATTTCAGCAAAAGGCACACGCGAGCCTGACGAGGCCACGGTAGGGTAGAATGAAGAATGTGAATCAGCTGGATTGCCCGTAGTAGGCATTGGCTCCGTGTTTGCGCTGATGGTGTTTTTCCAAAATGTGCGTGGGGATGGCGGCGGTGGAGGGCTCTAGCTGAAAGGTGGACAGTGCCATTTCTGCGCAGACTTCCAGCGCGATGCTGTTTTTGATCGAGTCCATGGCATTTTTTCCCCAGCTGAAAGGCGCGTGGTGATGTTGCAGCACGGCGGGCATGGTGGCCGGATCGATATGGTGCTGCTCGAAGTGCTCGATAATAGCGAGTCCGGTGTGGCCCTCGTAGTCTTGTTCGACTTCTTCAGGAGTGAGCGGACGGCAGACGGGAACTTCGCCGTAAAAGTGATCGGCGTGAGTGGTGCCGAGGCAGGGCAGGGGGCGTCCGGCTTGGGCGAAGCTGGTGGCGTGAATGCTGTGGGTGTGCGTCACTCCGCCAATCGAGGGCCAGGCGCGGTAGAGTTCGAGGTGGGTTTTGGTGTCGGAAGAGGGGCGCAAATCGCCTTCGACGGTTTTTCCCTCAAGGTCGATCAAGACAATTTGCTCGGGTTTCAAGTCAGCGTAAGCCACGCCGCTGGGTTTGATGCCAAAGATGCCTTGATCCCGGTCGATACCGCTGACATTGCCAAAGGTCAGTTTGACCAACCCTGAGCTCTCCAACAGTTGGTTGGCTTGACAAATTTCCTGGCGTAGTTCTTCGAGCATGGTTTTATTTTTCGCTGCGGGCTTGTTGGCGAAGGTCGATCAGGTCTTTCATGATGTGATTCATTTTACCCTGCCACTCTGCTGTGCCAAAAGCATCATGGAGTTCGCGGTATAGGGTGTAGATTTTTGTGTAGGTCTTCTGGTTTTCAGGATTGGGAGTGTAAATTTTCTGCTGTATTTTGCAGCTTGCTTGTTGCACCTCCGGCAAAGTCACGCTTCCACTGGCGACGGCGCCAAACAGGGCTGAGCCCATGGCGCAGGTTTGCTCGCTGGCGGCTACCTTCATGGGTAGGCCGATCACGTCGGCGTAGATTTGCATCAGAGTCTCGTTTTTCAGCGATAGACCGCCGGTATTGACCACTTCGCGGACTTCGACACCGTGTTCCTCCATGCGTTTGATGATGGTCAGCGCGCCGAAGGCGGTGGATTCGATCAGCGCGCGGTAGATTTCGTGGGCTTTGGTGTGCAGGGTTTGTCCAAGTAAAAGGCCGGTCAGACGCACATCGACGAGGATGGTGCGGTTGCCGTTGTTCCAATCGAGAGCGAGCAGTCCGGATTCGCCGGGTTTTTGCTTGGCCAGTTCGGTCTCCATGTTGTCAAATTTTTCGCCGATGGTTTTGCCGTAGCTGTCAGGGACGAGGTTGTGGACAAACCACAGGAAGGTATCGCCGACGGCTGATTGTCCGGCTTCGATGCCGTAGTGATCGGGCAGCACGGATTGATTGGCGACTCCACACAGGCCGGGGATGTCGGCGAGAGTTTTGCTGTTGGGGGCGACGGTGATGTCGCAGGTGCTGGTGCCGAGGATTTTCACCAGCGTGCCTTCTTTGACTCCGGAGCCAACCGCTCCCATGTGGGCGTCGAAGGCTCCGACGGCGACTGCGATGCCCTCGGGCAGTCCCAGTTTTTCCGACCATTCAGCGGTGAGCCCTCCGGCTTTGTGGTCAGAGCTGAACGTTTGATCGTAAAGGCGGTCGCGCAGGTCGGCGAGAGCGGGATCGAGTTGGCTGAGAAATTCCTTGTCTGGCAAACCTCCCCATTGATCGTTGAACATCGCTTTGTGTCCGGCGGCACAAGTGCTGCGGGAAATTTGGTCCGGGCGAGTGGTTCCGGTGAGAACTGCCGGGATCCAGTCACAGTGTTCGACCCACGAATGGGCGGCGGCAAATACTTCGGGGTCTGTTTTTAGGCAACGCCAGATTTTGCTCCACCACCATTCGGAGGAATAGATGCCGCCGCATTTGGCGAGATACTCGGGGCGCATTTTTTCTGCGGTGGCTGTGATCTGCGCGGCTTCTGCATGGCTGGTGTGGTCTTTCCACAGCCACACCATGGCGTTGGCATTGTTGGCAAATTCGGGTTTTAATCCAAGCGGGGTGCCTGCTTCATCGACTGGGATGGGAGTGCTGCCGGTGGTGTCCACTCCGATGCCAAGAACGTTGGCGGGATCAAAGGCGGGGTCATTTTGTTTGGCTTGTTCGATCGCTCCGCAGATGATGGCTTGTAGGCCATCGAGATAGTCCTGTGGGTTCTGACGCGCAATGTTAGGGTCTGCGGGATCGGTCAGGATGCCCTGTTCGCCGGAAGGGTAGGGGAAGACCGTCGAGCCGAGTTCGGCACCGTTTTCCAGATTGATCAATAGTGAACGACAGGAATTAGTGCCGTAGTCGAGGCCGATGGCGTATTTGCTCATGTTGTGAATGTGTTACAGGTTTGAAACCTGTGCTACATTATTTAGTGCATGTCGACGTCGCAGGATCCGATGCCGGGGCGATAGTAGTTGAACTGCACGTTGGGGTGATCGGCCAATAGCGACATTGGCACGGATGAGTCGGCGATGCCTTTGGAGATCATCATGGCAGTCAGTCTTTGACCTAACGGGTTGTCGTGGGTGCCAGCGTGCCAGATGCTGACCTTCTCGGCTTTCCAGGTTTCCAAGGGGCCGACGGTGACGGCTTTGGCTGGCACGAGAGTGACGTTGCCGCCGCCGGATGTGCGGGCGTTTTGCGCTAGCGTGACGGGGTGCAGATCGACGATGCGGGTGCCGAGGGCACGGTATTCTTCCGGAGTGGGTGGGGCGTCGGTGTATTTGCCTTCGCGTTTGAGTGGGTCGTTGAAAGCCCAGTGTTTGATATCACCCTGACCGCCTTGCATCACTGCGCAGCGCACACCGTCCCAGGTGCCGATATAGTCGGCGACATTTTCCGTGGGGAAGTGGAGATTCTCGTCCGCCATCACCAGTTCGGGTTTGAGTTGATTGAACAGCATGCCACGATCGGCTCTTTCGAAAGAAAGCGGGTGGTCGGTGGAGACGGCTTTGCCGTCCTTGCCAATCCACTCGTCCATGCCCCAGAAGTGGGCGCTTTTGAGATCGATATTTAGTTCGTTGACCAAACGAGCCACCAGCGGCATTTGTTCGGTTGGGCCGACGGGACCGCAAATTCCAACGGGGTTGTCAGCGGTGGATTGTTGCCAGGCGTGGATGTATTCGAGCGCTTCGGCGAGATAAAAGTCTTCCAGGGTGTCGTAAAAAACGACCTTGAAGCCGGGGCGGGAAAGTTGCAGCAAATCGTCAGCCGTCAGGTTGGCGGCGTCGTTGATTAGGCTGTCATCGAGGGTGGTGTAATCCCACCATTCGGGGGCGATGTGGCTGAGTTTTCTAGACATGGTTTTATTTGAGATTTAAAGGCTGGAAAGTTAAGGTCGATCGGGTTTTTGACAAGTGAAAGCGGGTGTTTTTTTAAAGATGGAAGGAACCACGAATTAACACGAATAAGAATGATGGGTTATAGAAGGAGATGGCGTGTGCTCTGAGATAACTTGTTTCAGAGATATTAATGCTGAGAAGCAATAGTTTGGAAAACAGTGTAATCTTTCAAGTAAGATTTTACGGTGTTGAGGGTGGTTCAGGAGTTGCTCCTTCACAGGCTTACCGGGTTAGAATGATTTTTCGTCATGGAGGAATACTCATCGATAAAAAGTATGATGTCTCTGGGATTATAATTGGATAATGCTTGCTAAGTTTTTTTACTTAGGTTGTAATCCAAGTTTTTTCCCATTTGCAAATGAATCAAGTTTCCAAGTATCACAAGACGAATTCCAGTAAGATTTCTTTTAAGGAGTGCTGGTATTTAACTCGTAACTGGCAGGTTGTTATTCTTTGGGTAATGAAGCTCCTGCGGATTAAATTACCAGATCCCGTTGGGATTCCTCGTCCTGATACGCTTCGGGAGTGGCAAGTAAAGGAGGAGGAAATTCCAGAAATTTGTCACGAGCCGATTGTAACGAATGTCAGTAAGCTGGGCGATCTTGGTTTTCATTCTCCTTTTTATCATGTGATTAAGGGTTTGCTCATGCCGCCTGCACAAGAGCAACAGGACGCGGGAGTGGCGATGCTACACCGATCAGGCGAGACGGTTGCCATAGTGATTCATGTTAAACACACCAACGGATTGGTATCGATTAGCAAAACTGTAGTTTCATTGGTTTCGATGCGAACGGACGGCACTTTTTTGGAAACGAATAATGCTGCGCAACAGATAATTGATATGCCTGGTGACAGTGTGAAACGACTTGTGGGGGCGACACCTGAGGAGCTTTGGCAGGCTCACCAAGAACGACTTTCCGGGGGGCGTGAACCGGAATTGATTCAGAAGGTGAAATCCGAGGCAGAGCTGATCAAATTACTGGATTATAACGACAAGAGATCGTTCGAATTTCATATTAAGCGTGGATATTATACTATGATGTCGGATCGCGAGGTGGAGTTGATGCGAGAGCAAATGACTTCCCGTAGTCACTCGGCCATTTCATCGATGCCTGCTGAGGCTTCAATCGAGGAGCATGAAGTGCTGTCCGAAGTGGACGAAACACTTGTTCCTAATCAATCCTCTGTTTCAAGGGAAACGCCTGCATTATACCAAGAGGTTTTAGATGAAATCCAACGGAAAGAAAGCGAGAAGCCTGGTTGGGGGAACGCAGTATTGATATTAGGTGTTTCAGCTTTGCTATTCATGGCAGCGGGTCCTTTGCGATGGACCTGGCAAACGACGTTGCTTTTGTTGGGAGTTTTGTTGATTCATGAATTGGGACATTTTGTGGCAATGAAGCTGTTTAAGTATCGAAATGTAAGAATGTTTTTTATTCCGTTTTTTGGCGCAGCTGTTTCGGGAAAACATTACAATGTTCCGGGCTGGAAAAAGGTGATTGTTTCTTTGATGGGACCGCTGCCAGGCATAATTCTCGGAGCAATTCTGGGTTCGTTGGGGATGTTGTTGGGGCAATCTTATTTTACCGATATAGCCATCATGTTTCTCATCTTGAATGGGTTTAATCTTTTGCCCTTTTTACCATTGGATGGAGGCTGGGTATTGCATTCAACTTTTTTCTGCCGTCATTATTTGCTGGATATCACATTCAGGTCTCTGGCGGGAGTGGGCTTTGTTGCATGGGGTTACCTGGGTGGTGGGACTGTTTTGCTTATTCTGGGTGTTTTTATGTTACTAGGACTGCCTTTGGCATACAAAAAAGCCAAAGCTGTACATACATTGAAGTTGAAAGGTGTGACGGCGTCGGCATTGGAGGGAGATACCATACCTCCAGAAACGGCACGTGAGATTGTTGCTGAGATTAATGCGTCATACAATCATGCGGCTTTGAATACTAAGGTCATAGCTCAGCATACGGTGCAAATTTTCGAGTCGTTGAACGCTCAACCTCCGGGGTGGCTGGGATCAGGTGCGGCTTTGGTAGCTCAAGTTACCGGGTTTGCAATGGCGGTTTTGTTTTGCGTGGTTTTTATATTTGGCCCGAATCCCGGCATGTTATCTGACTTGGCAGATGTCGGTAGGTTTGCCATGTTCGGGGAGGATGAACCTACGCTTTTATTTGATTGTAATGAGGACACTTCCTGGGTGGGAGTGGATGCCGATGCGTCAACGGAACTCTTGGACAATGTAATAGTGGCGACGGTGGAATCACCAGAAATACTTGAAGAGTTGTTCCTAAAACTGTCTAGTCAATTGCCCGATGGGACGGCTTGCCGAAAGTTTGGTCAAACCGTGTTTTTGGCAATTCCCGGGCTTGCATCGGAATTCAGAGGCGAATGGTTTGCCAGGTTTGAAGAGCATAGTAAAAACGTGTTTGCTCATTCATCGAATTATCCTGTGACGGCTTCACTTGTGTTCAATTCTCCTAGTGAGGAGCTGGCAGTAAAAATGAATGAAGAAATCGAAGCTTTTTTCGCCACCAGTATGAGGGGGAACCTGATACCCCCGTGGGAACCCCGTGATGATCGTGATCCTGGGCTGAAAGCTGAACATGCCAAGGCTCGTGCCACCTATGGATTGATTTTGAATGCAGTAGAAGAGGCCTTTGATCCTGATGCAGGCAATGGGTTGAATAAACAGATGCAGGTAGCGATTAGACGAGGAGATAAAGAAAAATTAAAGCGGCTACAGGTTGAAGCAGATGAGGTGAGGAGAACAAGGGAGCGAAAAGCTGTTGAGCCTCTGCGTTTGCGCAAAGATCTGGATCAGGAGGTCCTTGACCTATGGGGAGAAGTTGAAAAAGAGGTCGCAGAGGGGAGTTACGAGGGTGCCAATAAGAAACTTTTTGAGCGCATGGGGGCTTTGCCGGCTGTGGATGGAGAGACCCAGCTGGGGAGAGATCGTTATTCTGTCCAGTGGGGAATGGTTGCCAGAGAAGGAGATGAAATCCATTTGTCTCAACTGAGGTTTGTATCGCCGGCGTATGGTCTTCCCGCTATGGCTGAGTGGTTATGTTCAAAGGGGTGCAAGAACATCCGTTATTCTTTTAATACTTTCGATTACGGGGATTGAGCTTGAGTATGTATTGTGAAAGAGGGGTTTTTTTGAAGAGGGAGGGAACCACTAATGAACACGAATAAGAATGATGGATTTTAGAAAGAGATGGTTTTTGGATTGGAGATTTTGTTTTTGGATGCGGTGATTTGGCGCTTGTTGAAGTCGATGTTGAGGTGGAGGTCGGGGAGAATTTGGGTGGTAAGGGAGTCGAGAGTGGTTTGGTCGAGTTGGGTCAAATCGTGATCTTCGGCTTCGAGTTTTTTTAGGGTGAAGGCGAGTTGGTATTGACGGAGGGTGGTGTGGCTTCTTAGTAATCCTTTGCCAAAGCCAATAAAAAGATTTTTGTTAAATTGATCTTCATAGAAAGCACGGCTCTTTCGGGTGAGTTTGGCTGGAGGAGGCGGAGTGTCCCAGTCATCTAGGGTGGAAAATGTCTTAGGATCAGAAATGGAATTGAACACAGTTGCACTTGCGTTCATGAAAGCGATTGGGTCGCTGAAGTTTTCATCTAATAAGGTTTTGGTGTTCCATTTGGATTTGGCGATGACGCACCATTCTCCTCGCCACATTTTCAGCCATTGATGTGGTAGATCGGGTGCTGACTCTGTGAGTTTAGCCCATTGCTCATAGTCGATGTCGTCTTTTGCCAGAAGGGGGAGGATTTCATTGTGAATGGTCGATTGGAGGCTGAGGCGGATGCTAGTAGCGAAGGTTGTGCTCATGAGGTAGGGCGTCTCCATATTACTCATGTGATTGGCCCATCCTTTGCTGGCTAACAAGGTTTTCAGCGTGGCGCTTGCATTTTTCTGCTTAGCTTCTGCAATGGCCTTCAAGCGTAGATAGTTTATGATTTTGTTGCTGAATAATGAAGTTCGGAATAGATAACGATCGGAGGATATGCCTGATGAGGATTGCTCTGGCAGAAGTCCGATGGCCATTGCCCGGTCAAGGATTGCTTTTTTTGGTGCTAGAAAGGCTTCGATTTCCTGAGGATTAGCAAGGAGGTGATCCCAATCAATTTTTTCAAGATAGCCGGAAGGCAGTTTTGTGTTCAGTGCATTGGGGAATTCATCTTTTGATAGTGGTAAAAGTTCCTCCTGCCATTCGATGATTTTCAGAAAACCGTTTTGATCATCGGGAACGTTTTTGTATTCTACTTTGAGTAGAGGATAACGTTCGAGGATTTGTGGATACCAAGCGTCGATTTTTTTCTGTAATGCTGCCATCTCCGGAGAGTTTTCATCAGGTGGGGTGTAAGAGGTGCTTTTTTGGTTGAGGTAGAATTTGAAATCGTGCCACCATCCACGTCCCCAGGGTTGGTTTTCTGCGACGATACCGAGGATGATTAGGTAGCCTGCCATGCAGACTAAGGCGAGGCGGGCTGGGGTGGAGGTGATGGAGTTGAATTTCAAGGCAAGATGTTATTTGAGAAGAGAGGGACCACGGATAGTGCGGATAATAATAATGTAACTATAGAGGAAATTGTTTTGAGGGCGATTATAAAAAGGGGGCTAGTTTATAAAAGGGCTGGCACAGCATTGACTTTTTGGGGCTGTTATTTTGACGCTTATGCACGAATAGATGGGTGGTTTTATTCCCTATTTGTAAATGATCGTGTAATGTGGATGAGCAAGAGACAAAAATAGAGAGATAAATGAAAGTGCCCAAGATCACAGGAATTATTCGGCGGCGTATTTTGCTGAATTATCGTGTTGAGGCTGAGGTGGGGGAAGCTTTGCTGCCGGGAAATTTTCGTCCCAAGTTGGTTAATGGATATGCTGTTGCGGGAGTGTGTTTGATTCGCTTGGAACAGATTCGCCCGACAGGCATGCCGAAGTTATTGGGGATTTCGAGTGAAAATTCAGCGCATCGAATTGCTGTTGAGTGGCAGGACGGAAGTGAAAATAAAGAGGGCGTTTTTGTTCCCAGACGAGATACGGATTCACAACTCAATGCTTTGGCGGGAGGACGGATTTTTCCTGGCGTTCACCATTTGTCAGATTTTGAAGTATCGGATAGGGATGGGGAGATCTCGATGCAGGTGATAGCAAAAGATTATCAAGAAGCGTTGGTGAAATTGAAGGCGTCTGAGACGGATAGTGAAAAGATGCCGGAAAACTCGATTTTCACTTCTTTGCAAGAAGTGTCAGATTTTTTTGAGGCAGGCTGTGTGGGTTATTCCTCACGCCCGGATACATGTAAGTTGGATGGCTTGTTGTTGAAGACCTTGCAGTGGCAGGTGAGCTTGCTGATAATTCATTCGTTGAGTTCCTCGTATTTTGATGATCATTCCATCTTTCCGCCTGGCAGCATTGAATTTGATCATGCTTTGTTGATGAGGGATATACCTCACGAATGGCACGCAGAACCTGAGATGATGGTTGAGGATAAAACTTTTATAAAAACAGGATGAGACGACTGACAGTGATACAATATGGTGTGCTGCTGCTGGGTGGCATGATAGGCTTTAGTCAGTCCTTTTGCTTGGGAGCAGAGGACCTACTTGCGGGAAAAAATCTGTTTGGGGAAAATAAGTATATCGAATATATTCCGGGCGACTTGCCGCTGATCATTTCGGCGCCGCATGGGGGCAGGTTGAAGCCTGCTTCGATTCCTGATCGTAAAAAGGGGGTATTGCTTGCGGATGGAGCGACGGATTTGCTAGCGATGGAAATAGTCGCGGCGTTTCAGCAGCAGACGGGGAAAACTCCGCATGTTATTATTTGTCATCTCAAGCGATTGAAATTGGATTGTAACCGCGAGATCGGAGAAGCGGCGCAGGGCAGTGAAGAGGCGGAGCGGGCTTGGCGCGAGTTTCATGGTTTTATCGAACAGGCAAGGGAGTCGGTGATCGAAAATAATGGTGCAGGGCTTTATATCGATTTGCATGGGCACGGGCATCCTCAGCTGCGTTTGGAATTGGGTTATTTGTTGAATAGCAAGCAACTCCAACTTGATGATAAAAAGCTTAATGGCTTGGAAGCCCGGTCGAGCATTCGTGAACTTTCGCAGCAGAGTAAAACCTCCTTTGCGGAATTACTGCGGGGGGATTTGAGTTTTGGTGCCTTGATGCAAAAACGCGGTTTTTCATCTGTTCCGAGTCCGGAATTTCCTCATGCGGGGAAGGCGAAGTATTTTAACGGAGGTTATAATACTCGCCGATATGGATCGCGCGACGGAGGGGTGATCAGTGGATTCCAGTTGGAGTGTCCGGGCAAAAGTGTGCGCAATTCCAAGGAAAATCGTCAAGCTTTTGCCAAGGCTTTTGTCGCGGCGGTGATGGAGTATATGAAAAGTCATCAAGTGCTGGGGCAGGGGGGATAATACCATTTTCACAGTTATACCATCGCAATGAATGTTTGTTGGTTTTTGAAAGACGCGCTACGCGCCAACAGGATAGAAACCGGGATCTTTGCCGTCAATTCAGCGTTCTCGCTCAGTCGTGTAGCCCGCTACACTCCCTCGCGACGTCTTGATTTGACGGCAAATCTCTATGGAATTCCGACAATCTAACTGTTCAAATGGTATAAGAGATTGTAGCGTGGCTGCTTCGGCTGCTCTTGCAGAGGTTGAAGCGGGCAGGGGGAGCCCCCGCCCTACAATGGTGAGGGTTGGAGTAAAGCGATTCAGCGCTCTAGGTCCAAGAGGTAGTTGTCTTCTTCGGTGAGTAGGTGGTGGAGCATTCGTTCGGGGCAATCGAGAAAGGTTTTGGTAATTTGGTAGTGCTCGGTGTCTTTGTATTCGACTTGCTCAATTTTGTCATCGGTGAGCTGGTAGATGGTGGCATTGGGGTAGGCCATGATGATCGGGGAGTGGGTGGCGATGAGCAACTGGGATCGATGATAAATCAGTCGGTGCATGATGGTGAGCATCGCCAACTGTCTTTGTGGGGAGAGCGCGGCCTCGGGTTCGTCAAAGATGTAAAAACCTCCGCCGGTCAGGCGGTAGTTGAGCAAGGAGAAAAAGGATTCGCCGTGGGATTGCTCGTGAAGCCCTTTGCCTCCGTAAGCATCAGTGAGAGGCGGGGCTTTGTAGGCAGGATCATCGAGTCGTTCCAGTTCGGAGGCGACGTTGTAAAAACTTTCGGCTCTGAGAAAATAACCGTCAGTAGGTTTTTCTGGCGTTCGTGGAACCACTAACTTGGTGGATAACTCTGAATGGGATTCCCGGGTTGCAAAGTTGAAATTTTTGCTACCTCCTTCAGGGTTGAATCCTAGTCGCACCGCAACCGCTTCGATAAGGGTGGATTTACCTGCGCCATTTTCACCGATGATGAAAGTGACGTTTTCATCCAAGTCGATTTCGTCGAGATTGCGGATCGCGGGTATAGAGAAGGGGTATCGGTCGAAATCTTCTACTTCGTCGCGTTTGAGCCGGATGCTGGTGTAATAACGCATGGGGGATGAGAGTTTTCACTCTTTTGAATAACACAGCAGCTCTCCATTCTCCAGTGTCAGATAAATATTGCCCAGATGATCAATTGCGCTGCCGCCTTTGACGGGCAAGGCGGGTAGCTTCATCAGCCATACATCCTTGCCGTCTTTCACATTAGTCAGAGCCATGAAGGCTTCTTCGGGTTTTTCATCCGGGTGTCCCGTGGACAGCAGTTGATCGCCGGAGACGATGAAGCTGGTGAAGCGGCGCTGGTTTTGATCCTGCCAGAGGTTTTTCGGTTTTTCCGCTTTGCCTCGACGACGTAACCATTCGCCAGCTTTGTCTCTGGTGGCGCGTTTCTTGCCATCAGGAAGTGCTGCTTGAAGAGCTAGGTCGGCAAAAGCACTGCCTTCGTAAGCCGCGTTGTGACAAAGCAATGTACCGTTGTCATACTCGTGTTCGAGTGAAACGTATTTGCCGTAGTCAGGGTAGTAGGGGTAGAAGGCGGTGCGGAAACCCGCTTTTAACTCGTAGGCCTTGGGAGGGTTCAAGTTGGCGAGATTTTTCAAATCGTAGCGTGCGGTTTCGTAAACGCCACCACCGAGGAATTGCAATTCGCCGTCGATGATTTTCAGGTTGCCTTGCAAGCTGATGCCGTTGTCCACGTGACTGGAGAGCTGGCCGGATGTGGTATTGCTGAATTTGAGTTTGCCACTGGTGGTATCGAGAGCGACCACGAAGGTTCCATCATAATGGGTGATGCCGGCGGCGGCGTAGAGCGTATGGCTTTTTTCATCGATCACCACGCCCCCGGCAACCGGCCAGGAGGAGACCAGTTTGCCAAACACCGGAATGAATTGATCCGCCTGGCCCACACGGAAGGTCCACAGCAGGCGTCCGCTTTTGGCTTCGAAGGCGTAAACACGGCCATCGGCGGAGCCGACAAAAAGCCGGTCATTGCTGATGGCGGGAGGGTAATACACCGGACCGGCGGTGTAGTTTTTCCACACAGGCTTGCCTTTGTTGTCAGTGGCCCGAACCAAGCCAGAGCGGTCGGCGGTGAAGATCAATCCGCCTGCGGTGACAGGTGCGGTGGGCAGCTCGCCGTTGCTGATTTTGCTTTGCCATAACAGCTTCATCTTGTTGGCGATTTTGACTTGGGTGGTATTGGCGCGTTGATTATCACCGCGGTAAGCGGGCCAGTCTTTGGCATCGGCGTTGAGCGGTTCGATCTTGGCAGGATCGCTGTGCAGCGTGAGGGCGTTTTTATAAACAATCGCCGGATCGGGGATGCTGGAAGTGGACAAGGTATCCGGGCCAAGAGTGATGTTGCCATATAATGATAACTGGCAACCGCACATCCACGGACCCCAGTATAAATGGCCATTGGAAATAAGCACGCCGTCTTGACAGGCGGGACGCATCGGGTCGATGTGGGTGGGGGTGTCGGTATCGGTGAACAGGCGGATGGTGCCTCCGCTGGCGCGGTAAAAAATGCTGTCAACTCCACCTGTCGCCCGAGTGCAGGCGCGGCGGGAGGCGAGGGCTTTGAGGATTTTTCCGGTGCTGTAGTCCAGTTTAGAACCGGAAGGCCCCTTCTGTGATCCGGCGGCGTAGATGGCGTCTTTGCGCAAAACCAGCTGCAGGTTGCCGGTGGGGTGGGTCCATGCCAGCTTGCCGTCCTTGGTGGAAGCGACGGTCATTTTTTCACGTTGGGGACCGGCGAAAAAGATGTAGTTTTTGTTGCACTTGATGTAGTTACTGGTGGAATAACCAGTGATATAGTGTTGCGCTTTGGCGTTCGGACCGATGGCTTCGATCAGGTCTTTGTCGGAATTTTTCCAGACTGCTTTGCCCGTGTTTAGGTCGATGGCCATGAGAAATTTTTCCGGGCTGTAGATATAAATCTGTTTTTCGTTCATGCACACCGCGCGCGCGTCGAGGAAATCCTGATCGCGGTAGTTCCATTTGATTTTTCCGCTTTGGGTATCAATGGCGACCAGAGTGCGACCAAATCCGAATGAGGTGCGCGGATCGCTATACTCGTGTCCTTTCCACATCGCCCAAGGCCAGTGACCGAGTCCGCGACGGGTGGCTTTCTGGGTGTCGACCTGCACTTCAGGGTTGCCGACCAGGGCGTAAAGGGTGTTGTTTTTCATCCCCATCCACTTCCAAGTCTGGCCGTCGGTGAGGTCTTTGGGGATGGTGATCTGGCTGCGAACTTCGCCGGTTTTGCCATCGATGATTTTGCAGGATTCGTGGTCACCGAGGTAGAGCGCGTCAGGGGTGGCGATCATGGTATTGCGGTGGATCATGAAACCTTTGGGCAGCGGTCTTTTCCACAGGATGGTGCCGTTGTATGCGTTCATGCAGAGCAGGGTATTGAGCATGACGTTTTGGTTTTTTTTGTGGGCGATGTGGCCCATGGCTTTATAAATGCGTCCGCCGCCGATGACAGTTTGTTGCGGCATCGGGCTGAACTTGGGAGCAGAGATGAACTGAGTGCGCAGTTTGCCTTTTGCCAACTGGTCGTTTGAGTTGGGGTTGTTGTCGGGGCTGTGATAGGGGTGACTCCAGTCTTCGCTGCCTGCAGGCACAGGTTTGGTGAGGGTGCGATCAGCGATGAAGGCTGAGGCTAACGGACGCAGGGCGCGTAGCAGTTCGTCGTCGGTGATGCCTGATGTTCCGTCAGAGACCAGGATGGCATCGGCGATGTTATTGGCAAGGTGGATGGAGTCGAGGGGGCCTTGATCGGCGAATAGGCGTTTGCCTAACAATCCGGCAGCTTCGGCTTTTTCACGCACGGCGCGGACTTGCCGGGCGTCGGCTGATTGAAAATAAATCTGCAGTTCGCTGGCTTGAGCGAGGGCCAGGGGGAAAGACGCGTCGTGTTTTTTGTCGAGTCCGAGAACGCAGACAATACCGTGTTGGGAATCAATTTTTTTGAGAGCTTGATCGACCGGGGATTGGGCGGAGGCGGAGATAGTGGATAGCAAAACTATCACTAGAAAAGCACACAGGGGGCGGAGGTGGCACATGGGGAAGTGGGGGTTGAGGTGGTTACGAATACATGATTAGATACCAAGGTGTTTTTTGGCTAGTTTGGCGCGTTTGCGATCGCTGTTGCCAATTTCGCTGATCAGACCTTGCAGACGTTGTTGATCGCGGGCATTAGCGAGAGCTTCTTCGTCGGAGATGATATTTTGTAACAGCAGCTCGATCAGGCTGTCGTCGATGGAGCGCATGCCGTCGGATTGACCGATTTCCATCAGGCCGAGGATTTGCTCGAAACGACGCTGGCGAAGACAGGCGCGGATGCCGTGGTTCATGATCATAACCTCGGAAGCGAGCACGCGGCCTTGTCCGTCTTTGCGTGGGATCAGTCGCTGGGAGACCACAGCTTGCAAGGCGTTGGCCAACTGCGCGACGATTTGATCCTGTTGATCGGCGGGGAAGGCGTCGATCATGCGATCGAGTGATTTCGGAGCATCCATGGTATGCAGGGTGCTTAGAACCAAGTGTCCGGTTTCCGATGCGGTGATGGCGGTGGAAATGGTCTCGAGGTCGCGCATTTCGCTGACCAGTATAACGTCGGGATCCTGGCGCAGGGAGTGACGCAGGGCGGCGGAAAAGCTGTGGGTGTCTTTGCCAATCTCGCGCTGTTTGACAATCGACATGCTGTGTTGGAAAACATACTCGATGGGATCTTCGATGGAGATGATGATGCCGGAGCGTTGTTCGCTGATGCGTTTCACCATTGAGGCAAGGGTGGTGCTTTTACCTGAGCCAGTGATGCCGGTGACCAGCACGAGTCCTTCGCGTAGTTGGCAGAGCTTCTCTACGATGGGGGCGTGGCCAAGGTTTTGCAGATCGGGGATGGCGTCGGGGATGTGACGGAAAGCGGCTTCGAGGAAGTGACGGTTGTAATGAGCATTGCCACGAAAACGTCCGAGACCTTCGATGGATATGGCGAAGTCGAGTTCCCAGTCTTCTTCCAAACGCGCCCGTTGCTGTTCGTTGATGACACTGAGGATCAGGTTGCGACAGTGTTCGGCGGTCAAAGGGAAAGCTTCGAGCGGTTGCAGGGTGCCGTTGACCCGCGACATGGGAGGGGCGTTCACCGAGAGGTGGAGATCGGAGCCCCCTCGGCGGACGGTTTCACCCAAGTATTCGACCAGGTCTTTGACCTGCGGAGGGTCAGCGGGAGCTGGAGTCGATTTATTGAATAAGGCCATGGAAAATGAAGTTTGAAGGGTGGAAAATGGAGGATTCTGAATCCTGAATTCTATCTACTGACTTCTGCATTAATTCACTCGCGCGGAAATGCCGCGTAGGGCGCGGGAGAAGTCGTCGGGGTTGTCGCAGGCTTGGATGGCGGTGTTTTCATCAATGTTGCCGGCGCGGAATTCACTGAGTATCGAGTGCAGGAAGGATTGATTGCCTTCGTCTTCGCGAGCCAACAGGTCCGCCATTTTTTGATGGGCACCTTCGCGGATCCATTTTTGGGTTGCCCCACGATTTTGGATATGTTCGGAAACCGGGGTGAGAGTTCCTGCGTTTCCGGGTAACAAACGTTGCGCCATGATGCCTACCAGCTGTTTGGAGAGAATCAAGAGGGCGCTGTCCCGGTTTTCGGAGGGGAAAAGGTTGCTGAGGCGCTCAAAGGCATCCGAGATGTTGTGGCAGTGGAGGGTTGAAAAAACCAGATGCCCGGTTTCTGCTGCTTGCAGGGCGGTGATCGCGGTTTCTGTATCACGGATTTCTCCGACAAAAATAACGTGCGGGCTTTGGCGCAGCGCACTGCGCAGTCCCTGTGGGAAAGATCCGGTATCACTGCCTACTTCCCGTTGGGTGAAGAGGGAGTTTTTTGATTGAAAAAGAAACTCGATCGGGTCTTCGATGGTGACGATGTGGGCTTGGCGGTGTTGGTTGACCCATTCCAGGCAGGCTGCCACGGTGGTGGATTTTCCGCATCCGGTGGGGCCGGTCAATAAGACCAGTCCCGACGAGCGGGAGGACCAGTCTTCGAGCACGGGGATGGGCAGGTGCAGTTGCTCAAAAGAAGGGATGCGTATTTCGATCGGACGCAGCACGGCGGCTAGGCGGCCTAGTTGCCTATTCAAGTTAACCCGGAAACGTCGTCCGTTGCTGGCGACATAAGCGCTGTCGTGATCAGTAATGGTGTTGGGGTCGGCTCCACATTGGATCCAAAAGTTTTCCATATCTGCGTGTGACAGGAGGATGTCATCAACGGGCGTAACTGCATTCTGGGATCTGTAGTGGGGAGGGGAGTCTTCGCTGAGGTAAAGATCTGTAGTAGCGTTGGAGTTAGCAATCGCACAGCAAAGTTGGTCTATTCGGTGAGGGTATTCCACGGTTATGAAGTGGGCTAGGGGTTCCTTTTCTGCAACCACTGTTTGCGTTGTTGACGGAAGTTTTCTACTTCAAGTGCCGCCTCGGTGTTTTTGCCATCAATGAATTTTTGCTGGAGTTTCTCAAGTTTGGAGTCCAACGAAGATTCGTGCAGAGATCGGTTTTTTTGAATATCCTGATCATAGGATTTAAGCTTTTCAAGATAGGTGGTTCTCATTGAAAGCAGATCTTTGGGGATGTTTGTATGTTCGCCTTCCTGTAAAGGGCTGCCGCTGTTGATCCGTTCGATTTCATTTTGAAAAGCTGCACTTATAGACGGGTCATTTGCTGCACTTTTTGCACTATCGAGTGCCTGGCTGTAGAAGCTGTTGAGTTTAGAGATGGCTGCTTTAAAAGGTAATTCGGTTTGCTCGTGGAATGTGTTGGTCGCTTCGCTTTCAATTTTCAGAATCAGCTTCCCCGCTTCGCTATTGGGATTGGGATTGGGGGGAGCACTTTGATTGCGGGCGGATGCTGCAGAATGGGCAGGCTTTGAACTGGAGGGCCATGCAAAAATATACTCGGGAGACAGGGCGTATCTCATTTTAGCAGATGGGGGAGACAGGGGGATTATGTTTTTTTGATAAGGTCCGAAGAATAGCCATTGATCGTCCGCATTCCTTAAGACAAGTGCGTCTGGGAATGCGGTGATAGAAGTGATTTTCTGGCTCCGAGCGAGGTGCAACTGTGTCCCGATTCCCCAAGCGGTGACTTCACCATCACGGGAGAGAGTGAAAGTTGCTTGATTTGAACAAACGACGGAGACGGTGTTTTCCACATCAGGTTCGTCGAGTTGATTTGCACCATTTTTTCCCCAGCCAATGAGGCTCCCGTCGGAAATCAAAGCATAAACATGCGCTGCACCGGCTGAGATGGCGGTGACTTTGGTATCGGTACCATTCAGTCGCGCGGGAAATTTTTTCATTGCCCCCTTACCCCAGAGGATCACTTTACCGCTGGAGGTAAGCGCAATCGAATAAATATTTGTTGCTGCTATTTGGATTACATTTTTCAAGTCATCGGGGACATTGCATTGATAGGTGGTATTTCTTCCCCAAGCGATCACTTTGCCCTCTTTTGTGAGTGCGAGGGCATGATCAACACCAAGAGCGACATCAATAATGTTAGCTGAAGCTTGTTTGGGTATTTCGAGTTGACCGTATTGATTGTCTCCCCAGGCAGTCAGCGTTCCGTCATCATGCAGGGCGATGGCAAAGGGCTCGGAATCTACGCGGTGAACACTGGAAATCCTGAGCCTATTTATAGGCTTGAGATTTTCCGGGACTTGGCTGATCCCTGAGGGCATAAGCTCTTTTCCATCCCGTCGCATCACGAGTAGGGGAGCTTCTTCTTGATTGAATGTGGGGACTTTACCAAGGAACGCAAAAGGGTTGCCTGAAAACTGCTCTTTATTGTTTTGGGGCTTTATTCCATCGGCGATGTCATCCATCAGTTGGTCTGAGCTGATATGGACGGGCTGCGCCGAAGGTTTTCGGTTTTTCACAACAAGAAAAATGATGAGAAAAACCACCGCGACGATCAAGGGAATTAAATAGGCAGGTAAGCCTGATTTTCTACTGTCAATGTTCCGTCTTAGTTTGGTAGAAGCGCGAGAGCTTAGCGGGCTTTGGGGGAGGGTCGCTACGCGGCCAGTTACTAAATTAGGAGGCTTGCCGATTGCCGCGACCCGGTCTGGGGGGATGCTAACTTTTCCTGTCAGAGTTGAGACGCGTCCGGTTGCGAGTGACGCGGGGTTTGATTTTAATTTCACCGGCCCGGTGATGAGCCGTTTGCCAGAAGGTGTGAGGCTGGGATCAATTTCAGGTTCTTTTTCCTTTTTTTCTTCAGGCATGCCATGGCGGGTAGCATGGATGGCGCTGAGGCGTTCGGATATTTCACCGATGGTTTGAAAGCGGTCATTCGCATCCTCCTGCATCGCCCGTAGCACCACTTCGTCCAAGCGGATATCAATGTGGGGGTTACTTTCCGAAGGCAAAGAAAAAGCTCCCTGGGGCAGGCGCCCTGTGAGCATTTGGTACATGACCACTCCGAGCGCGTAAATGTCGGCCCTGCTATCGACGGTGGCCTTGCTGTCAAATTGTTCGGGCGCGGCATAACCCGGGGTGCCCATCGAAACCGATTCACTTTCTTCTATCGGTTCCGGACTGGCATCCGGGTCGTCAGGGTCGCGTGCCGGCTTGGCTCCGGTGAGCTTGGCCAATCCAAAGTCGGCCATTTTGACGTTACCTTCTTTGTCGATAAGGATATTCGCCGGTTTGATATCACGATGAACGATGTCCTGTTTGTGTGCATACTGGATAGCGCTACAAACTTGGGGGATCCAGCTAAAAAAATGGTCGATGGTCAGTTGGCCCCCGCAAATCAGTTGAAACATGTCCGCTCCTTCGATGAACTCCATCACAAAATAGGCTTGCCCGTCACCGGTCTCGCCGAAGTCGAAGATGGGAACAATATGAGGATGACTCAACTTGGCCATGGCTTTGGCCTCTTGGGAAAAACGGTCCTCAAAACCATATTTGTCATGAGCCATCATGGGCAATAACTTGATCGCAACCAGGCGGTCAAGTTTGGGCTGGCGCGCTTTGTAGACCGCTCCCATTCCTCCAACAGCGATCAGTTCGATGAATTCATACTGGGGTAGCTTTTCATTGAGCTCTTCAACTGTACGCGGGGTATAGTGATCCAAATCGGCCTGGCTGACCGTATTTAGAGAAGGGTTGAGTGCTTCTGTGTCGAAGAGTTCTGTCATTTAAGCAGCTAGAAAGAAGTCAGTGAGGGTGAATGGGAGGTTTTTTCTATTGTGTAGAAGTTGGATAAATAAAGCAGATAGTCGTAGACGTTCAAATCTGGGGGAAGGTTGTGATTGCGCAGACATCTACGGGTTTGGCTCGGCCTTTTACTTTGTGAGGGCCTAGATCTTTTTTGTAAACGCTTCCTTCAGGCCAGTTTTCGAAAAAAGTTGAGGAGGCTAGGACATTGTTATCCAAATTGCGGGTCAGGCTTTCTAAACGGAAGGTGAGATTGACAGGATCTCCCACCAGGGTGAATTCGCTTTGGCTCATGCCTCCATAGGCGACTTCGCCCATATGAAGAGCGACTCCTGCGCTAAAGTCCTGCTCAATTTGATCAAATACAGATTGGTGTTCGGCATAGATACGATTGCATGCGTCGAGCAGATCGTGGCTGGCTTTTAGCGCGGCCAAGCGCTGTTCGGGGCCGGTGGTGGTCCAGTAGGCGAGCACGGAATCGCCGATAAATTTGTCTACGGTAGCGCCATGGCGAGCTAATATTTGATCGCAGTCGCGATACCATTGACCGATTGTTCTGGCGAGTTCGTCGGGAGGCAGGTTCTCTGACAAGCTAGTAAAACCTTTGATGTCGCTCACGAGGATGATGACTTTGATCGAGCGGATCAACGCAATGGTTGCGCTGCCCAGCAGTTCTTCGTCCTTAGCTGAGGAAGGCTGATCGACTTGTTCGAATTGGTAGGAGTGATCGGCGAGTTGTAAAGTGTCTCCATTTTTGAGTTTAAGGGCGGTAGTGACTCGGGCACCATTCAACAGGCTACCGTTAAAACTGCCGAGGTCATAAAACCAAAAACCCTGATCCTGGTATCTGATCATGGCATGGCGGCGGGATACACGAGGGTCTTCAATATGCACCAGACATTCGGCATTGCGACCGAGGATGGTCACTGGTGCCAGCTCACAGCGAGAGTTGTTTGAGATGTCAACGAGATTTCCTTTCATTCGGGGCTGATTGAACACAAATTTCAGCTTTGAGACAAGCAGATATACGTCTTTTTGTGCTTATCAGACCCAAATGAGACCGCCTTGTCGCTGAATTGGGATTTTTTTGTGTGGCTGGGCACAGAAAGTGGCGAAATAGGAGGTTACGCTTCCAGCTGAAATGGCTCTTCACCCTCATCGGGAGGGTTGTCCATAGCCAGCGTTTCGGTCTTTTCCTGGGATTTTGCGTCACTGTTGTCGATTTCAGCCGGTGGATCAGTTTTTTTTGAGCTGGGTTTGTTTGGCTCGCTTTTCTTTTCCTCCTCCTTTTTATTTTCAGAGTCTTTTGCGATTTTTTTAGCTTCACCCTCCTTTTTGACTTTTTTGGTCTCTTTGACCGTATCGTCAAGCGCTGTTTTATTTTCTGGCTTTGGCGTTGTGGTCGATTGGGAGCTGTCGGTCTTTTTTGCTACAGTTTTGACTTTTTTCGCTGAAGTCAGATTCTTTTTTTCAGCTGTGGGCGTGGGGCTTTTTTTCTTGTTTTTTTTAGGCGGCGCAGAGTCTTCCTGGACCGATGGATCCGTTCGGACAGCTCCTTTTTCCGGCAAATTGATGTTCGCGTCATGCTGGATGTTCATTTGTCCAGTAAGCACTCCACCGTCTTTCATTACGATAGCTTTGGCGGTGGCATCTCCCAAAATTGATCCGGTTTTGAATATATGGATGGTGCCCGAGCACAAGATGTCGCCACGGATCACACCGTATATATCGGCGGACTCAGCGATGATTCCCTGAGGAAAATCCAGCTCGCATTTGCGATCGATGATGATGTGTTTGCAATGCATGCTTCCCAGCACTTTTCCAGAGTTCTTGAAAGTGGCATTGCCAGAGCAATCAACAGAACCGGAGATCCCACCTAACACGGTTAAGTTATGGCAGGCGATTTCGCAGCCGATAACGGAGCCTTTTTTATGAATGGTCACATCACCACGGGTGCGGATGTTGCGTGAATACTGCTCGCGAATTTCTTCGTTGCCGAGGCTGATGTAGAGGCTGCATCTGGCGCATTGGGTGGATGTGGCAGCTACGCTGACTTCATGGATATGTCCGCATTCAAAACAGCGCACAGGCTTTTTTTCAGGTTCAATTGCCGGAGCTTCGCTTTTATTGCTTTGCAGCAGACGACCGAGTCCGAAAAACGAGCGTTTGGGCGGTAGGCTAGGGCTTGCTGCTTTACGAGGGGAGAGATCGCTAGGTTCGGCATTATCAAAGCCCACATCTTCAGACTCGTTGCCTTCGGTGGTGGTGCTACGAAATCTTGGCCCAGGGTCATTGGCTCCAAAAGGAGGAAGGGCGATGCCGTTCTCGATCTGGTAATGCTTGCCGCAAGCCCGGCAGAAAGTGGAGATAGCCAGATTTGGCTCGATCTGTTCCTTTTCGCAGTGCGGGCAGGCGAGTAAGACTTCGTTGCGGCGAACGTTTTGTAATATGCTGGTATCCTTCGTAGCTAAGATCCGTTTACGGGTTGGGGGGATTTATGGGTGATTTGTTTGTTGGAAGCTATTTGTTTGCCGAGCCGGATGAGGCCTTGTCACTCGACGAGGAGCTTCCAGATCCAAAAGATGAGCCCTGTTTTGAGGCCGCTGCACCTACTGCAGACGATCCCATGAAAGTGGCACCTTCTTCGATGGCCAGTTTTCCAGCTTTGATGTCTCCGATCAGTTCGGCATTCTGCTTCAACTCACAGCGATCAATGACGGTGATATTGCCTGTCACTTTGCCAAAGACAGTGACCGAACGAGTGTTCACATCACCCTTGATCCGAGCATTTTCACCGATGGTGAGATCGCCGTCTGAGGACACCTCACCGTCGATTTTGCCATCAATGATCAAATCATTTGAAAATTTGAGAGTTCCTTTGATTTCAACGTCGCTGGAAAGAATGTTTTTGCTCATATTACTGGCAGATAGTCTGGATGTAGTGAGATTGTCGGCGGGATGGGGGTTGGGTTCTACGGGAACCGGATCCGTCGGCGAAGATTGATTGATGATTTGTTTTAAGGCCACGCTTCACTTAATCAAAGGGCGGCATGAACGTCAATCGAATCATGGTTAAAAACTGAAAAAAAGCTCGTTTTTACAGTTCTGCCAGTTCTTCCGCGGGATAGGTCCAGATTTCGCTGAGGGTGGGGTGGTAGTGAGGGATGGCGGCTAATTGCGCTGCGGTGGACTTGAAGTGCATGGCGACGACGATTTCATGAATCAGGTCGACGGCTTCCGGACCGACCACCACACCACCGATAATCTGGTCGGTGGCATTATTTTTGATTAACTTTACAAAGCCGTGCATTTCGTTCATGATCATGGATTTGCCGTGATCGTTGAATGGGTAGGAGGCACAAGAGAAGTCGATTTCCTGATTGACGGCTTCATCACTGGTCAAACCAACCCAGGCGACTTCGGGAGTGGAAAAAACGCCGTATAGCTTGAGCCGGTAGTCGATATGGCGAGTCTTTTTAGTGGATTTGCCTAATAAGATCGCTGCGTTTTGAGCGAGGATTTCACCTTGTTCGATGGCGATGTGGACGATTTCGTGCGGGCCGGTGACATCACCGGCGGTAAAAATGTGAGCTATGGAGGTGGCCATTGACGAATTGGCGGCGATGTGGCGCCCTCTCATTTCGAGGCCGATGGCTTCGAGGTTCAGGGATTGGGTATTGGGGGCGCGGCCGAGGGCGTAGAGGATTTCGTCACTGGCGACTTCTTTATTTTGTCCGGCTTGTTCATAGTGGACTACTTTTTTTCCGTCGCGGATCTCTACCCGGCGCAGGCCGGTTCCGGTGTGGACTTTGATGCCACGGGAGGTCATGCCAGCTTCGAGGGCCTGGGCCACATCGGCATCGCAACCGCGCAAGACCTGGCCGCTGCGTTGAATGATGGTGACTTTTTTGCCAATGCCTTCGAGGTAACAAGCCATTTCCAGGGCGATGGCGCCGCCGCCTAAAACGGTGATGCTATCGGGCAAGCTTTCAGCTTCGAGAATGTCGTCACTGGTGAGGAAACCGCTTTCGGTGAGCCCTGGCAGTTTGATGACATCGATGTGGGAGCCGGTGGCGATGCAAATGGTGTCGGCGGTGATTGTGATGGTCTCATCCGAATCTTTGAGCTGCACCTGCAAGCTGTGTTCATCGACAAAACTTGCGCTGCCCCGGATCAAATCAAAGTTGCCGTTTTCGAGTTGTTCGCTGCGGTAGCTGGCAAAGTCATCGATCAAGCGGTTTTTGCGTTGAATGATGGCAGGTAGGTCAACTTGCGGGACATCGCTGATCAAACCGAACTCAGCGGCTTCGCGGATGTCGCGGCTGCGGTTGGAGGATTCGATCAGGGCTTTGCTCGGCATGCAGCCGCGCAGGATGCAGAGTCCACTCAGTTTATCCGCGCCATCGATGACGGCGGTTTTGAGATCAAAATCATTGGCCGCGGTGCGGGCGGCGGCGTATCCCGCGCTGCCCCCTCCGATGACGATGAATTCGTAGTGTTGGGGCGAGGCAGACATGAGTAGTGATTTAAGTTAGTATTTCGGTAATGGCCTTGGCGGGTTCCACGCCGGTCAGGCGTGCGTCGAGGCCGTTGAATTTATAGCTCAGGCGTTCGTGATCGATGCCGAGGGTATGCAGCAGTGTGGCATTCAAATCACGGATGTGCATTGGATTTTCGACAATGTTGTAACAATGATCGTCGGTGCGTCCGTAATCGAAGCCTGCTTTGACTCCGCCACCGGCCATCCAGATGCTGAAACAGCGTCCGTGGTGGTCACGTCCGGAAGTCGGGTCGTCGAGTTTGCCTTGACTGAAAACGGTGCGCCCGAATTCGCCGCCCCAGATGACGAGGGTGTCCTCTAACAGTCCGCGCATTTTGAGGTCTTTGATCAGGGCGGCGGAGCCTTGATCGGTGTCTTTGCACTGGTGGGGGAATTGATCGCGGATGCGGACGTGCTGATCCCAGCCGCGATGAAAGAGCTGAATGAAGCGCACTCCGCGCTCAGCCATGCGTCGAGCCATCAGGCAGTTGGCGGCATAACTGCCGGGTTTGGCGACTTCGGGGCCGTAGAGGTCGAGCACGTGTTGGGGTTCGTCGCTGAAGTCGGTCAGATCCGGCACCGAGGTCTGCATGCGGTAGGCCATTTCGTAGGAGTCGATGCGCGCCTGGATTTCCGGATCGCCGACTTGGGCAGCGTGTTGTTGGTTGAGTTTTTCGAGGTCGTCGAGCAGGCGACGACGTTGTTTGGGGCTTACGCCTTTGGGATTGGCCAGGTAAAGAACCGGGCTCGATCCGGGGCGCAGTTGCACGCCTTGATGGCTCGACGGCAGATAGCCATTGCCCCACAGACGGGAAAACAAAGGTTGGCCGGGATTTTTTCCGGTGCCCTGGGATAATAGAACCATGTAAGCGGGCAGGTTGCTGTTTTCGCTGCCGAGCCCATAGCTCAACCAGGAACCCAGGCTGGCGTGGCCGAGTTGCTGGCTGCCGGTATTGATAAAAGTCATCGCCGGGTCGTGGTTGATCGCCTCGGTGTGCAGTGAACGCACAATGGTGATGTCGTCGGCGATGCTCTGGGTGTGGGGCAACAGATCGCTGATGTAGGTGCCGTGTTGGCCGCAGCGTTTCATTCCCCACAGCGGAGCCATGGTGGGGTAGTTTTTTTGACTGGCGGTCATGCCGGTGACCCGTTGGTTGCCGAGCACGGAGGGGGGGACGTTGGTTCCATTGAGCCGCATCAGTTCGGGTTTGTAGTCAAAAAGATCGACATGGGAGGGGCCGCCGGATTGGAACAGGTAGATCACCCGTTTGGCAGTGCTGGGGAAGTTGGGGAATCCGGGCAGGCCGGTGGATCCTGGAACGGCGCCAGCAGTTGGCGGCGATGTGGTTTTAGATGCCTGGGCGGAGCCGGGGAAAAGGCTGGGGAACAAGAGACTGCCGAGGGCGGCCTGCCCGATTCCAGTGGCACTGCGGCTGAAAAAATGGCGCCGGTTGATTTGGCGACTGTGGTCGAGGAATGGGTTCATAGGTTCAGGTTTGAGGCTATTTTATAATGTAAGAAGGGAAGAATTTAACCGCGGATAACGCGGATGAACGCGGATAAGAAATTAAAAAAATAGATTTTTTTTGACATTTGAGCCGGAGCGTAGTGGAGACAGCCGGAGGATACTATTCGAAGGCGAATTGAGGGTTTATTCTCTGGTTAGGGTTTCGCTTAGGTTCATGATGAGGCTGGCGACGGTGGTCCAGGCGGCGTGTTCGGCGGGTTTGATGTTTTTTGAGGGCTGGGATTCACCGATTGCGATGAAGGCGGTGGCAGAATCGGGTTGCGCGGCGTAGTGGTTTTGTTCGCGTTTCAAAGTGTTGCGAATGATATTGAGTTCGTTTTTACTCGGCAGGCGCGAGGTGCACTCTTCGAATGCAAAAACAATGCGGGCATCGGTGTTTTTTGGCGCTTCAGTCAGGATACGACGAGCAAAAGCGCGTGAGGCTTCGACAAACTGCGGGTCATTTAATAAAACCAAGGCTTGCAGCGGGGTATTGGTGGTCGCCCGGCTGACGGTGCAGGTTTCGCGGTTGGGAGCGTCGAAGCTGAGCATCGACGGAGGTGGCACGGTGCGTTTCCAATAGGTGTAGAGGCTGCGGCGATAGAGATGTTCACCATGGCCCTGGATGAAGACCTGGGCGGTGGCGGGGCTGCTGCCGTAGTGGCTGACTTCTTTCCATAGGCTGGGGGGTTGATAGGGAGATACGCTGGGGCCGCCGATGCGCGGGGATAGCAGATGGCTGATTTTTAGCGCCGAGTCGCGAATGAACTCGGCTTGCAGGCGGAACCGTGGGCCGCGGGCAAGCAGGCGGTTTTTCGGATCGCTGTCGATTTGCGCTGCTGTGCTGACCGAGCTTTGTTGGTAGGTATTGGAGAGCACGATTTTGCGGATCAGAGCTTTGGTATCCCATCCGCTTTTGATGAAGTCAACTGCCAGCCAATCGAGCAGTCGAGGATGCGATGGCCAAGACCCCTGGGAGCCGAAATCTCCTGATGAAGCGACGATGCCAGTGCTAAACAAGTTCTGCCATAATCGGTTCACCGCTACCCGAGCGGTCAGGGGATGGTTGGGCTGAACCAGCCACTGGGCGAAACCTAGCCGGTTGTCGGGAGCGCCTTTTGCCAGGGGCGGTAATGCACCCGGAGTGCCGGGGGTGACTTTTTTGGTGCGTTGATCGTATTGGCCGCGCACCAGCATGAAGGTCTCCCGTGGTTTGCTGGCGGTATTCATCACCAGGCTGGACTGGGGGTGGTTGAGGTAGTCGATGCGATCCTCGAGATTGCCGATGAGGTAGCGCAGGTTGGCGAGTTCGGGTGCGTGTTGGGTATAATAAGCAGAAAGCTTTTGTTTTTGTTCCGCATTGCGTTGGGAAGAAGCTAGGATGCCCTGTATTTCCTTGGGCACATTTGTTTCGTCGTCCTGACCGGTGATGGCATACATGCGGTATTTGCGGGCGATCAGACGATCAGACATACTGAATTCTCCGCCGCCCCAGTTCATCAGGGTGGTGAGGTAAGGGGTTTTTTGGGCGTCGAGCGGTTGGTTGAAATTAAAGGTCAGATGTTGCGGTCGCATATCCCCGGGGTAGGGGGACCAGCCGTTGCTGTTGTGTTCGTCCAGGCAATCGTTGGCGGGGTATTTTGGATTGGAAAAGCTTGCGGTGGCTTCACGGATATCAACCAGGCCATACAGATCGGTTTGGGCGGAGGCGATGCTGGTGGCGGAGAGGGAAAAACCGGTGAGAATGAAACTGCCTTCGAAACCCTTTTTCCCAAAACCGCTACGTTTCTGTGGTGACTTGGGCTCGGGCAGGAACTCGATGCGCAATCCGCTGATGGCTTGTTTGATCGAAGCGGGGATCTGGGCGGATACGGAGTGGGCGCTGCCGCCGGCACTTTCGAAATCAATTAGTTTATCGTCTCGAATGGTGAATTTATTGCCCCGGTTGGGGATGGAGACTGATAGGATTTTCAGTGGATGAAGTTTAAGATTTTTTCCTCGTGCCGCCAGTTTTTTACGAGTGGTTTTTTCCCATGCTGTTTGACCTGCATTGGAGCTTTTGAGCTGTTGATGCAATTTGTCGAGTTCTTGTTGCAGTTCTTTTAGCTCACTGTCTGAACTTAAAACGGACAGGGCTTTGACAGTGGGGCGGGCGTTGATGCCGCCGTTGCCGTCATTGCCTTTGTCATCGAGGGTATTGAAATAGGCGAACATACGGTAGTAGTCCACCATGGTAAGCGGATCAAATTTGTGATCGTGACATTGGGAGCAGGCCATGGTCAGTCCCAGCCAGACTTGGGAGGTGGTGTTCACACGGTCAACGGCGTAGTTGGTCAGATTTTCGAGTGGAATAGTGCCGCCTTCATGAGTGATCATGTGGTTGCGGTTGAAACCAGAAGCAACAATTTGCTGGAGGCTTGCATTGGGCAGTAGATCGCCGGCCAGCTGCTCGATGGTGAATTGGTCAAAGGGTTTGTTGTTGTTGTAGGCATGGATCACCCAGTCACGCCATAGCGCCATGTGGCGTCCGCCGTCGATGGAGTAACCGTTGGTGTCTGCGTAACGAGCCTGATCGAGCCAGGGCACGGCCATGCGCTCACCGAAGTGTCGTGAAGCGAGCAAGTGGTCGACCAGTTTTTCATAAGCTTTGGGATCCTGGTCTTCGACAAAAGCATGCACTTCCTTGCTGCTGGGGGGCAGGCCGGTGAGGTCGAAAGACAGGCGGCGGATCAGTTGGCGGCGAGTGGCTGGCTTGGCGGGTTTGAGTTTATTATCCTCCAGTCTCTTGAGCACCCATTGGTCGATTTCATTTTTTGGCCAGGTTGATTTGGATGGTGGCAGAGGCGCTTGTTCGGGTGCGATGAAAGACCAGTGTCCCTGATAATGGGCACCTTGTTCGATCCAGCGTTTAAGCAGGGCTTTTTCCTCGGGTTTGATTTTCAGATGTGAATCTGGTGGGGGCATCAATTCATCGTCGTCGGCAGTGATGATGCGCTGCCAGGCGAGGCTTTTTGCCGGATCACCAGGTACGATGGCGATGTGGCCATCGACATTGGCGTAAGCCGCATCCGGTAGGTCGAGACGCAGGTCGGCTTCGCGGCTTTCTTTGTCGGGGCCGTGACAGCGGAAGCAGGTTTCGGACAGAATCGGCCTGATGTCGCGATTAAATTCGATTTTGGTTTCGGCTGCAGTGAGAGTGGAGTTCGATATAAGGCTAATTGCAGTAATCGAGACGAGTTTGAGTAGAGGGGACAGGGACTTCACAGCAGGGTAGATCATTTAAGGTTTCAGTAGGCATTCTACTTATCCATATGAAAAGCTCGTTCACTTGGAGGATAAACGCAATTTTTTGTAAAAAATCGGCATATTGAGAAAGAGGCTTCGTTTTAAAGCTGAATTTGTAATTGATCGTTATCATGTGAAATTTGAAGTAAAAGGGCAAGGGGATTGACTGCTGTGATGAGAATTTTTAATTTGGAATGTATGATGGATGAATTGAGTGAGATGCAGGTAAAAGAGAACGGACTTTCTAGTTCGCTATTGGATCATGCCGTGCCGGACAGGATCCGAAGGCAGACGGTCGTCAAAGCCCTCCCTGCTGTGTTGCGGGTGATTTTGAGTTGGGTGTTGTTATTGAGTTTCACAGGATCGTCAGTTTTTGCTGAAGAGAAGGAAATCAGCACAGACCTGCTCATTGTCGGAGCGACTGAATCCGGTTGGGCGGCGGCGATTCAAGCGGCACGTGGGGGAGTGAAATCGATAACTCTGGTGCATGACGGTCAGTGGTATGGCGGGCAGTTCACCGAGCAGGCTCTGGCTTGTGTGGATGAAAATAAAGGGGTGGGCAAAGTGGGTTGGGGAGTGGATTGGCATCCGATGAAACGGGCTTTTCATCGTTCTGGTTTGTTTAAGGAATTGATGGATCGGATTGAGCGGAAAAATACGGAAAAATATGGTTCGCCGATGCCGGGCAAGCCTTACCACGGGCCTTCGACTTTCCGTCCGGCAGAAGCGGAAGCGGTGTTTCGCGCGATGATTGATCCCTATGTGGAGTCCGGCCGGATCCAGGTGGTGTGGGGGCATTATCCAGTGGCGGCAGAGGTGGAGGATTCGAAATTGAAAAGTGTCGGTTTTGCAGGGGTGGGGAAAGTCGAAGAAAGCCTGCGAGTGCGGGCGCGACTGACGATAGACGCTTCGGATTGGGGCGAGGTGATTCAAGTGGCAGGAGTGGCTTATGAATGTGGGCCGGATCCTGCCAGTCGTTATGGCGAAGCAAGCGCTCCAGTGGATTTGTTGAAAAATCCGCGCAATGAGATGAATCCGATCACTTGGACGATGATTGTCGAGCAGTCTGAAGGTGAGACCGCGATTGCCAAACCTGCACATTTTGATGATCGCAATTACCCGCGCGCCACTGGTTTCAGTCGCAAGGCTTTTGCCAATCTTAAGTGGGATGTGCCTAATCCGGGGGCAGGCTCTATTCCGCATTGGCCTGCAGCGGGAGAGGAGTCAAAGCGTCAACTGAGTGTTTACAACGTTCGTCGTATTGTAGATGGGTATAGCAGTAAGGATGGTAAGACGTCCATTTTGTTGGCTTACATGAATGGGCAGGACTACCCTTTGGAGCGGTTGCCGCAAGCGGTGGCTGATGCTTTGGAAAAAACTGAAACCGGGGCATCGCAAAAAAACATTGTTGAGATGTCACGGGCGCAGCGGGAGATTATTTTTGCCGATGCCAAGCGGCATTCTTTGGGAATGTTTTACCATCTGCAAAATTTTGTTCATCAGCGTGCAGCGGACAAGACCAACAGTTTCCGTGATTTTCATCTCAGTGGTGAGTTTGGTAGTGAGGACAATCTGCCTCCGAAACCCTATATCCGGGAGGGTTTGCGCTTGAAGGCGATGTATATGATGCGCGAACAGGATGGTCGCAACCGGGATGGCGAAACCAAAAAAAACGCCAGGGAGCGTTTTGCCCATGTGATGTATCCCGACGCTCTGTTCCCGTGGCAGTTTCATTATGATTTCCATCGCACCGGGCGCACTTATCTGAAGGAGGAGGGGGCAAGCGGGCCATGGATTGATTTTCATAAAAAAAACCGCCACACCAGCTTTATGAGCGATCGTTCAGTGTTTCCGCTGCGCAGTTTGATTCCGCAGAAGGTGGATGCTTTGCTCGGGGCGCAGGGAAATGTTGGTTACAGTAGTATTGTCAGTGCCGCGATCCGCTTGCACGATCAGCGGATTCAGATAGGCCAGGCGGCTGGGGCGACGGCGGTGGTGGCTTTGCGCGAGAAGGTAAGGCCGCGTCAGATCCCTTATGATCGCGCCCGCTTGGAGCAGATCAGGGATGAACTGTGCGGGCACCGAGAAGGGAGTGTGCCGGCTTTGATTTGGCCTTTTCGTGATTTGCCGGTGGATCATGCGAACTTTGTTGCGATCAATCGTTTGGCGGCGCTCGGGGTTTTGCCAATCGGTGCCAGGGAAGTTGATTTCGAAGCGGACAAGGGGGCGCAGAAAAAGTGGATGCAAGAGGTTTTGCAACGCAGTGGTGGGGAGCAGGGTTTTGAGCTGAAAACAGAAAGCCGTGGGGAATTTTGTCAGCGGGTGTGGGATAAAGTCCGGGCCGGGGGGTGGCAGCATTTTACTTTTAATCGTGCGAGTGAGGAGGATGCTGATGGGGATGGGATATTGGATGGGGAGGACGCTTTGCTGTTCACTCCCAATGAGGAAATTGTTTTTGAAGTGGATGTTCCTTAGTTGGAGCTTCGGTGAGAAAGGCTGAGGAGAACCACGAATAAACACGAATGAATACGAATTTTTCTATGAGAGATAGGATGAGGGGGGTAATTGTGTTGATGTGTTGGGGGCTGTTGAGCTCGGTATGGTATAGTCCTGATGTTAGTGCTACGACTCGGGTTGCAATAAATGGTCAAGGACGCCTTCAGGTTGATTTGGATGAGAGTGGGAAGTTGTGGTTGGAGGAAGTGGTCATTTCGTATGAACAGCTCACCGTGATAAGCCGTATTTCTATGCGGTTGAACCCGAAAATGCGATTACATTTACGAGCTTCGAAAAGAACCCGCACAGCTGACATTAAAAAAGTCGTGAAGGCGGCGGCTGAAGGAGGTCTGGTGAATGTGATTTTTGGAATTTCGCAGCAGTTTGATAAATAAGGGGGAGTATGTATTTATCAAAGCAGCAAGGGGTTTGGATGGCTTTGGGCTTAGCAGCTTGCCTGGTGATAGTTATTCCTTTTTCACTTCCTTCAGGGAATGTTTTGAATTTTGAATATGAGGAGGTTGATATAGCTACGGGAAGGCTTAGGAGCACAAAAAAGGTGTATGGTATACCTATAAGCAGGGAGATCTGGCATTCTCCCATCAGTGGGATCATCCAAGGCGGGCAATTGACGAGTGCGTTAGAGGTTGCGCACGGGGATTGGGTAAAGGTTCATGGTTCTTACCCCATAGGCGGGGAAGCTTCATTAGTTGCTTTTAAAAATTCTATTATCCAAATGGAACGATTGGATGGATTTTGGATGGAACATCAATTGACTAGAGAGGCAAAGATGAAGGCCGCGAAGAAGGTGTTGTTTTTATGGAAGGGCTCCGGTTCTGATACAGATGCTGAAGTTTATATTCAGAAACTGATCGATATTGAATCGCAAGTGGTGAATTTTTCTAAGTTTCGTGATTCCCAAACGACGGAAAAAAGCGTTGTTCAGCCGAAACTGGGGATAGATGTTTTGAAAGGAGGACGGATGGAGTTGGATGGAGTTTCATTTGAAACGGATCAGCTTTCGGCTGCTGTCATGGTGTTTGATAAGATGGTGCCCAATTTGCAAATACAGTTTTCTGTGGAGGAGGAGGTCAGTCTGAGTTCACTGAGGCAAGCGGTGGATGCGGCTGTCAGCATAGGTTGCGAGGATATTGTGATTTTAACCGCTGAATTTCATCGGTAGGCGCTGATGTTTGCCTGAAATTTTGTTTGTGAGGAGGGTGTTTTTTTGGCAGGGTGGGCGCTATGTTGTGGTGCTTGCGTGTGATGCTGTTGGTTGTTCCTGTGGGAGTGATCGCAGTTTTGTTGTACTTGATGCAAGCGGGACGGGAATTGCAATTTCGTCAGGATGGGGATTTGGTATTTGCGGTGAGTGAAAAAGTAGGGCTGATCGATTCTTTTGCGGATTTGCGCGGGGCGGAGAGGCAGGTGGAGAGTTTGATTTTTGAACGGCTGTTCCGTCCGGATGATGAACGGGTGCTGCGTGCGGGTTTGGCCCGGTCGTGGATATACCGTCAGCGGCTGACGTTTTTTTTCGCTGATGAAAAACTGGCGGAGCAAGCTGAGTTGCAAGTGTTGGAGCGATTGGTGGAGGAGAAAAAGTTGCGCCCTACAGAGAAGTTTCAAGAAATTGTTCGTGAAGGTTCATCCCTGACGGTGTTTTTGTCGGCTTATGATACTAGAAATGCCCGCGAGGTGATGGATTTTCTTAAGGGCTTGAAATACCAACAGGTGATCAAGTTGCGCTTGAGTCTGAAGGGGGCGGTGAGGGAGTCGTGGGCGGATTTTAAGAAAAATTCGGCGGAAAAAAAGCAGCTCAAAAGAGAGTGGATCGAGGGGGATCAAGCGGTGGTGATGTTTGTGGCGGGCGATGCGGAGCAGTTTTTGAAGGAGTTGCGTTTGTATTATGAATCCAATGGCAATTTGGATCCGGAAATTGATATTATCAGCCAGGCGGCCTATCTGGATGTGGCGGAGTGGTGGGTGACGCTCAGAGCGGGGGTGGTCTGGCACGATGGTCAAGCGTTCAGCGCAGAGGATGTGTTGTTTTCCTATGAGACGATGACCCGTCCCCACCGTGCGACTCCGCTGTCGGGGGCATTTTCCCATGTGGCGTCATTGCGGGTTTTGGATGATCACCGTTTTGTGGTGCAGTGCCGTGAGTATTACGCTCCGATCGCAGAGAGTTGGCAACAGTTGCCGATATTGCCTGCGCATTTGCTGAAGGGAAAAAAGACAGAGCAGCAGTGGCAGGTATTTTTCCAGCAGCCGGTGGGAACCGGGGCTTTTGTATTTGATCAAAGAACTGAAGATGGCGAGCTGGTGCTGAAACGTAATCACAATTATTTTCTGGCTATGCCGCGCCAGGAGGTGATCAGGTTCAAGTGGGTGGTTGATGACAATGAGAGAATGAGGGGGATGCTTACGGGGGCGTTGGATGTTCTGTGGCCGTCCGGAGATGAACGCCGTTGGATGCGGCAGAAGGAGGGTTTTGAAGTGTTGGATGAGAGTTACAGCAAACAAACCCTGGTGGCGTGGAATTTGCAGCGGCCGATGTTTCACAACCCGGAAGTCAGGCGGGCTTTGGCGCATTGGGTGGATTTACCAACACTGCTCGCAGCTGAAGGGGAAGGTGGGCGGCGTTTGTGTCGGGGGATTTTTTATCCTGGTTCCTGGTTTTGCGAAAAAGAAATGCAGCTGCCGGCTTTGGATGTTGAAAAAGGTCGCGATTTACTTGAGCAGGCGGGCTGGAGGGAGGAAGGTGATGCGTGGCGCTCGGCGAGCGGTGAGCGATTGGCGTTCAAATTGTTGGTGGATCAGGATTCTCCGGAGCATATGAGAGTGGCGGAACTATTGGCACAGGGGTGGCAGGCACATGGCGTTGAAGTTGAGGTTTTTCCTATGGCCTGGACTGAATTGGTTGAGGATCATTTGTTGCTGCGTGATTTTGATGCGGCTTTGATCAGTTGGGAACTGGAGTCCGGGCGGGATCAGTACCGGGTTTGGCATTCGGCTGAGAGTGAACGCGGGGGAGGAAATATTTTTGCTCTGCGCAGTGCGCCGGTGGATCAGCTGTTGCAGTCTTTGCAGCGGGAATCGGATCCGGATGAAGTCAGGAAGCTGGCGCAGGCCTTGCAGGATAAGATTATGCAATTGCAGGCGGCTTTGTTTTTGACTGAAAGCGCGGAATCGGTGGTATTGAGGGAAGGGGCGGTGCGCAGCAGCCGTTTGGGAAAAAACGGTGTTTGGTCGGACGAAGCGGCGAGGAGTTCTACTGCAGGTCTGCGTTATGATTGGCAGTGGTGGGTATCAGCCGCAAGGGAAGGAGACGGGAACGAATGAAAAATTCCGAACTCAGTAAGGCGGACTATCTGGTCGATCTTTGCATGAAATATTTTTTTCGAGCGGTGCTCTCCTTCCTGATACTAGGCATTTTTGTCGAAGGATTGATGAAGTTGGAGGCTCTGCGTCACGACCGGGAATTGGAGCGTCATGTGTGGCAGTTGGTTTTGGAGGTATTGCCGGATCAAGGGAGCTCGATCGACGGGCAGGCCGGTGGTTCCGGAGACGAACGAGGACTTAACTTTACTCAGGAGTTGATCCGGGCTGGGTGGCAAAGTTTGAAAGTCAGTATGCTGGCGATGAGCCTGGTACTGGGCGTGGGGCTGCCCTTGGGGATGATTGCAGGGCGTTTGGCATCGGCGGGTCAGGGACGACGATCGGGGTGGCGACTGCTTGGGCGGATTTTTCTACTACCCTGCCAGTTTTTGTATGCCTTGCCTGCCTTTGTGCTGGCTGTTTTGCTGCTCTATTATTTGCTTGATGTTACCGGGGTGCCGGTTTTTGAATGGATGCAAAAGGGCAGCCGGGGATTTGATTTCTGGAACGCCCGTGATACTCGAACCGCTGGGTGGTGGCGGTTGTTATTACCCGCTGGGGCGGTGGCTCTTAGTGCGGCTTCCTGGTTGGCGAAGGAAGTGGCGCAGGTTTTGCGCGCTGTTCGTGAGCAGGATTTTGTGCGCGCAGCTGAGCGCAGGGGGGTGTTTGGTGATCATTTGTATTTTCACTATGTGGTGAAAAATTCTTTGCGGGACATCGGGGGGGCGTTGCTGAGGGTGTTGCCTTTTTTGTTGGCTTCTTTGATTTTGATTGAATGGGTTTTTCGTTTCCCCGGCTTGGGAGAGATGGTTTTCAGGATTGCGACTGATAGTGATTTTGGTAGAATTTTTGTCACTGGTTTTGTTTTGATGATGATGGTCGGATTGGGTGGATTTTTTCTCGAAGCGATGTTCGGCTTGTTGGATGGTAAAACCCGTGAGCAAGGAGGTTTGAGTGTGATGAGCGCTTTGGTCGACCAGCCGGGAGCAGTAAAAAACCCAGTGGAGGCGGGAGGGGCTAGAAAAAGACAGACAAAGATGTGGCGGCGTTTGAAACAAGCTTATTTGGGAGTTTTTTTGTTGTTGGCTTTCTCATGGGGGATCAAGCTGTTTGCGGACTTTCGTTGGGAGGCGGAGTCAGGTTCAGAGTCATTGATACGATCAGATCTGTGGCGGGTGTTGATTGCGGCGAACGAGACCTTGGTGATGAGTGGATTGATTTGTTGCCTGTCTTTGTGCCTGGCTTTTTTTGTCTCGGCAGTTCTGGGAGGGCTGGGAGGATGGAGGGCTTATTGTTTGGTGGCTAGAATTCACTCAGCGCTGTGGGCGCTGCCGCTGCTGTTTGTGATGTTGGTGGCGTTGCCGGTAGTGGGGGCAGGTTATTGGTCGATGGTATGGTTATTGGTGGTGATCAGTGCGGTATTGGGAGTGGGGGTGCTCAGTCGGTGGTTTTTGGATATAGAATCCCGTCCTTGGGTGGAGGCGGCACGAGCCACAGGTTTGCGGCCAGGGCAGATTTTTTTCAGACATTTCATCCCTGTGATCTGGCCCAGGGTATTGGCAAGGGTTCTATTGTTGTTCCCGTTGATGTTGGTAGCGGTGACGGCTTTGGATTTTTCGTTATTACAGGAAGGTGCGGAGAATGCAGGGCGGTGGGGAACTTTGCTGGCGGAGGGTAGGCAGCGGATGTGGCAGGATCCGGATTTATTGGTTTTTTTGTCACTGGCTTTGTGGGGAGCTGTGGTATTTTTTGATTGGCTTGGAATGTGGGCAAAAACCACATCGCAGGATCGAGTGGGGCCGGATGTGTATTGATGTTTGTCATGAGCGAAAAAATGGAAACATCATCTGAACAAGATCAGGGCAAACAGCCGGTCTTGCAGATCAAGCACCTGAGTCTTGTTCGGGATATCCGTGAGCAGGAGGAGGTGGTGCGGGATCTTTCATTGAGTGTGCAGCGTGGGCAAGTGGTGGCGCTGACGGGAGAGGATGGGGCGGGCATGTCGGCGGTGGCTTGGGTGGCGGCAGCTTTGTTTTTTTATCAGGGATTGAAGGTGAAGCAGGGTGAGCTTTGTCTGGTGGGGGAGGATATGCTCAAGATGTCGACGGGCAGGTTGCGGTGCTTGCGTCAACGCAGGGTGGCTTATGTGGATCGACAAACGATGGATGTGCTTAATCCTTGTTGCAGTATTAGGCAACACTTGTCGGAGGTCGCCGCTTGGAAGTCCCGGACTGAGCGTGAATCCGGTCAAAACCTGATCCAGGCACTGTATGAGGTGGGGTTGGCTGAACCGGAATCGGCATTGGACCGTTTGCCAGAACAGTTGTCTGCCGAGGCCTTGTGCCGGGTGGTGATTGCGATGACGTTGCAGGCCGGGGCGGATTTGATTGTGGTTAATGAAATGACGGCCCATTTGGATGCAACCGTGGAGCAACAAATTCTCGAATTGTTGGTGGATTTAAAAAACCGTCAGCGATTATCCATGTTGTTGGTCACTCATCATCCGGGAATTATTGAGGCGTTGGCCGATGAAGTGGTGGTGATGTTTGACGGGCGAGTGGTGGAACAAGGCAAAGTAAGCGAAGTTTTATTAGCCGGACAGCATCCCTATATCAAAGCGCTGATGTCTTGTGCGCCGCGGCTGGGAGAGCGGCGGCATCGTCTGGGGGAGATCAGCGAGGCTGATCGTCAGGCAGCGGGAAAGATTGTTACTTGAATTGAGTCGAATTGTACTCGAATAAAAACTAAGATGTCGAAGAAACCAGCAGTATTGATAATCAGGGATGGATGGGCCGAAAACCCAGGCGGGGATAGCAGTGCAAAGAAGGACGGCAATGCCACCTTGCTCGCAAACACTCCTTATCATGACAAGTTGTTTGCCAAGTATCCGGTGTGCCGGATCAGCGGCAGTGGAACCGATGTGGGTTTGCCTGACGGGCAGATGGGGAATTCAGAGGTTGGTCATTTGAATCTAGGGGCAGGGCGTATTGTTTATCAAGACCTTACGCGTATTAATAAGGCAATTGAGGAAAAAGAACTGGCTTCAAATCCGATCTTGGTTGACGCTTTTGATCAAGCCAGGGGGCATCGCCTGCATTTGATTGGCTTGGTATCTGATGGAGGGGTTCACAGTCACCAAAAACATTTGGTTGCTCTGGCTGAAAGTGCTAAAGCGGCGGGTTGTGATGATATCATGGTTCATGCTATCACCGATGGGCGTGATACTTCGCCGACTGGTGGCGAGAAATATGTCAGTTATGTCGAGGATAAACTGGGAGAGATCGGGGTGCATATCGGCACGGTGATCGGTCGTTATTATGCGATGGATCGCGATAATCGATGGGAGCGCAGCAAGTTGGCCTGGGATGCGATTGTGAACGGGGTGGGTGAGTTTTGTGAAGTGCTGCCGTCGGACGCTATTGCGCATCAATATAAAGAGGACAAGACGGATGAGTTTTTGTTGCCGATGATTTTTTCGGAACCGGATCAACAAAGGGTGAATGACGGTGATGTGATCTTGTTTTTTAATTTCAGGGCGGATCGTGCGCGTCAGTTGTCGCGGGCTTTTCTTGAAGCTGATTTTGCTGACTTTGATCGTGGCGTCTGGCCAAAAGTTAATTATGTCACTTTGACCGAGTATGATGAGAAATATGGCTGTCCGGTGGTATTCCCTCCGGAAAAGCTGGAAAAAGTGTTGGGGGAAGTGGTCGCCAGTGCCGGACGCACCCAGTTGCGCATCGCAGAAACGGAAAAATACCCGCATGTGACTTATTTTTTCAACGGTGGGGAAGAAAAGCCTTTTGCCGGAGAGGATCGGGCTATTGTGCCTTCGCCAAAGGTGGCGACTTACGACCTGCAGCCGGAAATGAGCGCTGAAGAGGTGACCGATACCGTGGTGGACCGAATTGAAAACTACGATCTGATGATTTTGAACTACGCCAACCCTGACATGGTGGGCCACACAGGGGATGTTGATGCTGCGATCAAAGCGGTGGAGATGATCGACAGCTGTGTGAAAAGAGTGGTGAAGCGGGTATTGGAACTGGATGGCAAGCTGCTGATCACCTCTGATCATGGCAACTGTGAAGTGATGCGCAATCCTGACGGCTCACCGCAGACGGCGCATACCACCAATCTGGTGCCGATGATTTATGTAGCGGACGATGCTGATTGTCACAAGTTGCAGGATGGCATCCTGGCCGATGTGGCTCCGACGCTTTTGGAGATGATGGGACTGGACGCTCCTTCGGTGATGACCGGGCATAGTTTGCTGGAGAAAAAATAGCACAAAAAATTTGTGTAAAATATCGCGGCAAAGGGTTGCGTTGAGGTCAGCTTTGCGTATTGGTGTGGCGCGCTTGAAGTGGCGAGGTCAGCAAGGTCTCGCCGTCATGGATTTACCCCATGGTGTAATGGTAGCACTATAGATTTTGATTCTATCAGTCGAGGTTCAAATCCTCGTGGGGTAACCAAGCGAAACCGGAGGAGCGAGTTTGAAAAAAGGCATTGTTAGCTTCACTGGAGGCAATGATACAAGCCATTTTTCTACGTGGCATTAGGGAGGGAGTATCTCTGGGATTACGCTTGATGGCTGGTACCGAAAACTTGTCCGGGCGGACAAAGTTTCGGTAATATGAAGGAGGCATATTGATTAGAGGCGGGGGGATCTCTTGGTGGTGAGGGGTAGCGAAAAGTTGTCCGGGCGGACAGGGTTTCGGTAATTTGAGAGCTTGCTATAGCAATGGTGCTGATTTGTGGAAGGAGCGGCTCTGATTTTTTTTTACAGATATTGAGCTATTGGATCACTGGGCTCCTAGCATCGTGGTGGCGGCGATGATTGGCATCCAGAGCGCGATAAAAAATGCGGCCATCGTTGTGAATACGATGATCCAGCCCAAAGTCAGAATGAAAGGTTGATGGGCACGAAAGGCTTCGAAACGCCTTAGCCAAATAGCGACTAGGCAAAAAATGATGCCGCTGATGGCAAAGCCTGGCAACAAAACGCCGTCATCGAGGGCGAGACGAGTGAGCGCTGGCAGTGGTGTGTCGGGAAGGAGGATCTGCTTATACAGGCTGGATGCGCTTCGACGTATTTGTGCAAACAGCGTATACGTGATGAGAAACGAGTTGGCGAGGGCGAGCCAACTGATCACTTCCGTGACTGAGATGAAGGTATTTTTTTTCATTACGACTCTGAAGTCATAAATCATAAATTCTACAGCCTAATCAAACATCACAGGTCATCGCGGCATGTCTCAGGGCGAGTACGGGGTCGTCCCAAGTGGGGATGAATTCCTGGGCGACAAAACCTTTGTAGCCGGTTTTTAAAATTTCGCGCATGATTGGAGGGTAGTTGATTTCCTGGGTGTCGTCGATTTCGCCGCGGCCGGGATTGCCGGCGGTGTGGTAGTGGGAAATGTATTGGTGGTCGTTGCGGATACGACGGATGATGTCGCCATTCATGATCGAAACGTGATAGATATCGAAGAGCAGTTTGAAGTTTTCCGAGCCGATTTGTTTGACCAGGTCGATACAAAAGTCCACGTCGTCACCAAAATAACCTGGATGGCCGGTCATTGGGTGGGAGCCGTCGCGTGAGTTGAGATGCTCGAAGGTGAGGGTGATACCTTTTTTCTCAGCCAGCGGAAGAACTTCCTTCCAGGTGTCGATGCAGCGTTGGGCGGATTTTTCATCATCCATGCCGTCATAACGCATGCCGGTGAAGGTGATGACATTTTTGCAACCGATGTCGGCGGCAATGTTGATCCGATCGGTGAGGGTTTCGACGACTTCGTCGTGGAATTCAGGATTGCAGGGGCCTTTTTTGAAGCTGTGACTGCTGACCAGTGAGATTTTGAATCCCATTTTGATTACTTCCGGATAAGCGCTGATGGGGATGCCTTCCATGGCGACCAGACCGATGTCCTTGCAGTGTTTGGCCAGTTCAACAGCTTTGAAATGTTTGCCAAAACACCAGCCCATGATGGACTGGCGGATGTTGCCATTTTTAACGGTGAAGTCAGCTTGCGCCGCGGAGCGGGGTAGTTGGGCAGAGGCAATGGAGTTTGCTGCAGCGAGTCCGAGTCCGGTGGCAGCAGATGTTTGGAAAAATTGACGACGTGATGTTTTCATGATTGATGGAGTTAGGGGGGGAGAACCGCTAATAGACGTGAATAAGAGGGGATAATAAGAGTAAGAGAGGGATATGTTGAATTAGGGGATTATGGGTTTCTGATTTACTGGGGCCTTAGGGCGAACCAAGCGCGCATTTGGTATGAACATTGGCATTTGGAAGAGCCGTCCGGGACTAATACAAGGCCAGCCGCGGGGATGGCGTTGAGGTAACAACCGAGGCGGATACCGCCGAAGTTTTTGGTTTTGGGTTCGCTGCTGCTGATATCGACATAACCCAGGGTGGCGGAGCGGAACAGCATCATGTTACTGCCGCTGGCGATTTGTCCGCAACCGTAGGAACGGTCGAGCTTGAAGGGCAGGGCTTTGCCGGTTTTTAGGTCCCAGGTTCCGTCCTGGGCATAGATGATGCTGTCATTGATGATCGGGCGCGAGCGGTATTTGGCTGCGATGTCCCACAGGCGTTTGCCACTGTTGCTATCAAAGGCGGCGAGCCGTCCGCCGGTTTCGGAGGGCAGGGCAAAAAAACCGTGACGCACTGCAGAGTAGTTCATCAATAGCACGTTGTGCGGGGCACTGACGGAAAGTTGGGTTCCCCAGATTTTATCCTGACTGGTCCAGACGTCTTTGCCGGTGCTGCTATTGATGGCATACAAGGTGCCGCTGGGGATGTCCGTTGCAGGCAGCTTTTTGCGGGGGCGGCCATTGCGCGTGGGTTTGTCAATCCGGTCGGCAGTGACGATGGGGCGATCGATGTAATAGAGTTTTTCACCAGCGATGGTGATGGTATTGTTGCGGATTGAGTGTTTGGCCGGGCGTTGCCAGAACAGGGTGCCGGCCATGGCATCCATAGCAAAGAGCATGACGGATTCGGTGCGCAGATTGGTCAATTTGTAACGTGGGCTGACGTTGTGTGCCTGGTTGGAAACTGATCCAAATAGTTTTCCTTTATGATAAGCTAGGTAGCCCCAATTGCGGTTTTTAGCGTCCTTGGTGACGGGTGTTTTGAAGCGGTGCAGTTGTTTGCCGGTGGCCAGATCCAGGCTCAGGCAGAAGTCGCCTTGTTTCACAAAAACCTGATTGTCTCCGATGCAAAAAGGGCTGCCGGTTTCGGCGGTGCCGACATCGTGATGGATGCCGTCATAGTCCCGGAGATGATCCTTGAGCGAAAAAATCCACACGGTGCGGCCGTTGTAAGCATCGAGGCAGGCGATGCCGTCCACGCCGCCGACTACCAGATACCCTTTGTGGGAAAGTGGCGCCGGGCCGTTGCCGTGGCGGTTGGGGATTTCAAAGTCGACATCGCGGAACCAATGCATCGAGAGTGGACCTTTCACCAGACGGTCATCGGAGCAGAGGGTATTGGCGGGGTTCGAGTTGTAGTGGGTCCAGGATCCGGCGCCGACCAATTCGCCACGCACATCGGTGCTCATCTGGCCTGTGGCTCCAGTGACGATGGTGCCTCCGTAGGGGCGTTGCAGGCGTTTCATTTCCAGACTGAGTTCGGCCGATGCTGCATTGCCACCAAGTTGGGTGGACGAAATAACGAGGTTGGCAAAGTCGGGTGGGTAAGAAGTGTGGGTTGGATCGATTTGGTGTAGCGTGATGCGGGTGCCGTAAAATCCAGCGGCTTCGATCTTGCGGCGTGCTTCCGCAGCCAGTTTGGCATCGGCTTGCACCGCGTAGATGGTCAGCTTGCTGCGACGAGCGAGTTCGATGGCCAGATCGCCGTTGCCCGCATCGAGGTCGACACAAAAACCTGCTGTGATAGCCGATTTTTTTAGGATCTCTTTGGCTGCGGCGACGATGTTGGCTGGTGCGGCTTGCGGTTTTTGTTGGCTGCCCGGAATGGTGATCAGCGGGCCATTGGCCGGAGCTGCTTCGCCGTCAAAACCATAAACATAACCTTGGTCGGTGCTGATCACCAGATAGCCGTTGCCCGCTGCGATGCCGCGCACCTTGCCTTTGACTTTGTGCGTCCACCAGGCGTTGCGCATGGCAGAGTAATCCACCGCACTGACCTCGCCGTCTCCGCCGAGGATGGCGTCGCCGCCGGCGATGATGAACTCAATCACATCCGAGTTGAGTCGGGTCAGACGTTTTTCCACTAGTTGCCGGACCTTTTCCGTTTTGCCCTTGCGATCTACTTTTTGACTGTCTTCCCATTTGTAGGCGGTCAGGGATCGTCCGTTTGAGCGAACCAGGCCGCCAGGGATGCCGGCGCTGGGGCCCATGCTGAAAGGTGTTTTGAGGTCACCGGTTTTCAGATCAAAAAAGCAGCCGCCATTACTGAAAACCTGGTCGGTGATCATGGTGAGGGTGCCGCCGCGGTGTTGGTTTTTTGCTAACTGATAGTATAACAGTGACCCGTCCTTGCGATTAAACACTGCAGGCACCGAACGCCCGGCAGGTACGATGATGCGTTGGTCATCGGCTAATAAATAACCCTGTGAAGAGACCCCGCTTTCGGCATTGGCGCCGCCATGGGGCTGAGCCATTTCAAGTTGTCCGGTTTTGTCATTGCTCCAGACCGGTTTGCCGGTGGCGGCATCAAGAGCGTGCAGATAAACCCCGTCACTGGGCCATACTCCGGCGGCAAAATAGACGATGTTGTCCAAAACCACGCTGCCGCCGCGAGCCGGCCATTTGGAGGTGATGCGTTCGTTGCCGATCACGGTGGCATCAGAAGGGCCGCCGCGGTGTTTCCATAAAAGCTTGCCGTCGGCGAGGGCGAGGGCGTAAAGCCAGCCGTCATCGCTGGTTACAAAAACCCGGTCTTGCCAAGCGGTGGGTGCTAGACGGACGGGGGCATTGGTGAAAAATTCCCACTTGGCTTTGCCGCTGACGGCATCAAAAGCGTAAACCTTGTTGTCGGTCGAACTGCCAAAAAGCACGGTGCTGCCGGCAATGATTGGTTGGAACACTAAATCAAATTCAACCCGGGCGGAAGTCGGCCAGGCGGGTTGTGGTGGGGTGGGGGATTGGAAGATCCAGCGCAGGCTGAGCTGATTGGGGACGGATTCGGTGGTATAAGCGCTGCGTGAGGCGTCGGCGTGATAAGTTGGCCAGTCCTTGGTGAATGCTGAGGGGGGCAGGCTTAGTGAAAGACCGATAGAGAGTAATAAAAGAAAGGAACGAAGGGGGGATTGAGGCATGGTGACGCACCATAAGTGAAAAAACTCAAAATGAAAAGTTTTCTCTACTTTGCAGCGACCCGCTATGTTGACTCATCTTCCGGCAGCAGGGCTGCTAGGATTTCCCCGGCGCTTTGCTCACGCATGTTGAGCACTTTGATGGTGGAGTTGTCCTCTTCGGGGAAGGGGTGGCCGGCGGAGTGGAACAGCCACTTCACCGCACGGTGGTAACAGGCGACGATTTTGACAGGTTGTCCGTTTTTGATCAGGGATTGCAGTTGTGGGTCTTTGCGGGCTGACATTTCGCAGAGATCGGCAACACATTCGAAGGGCTGGCCGGAGGCACACAGTTTTTCCAGCACCTCGTTTTTCACCTCGTCGGGAACGACTTTGGCGTAGGCGCAGCGGCAGTAGAGAATTTTATGTTCGGGATCACTCACTTGTTTTACCTTTATCCAGATTTTCGTAAACACCAAAGTCATTGAATAAGATTTTTTTCGCCAACCAGTAAGCGGGGTGTTTTTCGGGGATTTCTTCGCCGGTGGGTAGGAATTGGCTGCCACGCGGAGTCATGCTTTCGAGTTCTGCCATAGCTGTCTGGCGGATGGTGCTGTCTTTGGCACCGTGTTTTTTGGCTATTTGTTGCACCAGATCCGGCCGCTCGAGCACCACACATCCCCGGGTGTGTTGGGCGGCGACTTTGCGGAAATCCTTGAGAAACTCGGATTTTGTCATTTGCTCGTAGATCGAATCGCTGTCGTGAATGTTCTCGGCGGCGAATTGGATGATCGGGCAGGGTTCGATGCTGCCACTGGGGCCGATGTGGTGGGAGATGCCGGTGGCCATCGGGCAAAGTGCTTTTCCCTGACCGTCGTAATAGGCATCAATGATGGCGATCGGTAGTTTGACCCGCATATCGACGACAAACTGGCGCACCCGCCGTGCTTGTTCGGGGGTGAGGGCGAGTTCTTCGTGGATTTGGGGGCCTACCGGGCGGTAGGTGTGGTACCAGGCGTAATGTACACCGCGTTTGGCTAGCGAGCGCAGCCAGTCTTCGGTGAGCAGTTCGTCGATGTTGGTTTGGCAGAGGGATGTGGCGACGCCGGTGAGCAAGCCGTTGTTGAGGCAGTTGTCGAGACCGCGCAGGGTGCGTTTATAAACGTCCTTGCCTCCGCGACGTTCGTTGGAGATCACTTCGTTGCCTTCGATTGAAACGAGCGGTGTGGCGTTGCCGATCTGACGCAGGCGTTTGGCGACTTTGTCGGTGATCAGTTGTCCATTGGTGAAGACTTGGAAAAAACAATCGGGGTGTTGGGCGAGGAAGTCCAGCAGCTCGGTGTGCATGAAAGGTTCGCCGCCGAGGATGCCGAAGAAAGAATTGCCATGTTCGCGGGCGTCGTTGACCACTTGGTTGAGCCGATCGAAGTCGATTTTGACTTGCGGTTTGTCGACATCGACCCAACAGCCTTGGCAGCGCAGGTTGCAGGAGTTGAGGATGGAGAGATAAAGAAAGGGCGGGAAATACTCGCCTTGTTTCATGCGTTTTTTGAATAACTGCACCGAACGCACGCCTTTGAAGCCGAAGTTCCACATGAACTTGGCGAGGTGGCGTTTGTCAGCAGTAGCTAAAGTGCGAGCCGCGAATTGGATGGAAGGGATGAGCATGAATGATTTGAAATTTAAGATTAATATAGATGCTTACGAAGTGATCCGGTGCGTCGGTTTGGGCATGCCGGGGCGGAAGTGTTCGCTGTGGGTGATGCGGGATTTGAGTTGATGTTTTGAGTGGAGAATGGATTCGATTGTTTGAGCGACGGCTTGGTCGAGGGTTTCTGGAGACGCTTCGGCGCGGATGTTGAGCAGGATTTCGCCGTCTTCCAGCGGGTCGATGAGGCGGTGGGAGAGCTCGGGTTGGGCGTCGGATCGAACCAGGTTGATGGCGGCGATTTCCATCGGGTCGTTGATCGGAGTTAGGGTCATCTTGAGATGGGCGATTTCGACATTTTGCTCGGCCAGGGCGCTGCGTAGATTCCGGGCGAGCTCATCGAGAATCTGGTTGCCGTCAAATTCAGCGTCGTCATTAGGGCTTTCGATTTCTATGGTGCTATTGAGCCATCCCAATAGGGCTTCTCCTTCACCATAACGTTGATAGTCGATTTCAAGGAAGCGGGAGACGTTCATTTGGGAGTCGAGAGTAGTTTGGAACCAAGGCTCGAGTCCCAGATCTGCTCGTGCAGAAATTTCATGAATTTGTGCGTCGGGGAATTGCTTGGAAAAGAATTCCCGCAAAGAGGCGAGTTCGTCGTCGGCAAGGGTATCGATTTTATTGATCACGATGATTTCAGCTTCTTCAAGCTGCTTGCGGTAGATGTAACGAACATTATCAGATAACTTTCGTTTTGAATCTTCGAGACCAAAAACCCGTCGTGCGCGTGTCGGGTCGACGAGCACGGAGAGGGGGGCGACGACAAATTCTTCACCGTAGATTTTTTCCAGCGGTAGGCTGACGGTGGCCACCAGGTCGGTGCAGGAGCCTACTGGTTCGGCGAGGAAAACATCGGGTCGATTTTCTTCGCTGAGATGGCGGGCAGCGTCGATGAGGGAATTAAAACGGCAACAAAAACAGCCGCCGGAAATCTCTTCGACGGGAAAACGATTGGAACGCCCGAGCGCGGAATCGACTAGTCCGGCGCCCTGGTCATTGGTGATGAGCCCGACTCTGAGACCTTGTTTGTCGAGGTGTTGAGCGAACTTTTGGATTGAAGTGGTTTTTCCAGCTCCAAGAAACCCGCCGATCATGATATAGCGGGCTTTTACTGGGTTGGAACTTTGGGCGGTGGTCATTGTGGTGGTGGGGCAGGGCGGCAGACAGGTATATTGGGTGACTATGGCGTCAACTGGACAAGGGTAAAACTACTTCTTTTTGCTTTTTTGTCTCTGGTATTGGAAAGAATGGAAAGCTTTGTAATTTGATTGAGCAGTGGGTGTTATGGGGATTGAAGTCGGGAGTTTTCTGCTGAATGGTGATTAAACAATGAAAAATGCTGAAATTTGTGTGCTTTTTTGGTGAAAATATTCTCGATTCCCCTTGCTGTTTAGGCCTAAATCGTTCAGGATTCACTCTGAAATCCACTTTGGCGGCTCCTATTTATACAAGAGGTGCTGTAGGTGGCGTTATTATTTTTATAATGAAGCATCAAAAAACAATAGATATGAGGATGATACATCATACTTGGCAAATAGCGTTTTGCCTGGGATTAGTTTTGTTGTTAAGCGGATCTCTCATTCAGGCTCAAGAGGGAGCAGGGAATGTATCGCCAGCAGGTGCGTCGGCTCCGGCTGCTTCAAGTCCGGCTGCAAGTTATGCCACTCCAACATCTTTATCGGGTCGGTCGATGCAAGTTTATGGTCAGAAGAAGAAAAAGAAAAACTGGCTGAAACGTCCTAAGAGTAATCGAGTACAAACCAGTCGGGAAAGTGCAAATGATGTCCCTGTGACGAGTTCTAGCAATTTGGCGGTGTTGCCACCGATACCGAGTGCATTTGAAGAAGAACCAAAGGGTTGGTTGGCAAAAAGGAAAGCAAAGCGCAATCAAACAAGTCATCAGATCCAAGAACCGCAATTGGAGCATGTATTCCAAGGCCAAAGTAGCCAGGGAGCTAACCGGCAGGCGGTGACAACACCCGCTCCGGCTCCATTGCCTGCACCGGTTTATTATGAGTATGATGGTCCGGCGATTCAGCCGACAACACCTTCGGGCAGAAATTTACAGGCTTTTAACCGCAACTCGAGGCACATCCAGAATCAACAAGTGGTGGCTAAAGGAAGTGTGCCGGAAAGTGGAGGCAGTCGCTGGTTGAAGCGGGCGGGCGATATACAGGGGGAGGAAGCTTCCGGATCCAAGTGGTCATGGGAGAATCCGTTTAACAATCCAACTAGACGCAAGCCGGCGATGCAGTCGGTACCGGTAGGAGGAGCTCAGGCTGGTGGTGAAGTGACGGGGCCTGATGGTTCGGGCACGGCGGTGCCAGGCGTTTCGGATGAGACACAGTTATTAGCAAATTTGAGAGGAGTGGTGGTGGTTCCTAGAACACTCGATGTGGTGAAAAAAGGCCGCTCTGGTGTGAGTGGAGTTTTGACCGAAGGGGTGACATTGCCGGAGAAGGTGCAGAACAGTTTTGCTGAGTATTTAGGGAAACCTCTTTCTCTGTCGGTATTGGATCAAATGGTGCGTGCTGCGGTGGTGGCTTTCCGGGCAAGTGATATGCCGGTGGTCGATGTGCTGGTGCCTGAGCAGGAGATCAATGACGGGGTGTTGCAATTGGTAGTGATCGAAGGCCGGGTGGGTAAAGTGATCGTGGAGGGGGCTAAATACAGTGATCCTGAATTCATCAAGGATCAGATCAGGTTGAAGCAGGGGCAGGTTCTTAAAGAGAGTACCTTGTTGGCTGATTTGCAGTGGATCAATAAAAACCCTTTCCGACAGGTGGATATGATTTACAGCCCTGGTTTTGATTACGGCACGACTGATCTCATTTTACGCACCAACGATGTCAAACCGTTGTCATTTTATGCGGGGGTGGAGAACTCGGGTAACAGTTTTTTGGGTGAAGATCGTTTTCTGGCTGGTTTTAACTGGGCGGGGCCCTTGTTCTTTGATCTGGAAAATACTTTGAGCTACCAATATTCGAGTGATTTTGACTTTAAAAAGATTCAGGGACACTCGGTGGTGTGGACCTCTTACTTGCCTTGGAGGCATCACTTGACCTTGTTGGGTGCGTGGGTGAATCAGGGTGTCGATACTACGGCTGCAGGAGAAGTGGTGAATATTGGAGGTAGGGATCAGCAGGAAAGCATACGTTATACGATTCCTTTGAAAAGCTCGGGACGTTGGGTTCATGAGTTGGAGTTGGGATTTGATTATAAATCCTCGAATAGCAGCCTGGCATTTGGTGGGTTGGAAGTTTTTGATACCACTACTGAGATCCTGCAGTTTGGTTTGGGATACAACATCATCCAGAGTGACCGGTGGGGATCGACGAAAGTTGACAATGAAGTGATCTGGAGTCCGGGCGGGCTTTCCAGTGATAATGAAACGGAGGTTTTTCGTTCTCAACGAGGAGGGGCTGACGCTAATTATGTCTATGGCCGTTCTGCGATTGAGCGGAATTTTTATCTACCTAAAAACTGGGGTTTGATCACTCGTGTGGAAGGGCAATACTCAAGCACCAATCTGTTGGCTAGTGAAACTCTGGGAGCAGGTGGGTTTGATACCGTGCGAGGTTGGGAGCAGCGTATTGTGCGTGGCGACCAAGGGGTGGTGGCCAATCTGGAACTGCGCACGCCTTCGCTGAGTCCGGCGAATTTGCTGGGTTTCCATAATGCCCAGGATGGCATGCAGTTCTTGACCTTTTTTGATTATGGTTATGTGGCTTCTTCGGAGAGCCCGGAAGGCGCTCCGGGGTCATTTGGTCTGGGCAGTGTGGGACTCGGACTTCGTTATCAGCTGGATGATAATTTCAGTTTGCGTCTGGATTACGGTTATCAAGTGATTGAAAATAATTTCGATGATGGTGAGAATGGACGCTTCCATTTTGGCGGTCGGGCAAATTTCTAAGCACCAAGGGGTGTTTGATTTAATAGATATTTTGTCACAGATGAAAAATTGAGAGCAAGTGTGAGTAGATTTCTCATTTAGTTTTCATGGAATTGACCCATCTTTTTTTTAAAAATTCTCCCAAGCGTAGAATATCGATTGCTTAAGTCCGCGGCGCCGATGTTTTTTAGGCAGGAGGGTAATTTTGATATTAAAACTCTGTTTCTGATTTCCCCTCTTTAATAAGCTGATTTTTATGAAGAAATTCATCCAATCCCTCCGCCAAAATAAAAGTTTGCAGTCACTGGTGCTGTTATCCCTGTTTCCAAGTTTGGTCTTTTTACCTTCGAATTTGCAGGCGAATCCGACTGGAGGGGTGGTCACAGGAGGAGCAGCGGAGATCGGTCTGGGAGCGGGTGGTCATTTGCAGATCAACCAGAGCAGTAGCCGGGCG
>JASFYY010000035.1:0-5196 GCA_045046875.1 Verrucomicrobiota bacterium | reverse complement strand
GCGCTCGACTTTTACATCAAAGCCCTTGCAGCTAAAGAACTTTACCGCATGCCAAAACCCGACGGCGGTCTCTTCCACGCCGAATTCATGATCGGAAACTCTCTGCTCTACATCTCCGACGAAGCGCCCGATTGGCACGCCGTAGCGATGCCTGAAGGCACCACCGCATCCTGCCTGTTTGCCATCAATACAGAAGACTGCGAGCAATCATTCGCTGATGCAATCGCCGCTGGAGCCACTGCCCTCAAGCAACCCAAGGATGAATTCTGGGGTGCGCGCTCAGCAATGGTCAAGGACCCCTTTGGCTACCGCTGGAACTTCAGCCAGAAAACCGAAGAAGTGTCCCCTGAAGAAATGGAAAAGCGCGCCAAGGAAGCCATGAATCAAGCTTAAGCTTGCCGATCAATAAAAAGCCCAACCCTGCGCTAAACAGGATTGGGCTGAATTTTGTCTTCCAAAAAAATCACTTCTTAGTGGCGGTGCCCTTAAACATCGCATTCTTTTGATCCCCACCACTCAACACATAAGCGATCAGATCGAGGATCTCCTCCTGCTTGAGCATCGACAGTAACATCGGCGGCATCGGTGACACCTTACTCACCTCGATGCTCTTGACCTGTTTGCGGTCGATATTAACCCGTTGATTAGGATCGGAGAGATCCGTATTCAAGGTTACGTTGTCACCGCTGAGGTTGACCACCACGCCACTGGCGACTTCGCCATTGAGTTTGGTCACCACGATCGGCGCGAATTGCTCGTTGATCTCCTTACTCGGATTGAGAATCTGGTCGAGCAAATCATGCGCGCTGTAACGCCCCCCCGCACCAGTGAGATCCGGTCCAGTCATGCCGCCGGCATTGCCAAAACGGTGACAAGCAAAACAAGCACTAGCCGCAAACATCTTGCGCCCGTTTTCGAAGTTACGATTTTTCATTCCCTTCGCTGCAGCAGCGCTAAGTTCATCCAGAGTCCACACCTTCGGCGTGCGTCCAACGAAGATCGCGCCCGCATTTTCAATAGCCGATTTGCGCACCGCCTTTTTAGCGATCAGCGTCGCGTGTTGTTTTTTCTCTGCCTCCGTGAAAGTCGCCAGACTATCGTTGCGGATGAACTCGATGAACTTATCAAAACTCGCGCCTCCTTTGAAATTGGCAGCTTTCAAAAACCACTGCAGTTGCCTGCGCCTCAATTCCGGAGTCCAACCGGCTTTCAACATGCGCAGACTGCGTGCGTATTCGAGCTGTTGCTCCTGTCCCGATGCCGATTCGATCAAGGCCATGCCTTTGGCCGCGGCATTCGGAGCCTGCAAATAAACCAGCGTCTCACAGAGCAACCAGTTCAGATCAAAGCTCGCTGCCGGAAATGCCGGATCCAGTTTGGCAATCAAAGCCGCCACCGTCGCCTGGTCAGGATTGCCAAAACGGTGCAAAACGATTTCGACCAAGCGCACATAAGTCAGCTGCTGGTCATGGGAAAGGCTCGCCCAATCCAATTTCAACATAGCCGTCAAAATCTGGTCGCGAACCGCGCTATCCACCTGATAATCCTTCTCGCGATGACTCGGACCTTTACCGCTCACCCGGGCCAATGAAAGCAAAGCCGGCAGTTGACGTCCCGGATCTTTTTCATTGAAAGCCCGATCCTGCCACTCTGCAGCCGCTTGATGCTCCAGCACAATGCGCGCCGCCCAACGAATATTACGATCCTGGTGATTGAGATAGGGCCACGCTTTGGCAACCGCCTTGGCATCCTGTTTGCCATGATAAAACTCCAGCTCATGTCGCAGCTGGCGCAACTCGCCCGCCTCCGTTTGCGCTGCTTTTGTCTCTGCCGAGATCGGCGACGTATCCTCATCACCCACATAAGTCACCCGATACAAACCCGATTGCACCCGACGCCCGCCAATCGCAAAATACATCGCCCCGTCTTCAGGCCGAATCAGGGCATCGGTGATCGGCAAAGGTGCGCCGGTGATAAAATCCTCTTTGGTGGCCGTGTAGGACGCTCCATCTTCTTTCAGGTGCACGGCATAAAGCTTGCCCCAACTCCAGTCCAATACATACAAGGCCTGCTGATACTTAGCGGGGAATTTTGCCCCGTATCCAAAAGTCGTGCCGGTCGGTGATCCCGGCCCAATGTTCAGAATGGCGGGTAGGGTGTCGGGATAAAATTCCGGATATTTGCCCGCGCCATTGCGCCAACCAAATTCCGCCCCACTGACCACATGATTGATCCGTGTCGGACGATACCAAGGCGTATTAAAGTCATACTCCATATCCGCGTCGTATGTGAACAGCTCACCTTGATGGTTGAGCGATGCTCCATAAATATTGCGAAAACCCGAAGCGTAGATTTCGAATTTTTTACCATCCCGCGAGACTTTGTAGATAATGCCACCCGGCGCCAGCACCGAACGGTTATGCCCACGGCCATCCGGCATGCGCGGCAACAAATGATCATCCGCCCACAACTTCGCCACTGGAGAGCTGGGCTCGGTTTCCGTCAGCACCGCGTTGTTCCCCGTCACCAGATAAAACGACTTACCGTCCGCTGTCGGCACCACCGCATGAACCCCGTGATCACTCTTCGAGTCAAATCCCCGCAGCAACTCCACCTTGTCCAACTCATCGTTGCCATCGCTGTCACTGATCCGATACAGACCGCTCTGCATTTTGCGTTCGTAATCATTCACCCCCGCATACAAAGCGCCGTCCACATAGACCATTCCATTGATAGCACGAATGTTAACCGGAACCTTTTTGACATCTTTTCTTTTAAGCGCCTGCCCCGCTGCCGGTGGCGCAAAGCGATACAAATCCCCATATTGATCGCTGGCATAAATGCGCCCTTTATCATCACTGCACAGCGCCACCCACGATCCTTGCTCTCCGCCCGGCACCGAATAGAGCAACTCCACCTTGAAGCCCTTCGCAGCTTTGATCAGGTTCACCGGCGTCGCTTTGTTCTGCCCGATAGCCGGCCCAACCGCCGCCGGACGTTTTTTTCTAGCTGCGGCCTTTCCTTTTTTATTTCCTTTGCCCTTGCCCTTCATGCCAGCTTTGCCTTTAGCTGCTGCTGCTTTTTTCTTTTTTGCAGCTGGTTTCTCGATCTCTTGAGCGTCATTGGGGATATTCGATTTAGCAAAAGGGATCACTCCACCCTCAGGCAGCTCCTTCAGCATCACATCCTTGATCTGCACCTTCATCGCAGGCCCTCGGTGAATTTGCAGCGCAATCAACCCTTCCAACGAGCGAGCTTTTTCCTCATGATCGACCAAATCTATCGTCACCTTGCCATTGATTTTATGAATCAAATGATTGCCTCGAGCGATGATCGTATAGTCATTCCACTGCGCCACATCCACCTTCACCGGATCACGCTCTGCCACCAACCATTTTGCCCCCTGCGGATCGATGACAACACTTTGGCCATTTTTCACAATAATTCCACGCCCACGTTCTTCGTAAACCATCGCGTTATTCTCCGCTTTGGGGTGCACATCGCATTGATAACCCCCAATCGACCACTTGCCAATTTTTGGGAGCTCTTTGCTGCGATATTGAATACCAGAGTTATTTCCCGACTGCTTGATTTTCAACCGCAGCTCGAAATTTTTCACTTTGCCACCACGCCAGATCAGAAACTGATTATAAGTCAGCTGTTGCGGCCCTTTGGTTTTACCCGTGATGACTCCGTCCTCCACCGACCACAGCTCCGGATTGCCATCCCAGCCCGATAGGTCTTTGCCGTTAAAAATCGAGCGGAACCCGTCTTGGGCAAACGCCAAGCCAGTGAAAGATATCAGGAGGGCTAAAAGGGACAAGGTTTTCATAAAGTCAAAAATCATAAAACCTCTCACCAATATTGCGAGTGATATTAATCGCACCATCACGCTCCTTGACTTTATAAAATGAAACTTGAGACATTGAACGCAAAGCGATAGTCTGACCACTCAACCCTCTGATTTATCTATGAACTTATCACCCCGCCTTTTCCGTTCCCTTGTTATTTTTACTGCCGGGCTCATGCTCACGCCTTCCGCGCTGCAAGCGGCCGATCCTATTAAAATCGTCCTCATCGCCGGAGCTACCAAAAAAGTGGATCGCCCCGGTCACCACGACTACTTGGCAGGCTGTCGACTACTGCAGAACCTTCTGCAACAAACATCTGGAATCGAAGCGATACTGATAATAGAAGACTGGCCCGCAGATGAAAGCATTTTTAAGGGAGCCAAATCCATCGTCTTCTACACCGACGGTGCTGGCAAACAAGCCTACCTGACAAACCCGCAGCGCGTCGCCACGATCCAAAAACTAGCCGATGAAGGCGTCGGCATCGTCAGCCTCCACCAAGCCGTGGAGTTCCCCCCACAACTCGCCAAACTGTCACTTGATTGGACCGGTGCGGTTTATAAAAAACCCCGCGCCGGACGCGGCCATTGGGACAGCAGCCATAATCAATTCCCGGATCACCCCGTATCCCATGGAGTATCACCTTGGAAAATCAACGACGGTTGGCTGAATGGTTTTACTTTTGTGAACGACATGAAAGGCATCACCCCCCTGGTATGGTCGGGAAAAACGCATGTCGGTTCACAACAAGGCGGTGAGAAAGATGTGGTTGCATGGATCTTTGACCGTGCCAATGGCGGCCGCTCCTTTAATTTCAGCGGCCTCGATGCCCACTCTGCTTTTGAAAATGCTGGCATGACCCAACTACTCGTAAACAGCATTCTATGGACAGCCAAACTTCCCGTCCCCAAAGAAGGCTTCCACTGTCAGGCAAACAAAACTCTCATTGATTCCTTCCTCACACCACGCACTTCACCCAAAGCAAAAAAACACTAAACTCGATCGTCCCCACATCGTGGCATGGATTGGCAATCCGTGTTTCCCCCGAACCACTCCACCCCCACGCAATGCCATTACGTCCCACATCTCCCCACGCCCTCCACATCGTGGCATGGATTGCCCGGCGCGCCGTAGCCCTTGGGGCGAAGGCGGGGCAATTTGCCTTCGGGTAGTTTCCTCCAGCTGTCTTCGCTTCGCTACGGCTGTGTTTCCCCCGAACCACTCCACCCCCACGCAATGCCATTACGTTCCACTTCCCCCACCTCCCCTCAAATCTTGACTTTTGCTCTAAATAGAGAGACAAAACCACATGCCCTTATTGTATCGCCTCTTCCTCATCAGCTCA
>JASFYY010000034.1:0-42215 GCA_045046875.1 Verrucomicrobiota bacterium | reverse complement strand
TGGCGCACGGCGGCGATGGATTGCTGTTGCAGTTTGGGGTCACGGTGGTCGATGTATTCGATGTGCAGGGAGATCGGGTCGCGGTAGTTTATTTTTCTTAACATGGAGAAAAATCTGGGGTAGTCGACCATACCGGTACCGAGGGGAACGTTGAAAGGTTTTTTCTTTTTTTTGTCCCAGTCAAAGTCTTTACAGTAAACCATGCCGAACCAGGGTTTCGTCAAATGGAACTCGGTCGGCCAGGAGAGACCGCCTTCGACGGTGGCGTGGCGGATGTCAAAACACATGCCGACCTGGTCTTTGGGTTCGTCTTTCATCAGCAGGTAGAGATCCCAGATCGAGGCGCCGTAATATTTGGCTCCGGCGTGGTTCTGGTAGAGTGGCCGGATGCCGAGGTCGGCGCAGTATTTGATCAGCTCTTGATAGGTGTGGCGGAAGTTTTTGATTTGCCCGGGGATGGCTTGGGCGTAGTCATATTTGTAGGGGCGCATGCGGAAGCGTTTCACACCGAGCTTGGCGGCGGTTTCGAGAACCGTGCGGTTGATGGCTTCGTCGATGTTGTTGATGTCGGAGGTCATCAGAGTCATTTCGACACCATGTTTTTTGAGCGCTTCGATTTGTTTGGGCAGGTCGCGTTCGACGTTTTTTGCCTCGACGTGTCCGCCCTTGCGAACGGTGCCTTCGATGCCGGCAAAGCCCATTTCTGCGACCAGGGCGGCCTGCTCGTCGTAGGACAGGTGTTGCAGCGGTTTATTAAAAACACAGACTTGATTTTGCATCGCTGCAGGTTTTTTGCTCGATTTCTTTTTGGGCTCAGCGGCAAAAAGGGGCGGCAGCAGTTGGGAAGAGGCGGCGGTGATCAGCGAAGTTTTAAGAAATCGACGTCGAGTGCTGGTGGGGAGGGAGCGGTCTGGGTTCATGGTGGTTTTCGTATGCTGAGGGTCCGGATGGAAAAAGATTTAGAGTTTGCAAATAACGGTGAGTCGTTCAGCTTGGAAACAAGCTTAATCGAGCTAATTAAATTGTAAAAACGGAAAATAGTATGAAAAAGTATCTATGGGTTTCAATGACCATGCTGGTTTTGACCAGTCTTGGGCTAGCTGGGTGTAAGTCAGTGGCAGAGGTTAATGTCCGAGATACAAGGAGAGAGCTCTCGCGGGCAGGCTTCAAAAAGTTGGAAGCGGACACGCCGAAAAAACTCGCTCACTTAAAAGCCTTGCCGCAGTTGGTGGTGACCAAACGTTATCGGGATGGGGAGCTGTTTTATTTTTATGCTGATGGCATTGCTTCCAAAAGCCTGTATGTGGGCAGGGTCGACAATTATCTGAGATATTCAGGCCTTGATGCGAACATGAACCGGGCTGAACAAAATCATCAGTCAGCTGTGAATGAAGCGGTAGATTTGAATATGGTGGCCACTAGTGCATGGGGAGCCTGGGGACCTTACCGTTCGTGGTGGTAGGCTAGCCGGTCGGCTAGATTGGTCGGCAAATCTTTACAGGCATTTCAAAGCGCGTAGTTGGCTGAAGCTTGTAGGGATTTTCGCGGATAATGGGATTTTCCTGGAATTTCACCTTAACCGCAGGTTTTGTGCGTTGTCTTAACATAAAAAAACCTTTTAAGTGTGAGGGTTTTATGAGAGATGCTTTAAGCCGAAGTCATGGCTGTAGCTGTTATTATCTGTAATCCTGCTGAAGCGGAGCGCATCACTCATTGGGCGCTGCTTTTTGCTTTGGCGGAGATGGAGCCGGAGCTCATTTTGATTTTTGAGCAAGCGGCGCTTGAGGGCATTGAAGCCTGTTTGCAAAAATGGCAGGAGCGGGAAGTTGAGTTGCCAGAGATCAAACGTTTGCAGAGTGATGGGACATTGACCTCTGATTGGGCATTGATTCAAGTGGACCGCTGTTCTCCGACTTTGTTATTGGTCGATAAAAACCGCACGGAGTCGCCGTTGCCGGATGGTCAGGCGGACAAAATCGCACGCGAGGTGTTTGACGGGGCTTGTTGTGATACTCTGGCGCTGCGCATCGGCCCGCATTTGCCCAGTGAATGTGATTCCATTCTGGTTCCTACGGCAGGTGGACCCCACGCCCGGTCGGCCCTTAAAGTAGCCAACCGTCTGGCGCACCGTTGGCAGGGATCGTTGACGGCACTGTTCATCCAGTCGGGTATGGCTGACCAGGATGGTGAGGAAGTGGGTAAACGCATTTTGCAGCGCAATCTCAAAGAGGCGGACATCGATCCGGGGGATGAACAACACGTTCAACTGCAGGTGGTCAACAGCGATCAGTTCAATCAGGTGATCGCCCATTTGGCTGAAGAGGGAAAACATGATTTGCTCATAATCGGTGCCTCCAACAGCAGCTTCCTCCGGCGTCGACTTTTTGGCACGGTGCCTAACCGGTTGCTGGCTGCGGATGATCCTCTGGCGGTGGCGGTGATGCGTTCCGGTCGCTCATTGACCCACCGTTTGCGTAATCGGGTTGAGCAGTTTTGCCGGTTGAGAGTGCCGCAACTGGCTCGTGAGGAGCGCATTGCCTTGTTCGAGCGTTTGCACACCCAGTCACGGTGGAGTTTTGATTTCATGGTATTGATATTGCTGTCGACGGGGATTGCAGCTTTGGGATTGATCCAAAATAGCACGGCAGTGGTGATCGGAGCGATGTTGGTGGCGCCTTTGATGACGCCATTGTTAGGGGCGGGTTTGGCTTTGGTGCAGGGCAATTTTCCGCTGATGCGAACGTGTTTCCGCTCGATTTTGTTTGGATTTGTTGCGGCGGTGGGGGTTGGTGCGGTGGCGGGTTTGTTGGCTCCGATCACCGAGCTCACTGCTGAATTGCTCAATCGTGGAGGGCCGACTTTACTTGATATGGGGGTGGCTTTTTTGTCGGGCATTGCCGCTTCGTATTGCATCGCACGACCGACCTTGTCGTCAGCCTTGGCGGGGGTGGCGATCGCTGCGGCTTTGGTGCCACCAATCGCAACGGTGGGGATATCGGTCGCTTTGGGGGATGGGGCGAATGCCCAGGGGGCTTCGCTTTTGTTCACCACCAATGTGGTGGCGATCATTCTCGGCGCGGCGTTGAATTTCTATGTGGCGGGCATTCGGCCGAGTAAGGAAAAAAATAGCCGATTGTGGGTGACGCGCTCGCTGGCGGGTTTGATTCTCTTGTTGGCCTTGCTGGTGGTTCCACTGGGTTCTACCGTGGTTTCCAAGTTGGCGGATCGTTTTTTTCATCAACCGCGTCGTGTGCCGGTCGAATTGAAGCAGGAATTTGAGGCGATTTTTGAATCAGCGGGACTCGATCATTCGAAACTTCGTTTTGCGCCTTTGCAGTTCGAAGCAGATCAAATTCGCTTGCGCTGTTTTATCGAAGCGGGCCGGGAGCCGTCGTCACAAACACTGAAGCTTCTGGCCGAAAAATCGGCGCTGATGTTGGCGGGGGATCTTGCTGTGGATATTGAACTGATCACTGATTTGGTTGTTCGTTCGGGCGCACGCTCAAAATCGAAGACTGAGAGTAACTTGAAAGATAAGAATTAGAAGGAGATATTTTTATGAAAGTGCATACGATTGATTTAAAGTTTCAGAATGTGGAGGGAGTGATCGCCGCTTTTTTGATCGAAAGCGGGGGAGAGCTGGCCTTGGTCGAGACAGGGCCGGGTTCGACGTTGCCGGTATTGCGGGAGGGGATAGAGGCTTTGGGTTTTTGTGTCGCCGATGTGAAAAAGGTCCTGGTCACTCATATTCACCTGGATCATGCCGGAGCCGCCGGGTGGTGGGCGGGGCAGGGCGCTACGGTGTATGTCCATAACAAGGGGGCGCGGCATTTGATCGACCCTACCCGTCTGATGGAAAGCGCGCGTATGGTTTACGGTGATCGCATGGATGAGCTGTGGGGAGAGATGTTGCCTGCGGCTGCCGAGCGGGTGGTGATCGTGAAAGACGGGGATGAGGTGCCGGTAGGGGATAGTTTGCTGGTGGCGCTCGACACCCCGGGGCACGCTCGGCATCACCATGTTTTTGCCTCCGACGATGTGGTTTTTTCGGGAGATGTGGCGGGGGTGCGTTTGGCCGGGCAGTCGTATATATCTGTAGCCAGTGCGCCGCCGCAATTTGACGCGGCAGCTTATTTACAATCGTTGGATTTGCTGTTGCGGGGCGGGTATTCAAAAATGTATCTTACTCATTTTGGGCAGGTGGACGATGTTGAGGATCATTTGCAGCGGTATAAAGTTGCGGTGAAAGCGGCGGATGAGTTTGTCGCCGCTCGTTTTAAAGAAGGGGTGGATGAAAGCTCTTTACAGATTTTGTATGAAGCTTTTCAAATGGAACAGGCGTTCAAGGCGGGGGTGCCTGCGGAAGTTTGGACAGATTATCAAGTGGCTAACCCGACTTCGATGTGTGCCGATGGTTTGCGGCTTTATCAACAGGGCAAGCAGGACGGTTGAAAATTCGTGTTTTTTGATTCGACGCGGTGCGTAAAACCAGCAATGTTTCTCCGTGATGCGTCAATGGATTTTTATATTTTGCATGGTAGGGATGGCCGGTTTTGGTTTTAGCCAAAACCAGGCTTCGGCAGAGAAACAAGCTGCGGTGGCTCAACTGCCATATCATGAATTGGTCAAAATCGCGCAAAGTGATTCCAGCCAAAACAAGATGGAAGGGCAACTGACTTTTGTTCTGGCCAGTAATAATCAAGTGCCTCTGGATCAGATTGTATTGACCTTGCAGTTAAAAAAGGGGCCGTTGACTTTGCCGCTTGATGACAAGGGGCATTTTTCTCTGCCTTTTTCCGAAAGCTTGATGGAAGAAAATCCACTGATGGTATCCAATCAGCCGCGCGGGTCCTTGTCTTTGAAGTTCACCTTGTCGGTTCCGGAAATGGGTAAGGTTGAACCTCCCAAAGTGGTGGAGGGGAAAGTGAAATACCGGCAGGTGTTCCAGTCATTGGTGAAGTTCAAGCAGGCGATGAAAAAGGTGGATACTCGTTTTGGAGAGGATGGCAATCAGCAGTTGGCGGTGCAGTGTGTGACCGGAGCCGGGGGGCTGACGGTTCATTTGAAATTCGGTTCACGTAAACTCAAGGCAGCAGCGGATGGGACGGTGTGGCTGTTGTATGACGAGCGTTTGTTCCAAGAGGATCCCAGTATCAGCGTGCCTGAGGGGACCGAATTTTTCTTACGTCCGGTGAGCCCGGAAAAATTAAAAGAGATCAAAAAACAATAAAGATGAAAAACAAAACACTGATACTATCCATCGCGAGCGTTCTGGCGGTCGGCGCGGCTTTGCTGGGCTCGGCGCATGCCGATAATACGTTGGTTTACAGCAAAACCAGTAAAGACGGATCGCCGGGGGAGTCCCAGAAGATGTTGATTCGTGCCGGCAAAATGAGGATCGATATGCCGGACGGTAAAAACGCGATGATTTACGATGCGTTGGCCGACAAGGTTTTCATCCTTCAGATGAGCGAAAAAAAATACATGACCATGGATCCGGCGATGATGGAAAAAATGATGGGTGCGTTGACGGGTTTGCAAGCGCAGCTCGAAGCCAAAATGGCCAACATGCCTGAAGCCCAGCGCGAGCAGATGCGGGCGATGATGAGCAAAATGGGAGCAGGTTTGTTGGGCGGGGGAAAAACGCCGGTGATCAAATATGTGGAAACCGGAAGGAAGGAAAAAGTCGGGGATTATCAAACGCAGGTGGTCGAGGTGCTGGAAGATGGCAAAAAGACCATTGATTATTACCTGATTGACCGTGCGGATTTGGAAATCGGTGATGTGGAGTATGCCACCTTGCAGAAGTTCCAGGCGTTTCTGGGCAAATTGATGAAAAGTCTGCCGGGGCCGATGAAGCAGAAAATGAAAATTCAGATGTTGCTGGCCAAGGGTAATCAACTGCCGGTCAAAGCGGATCATTTTGAAAACTCGAAACTCAAACGCACGGATCAGCTGACAGAGATCTCAAACAAGGGGCTGGATCCGGCTTTGTTTGAAATACCAGAGGGATTCCAGCAACGACAAATGCCGATTGGGCCTGGAGCGGGGGGGATTCAATAGGGTGTTTCAGGGGGATCAGGACCGATTAAGAGCCTTATTTTGACGGAAAAATGGTTTTTTTACGCTTTGGTAAGAATCGTAAATGCAAAAAAAAACGGTTTTTTTGAGAAAAATGCTTTCCTGCACCCCCATACTTGTGTTAAACGCTTAGACTGCATAACTCTTGTATGACTTTTTATGAGGTCTTTAAGAGGGATTAACTATTTGTAACTATATCGATTTGTTATTTAAAAAGATGAGACGGACTACTAAGACTGTTGCTTTTATGGCTGCCGGAGCGGCTGCGTGGATGATGACGACCACGGATTCCTTGGCCCAACGCGTGGTTACCGATGAATTTGGAACCGAATTTTTAATTGATGTTTTGCCGCCTGATACGCAGCGCAAGGTGGTGGAAACCCAGAACAGCATTGAGATGGGGGGAGAAGGCCCACTGAAAGTGCAAGGAGGTTCTGTGGTATTGGCTCCGGAATCGCCCCGTGGGGTGAGTGATGCGCCATTGGTCGATAACCTTAGAGGTATCGTGATCGTGCCAACTCCGGGCGATGTTCGTGCCGATGGTTGGCCGGGTGTGGAAGGTATCTGGCACGACTATGATGATTTTCCACAAAAGGTGGGTGATGTGCTGACTTCTTATTTGGGCAGTTCGGTGTCTTTGGCGTCTCTGGACGAAATGATCAAAGCCACGATTCGTGCTTACCGTAATTCTGATCGTCCGGTGGTGGACGTATTGCTGCCCGAGCAGGACATCACCTCAGGTGTGGTGCAACTGGTGGTGGTCGAAGGTAAATTGAACCGCATTCGTGTGGAAGGGGTGGATGCCAAAACCGAAGAATACCTGCGAGGCCAGGTGGATCTCGAAAAAGGCCAGGTGATCAATAACCGGGACGTGTTGAGAAACCTTAACTGGTTGAACCGCAGCCCTTACCGCAAGGTCGACTTGGTTTACGCACCAGGTTATGAGTTTGGCACCACGGATATCATTCTTAATACGATTGAATCCGATCCGACCTTTTTCTACATGGGTTATGAAGATTCAGGCACCGAGGCTCTCGGCCGCAGCCGCTGGTTGGCTGGCTTTAACTGGGGTGATGCTTTTGGCCCGGATCAGGGCTTGAGTTACCAATACACAACGAGTGACGACTTCAGCACCGTGCAAGCTCATTCAGGAGCTTATATGGCATCCTTGCCTTGGCAGCATTATCTGACCATCGCAGGTTCGTATGCAACGGTGGATTCCGGCACTGAAGCGGGTGGAACCACTTTGCAATCTGGAGGAAAGAACGTTCAAGGCAGCGGGCGTTATTCTATCCCCATGGCTGCATTCAAATCCCAAACGCACGAGTTGCAGCTTGGATTTGACTTCAAATCAACCAATAACAACCTGGCTTTTGGCGGGGACGAAGTGTTTGATACCACTACGGAGATTTTCCAGCTAAGCATGGGTTACAATATTCTTGCCCAGGATCGCTGGGGAGTGACCAAAGCCGATATTGTCGGTTATTACAGCCCGGGTGGGGTTGATGGAAACAATTCGGATGAAGCTTTTCAGGAAACCAGAAATGGAGCGAGCTCCCAGTATGCCTATGGAACACTGGGAATCGAACGTCAGCAACGTTTACCTGAAAACTGGACTCTGCGTATGCGCGGTCAGGGGCAGATTTCCGATGGAAACCTGCTTGCCAGTGAGCAGCTCGGTATCGGTGGTTACGACACGATTCGTGGTTTTGATAACCGTTTGGTTCGTGGCGACCAGGGATTCTGGGGAACCGTTGAGATATTCACTCCGGCGACTTCGGTGGGACGTTTCATGAAGTGGAAAAACGAAACGGATGAATTGCGCTTCCTAGGTTTTTTTGACTATGGCAATGTGGGCAATAAACATCGCCTAGAGGATGAACCTAGTTCGTTCCAAATGTCTAGTGTGGGTGCAGGTTTGCGCTGGCGTTACAGTGATTGGTTCCGTGTTCGTCTGGATTATGGTTATCCTGTTTCGACCAAAAACTTGGACGGACTTGATTCCGGTGGTCGTATTCACATTGGTGCGACAGCAAATTTCTAATCATCGCGAGTTTAGATTAAAGCTCATTAAGGAGGACGGGTTGTTTGCAATCCGTCCACTTTTTTGTACCGAGGTATCGAACAGACGTGAACGAAGTTTAATGGGCTTAGTCTAATATTGAGGGAATGATGAATCGGTTTTTGTTAGTAGTAATTTTATTGATGGTGGGGGCTGTATTGGCTTTTTTCCTCCGCAAACCGGGTTTGACCGATACCGTTTTTCAGCGAGCTGGAGGATTGCCTTCGGGTTTGGTTTTCAAGGATGATTTACCTGATAAAGTGGAAACCTGGACAGGTCGTGCAGGTAAATCAATGAAAGCGGTTTTGGTGTCGGCGAACCATCAGCGGGTCGAGTTCCGTCTGCCCGAAACCCAACGGGTTCATTATCTTGATATGGAAGCGTTGTCGGCGGAAGATCAGCAACGAGTGAAAAAACGTCTGGAGAAATGGGGCAAGGACGGGGTGCTGGGACATCCGGTCAGCTTGCGTGCCGATGCCTGGCCTCGAAGCTGGAAAATGGAAGGGGAGGCAAAACTGACTTGGTCTGCGGAAGAAGAAGCGTGGAGTAGTGAGCATTTTGATTTATACAATGACGCCAAGGTTAACCACCAGACTTTGGAGGCGATCGCGGGGATCTGTGAATCAGTGGACGGGGCATTGAAATCACTGCCTTTGCCTCTCGATTGGGGGCGTCCCGCCGATGCACGGCGTGACATTATTCTGGAGGGTATGTTCAAGGGCAGCGCAAAAGATAAGTTGGCTGGTTTTTTTGATGGCCGAACGGGTAGGGTTCATATCGATACCAGTCAATTGGTCGAGCGATCCAATGACTTGATCGTTTTTGAGTTTGATAAGCCGCAGAAACGTCAGAAATACGATACCATTGTGCATGAGGTAACGCACCAGGCGATGGTATCGATGTTGATGCTCGATATGCCTGCCTGGATCCCCGAAGGCATTGCCGAGTATTTGTCGGCGATGCATTTTTCGCCTGGCAATTATCAGTTTAAAACCAGTTACGCGGCGGTGCGTTATCATATCAATAAAAGCGTGAAAGCCGAGCGCGGTTTTAAGGATCGTAAATTACACTTTTATCGTATGGATGAGTTCATGGGACGGCATTTGCAGGAGTGGAATGGTGTGGTTCAAGAGGGAGGAGCCGCAGGTTTGTTGCAATACAATATGGCGCTGGTGTTGGTGGATTATTTTTTTCACGCCGACGGCAAGAATGGTGAGCCGATGAGGCACTATCTCGAAGCGGTGTTGAGTGGAGCGCCTGAGGAGGATGCGAGAATGAGACATTTGCTGAGGGGGCGTAGTTATCAGGAACTGGAAGCGGCGGTTTTCAATCGCTGGAAATCGGTAGGTTTTGCGATCGACTTTGAAAGCAAACCACGGATTGAGAAAGGAGATTTCACCGTGGATTGGGGAGCTATCAGCATCATGCGATCTAATGCGGCGAAGCGCAGCAAATAGTAGGAAAAATCTTAGGAAGGCTGCTTGATGGTTGTTGGGTAATCATTGATTCGGTGATAAGCGCTGATTTTTTTGTAACCTGCTCTCAGAGGCTTGCGTCATAGTTAGGCAGAAGAGAGTCCTATGGAAGCGAATACGATTGAAACTGTTATGGTAGCTGCGCCTTTGTCAGAAGAGGCTGGGCGGTTGATGGAAAATGGAGGAGGGATAGAAGGGGTGACGAAATCTCCTTCGTGGCTGAAGCGATGTTTTGCCGGGCTGGTTTCTGCGCTTGATTGGGTTTTTGGTTTGTTGGCGATCGCAGGAGGTTTGGCTTTGTTATCGGTGATACCGATATTGAATTTTTTGAGCCTGGGGTATTTGCTCGAAGTCAGCGGGCGAGTCGCTAGAACGGGAAAATTGCGCAGTGGTTTTGTTGGCATCAGAAAGGCTTCACGGATTGGCAGTGCCGTGATCGGGATATGGGTCATGCTGTTGCCTCTGCGGTTTGTGTGGGGAATGTGGAGAGATGCGGAGCTGATCTCTCCCGGTGGAGCTACAGCGGGGGCGTGGAGGGGTGGATTGATTGTTCTTTCGGTATTAGTGTTTTTTCACATTATCTGGGCGTGTATTCGAGGTGGTCGGCCATGGCATTTTTTGTGGCCGGCTCCACTGCGTTTGTGGAGATGGTTGGGACAGCCCGGCAAGCTGGGCACAGCATGGAAGGGCTGGTGGACTTATGTGGTGGGGTTGAATCTGCCTTATTATATATGGTTGGGAGCGCGCGGATTCCTGGGCGCAGTGATTTGGTTGCTGGTGCCGGTGGGCTTGTTGATTCTAGCCGCGGATCGGTCACCGGTGGCAGGGGGTGTTTTGTCCTTGTTTGGAGTGTTGTTGTTGACTCCCGTGGTGATGTGGTTGCCTTTTTTACAGGCGCATTTTGCGCGGGTCGGACGTTTTGGTGCGATGTTTGAATTGGGGGAGATTCGCAGATTGTTCAACCGGGCACCCATTGCTTTTTGGTTGGCATTTTTTATCACCTTGTTGTTTGCGGTGCCCCTGTATTTATTGAAAATCGAACTGGCGCCGCGTGATGTCGCGTGGCTGCCGAGTTTGTTGTTTGTAGCGTTTATATTCCCTGCACGTTTGTTAGCTGGCTGGGCGATGAGTCGAGCGGTGAAACGCGAAGAGTTGCGTGGTCGTTTTTTCAGGTGGACCGGTCGCTTGGCGTTTTTGCCGGTGGCTTTAGCGTATGTGTTGATTGTTTATCTGACTCAGTACTTGGCTCAGAATGGCAGTATGAGTTTGTTGGAGCAACACGCTTTTCTAGTGCCGGCTCCGATGATGGGAATGTGAAGGGGGGGGAAGAATTCAGAATTCAGAAGTCAGAAGGGGGCTATTTTTCAGGTTTTTTATTTTTTAAAGGGGGAGAGGAGGGGCAGGCACAGTCGGAGCCGCAGCCGTCACCTTTTTTGCGGTGTTTGGCGATGCTGCGGGCTATGAAAATGGCTACGGTGAGGATGATGATCCCCAGGGTGATCCAGGATTGCCAGTCGGAAGACATGGGATGCAATAGTTTAAGAGTTGGCTGTAGCTTTTAGTGGAAGCCTAATAACAAACCGCCTTGATAAACGATCAGTGAGGCAAAGTAGGCGGTACCGGTCATGAATGCGATTTGGAACATCGGCCATTTCCAAGAATTGGTTTCGCGTCGAACCACAACGGTGGTGCTGATGCATTGCATCGCAAAAAGATAAAAAATCATTAAGCTGAGACAGACCAAAGGGGAAAAAGCCGGAGTAACGCCATCGGGTCGCTTGGCGGCTCGCATTCGTTGACGCAGGGTTTCGGCGGCGACGTTTTCAGCAACGCCTTCTTGTTCGACATTGTAAGTGATCGCCATGGCAGAGACAAAGAACTCCCGTGCGGCGAAAGATGCCACTAGCCCGATGCCAATTCTCCAATCATAACCAAGCGGCTTGATGACCGGTTCGATGGCGTGCCCGATTTTTCCAGCGATGCTGTTTTCCACTTGTGTGGCTTTATCGGCTCCAGGTGTTTTGGGGTAATTTTCGGCGGCCCATAGGAGGATGGAGACCCCGAGAATGATGGTTCCGGCACGGCGGATGAAAATTTTGGTGCGCTCCCACATATGCAACACAATGGTGTACCAGGAGGGGGCCTTGTAGAGTGGCAACTCCATGATGGGTAAGGTTTTTACTTTTCGGCGGAAAGTCTTGTTGAAGATCCATGCGGCAATAAAAATGCCAACAGTGCCCAGGATATAAAGGCTGAGCATAAAGCCGACTTTGGTGAATATGGGCACTTTTGATTCGGGGATGAGTACGGCGATCATCAGTAGATACACCGGTAGCCTGGCGGAGCAGCTTGCCCATGGCGCGACGAGTATGGTAATAAGTCGATCCTTGGGGTTTTCGACGGTTCGAGTGGCCATGATACCAGGGATGGCGCAGGCGTAAGAGCTGAGCAGGGGGACAAAGGATTTGCCATTGAGGCCGACTTTGGACATCAGGCGATCCATCATGAAGGCTACGCGGGACATGTAGCCGGTGTCCTCCATCAGGCCTATGAAAAAGAACAGGATGAGAATTTGGGGAAGGAAGATCGCGACGCCCCCGACTCCGGCGATGATTCCCTCGGTGATCAGGTCGCGTAGATCTCCGGGCGGCATCAGAGTGGTGACTTTGTCGGCCAGGGCGGTGAAAGCCGTATCGATCCAGTCCATGGGAATCTCGGCATAAGAGAAAATCAGCGAAAAAATCAGCGTCATGAGGCTGATGAGGGCGACCCAACCCCAGATTTTGTGGAGAAGAAAAGCATCGAGGCGGTCGGTAGGGGAGGGCGCGTTGTTGGCTGATTGTTTGACCGCATCAGCGCAAATTTTCTGAATGGTGTCGTAACGCGCCGCAATGAGGTGGTTTTCCCATTCGCTATTAGAATGGTTTTTTTTGGTCTCTTCGTCGAGTAGATAGAGCGCGGCCCGTTCGTTGTGGTTGTTGTCCTCGTCTTGCGGGTTGTCACGGGAAAACTTGTCGAGCAATTGCTGGGTGTCATCTGGCAGGGGGATGCGCAGTGAGGAGGAGGGTAAGTCTGCCTTGCTCATGGCAATGCGCAATTCGGGCAGACCTTTGCGGCTATTAGCCTGCATAGGGATGACCGGTACTCCAAAAGCTTCACTGATAGCTGAAACGTTGAGTTTCAAATTCTGTGAATCTGCCACGTCGATCATGTTGAGAACGAGGATGGTTGGCAAGCCAAGCTCGAGCACCTGGGTAGCGAGGTAAAGATTACGCTCGGGATTGGAGGCATCGAGAATGACGATGACGGCGTCCGGCGTGGGGGTGTCGTCGCGGCGGCCTAGCAGAACGTCACGCAGGATTTCTTCGTCAGGGGAGCGGGCATTGAGTGAATAAGCGCCGGGCAGATCGATCAGGCGCAATTCCTCGCCGTGTTGGCCGTAGCAGGTGCCTTCTTTGCGTTCAACCGTGACACCGGGGTAGTTGCCAACTTTTTGACGCATGCCGGTGAGGGCATTAAAAAGGGTGGTTTTTCCGCAGTTGGGATTACCCACCAGCGCGAATACTCGCTTGGATTTGGGCGTATGATTTTGGGGGACGGATGCAGCTGCAGACTCTGAATCTCTCATTGCATGTAGCAGGGTAGCCGTTTCAGGAGAATCAGGCTAGACAGGTGCGGGGCTCGATTTCGATCCATTGGGCTTCATGCGCCCGGACGGAAAGCAACGAGCCGCGGACGGAGAGTTCGAGCGGATCCCCGAGTGGAGCTCGTCGCACCAGTGCAACAGGGGTTCCTGGCAACATGCCCAGTTCGCGGAAGCGGATCAGAGCGTCATCGGACTTGGTGAAATCCCGAATCACTGCTTGCTCTCCCGGTTCGAGGTCGGCAATGGTTTCCGTGATGGTGTGGTTTTCGCCTAAAGATATATCGGATTTCATACTAAAATATCGCTTAATGAGAATGAGTCTCAATTGCAGTAAGGTAGGACAGTTTCTAGAAGATGACAGTAGAAAGTTGTGTTTTTTGCTTTTTGAGGTCGGAAATGCGGGGAAATAGGGCAAGAAATGCGTAGTGTGAGAAGTGATGTTTTTGCGGTGAATTTTTATAGAAGCTTTTCAGCAGGTTTTGTAAGATGATGCACGGGGATCATTGAGCTGAAGAAAAAGAAGTGCCAGATCTTTATTAGAATATGTTTTTCTGAAGCCAGCTTTATTCACAGCTTTGCAATGGGCGGCGTAAGCTGGAGTGGGTAGGTAATGGGGGTAAGACAAAATAGTTAATTTGCTGACCGCTATGTGTTTCGTCCTTTTAGGGCTGGAAGAGTTGGATTTTTTACCCAGCGCTTCGCACTGGGGTTAAATCGGTTTTATTACCTGCCCTAAAAGGGCGAAATGATGTTGATGTGTGATAAGGTAGCTTTTAATAGCCAATGGCTAACTTTTTTGTCCTGCACCCTGGAGAGGGGTTTTGAGGTTTATTTTATAGACGTCGTTTAGTTTTACTGTTAGTGGTGATTCTTTCAAAAGATATCAGGAGGATTCATCATGAAGAATATATTGAGGCTGGCTCTAGTTTTTACGATTATACAATTTTGTTTATATCCGACATTTTCGCAGCAAGTGCGAGGGCGTTTTGAAGAGTCTGAGTTTGATAGGAAATCCAAGCCAAAGCGTGAAGCGATTTTTACGGGATGGATGCCGGCTGGCAAAGCTGGTGAGATATTGATTCAGGCCGAACTTGAGGGCAAAGTTCTTTTGGTCGTTGAGCGGGATGTGAAAGGTTCCATTCGTATGATCATTGATCTGGAAAAAAATAACGCAGCGGCGAATGTAGAGTATAGCACGCATATCTCAGATGAGCAGTTATTGCGAAAGCATGCGTTACGGAAAAAGGGGGGCTATGAATTGTTGTTTTTGAAAAAGAACCCAACAGGGGGGAGTTATTGTGCAATATGGACTAAGAGCGGAGGTTATGCTGATTCAGTTGCGATGTTAAAAAACTTAGGGGTGACCACTGCCAAGATTCAAATAAGGGCTTCACAAGCAGAAATTTCTCATGGAGCTACCGCTGTGACGGCAGAGAGTCGTCGATGGACAGATAAATCAGGGCGTGTGGTTGTGGCTGCTCTAGCTGAAATAGACGGAAATAAAGCTATTTTGATTAAGAAGGGAGGAGGGAGGTTTCCTTTTTTGATTACTGATTTAAGTGTGGGAGATCAGCAGTTTTTAAAAAAACTAATCGCCGACCATAAAAGTTCGGCAAAGGTTGCGGCTGTAAAAGAGATGAAGAAGGGAGGTTTTACTGATTGGATGGAATTTTCTAAATTTGAGCTTAATTTCGCAGACGAAGAGGGCGACGGACGTTATGCAATATATGTTGAAAGTAATAACAAGAGGGAGTTGCGGGCCATTTATGATAAAAAACCTAAGGGGCTGGGGTGGTACAATGGTTGGTTGCAGTCTGAGGATAAAGTTCGAAGCATGAATGCTCTTTACCAATCGAAGGGATTGATTCTTTTGTCATTATCGTTCGAACGCCGGACTCAACGATATAGTGCTATTTGGGTTGCTAAAAGAAATTTTGAAGAAGCAAAAGGTCAGTTGGCAAGGATTAACATTACGACTGCTAAAATAGGAAAAGAAATTCAGCTTTCAAAGGTGGGAAAAAAATGATCTGTGCGGGTATTCAACTTGAAGCAAATGGGTTAATAAAATGCCTCCTTTTTCGGTAGTTAATAATTGGTCGGATTTTTCTGAATTTCATTTTCCCATAATATGGGAAAATTACTCAGGTAATGATGTGGATATGGTTTTTGAAGCTGTGAGCAGTGGCTTGGATTTGAAGGTGCGCTTGAATGATTTTCCTCTTGAGCCCCTTTATTCGTTGATCTGTAATGGACGGGTGGTGATTCATTTTGATGATTGGCCTGGATTCTGGGGAACTCGACCGGGCGATGAAGAAGAGTGAAAAATGAAGAGTGAATTCGGCGGGTCGGAGGTCCGCGCTACGAGGGGGGATAGTTGAACTTGCTGGAGGGGGGGGAGGCTGTAGGTTGGGGCATGGGATTTGTGAAAAGTAATCTGTTGTGTCTGTGTGCCTTGTTTTTGATTGGAGCGGGACATGAGCTAGTGGGAGAGGAGGCGAAGGGGAAGCGTCCGAATGTGTTGTTGATCATGGTGGACGACATGGGTTTTTCGGATATTGGCTGTTATGGAGGAGAAGTGGATACGCCTAATCTGGATCGCTTGGCGGCGGGTGGTTTGCGGTTTACCCAGTTTTATAATACCGGGCGCTGTTGGCCGACCCGGGCGGCTTTGATGACGGGGCGTTACCCTCATGATGTGGGGCATGCGATGATGTTTGGGCGTGATGCCCCACTGGCCTATAAGGGCACTTCGAAAGAGCAGGCGCTGATGATCCCTGAAGTGTTAAAACCGTTGGGCTACCGGACTTACCACGTGGGCAAGTGGCATCTTCAGAATCGAGGGAAAGGTGGGAAGGCCGCGGCTTCGTGGCCATTAGGCCGGGGGTTTGACCGCTCGTATTGTGTGCGCCGACAGGATAATTTTTTTAACCCCAAGCTTATTTCGGACGAGCATTTTACGATTAAAAGGCCAGGTGATAATGATCCCGATTATTATATCACCCGGGCTTTTACCGAACGCACGATTCATTACCTCGACGAACATCAGACTTATCACCGTGACGAACCTTTTTTTCTATATCTGGCTCATACGGCACCGCATTTTCCGCTGCATGCTCTGCCCGAGGATGTGGCAAAATTTCGTCAGCGCTACCGGGTGGGCTGGGATGTGATTCGTCAGCAGCGACTGGCGAAGATGGAGAAGCTGGGGATTTTGAAAGCGAAGCTATCGACACGTGATCCGGATGCGGTGGCCTGGGATTCATTCTCGGCAGAAGAAAAGGATGAGTGGTCGGGGCGCATGGCGGTGCACGCGGCGATGATTTACCGGATCGATGTGGGCATTGGCAGGATTGTTAAAAAGCTGAAATCGATGAAGGTAATGGACGATACCGTGATTTTGTTTCTCTCGGATAATGGTGCGAGTGCGGAGTACATTCTGCGAGGTGATGGCAATGACCCTAAAGCAGCGCTGGGTAGTGGCGACACCTATCGAACTTTGGAAGTGGGCTGGGCCAACGCGTCGAACACGCCTTTTAGGTTTCATAAAATATGGGTGCACGAGGGAGGGATCTCGACGCCGTTGATCGTTTCGTGGCCGACCGGGATAAAAGCAAAAGGTGAACTGACTAGTGAGTTGGGGCATGTGATCGATGTGTTGCCAACGGTGGTGGATTTGGCGGGAGGGAAGGTGGATGTAAAGGTTTCGGGGCGCAGTTTGGTTCCGGTTCTGCGCGGCAGTGGGGAAATGGATGCCGAGCGGATGATTTTCTGGGAGCATCAGGGCAACCGGGCGATTCGTCAGGGAGATTGGAAGTTAGTGGCGCAGAATGAAAGGGAGTGGGAGCTTTATAATCTGGCTGAAGATCGCAGTGAGACGAATAATTTGATCGAGGTTGAAACTGCCCGAGCTGAGGGGATGAAAGAAAGTTGGCAGAAGTGGGCCAAGCAGCAAGAGGTGCTGCGATGGAGTGATTTGAAAAAATGGAGCCCTACTTATTCGAAGGATTATCGAATGAAGTGATGGAGGAAGAGCGTGGAGGTTTAGTTTGTTAGGTTGTAGGAGGTGTTAGATGGATTGGTTTTTGTTTAAAAAAATAGTTTCAGTGTTTTTGGATCCGGTGCCGGTGGTGCTGATGATCCTGATATTGGCGTGGCTGATGTTGCTGTGGGCCAGACGGGGGAGGTCGGGGCTGTTGGAGAATAGTGGGGATGTTCTGGCCGACTACAGTGTGCCTAAAAAAAGACGTAAGCCGGGTGCTTTGGCTATGTTGCTCACTTTTTTTGCGGCGTTGTTTTTATACGTCAGTAGCATTGGTTGGGGGGTGAATAAGTTGTTTTTTGCTTTGGAACGGCAGTACCCTCCCTTACAAATTGAGCAGCAGCAGGTTGGTGGATTGCGTCCGGACTTCATTGTTATTCTGTCTGGATCACATGGTTATTTTCCTGAGCGGCCGATCACTTCCCGGCTCGCCGGGGCGACGACGGCTCGTTTGATAGAAGGCTTGCGCCTTCATCGGCATTTCCCTGAGGCCAAATTGGTGATGATTGGAGGAGTGATGAAGGAGGGCTGGCCGTCAGTGGCGAGTGAAATGGGTGAAATGGCTAAGATGTTGGGATATGAAGGCGAGGTGATTTTGGAAGAGGCTTCGCGGGATACCAAGGAAAATGCGGTTTTGGCAAAAGCGACTTTGCAGGACAAGTCATTCATTCTGGTCACTTCGGGATACCACATGCCTCGGGCAATGGGCTTGTTTCGAGGTCAGGGCTTGCAGCCCGTCGCGGGCTCTGCGGATATCAAACGTTGGCCGCGCAATAATTACCAGCATGATCAGTTGATTCCGAGCAGCAAAAATTTGTTTCGATTAAGTGTTGCCCTGCACGAATACATTGGCTTTTGGTGGGCGACTTTGCGAGGGCAGTTGGGCGAAGCGCCTGAAGGTGAAACTGAGGGGGAGTCTGAAACAAAGGGGGGGATGGTGGTAGTCGGGCAGGGGCTCTAGTTTGAGCGGATGCTGGCGGGGAGGGTGAGGGCGTTGCGACGCCGAGGATCCGAGCATCCTTGGAAGAGCTTGCCGTCGAGGGTGAGAATGGATTGGGTGGATCCCATTGAAGATTGTAATGAAAGCCGATGACCACGTTGTTCGAGTAATTTGAGGGTATCAGGGCTGAGTCCCTTTTCGATACGCAGCAGATCAGGGAACCACTGGTGATGTACCCGTGGGGCATGGCTGGCTTCGGCGATGTTCATTTTGTGATCGATGACATTGCTGATAAGCTGGGTTACGGTGGTGATGATACGGCTGCCTCCGGGGCTACCGGTGATAAAGTAGAGTTTGCCATTGGGTTGGAAGATGATGGTTGGAGACATGGAGCTGGCCATGCGCTTGCCGGCGCGTATGGCATTGGCATCTCCTCCAAGTAATCCAAAACCATTGGGCGATCCGGGTTTGGAAACAAAATCATCCATTTCATTGTTGAGCAGGAAGCCGGTTCCGGGAGCCATACGATGGGCTCCGTAACTGAAATTGAGGGTGTAGGTATTGGCTACGGCATTGCCAAAACGGTCGATCACCGAGAAGTGGGTGGTTTCGGGGCTTTCATAAGGGATGGATTGACGGCTAGAGGAAACGTTTTTGCTAAGCGCCGCTTGTTCCAGGTCGATCAAGTTACGTCTTTGTTTGATGTATTTTTCTGAAAGCAGGTAGTCAAGCGGAACAGCCCAGTGGTCGGGGTCACCAAGAAACTCGGCGCGGTCGGAATAGGCGAGACGGCAGGCTTCGGCAAGCAGGTGGATGGATTGGGCGGAATTTTGTCCGTATTTTTCCAGCGGAAAGGTTTCGAGTAGTTTTAGGATATGCAGCATGGTCATCCCTGAACTAGGCGGAGGCATGGTGACGATGCGGTGTCCTCGATAAAAGGCGGAAATGGGTTTGCGGTGGCTGGGACGGTAGTTCAACAGGTCGTCATGGGTGATGAGCCCACCGTTGTTTTGCATGTAAAGCACCAGTTTGTCAGAGGTTTCTCCTTGGTAGAATCCAGCGGGACCTTGATCGGCAATGAGTTGCAAGGTGTGGGCGAGGTCGATTTGAATGAGTTTCTCGCCAATAGAATAAAGGCTACCCTTGTTTTTGTAGAATACGGCTTTGGCGGCAGGGGATTGGCTCATGCGCTTTTTTGCGGACTTCAAGCCATTGGCGAGGAAGGGAGTGACGATGAAACCCTCTTTGGCCAGGTCAATGGCAGGTTGCAAGGCGCGTTGCAGTGGGATGGTGCCGTATTTTTCCAAGGCTTCGCACAAACCATAAACGGTTCCGGGCACGCCGGACGCGACGGGACTGTAGCGTGATTTTTTGGCATCAGCATTACCGTTTTCATCGAGAAAAAGATCGCGGTGTGAAGCTGCGGGTGATTTCTCCCGGTAGTTGATAGCGATGGTTTGTTTTTGATCGGCTAAATAAACGAGCATGAACCCGCCGCCGCCGATGTTGCCAGCCCGTGGCAAAGTGACCGCCAAGGTGAAGCCAATCGTGACGGCGGCATCGACGGCGTTGCCGCCTTCGCGTAGAACCTGGACTCCAGCTTGGGTGGCGAGTTTTTCCTGACTCGCTACCATGCCGCCGTAGCCGGTCACAGGGTGGTGAACAGAGCGAGCTGATAAAATCGCAGACTGGGCGACGGTGAGAGTGGGAATGGTGAGTGCGAGAAAGAGGCACCAAGCAACAGTGTGCTGATGGTGCTTGGAGCGGAGGCGAGCTATCATGGGCTGAGAGGAATGGCTAAATTGAGCTTTGAATATGGACTGTTATGCCGTAAAACATCAAGTAATAACCCGTCCGAATAAAAATATGCAATATCGAAAAATTCCCCGTAGTGATTTGAATGTGAGTGTGATTTGTCTAGGCACCATGACCTGGGGCGAACAGAATACCGAAGCCGAAGGGCATGAGCAGATGGATTATGCTCTGGAGCAGGGGGTGAATTTTTTTGATACTGCGGAAATGTATCCGGTGCCTCCGATGGCGGAGACTTGCCACCGCACGGAGGAGATCATTGGCACTTGGTTTGCCGCGAGAAAAAATCGGAATAAGGTGATTTTAGCCAGTAAGGCGGTGGGTCCGGGTGATCATGTGAGTCATATTCGTGGAGGGACGGTGCGTTTGAATCGCAAACATTTGATGGAGGCTTTGGAGGCAAGCTTGAAACGCTTAAAAACGGATTACCTTGATTTGTATCAGTTGCATTGGCCGGATCGTCGAGTGCCTATTTTCGGGGGACGGGATTTTTCCTGGCCGGCGGAAGAGGAAAACGCCGTATCGATTGAAGAGACGTTGGAGGTGTTGGAGGAGATTCGCCAGTCGGGCAAGGTGCGCTATTTTGGTCTGTCCAATGAAACGCCCTGGGGAACGATGCAGTTTGTCCGGGTGGCTGAGGATAAAGGGTATCCTAGGATTCTGACAGTGCAGAATTCCTACAGTCTGATCAACCGGACTTTTGATGCCGGTTTGTCGGAAGTTTGTTATCAGGAGGACGTGCGTTTGTTGGCTTACTCGCCATTGGCTTTTGGTAAGTTGTCGGGCAAGTATCTTAATGGAGCTCAACCGGAAGGTGCGCGTTGCACTTTGTGGAAACGGTTTGCCCGTTACCATGGGCCGAACTCAGATGCGGCGATTGCCGAGTATGTGTCGATCGCAAAAACAGCCGGGTTGGATCCGGCGCAGATGGCCTTGGCTTGGATCAATGATCGTCCGCATGTAGCGGCGAATATTATCGGGGCGACGACGATGGATCAGTTGAAAGATAACATCGCTAGTATCGATGTGAAGCTGGATGGTGAGGTGAAGCGCCAGATTGAAAAGGTGCATAACCGATATCCGAACCCTTGCCCTTAGCGCTAATGTGAGTGACCGAAAAAATGTCCGGGCGGACATTTGAAATGTAAATATGGGTGTAGTCTCGATGGAAGGTATATTTCGCATAGGCTTTAAACAGATTTCAGGAAAAGAGCGCCGTAGAATAGGGGGGATTTAGGAAAAATAGGGGCTGTAGCGATTTTGGAATTCTGGGGACCTTGACCTGAAGAATATTAATTCTGATGCCATTTCAATAAAGTCTTGTGTGGAAGGTACCGAAAACTTGTCCGGGCGGACAAGTTTTTGGTACATCGGGAGGAGTTTGTTTTGGCGAAATCATTATTGTCAAAATTAAAGCATGACTTGGTGTTTGCTCAGATCCGCTAGGTTTTTCCATTCGAACTGATTTACACGCTTCACTAGAACTTTAGAGTCCCCTTGTTTCACTTCCGCTCGCTTCGTTCCACATGTGTGTGTTATAGCGTGGGTGGGGAGCTAACAATCGCAGTCGATTTTTTCAGCGGGTTCAAGTGGGCTGGCTGCTGGGTCAGAGCTTTCCGGATATTCAAAAACCTCGCCTTCGTAGTTACGAATGACTACTCGCTTGTCATTGTGCTGAAGCACATAATTGGGATTGATCGGAACTTTGCCGCCGCCGCCGGGAGCGTCGATGACAAATTGGGGGATGCCGTAACCGGTGGTGTGGCCGCGCAGGCCTTCGATAATTTCGATGCCTTTGGATACGGGGACGCGCAGATGTCGGGACCCCTTGATGAGATCCAACTGATAGAGGTAGTAGGGTTTTACCCGGCACATCAGCAGTTTGTGAACGAGTGCCTTCATGGTATCGACGTCATCGTTGATACCGCGCAACAGCACACTTTGGTTGCCTAGAGGGATGCCGTGGTCGGCGAGACGTTCGAGAGCTTCTTTGACTTCCAGGGTCAGTTCTCGTGGGTGGTTGGCGTGCACACTGATGAAAAGGGGGTGATACTTTTTCAGCATCTCACACAGCTTGGGTGTGATGCGCTGAGGTAGGAAAATCGGGATGCGTGATCCAATACGAAGAAATTCGATATGTTTGATCGAGCGCAGGCGTTTGAGGATGCGTTCGAGTTTGTCATCACTGAATAGCAGGGGGTCGCCACCTGATAATAATACGTCGCGGATCTCGGTGTGTTCTTCGAGATACTGGTAGGCGGCTTCGAAGTCGGTATCCAGTTCCTGCTCGCCAGCGCCACTGACCACACGGCTGCGGGTGCAGTAGCGGCAGTAAGCGGCGCAGCGTGAGGTGACTAAAAATAGAACGCGATCCGGGTAGCGGTGAACCAGGCCGGGCACCGGCATGTGGGCGTCTTCACCACAGGGGTCGGCCATTTCGTCTTCGCCTTCGAGCGCTTCTTCCGCGCGGGGGATGACCTGGCGTCGGATTGGGCACTCGGGATCATCACGATCCATCAGATTCAGGAAATGGGGCGTGATTGCCATTGCCAGTTTGGTGCCGGAGAGCAAGACCCCGTTGCGTTCCTCACTGGAGAGGTTCAGGTGCTTTTCCAACTGGGTGAGGGAAGTCACCCGGTTTTTGAGCTGCCAGGTGTGATCATTCCACTGGTGGGCATCCGTATCGGCAAAATAGCCCGGTGCGTGGGAAACAAAGGTTTTATCAACAGAGTTGCGGTCGAAATGCATTACAGTGGATTCGGTTCTCTTGATAGGTCGCAAGGAAAGTCAATAGCTTGCAAGAAACTGTAAACACTGTGCAGATTTTGTCAATTAGAGGAGGGAAAGGTTGTGCAAAAGGGGTTGTTGTTTAGAAAATGATGCCTATACCTAGTCCGCTTTCCCAGGAGGACAGGTCAATGTCCACCTCCGCAGCGCCTGCGGAGGCGTGCACGGAATCGACCCAGCGGTAGGAGCTGTGGATTTCGGCATAAAAACGCCCGCTTCGGGAAATGGGGATTTTCACATTGAGTCCGCTGTAGGCTCCAATTTTGACCGGAGTGCCGCTGTCGCGCCAACGCTGTTTGCTGAGTGCTCCCGAACGTCCGCTTTGATACCAGGTGAGTGAACTGGTGAGGTTGTAATCGACGACGTTGAGCGTCGTGCCGCAGGTGAAGAAAACTTCGCTACGCCCCACTTTGCGACCGATTTCCAGACCGATGGGAATTTCGTTGAGTTTCACATCGAGGTCGGCGCGGCTCACTGCGTAGAAGCGGGCGGCTAGTCGTCCTGTGCTGCGGGAGCTTTGGCGGGGTGAGCTGACGTTAGCTGCGCTGTTGAAAGCTGCTGCGTCGGCAATAATAAACTGATTAAAACCACTGATCTGCCCCGGGATGTATGGCGTGGATGAGCCGGTAAAGGAATAATCGTATTGGTAGGTGTATTTTGTCTGCTGCTCTCGCACCGATAGACTGGCGACGTTGTGCTCTCCCGAGCTTTGTTCCGTGCTCACGTAGCTCCAACCGGTGATCAGGTTGACGATCACGCTGTCAATGGTGGGTAAATGGTAACCCCATTGCATGTAGGAGCCTACACCTTGTTCCGAGTCCGAAGAACTGACAGAATTCTGTGAGGAACTTGAACCGTAGCGGTATGCATCGCTTTGGAATGAAATGATCCGCAGGCTGCCACCACCGGGTAAACCGCTGTTGGGGTGGGAAGAAATCTGACTGTTGTTGTTCACGAATCCACCGGCGCTACCGGAGGAAGGCGGGTTGAGGTTGTGCGGGCCGACGTAACCGTTGTCATAAAAAACAGAATTGGAACCTCCCCGGTAAAGCCCGGCATTGCCACGTCCTGATTTTTTCTTAAAAAACCGTGACCAGTCAAACCTCGCCTGGTTGCCGTTGAGTTGGAATCCGGCATTGATCGAACGGGTGGTGCTGCCGGCACTGAATACCCAACGCGTGGTTTTATCGTATTGTTCTTCTTCCACCGCCCCTTCGACATATTCGGTGTCGGGTTCGAAATTTGTATTGGGTTCGATTTCGGAGTCGTCGGGTTCTGCATGCAAGGTGGGGGACATCAGTAGTCCTGTGGATAAAAGGCTGATCAAAATGAGGGGGAATGAAATTTTTTTCATGGGAGAAGTTTTGAAAGAATGAGGAGAGCGTTAAATGTTAAATGATAAGGGAGAATAAGGGGGGGCGGGGAGGGCGCTATTGGCAGAGCCTTTCCCATATGATTCGATTTGTCCTATATGAACCTTATTTTCAATAGAATTGTAGTTTCGAGTATTTTTGCCTCACTCGCTCTTACCTCCTGCGTTACCAAAGCTCCCTCGGCATCCGGGATAGGCGGTATTTCTTCGGGAGCGATTGCCCGTGGCATTGGTCTTTCATCCACAGAGGCGGCGATCATTGGAACTGCTGTAGGGGTGACCACTGCTGTTATCGTTTATTCTTATGAGAAAAGGAAAGCCACAGAGCGTGAACAAGCTCTTGCCAGGCAAAGAGTGGCTAAATTTAAGAGTAAGATGTCGGCAAAGTCAAAGTCAAAACCCAAGACGCGTTACGTGGCGGTGCCGGTGGAGAAGGCTGATACGGTGATGCTCTACGATACGCAAAAGGAAAAAATGCTGGGCAACTCAGCTTACGAATTTGATAAAACTCCCAAAAAAGGAGAAGTGGTGAAATTTGGTTCTGTTAATGCGGAGTATGTTGGGATTTAATAGTTTTGAGGGGAAGGCTGTAGCAATTTAGGCTGTAGTTGTTTAGGGGGGGAAGGGGGTGAATGGTGGGGTGAGCGCCTCACTTGTCTGGTGGGAAGGTGGGGTGCTGCAGCCGGAGCGGTCGCGCTACAGTGCAGGGTGTTTTAGCTGCGTTTTTTTGACGCGGCGAAAAAAAATGAAAAAAGAGCGTTAGATTTATCCGATTTTTGTAAAGAATACAGTGAGAGCTGTTATGTCGGGATCAAAATCAGAGGAAAATTCATTGTCGAATCGAGATGGGAACGAGCACTATGTGGTGTTGGTGACCGAGGCGCAGCCGGGTTTGCGGACTTTGATTCGTAGTTTGTTACCGCGTGAGGCGGATGCGAGCGATGTGCTGCAAGAGACCAATTTGGTGTTGTGGCGGAAGCGGGAAGAATTTGATCAGACGAAGAAATTCATGGCTTGGGCTTGTGGAATCGCTGCCAATCTGGTGAAGGTTCATCTTAGAAAGCAGTATAAGGATCAATGGGTTCCTTTTGATGAAGAATTGGTGGAGCAGATCTCACAACAAGCGCAGTTGCGCAGTGAGAGTTTTGAACAGCGCTTGGAGGTCTTGAATGGGTGCATCAAGAAGTTGCCGCAGGGGCAGCGGCGGATGGTGGAGTTGCGTTATATGGAGGGGGCATCGGTGATTAATATCGCGGCTTTGATGGGACGCTCGGTGGATGCGATTTCGATGACTTTGTACCGGGCGCGTCAGGGGTTGGTGAAATGTGTGGAACCACGAATGAACACTAAAAAACACGAATGGGATTTGAGTGAAGAATGAAAAACGAGGAGTTTGACAGTTTGTTGAGGGATGTTTTGGACGGGGATCAGTCTGGAGAGACTTTGCGGTCTTTGGGTGAGGGGATGAAGGGGGATGAGGCTCGCATTGTCAGATATTTGGATATGGTGGAAATGGATGAGATGTTATCCTGTCAGCTCAATCTTCAGGGCAAGGGGAAGGTTGACTGTGATCGGGTGATTGATTTTTCTGGGCATGAAAAGAGTAGGATGTCGTCGATGTTCACTGGTGCGGGATTGATGCTGGCGGCTTGTGTGACTTTGTTATTGGGGGTGCTGGCAGTGATGGGATTAGATGAGAGGACAGGGGGGGTAGACGTGAAAAAAGATATCGTTGCGGTGTTGATCGATAGTGAGGATTGCATTTGGCAGGCAAGTGATGGAGAGGTGCATTTTTTTGGTCACCCTTTTGAACGTGGAGCGGCTTTGCGGGTAAAATCAGGCATCGCGCGTCTGGCGATGAACGGCAATGCCGGGTTGGCATTAGAGGGGCCGGCAACTGTGGAATTAGTGTCCGAGCAAGAAGTGAGGGTCATTCATGGCAAGGTGAGTGCCTATGCACCAGAGGAGGCGATTGGTTTTAAACTGATCACTCCGGAGATTGAAATTGTCGATTTGGGAACACGTTTTGCAACATCGGTGGATGGACAAGGGCACACCGATGTGCATGTGTTCGAGGGAGAAATTTCGGTGAAGGGGAAAGGTGAAAAGGGAGGGGAGTTGTTAGTGGAAGGGCAGGCGCGGCGCTTTGTCGCGAATGCGATTGCAGGCAGCGAGATAGAGAACGATCCGTCTTTGTTTGTCGAGCCACCGGCTTTGGAGCAGTTATTGGCGATTGCGGGTAAGAATGACCTGGGGGATTCATCTGGAAATTTAAAACCGAAAGGCGCGCTGGCTTATAAACCTGCAAGTGGTGGAGAAAAAATTGCCTGGCAGGATTTCACCTTGGGGCGAGGAGTTTTAGATGGGACTCTGTGGGGTATGGGCTTTGGTAAAAATCCGTGGATGATCGATCATGCTTTCACCCGGATGATTCCGACAATTAGATCTCATTCAGGTAAGGAGAAGGCGGGAGGCTATTTGTTGGTTAGGGGGAGGGCTAAAGCTGAACCTTCTGTGGCTAACCGGGTGAGGCGTCAGTTGGCGGAGGTTTTGCCAGATGACTATTATTTTGCTATTCGTGCGCGTTACCGAGGTTTGGATGACAAGGATTTTTTTGCTCTGTGGATTGATGTGCACGGACGCGAGGATGCTACGCATACGGATGTGCCTACGATTGGCATTCGAGAGGGTCGCTACTTTGCCCGCTTGCATCGTGAGCATGTGGCGATCGCTGGGCGCCCCGTGGATGGCGAGGAGTTTGTATTGGCGGGTCACTATGTCTGGGATGAAAAGCTGGGTAAAGCAAGGATTGCGCTGTGGGTGGATCCTGTGGTGGGAGCAGGAAGTGAGCCTGAACCAGATGCGAGTAGTGTGGGCCCGGAGAGATCAAAGGGTGGCACGGCTGAATTTCGTTATATTGGGCTGCGCATGGGTCTTTACACCGAAGTGAGTGACGAATTGTTGGTTTATGGGTTCAGCGTAGCTAAAACTTTGTCGGCTGCGGTGGAAGCGGTGGTGGAAGTGAAGGGGGAAGAATAAAAATGATGAGTGATTTTAGAGTTATGAGAGTAGGACGGGCGCTGATACCTTTGTTGACCTTGGGGCTTTTTCTTGCGGTCTCGATTGGGGCGTTTGGGCAGGATAGGGTGGCGGGTGATTTTTTTGATGGTGCGGCAGGGGTTCCGGATAAGTCGGGTTATGGTTGGCGGGCACCGTGGAGATTATCGGCGCTGAATCCTGCGACTTTGGTGGATGCCGAGGGCGAAGGTCGCGAGGTGTTGATCAGTGGGACGACGCGGCGCAATAATCCGATGCGGCGGGAATTAGCGCAATCTTATCGAGAACGGGAGTTGTTTGTGCGTTTTCAGTTTCGTTATGATCCTGATAAGAAGGCTGAAGATCAGAGTGAGTTTTTTGTGATGTGGTTGGACCGGCTTGATGGCGGAGACCGGGCGACTCACGGGGATCACGTGCCGAACATTGGCATACACGTGGCGGATCAGGGGCCGAAAAAGGGCAAGGTGGTGTTCATCGTTCGCATCGGGCCGAGTCATACGGCCTGGAGCACGGTGGAACTGCAACGAGGGCGGAGTTATCAAGTGGTGGCGCGCTTGCGTAAAAGTGAGGATTCACCCCGGGCGGATTATGATCAGCTTGCTTTGTGGGTGGACCCCCAATTGGCGGATCTGGATCAACCGGCGGCTTCGATCAAACATCCACGCAGTGTGAGTTTTGTCAGATGGGTGGGTTTTGCGACTGGTCGCAAGACGGAAAAAAGTGATCAGATTTTTGTCAATGATCTGGTTTTGAGTCGCAGCTGGGAGGGGGTGTTGAATCCAGCGTCACCTGAGCAGGATGATCAACTGACAAAGAGCCATTTGCGCCTGCCAGCCCAGGCCTGGGATCAGCCGGTAAATTTTGCAAGGGACGTTTTCCCCTTGTTGAAGAAGCGTTGTTTTGAGTGTCACAAGGGAGAGAATCCCGAGTCGGGGTATCGACTGGATGTGAAAAGTGAGCTGCTTGGGTTCAGCACGGGGGAGCCTTTGTTGGTGCCGGGGAAAAGTCTTGAGAGCAAATTGATCGAACATGTGGCGGCTAAAGATGTTGAAAAACTTATGCCGCCTGACGGGGAGGGAGAAGCTTTGAACGAGCGGGAAATCGCCTTGTTGATGGCATGGATCGACCAGGGGTTTCAGTGGGATGACAAGCTGTTGCCAGAGCCTAATGGGAAGTCAGATCACTGGGCCTTTCAAGCGGTGTCGCGCCCGCTGGTGCCGGAGGTGGAAAACAAAACCTGGGTGAAGACTGCGGTGGATGTTTTCATTGCCGCCAAACAAGAAGCGAAAGGGATCATGCCTGCGGGTGAAGCTTCGCGGCGCACTTTGATCCGGCGCTTGTCCCTGGATTTGATCGGGCTGCCACCGACAGCACAGGAGATTGAGCGTTTTGTGAATGATAGCTCTTCGGAAGCTTATCGAAAATTGGTCGATCGATTGCTGGACTCACCGCACTACGGTGAACGCTGGGGGCGTTACTGGCTGGATCTGGCGCGTTGGGCGGAGAGTCATGGTTACCAGCATGATATCCCGCGCCCTTTTGCCTGGCGTTACCGGGAGTATGTGATTGATAGTTTTAACCGGGATAAACCTTACGATCGTTTTTTGAAAGAACAGATCGCCGGGGATGAAATGCAGCCTTATGCGGATGAAAATATCATTGCCACCGGATTCCTTGCGGCGGCGCGGATCAGCGGCAATAACATGGATAAAGCGGCGCAGCGCAATGACGTGTTGGTGGACATGGTGAATGCGACCGGCAGCGCGGTATTGGGTTTGACGATGGCGTGTGCCCAGTGCCATAACCATAAGTTTGACCCTTTGAGTCAGCGGGATTATTATCGTTTGCAGGCCTTTTTTGTGAAGGGGCAGTTGGGAAACCTGTCATTGCAGACTGCAAAAGCTTATGCCCCACGGGATCTCGAGTCGTGGATGTCCAAGGGTGCTTATGCCTTTTATCAGCGTGAAGCGAAGAAGTTGGTTAAAAGAGGTTTGTTTGCTGAAAGTGAAAAAGCGCATACCTGGGGTTTTTATTCACCGGCGACAGGAGATGGCGGGGTGACCCGTATGCCGGTAGTGAACCGTGATCCGATTCACTATCAGCCAGAGCAATTAAAACAGGTGCGTGCGCGCTTGCTTATCCGTGGAGATGTTTCCAAACCCGGGCCTCAGCTCGATAGCGGCTGGCCGGTGGTATTGGGCAAGACTCCGGACTCTTTGGGGGAAAGGCCGCGGGTGGCTCTCGCTGACTGGATGGCGAGTCCAGCCAATCCTTTGGTGTCACGGGTGTGGGTGAATCGCTTGTGGCAATATCATTTTGGAGAGGGCATCGTTTCGACGGCCAGTGATTTTGGAACCCAGGGAGCCAAACCCACTCATCCTCGTTTGTTGGATTGGTTGGCGGCGGAATTGATGGATCATCAATGGAGCAGCAAGCACATTCACCGTTTGATCGTGATGTCGAGTACCTATCAGCAAGTGCGCAAACATGATTCAAAAAATGCCGCCCTCGACCCTGAAAACCGTTTGTTGTGGAATTGGCCGAGGCGCCGTTTGCAGGCGGAAGCGATTCGCGATTCGGTGTTAGTGGCAACGGGGGAGTTGGATGTCACAATTGGCGGGCCGAGTATTCCCGTGGAACGTGAGGAGAGCGAATTGCGGCGCACGGTTTATCTCACCCAGCGGCGCAGTGAGATGCCGCCGGTGATGAAGATGTTTGATGGTCCGGAGAATGTGTCCAGTTGTTCGGCGCGTGGGGTATCGACGGTGGCGCTGCAGCCTTTGTATTTGCTGAACAGCGAATTCATGTCACACCGGGCACAGGCTTTGGCAGACAAAGTGAAGAGTTTGGCGGGTGCTGAGCTTGACTCGCAAGTTGAGATATTATTCCTCAGAACCTTGGGCAGGAGGCCGGATGCGGAGGAGTTGAAGAGCGGCAAGGCCTTTCTGGATGTTGTAAAAGCAGAGCATGAGGATGCTCTGGTTCGTCTTTGCCTGGCTTTATTGAATGTGAATGAGTTTGTTTATATCCCATGAATATTATGAAAAACGATGTTGATCATTATGCCGGTTCGATGTTCAAGCAGCAGCTGACTCGGCGCGCCATGTTGCAACAGGGAACGCTGGGTTTTGGTTCGGTGGCACTGACGGCGATGTTGGCTGATGACGGGTTGTTATCTGCCGCAGAAAGTCCCCGGGCACTGCCAGGTGGACCTCACCTTCCGGCGCGGGCGAAAAATGTTATTTTTCTCTATATGAGTGGAGGTCCTGGCCAAACGGACACCTGGGATCCCAAACCTTTGTTGCAAAAACTGGACGAACAGCCGGTGCCTGAGAGCATTGCGGTTAATGTTCCGAAGATTCCTCGTTCGGGGGTGAACTCCAAATTGATGGCGTCTCCCTTCAAATTTAAAAAATACGGGGAGAGTGGCATTGAAGTGTCTGAACTGTTTTCTGAAACCGCGCGCTGTGTGGATGATATATGCGTGATCCGCTCGATGAATCACCGCATTCCCGTGCATGGTCCGGGGGAGTGCATTGCCTTGACCGGTTCGCCGATCGGCGACCGTCCGAGCATGGGGGCGTGGATGACTTATGGTTTGGGCAGTGAGAGCCGCAACTTGCCCGGTTTTGTAGTGATGCTTTCGAATTCATCAGGGCCGGCGCCGCAGCGACCCGGTTGGGGGCCGGGTTTTCTTCCCTCGCGTTACCAGGGCACTTTGGTCGATGGCAAGGCGGGCGTTCCCTATACTCAAATGCCCAAGAGTTACAGCGGAGGCAAAAGGCGGCAGCAATTGAAATTTATAAAGTGGATGAATGAAAAAAATCTGAATAAAATTGGCCAGGATTCAGAGTTGGAGGCGAGGATCGCTTCTTATGAATTGGGCTACCGGATGCAATCATCGGCACCAGAAGTTTTTGACCTGTCGGTTGAATCAAAGGCAACCCGTGAGCTTTATGGTTTGGATAACAAGGCTTGTGCGGAGTTTGGCAGGCAATGTTTGACCGCGCGGCGGTTGATAGAAAAAGGGGTGCGGTGTATTCAGTTGAGAAATGGAGGATGGGATGCACACGGCAGTTTGAAGAGCAACCATCTGGCACGGGCAAAAGCGACTGATCGTCCGGTCGCAGCTTTGCTGAAGGATTTGAAACAGCGGGGTTTGTTGGAAGAAACGCTGGTGGTGTGGGGCGGGGAATTTGGTCGCACGCCAACTACGGAAGGCAGTCCGGCACGTGATAAAAGGGGACGAGACCATTCGCCTGCCGGATACACGATGTGGATGGCTGGAGGTGGAGTGAAGGGCGGGCAGGTGATAGGGGCGACGGACGATCTGGGTTACGTTCCGGTTGAACGTCCGGTCTCGCCTTCGGATCTCCATGCGACGATGTTGCATGCGCTGGGATTGGATCAATACAAGTTGACCTACAAACACAATAACCGCGATGAGATCCCGACGAACTTCGGAGGGGAAGTGATCAAGGAGGTTTTTGGGTGAGGGGGGTTTTTATTGGATTCGATGATTGACCTACAGCCTTGCTGTTTTGTAAAATTCCTAGTGTTAGTCTCATTGCTGTGAGGCCTATTGAATACACTCTACTTTATGAAGCACCTCTATATTAGCAACGGTCATTTATTTCTTAAAGATGGTGAGGGAGATGCGGTGGAAATAGATAGTGATTTTGGAGCCAAGGTGGTTGAGCGGGGAGAGAAATTACGAGAAAAAAATCAGTGGAAAAACCAAACTCGGCCGGAGCAAGGGATGTTTGCCCTAAATATTTGGAATGTGCCTGAGGATGGTAACCCACGAGAGCAAATACGTATTCAGAGCGCTGCAATGGGACTCAAAGATGATGAGGTTTATTATATTCTGACGACCGAAGCAGTGGGCGGATTGTTTCGTTATGATTTAAGGGAACAGTCAGAGCGCCGGATTTTTCACAAGGAAAACTTTTTGGCAAGTGACCTTGACCATCACCCAAGGGAAGCAAAATTGCTTTGCGCTATTGCTCAGGATGCAGTGAAAAATATAGCCTTGCTGAGTTGTGAACGTTTTGATTGCGATTTCCTGACAGAAGGAGATTCGGCAGACGAATCTCCTTCTTGGGTGCCAGGTGAAAAAAACTGTTTTGTTTATCAAAGCGCAGGAATCGGTAGAAATCAAGCGGGTTATCATGTAGGTTTGGGACCATCTTCTATTGAAAAGGTGGATCTTGATGGGAAAACTCAAAAGACGATTTTGTCGGATGAACGTTATGATTATCTGTCACCAAAAGTGGATGATGCGGGCAATCTCTATTGCATCCGTAGGGATTATGAGGTCGGGGGGCGCTCGGCGTCTCCTTTAGAAATTCTAAAGGACTTTGTATTGTTTCCTTTTCGCTTGTTGAAAGCTGCCTATGGTTTTTTAGAGATGATGACGCAGATTTTTGCCAAGGAATCTTTGCAGACTTCGGCATCGGGAATGAACAAAGAAGTTGATATGCGGCATGCTTGGATCAAGGGGCGCTTGATTCAATTGAAGGCTTACGATGCCAAACGGGAGGGGGAATCTATTTTTCCTTCGAGTTGGAAATTGATTAAAGTAAGTGCACAGTCTGGAGTGGGTGAGGTGTTGTTTTCTGGAGTGGGGGATTTTGATATTTCACCTAATGGAGAGGTGCTATATACAACGGGTCGAAGCATTCTGTCGGCGAGAGATGAAGGTTCTCAGCGTTTATGGAAGGGGCGGGAGATTATCGAAGAGGTTCGGGTGGCAAGCCCTGGAGGGGAGTGAGGAGGCTAGATGTCTGGAGTTTTTTTTGTGAACTGGGATAGGCGGTGATAGAGTTTGTAGAAGGGGTAGATGGGGCTGGGGTGGAGTTTGTTTTTAGCGAAGGCTTTCCAGCATTGGCGGTTGTTTCTGATGATATTGGACAGGCTGCGGTTGGAGACTCCGCCGGTGCGCATTTGGATCCAAAGTTCAGGCACGTATTGGGTGCGGATTTGATTGACTTCGATGAAGCGCAGCAGCAGATCCCAGTCGGCACCGATGGTGAATTGGAGGTCGAAGTTGCCGAGCTCTTGGTAAATGGTGCGGCGGGCGAAAAAAGTCGGGTGGGGTAGCATCCAGCCTTTGAGAAATAGGCCCGCTTGGTAGTCTTCTGATTTCCAGTAGCGGATGATATGGTCGAGATTACTGGGATCGACATAGGTCAGGTCGGCGTAACAGGCGTCGGTGTTTTGATCCTGTAGGGTGGTGGCCACACTTTTTAGCACGTGTGGGTTGGCGTAGAGATCGTCGGCGTGGAGAAAGCCGATGACGTCACCAGCGGCGAGAGCGAGGCCTTTGTTCATCGCTTCATATTGTCCGCTGTCAGCTTCGCTGATGAGGAATTCTTCAGGGTGACCGCTGGACTTGATTTCCTCTAGAGTTCCATCATCGGATGCGCCGTCGATGATCCAGTGTTCGACATCATCATGGCTCTGTTGCTGCACCGAGCGAATGCAGCCACCTATAGTGGTGGCTGCATTTTTGCAAACGGTGATGATGGTGATTTTCATGTGCTCGACAGGGTATCTCTTTTTTGGGGTGTGTGCCTCAAATTTGTGTTATTGTGATAGAATGAAAAAAACTCTGAGCTATAAAAATGTGGGCAAAGTAGGCGGATCAGTTCTGGCTGGTGTGGTTTTGTTGTTGGCCGTGGGACTCGCGCAGTTGTGGGCGGCGGACAAGGATGACGATGGTTTTGTGTCGATGTTCAATGGCAAGGATCTAAGTGGCTGGAAAACGGAAGGCAACTGGGTGGTGGAAAAGGATGGCACGGTGGCGTTGAAACCGAGGCCGGGGGAAAAGGGGTGGCAGCGCTTCAAGTCGTATATCTGGTCGGAGAAACAGTATGGGGATTTTATCATCGATCTGGAATACAAATACGAGGCGACCGGTAACAGTGGTTTGTTTTTTCGGGTGGGCAGTCTGGAGGATCCGGTGAAGTCGGGCATGGAGGTGCAGATTCTGGACACTTATGGGAAACCTGAAGCGATCACGCCCCATGATTCGGGTGGTTTGATTGGGGCGGTGGGGCCGACCAAAAACGTGACCAAACCTGCGGGGGAATGGAACCGCCTGACCGTGACGGCCAAGGGAAACCGGCTGAAGGTGGTGTTGAACGGAGTGCAGGTGATCGATGCGGATTTGTCGACGACCAAAGCGAAGGGGAAACCGGCGATGGGTTACTTGGGGTTTCAGGATGAGGCGAAGAAACTTTGGTATCGGAATGTGAGGATCAAGGAGCTTTGAGGGGAGAGGAGAACCACGAACCGCCGCCGCTAGTGCTAAGGCGAGTCAAGATGGACACTAATGAACACGAATAAGAAAGAGGGAGAGGGAAATACGGATAAGAAAAGAGGGAGGAGTCGAATAAGAAAGAGGGGAGAGGGGATATAATAAGATGAGGAAGGTGTTTGAGAGTTGGAAGCAGGAGAAGGTTGGTTTTTTCCAGTCGATTTTGGAGAGCAATGGGATCAGCACTTTGATTAAGAATGACTGCATCTCGGCGGCGGAAGGGACGACTCCGTTGGATACGGTTTTACCGGAACTATGGGTGATGGATGACTGCGATTATCAGGGGGCTATTGATATTCTCACGCCTTATTATCGAGGAGAGCAGGAAGATGAGTGATTTGTTGTGGGGGTGAATATCATTACTCAGAGGTTGTAGCGGAGATCGTTGAGAATAGTTTTTGTTTCAGCTTCTATTTCGTGTTGAAGTTCTGAGGGTAAAGTTTGACGCCAAGCATCATTTTTTTCTACTTGGATGGTTTTATTGGCTAAGTCAGTGACTTCGCTGGAAGGGGGGAGGTTGACGAATTCTAATAGGTTAGGTATTGTTTTTTTGTGATTTTTTAACAGGTCTTCGTAGCGGAGTCCTAACCAGGAATCGGGGGGGAGTTGTTGCAGGTCGTGTTGGGCGGTTTGGATGAGGGCGCACCATTGTTTGCAGAGCATGGTGACTGGGGGGAGGTTTAACCAGTCTTGCCAACCGGGCGGGCGGGGGCCCCAGAAGGGTTTGTTTCCTTTTCGGAAGAGGCGGGCGAGGGTGTCGCGGAAAAGTAGGGCGCTTAGGCCTGGCCAGTCGCGCAGTTTGGCTTCGCGGGCGCGGGCGGTGATGCGATTGAGGTCGGGTGGGGAGTTGAGCATGCGCAGGGCAGAGGCGATCACGGGTCGCGGGTCGCGGTGGAGGTGGATGATTTTGCAGCCGGGGTAGAGCGCGTGGATGAAGGGGATGCGCAGCATGTTGGACGGGGTTTTTTCGGCGAAGCGGGTTTTGTCGTTTTGCTGGAGGAAGGCGGAAAAACGTTGGTCAATTTCGGTGGCGATTTTTGTGGTGAGATGTTTTTCGTTGAGCAGGTCGTCGGGTAGGTTTTGGTTTCCTGTGCTCCAGACGGTGCGCGGTTCTTCCCAGTAGGCGACGTCGGGATGGGCGGCGAAGAGTTTGCCAAGTAGGGTGGTGCCGGAGCGGGGGGCACCGACGATGATGATGGGGTGTGGGATGCGGATGGCGGGAAGGGTTTAGGTTTGAGTTGAAGGTAACTATTCAGGTTTATACAATCCAGTTCAAAAGAGTTCAACCGCGGATAGCGCGGATGAACGCGGATAAGATAAAAAATATTCAGTTTCAAACAAGTGACGACTCAAATTTCAAATTAAGCCGCATAATTTATAGCGAAATTATAAAAACAATTCATCCCATCCGCGCCTATCTGCGCTATCCGCGATCTAGTCTGATTTTTTCCGAAGACGGCTGGTGAAAACCTGAATAGTTGAAGTTTGGGGGCGTTTGCGTTTGAGGGTGGCGGGATTACCGGTGTAGATGGCGTGGCTGTCTAGGGATTTGCTTGCTACGGAACCTGTGGTCAGCACGGCGCATTCTCCGATGGTGACGCCGGGGCAGACGATGCTTTTGGCGGCGACCCAGGTGCCGGATTTGATTTCTATCGGGTCGAGCATGAGGTCGAAGCTGCTTTTTTTGTAGTCGTGGTTGCCGGTGACGAGATAGGATCCCTGGGAGAGCACGACGTGGTCACCGAGGGTGATCTGGCAGAGGTTGTCGATCCAGACGCCTTCGCCGATCCAGCAGTGGGTGCCGATGTCGAGGAACCAGGGGTATTTGATTTTGACATTGGGTTTGATGATCAGGCCGTCGCGTAAGTGGCAGCCAAAGAGGGCGAGCAGGCTTCTTTTGATGGTGTAGGGCCAGGGCAGGCGGGTTTCGAAAAAGAGTCGACTGACGATATACCAAAATATCCGGCGCGGCAGCGGACCGGGGTCGTAGTGATGATTGTCGTATGTGCTGAGATCGGTCATTTTTTAAATAACGAAGTCGGGGCGATCATCTTCGTCGATGAGCCAATGATAAAACGATAACATCTGTTTGGCGACCTTTGGCCAGAGAAATTTTTCGGCGACCAGTTCCCGTCCGGATTGTCCCATTGACTGGAGTTCGGCGGCGGGAAGTTCGGTGGCGTTTTTTAAGGCGGTGGCGATGGTATTGGTTTGGGCTTCGACCCACCAGCCGCAGTTTTGTTGTTCGAGGATTTGCCAGGGAGTTTCACGGGTGGTGATGACAGGCAGCTGGTGAGCAAGGGCTTCGGCGATGACGATGGCGAAGTTTTCTGAATGGCTGGGCAGGATGAAGAGGTCGGCTTGCTGGAAGGCTTGTTCTTTGGCCTCGTCGTAGAGGGGGCCGGGGAAGGTGACTTGGGATGACAGGCCGAGCTGTTGGCTTTGTTTTTTTAATTCTGCCAGGTGGCCGTTTTGATCATTGCCGGCGATGATGAGATTCCAATCGAGTGGGCGGATTTTTGCCCAGGCTTCGAGTAGCATCGGCAGGCCTTTTTTGGGATGCAGACGGGAGAGGAAGAGGGCGCTGCGTTGTTTTCCCGAAGGCTCTTTTTTCTGGATGGATTCGGGTAGGGTAACGCCGTTGGCGATGACGGCGATGGGTTGCGTGTAACCGAGTTCACGGATGTGTTGGGCTTCGGCTTCACAGGTGGCGTGGAGGGCGGTGGCTTGTTTGAGGTGACGTTTTTGATAAAGAGTGAGCGCCAGTTTTTTTCTCCAGGCATGGTGTTGGAGTGCCCAGGGTTCGAGCATGCCGTGAGGGGAGATGACGATGGGGATCCTGTTTTTGCCGGCGAAGGTGGAGGTGGTGTGAGCTGACTTCACCCATAGGCCGTGTTGATGGATCAGACTGATCGGCCGCTGCTGGTGGCTGGTCTGTAGTTGTTCGATCCAGTTGTCGGTGGTGATCAAATCCAGCTGTTGAGTTGGCAAGCTGGGCAGATCGGTTTTGCTGGAAATGAGGCTTATTTTTAGAGCATGGGTTTGTCCTGTTTGCACGAGTGCGCTGGTGAGTCCGCACACCGCCAAGGGCAGGCCTCCGTTGGCGCGAGCAAGGGAATCGACGCTGTGCAGGAGGTGATTCATCAAGTGACGCTGGGTTTGGCTGCGGGCGCGATGATTTTCAGGATCAGGGTGGCGATGAGAAAATTCATCAATAACCAGAACAGGGCGTAACCGAGATTGCTGCTGATGGCCTGGTAGCCGAACATCATCGGGGCGGCGACGTAGAGGAAAATAGCGGCGGGCGCGGCCTCTCCTTGCTGCCGCAGCGGTTGAAAACGTTGATGGAGAAAGCGTAGGGATATTCCCAGCAACAGGCCGCCGATCAGCACGCCGGGTAGGTGAAAGTTCCAGTACATTTCGGCGACAAAAGCGGGAGGTACTCCGGCTCGTTTTTGTGCGTAGATTTTATTGCCGATGATGGGGCCGGGTTGGATCAGCGGTTTGTCTCGCCACAGGCTGCGCGGGATCGGGGCGATCAGCCACAGGGCGATGGTTTTGCCGTATTGATGATCGAGTTTTTCAGGGATGGCTTGGATGATGTGGGAGGTTTTGGCCAGTTCGATTTGATTGCGATTGAGAATGAGGGAGTTGAAGGCCTGGCTGCCGGGATTGAATTTCGCCAAGGCATTTGAGTCATTGCGTTCGGCTCTGAGCAGGGTCATGAAGTAGATGGCGATAACCAAGGCGAGTCCGGCGATGGTGAACTTCAGGATGGGGAAGTTTTTGCAGGAATAATAAAAAACGGCGGCCGAGAGGATGACGTTGTTGACGATGGTGCTACGGATGCTGGCGTAAAAAGGCAGGCTGCAAGCCAGCAGGAATAAAAATAGCGCTAGGGGGATTTTCCAAGCGAGCCCGTTTGTTTTGGGTTTTAATAAGTCGCCAAGAACGAGCAGATGGGCAAACAGGGCGAGTGAGGAGAGGAAACGCAAACTGCCGTAGGATTGGTAATTTTTCCCAACCAGATCAAGGCCGGGGATCGGGGTGCGTTTGGCGGAGATGAAACGGGAATCCAAGCCGCCGGTGAGAATAATATAGAGGATGGTGCTGATCAGAGAGATCAAGAGGATGGCGGCGACAAGGAGGTAGAGCCGATTTTTTTGGATCGGCGCTAAGATGGTAGGGACCTTGTTTTTGATCGGGTTCCAGCAATAACCTGCGCTTAAGGCGCTCAGTCCCATCAATAGGATGATGCCGGGATAAACAAAATAGGAAGGAGGTTTTCCGCGTAGGAAGAGGTGGTCGATGATTGGCGGATCAGGATAGTGGAAGGCAATATAAAACCCTCGCAAGGTGAGGCCGATCAGCACGCTTAGAATGACAAAAGACCACGGCGAGAAGAGGTCGTAGCGGGGGATGAGGCTGGGTGGCAGCAAGACGATGACCAGTGCCCATAGGCCGATTGCGGTGAAGACGTGGTCGTGCGTTGCAAAGCTTGCCGCCAGGGTGAAAGCCATGGCAACCAGCGTGAGGCTAAGTGTGCCGAAGCGGTAGGCTAGAGTGGCTTGGCCGGTGGTGATCATTTTGTTGCGGCGGGTGGCCAGAGAGGAGCATCGAGTTCGAGTAAGGTTTGGAGCTCAGCTGTATCACTGCGGAGCTGATCGACGATGTTCTGTTGGGTTTGAATCGTGGGGGGGATGCATTGTTCTGTGGCTTTAGGTAAGACGAGCTGCCTTAATTTTTCGCGCAGGGCGGGGTTTAGAATGGGGCGCACCACTCGGCGGTAGAAAGCATGGGTGATGAAGCGCTGCCAGCCGGTGGTTAATACCGGGCGTGACTGAGCGGCGTTGTGGATTTGATCAGGATGGGAGAGGGCGGGCAGGTTTGGCAAATCGAGGTAGCGGGTGATTTGCTTGAGTGTGGTTTGGCGATTTTTGATGTAGTCCTCGAAGCGGATGACTAGCAGGGCATCCTTGCCGAAGGCTTCGATCCAGGGCTTGAGTTGCATCGCGTAGCGACTGTAGTTGAGCAGTTGCGGATGCTGGTTCAGGCAGAGGTTGATGTCGGGGGGCATGGTCGGGAAGCGGGTGTCACGACGGGTGCTGACAAAACGGTGGTGACTGAGGGTGCGGGCGAGCGGTTCGCGGATCAGATAGATGAGACGGGGTGGATGATCGGGAAAAAGTTTTTTGGCATGCGATACGGCTTCCGCTTGGTCGGGCAGTTTGCTGTAGTCAGGGCAGACTTCACCACAGATTTGGTCGGGAGTAGATTTTTGGTAGGCTTGTTGATAGGCCTCTGCCGGTGAAGCTGTGAGCAGCAGGTTAGATTCTTTGTCGGGTAGAAAAATATTGGGATGGCACAGCAGGTCGTGATACAGCGTGGTGGTGCCGCATTTCATCGCACCAATGATGAGGAAGTCGGGACTGTTTCTGCTTGCTGGCATGTAGAGTAAAGTTAGCCTGCCTGTGGAGAGGAACCACGAAAAATACGGAAAACACGAAAAAACTCAAAAATAGAGAGAGGGAAAACAAAAAAAGCAGTGGTTGAAAGGTTTTGCGAGACAGGGCGTCACAAGAAAATTATGAACCTTACTGAAAGACCACCTCGAAGTCCTAGAACCCGCCTTGGCGGATATGTTTTGCTTGCCCGTATGTTGGATAAATGCCGGGCGGAGCTTGTCGGCAGCAATGGCGACTACAATTACAATTGTCCTTTGGATCAACGCTTTTTTGCTTTCACTGGTATCGATGCGGATGCGCTCAAGGCTGAAGTGGCGAAGGGGCTGGGTGATGGTGAGATTTTGAAGTGGGTGGAACAGAACCCGGTGAATCAACATGACGATTGGGAGATCGCCCAGTGGTCGGCTTTTCGCGAGGCGGCGGCACCTGCTGACAATGAGAGCCGGGCTTTTGTCAGTGAAATCATCAGCGGGGCTGGAGCTGCGCAGCGAGAAGACATTGCGACCTGGTTTGAAATGCTCGATGTCGATGATTATGCCAGCTACGGTGGAAAGGTGTGATGTTTTAGATTTGAGATATGGGTGATTTGGGCTTTGATTGGAGGCTGAATCCCGTTATTAAAAAATATGAAACCCCTGCGCCTAAGTTTATTTTTCACCTTTGCTGTTATTTTTCCAGGCTTCGCAGCGGATCCGCTCTACGACATTGAGTTGCTAGTGGCTCGTCAGGGCTTTGATAAAAAAATGTGTTGGGTTCATGCTCGAGCAGGGGCCATTCCGGGCAAGGATGGCGGCATGCCGACGGCGGTGATGACCTTGCAGAAGTTGATGCTCTCCGGGTCGGATGTGTTTTACGCGCTCAACGAAATGCGTTCGACGGACGGCGGTCTGACTTGGACGGAGCCTAAGGAACACCCGTCCTTTGCGCGTCAGCCTTTTGCTTTTCAAGGGAAGAAAAATATAGAAATGACGGTTTGTGATTTCACTCCGGCCTGGCATAAAAAAACCGGCAAGTTATTGGGCACGGGGCATACGGTGATGTATCAAAATAACAAGGTGATGCATGTAAGGCCGCGTTTGACTCCTTATTCAGTTTATGATCCGGAGACCAAAACCTGGTCAAAATGGAAAACGATCAAAATGCCACCAGAGGCAAAATTCGTTAATTCGGGAGCTGGCAGTGTGCAGCGTTATGATCTGCCCAATGGCGAGGTGTTGCTGCCTATTTATTATAAGGAGCTGGAGGGCAAACGTTATTCGAGCACCGTGCTGCGTTGTTCATTTGATGGCAAGGATTTAAAATACATCGAACATGGCAGTGAGCTCTCTGTTCCCGTGGACCGCGGTTTCCCTGAACCTTCCATCACTCATTTCAAAGGGCGTTATTTTTTGACCCTGCGTAATGATCAAGCAGGTTACGTGGCGGTCAGTAACGACGGTTTGAATTATTCATCTCCCAAAAAATGGACTTTTGATGATGGCAAGCCTTTAGGTAACTACAATACCCAGCAACATTGGGTGGCGCATAGCGATGCTTTGTTTTTGGTCTATACACGGAGAGGTGCAAATAACGATCATGTGATGCGTCATCGGGCTCCGATTTTTATTGCCCGGGTTGATCCTGATAAGTTGCAGGTGATCAGATCTAGTGAGCAAATTCTGGTGCCGGAGAAGGGTGCGAGATTAGGCAATTTTGCAGTCACGCAATTCAGTGAAAATGAAACCTGGGTGACGGTGACCGAGTGGATGCAGACCAATGGACCCAAATACAATGATCCTGAAAAATTGATCAAGATGGGCGCCGATAACCGGGTGTGGGTGGCCAAGGTGAAATGGAAAAAGCCGAACGGGGAGTTTCGTTGATTTTTGTTTAGATCTTTTTCTGAATAGCTGAGAGTTAATGAAATTGATAGAAAATGAGTGGAGCATCAGAGTGAATCAGGGGTGTGATATTTTTAAACCACTGATTTTCACTGATGAGCACTGATTTTTTGTTTATTCAGCTGTGGGGCTTTTAAGCGGCGGGCGGTAAATGCGGAAGGCTTTGATGGGAAGTTTTATTTTTGATTGCGGGGTGAGCGTTAAGGTATGCCCATCATTTTTCAGTCCTTGCGCGAGCACCGTGGAAAATTCGTTGGTGGGATGGGTTTCGATGGGGG
>JASFYY010000033.1:0-51463 GCA_045046875.1 Verrucomicrobiota bacterium | reverse complement strand
TTTTTTACCCAGCGCTTCGCACTGGGCTATATCATTGAGCACCGTTGGTGCAAAAGAGATGAAAGCAAACTGTCCTGTAAGGACAAAATGTGATAGCCCGGTGCGAAGCGCTGGGGTTAAAGCAATTTTATTGCCAGCCCTAAAAGGGCGGAATGACGTTGAAGTGTGATAAGGTAGATTTCAATAAACAATGGCTAACTTTTTTTGTCCTGCACCAGTTCTACCACCCCCTATCAAGCGATGATTTTTTTGATCGGCTCACCAAAATCACGATCAAGCCGTTTCCTGCCCGGAACTTCCATCCGCCTTGGATCCAGCCCCAACTGATGCAACACCGTCGCGTGAATATCGGTCACATAATGACGCTCTTCAGTCGCGTGGAAGCCCAGTTCGTCGGTCGCTCCATCCACATAACCTTTTTTCAATCCACCACCCGCCATCACCACGGAAAACCCGTGAGGGTGATGATCCCGACCGGTAATCGCCGAGCCCTTGGCTCCCTGCCCTCCAGGGGTACGGCCAAATTCCGAGCCCCACACGATCAGAGTATCATCCAGCAAGCCTCGCTGTTTAAGATCCTTGATCAATCCCGCCATCGGCTGATCCACTTCCTTGGACAAACCTCCATGCAGCCGCTTGATATCCCTATGGGAATCCCAAGCTCCGGCATTGCCACGATAACCGTGGAAAATCTGCACAAAACGCACCCCGCGTTCCACCATCCGGCGAGCGGCGAGACATTTCTCGCCAAAAGCTTTGGTTTCCTTGCCGTCGATGCCATACAGCTTGCGAATGTGCTCTGGTTCCTTGCCCAGATCCATCACCTCCGGCACTGATGATTGCATTTCAAAAGCCAGTTCATAACTCTTGATCCGGGCACGCAGTTTTTTATCATTCGGATAATCAATACCCGAAATCCGGTTGAGCTGGCCGAGCAACCCAAAATTCTCGCGCTGCTCCTGCCGCGTCACTTTGACATCATCCGGTTGCACAAATGAGATCGGATTTTTCGGATCCACCTTCAACCTCACCCCCGCATACTCCGGCCCGAGATAGGCCGAACCATGGGTCCACGCCGCACCGCAACAGTCCGCGCTCGGATTACCCAGCACCACAAACTCCGGCAGGTTCTCATTCAGGGTTCCCAGGCCGTAACTCGCCCACGAGCCGATCGTCGGAAACGCCCCCTCGGTGATCTTGCGTCCGGTGTGAAAGGTCAACTGCGCCCCGTGATTGTTATCAATCGTCCACATCCCGCGCAACACACAAATATCATCGGCACAGGAACCCATGTGCGGAAACCAGTCACTGACTTCGAGCCCACTTTGCCCGTAACGTTTATAACCCGTTTGCAGAGGCAGAATTTTCTGCAAAACCTCGCGTTTCTGTTTTTTGGGATCGAGCAAAATTTTATTGATTGCGTCCTTGTTCAGTACGCGATCCGCATAAGGCGTTTCGCTGATCGATTTCCCAGCATACTCGTTCAGTGCCGGTTTGGGATCAAAGCTCTCCAAATGACTAACCCCACCAATGTTGAAAATCCAAATCACCGATTTGGCTTTAGCCGGAAAATAAGGTTTACCCGTCGGCGGCGCCCAGCCATTGGCTGCCTGCGCCTTTCCTCCTTTGAACATCATCGCCGACAGCGCCATACCAGTGAAACCCATACCTGTATCACCCAGAAAAGTCCGCCGGTTCATTTTTGCCTGATCCATCATCTCATTCGTTCAAATCCTAGCGCACCGTCACAAAATCATTGTGGTTTAATAACACCGCCACCAGTCGCTCTTTTTTTCGCTCAATGTCGCCACTTTCCAAAAATGCCAGACACAACTTTTTCTCCTCCGTTTTGGGTGCCTTGCCCAACACCGTCAAATAAGCCTGCTCAATAAAAACCGCCGGATCATCCCCCGACTGTCCGCTCAATCGTTGGGAAACACTTTTAGCCGCCAGATTAGTCAACTTGCTGTTCGCCATGGCCAAAGCCTGGTGCGGCTGCACACTCTCTTCCCGCATATAACATTCACTGACTTTCGGTCCGTCGAAAATCTGCACAAACTCGACCAACTTCTCACGTCCATGACGCATATAAATACTGCGCCGACGGGATTCCTGCGCCGTGGTATGATCAATGTCCGGTCCCCCCATCGCCGGATCCATGCGACCGGCGATCCATAACAAATTATCACGTACGATCTCTCCCTCCATCCTCCGTGACGGCATACGCCAGAGGTAAATATTATCCGGATCGATCGCATAATTATTTTCATCCGGGGTGCTGCTCATGCGATAAGCCGCACTGGTCACGATCAAACGGTGCATCGCTTTCATGCTCCAATCCCGACTCATGAACTCAGCCGCCAACCAGTCCAACAAAGCCGGATGGGTCGGCTCTCGTCCATTGGCACCAAATTCCGCCACCGTCGGCACGATCGCCTGACCAAAATGACGCAGCCAAATATGATTCATCGCCACCCGCGCCGTCAACGGATTGGCTTCACTGCCCAACCACTTGGCAAAAGCCAAACGCCGCCCCGTACTGGTGGCCGGATAACTCAAACCCTCACGGGCTTTGTATTTTTCCGTAACCGGTTTTTTACTCATCTTTTCCGCCGCCAGCAAAGCCTTCCTAGCATCCGCTATTTTTTTACCTGCCGCTTTCATCGCCTTCGTCGCGCTGGCCATGCTCTTGCTGTCCTTGCCACTTTTGGCTTTGCTCATACGATTGGCCGCCACCATCTTTTCGCTTTCACCAAGCGCCAATTTGGCCTGAGCCTCGGTGAGCACCACGTCTTGCTGAATCTTCGCCGCCGCCGCCGCTACCTTTTTCCATTCCGCGCTGCCCTTTTTCCCTTTGTCCTCCATCGACTCCACATCAAACAAAGCCACCAACGCCCCTTGTTTGCTCTGCGCCGCCAACAAAACCAATTCAGCCGCTTTCAGTTTCACCGGATCAAGCGGCTTCGTATTTTTCACTTTGACCAAGGCCGCTTTTGCTTTGGCCACTTCATCCTGTTCGGCCGCCATCATGCCCTTTTTGACAAAATCCCGCTTGGCCGGCTGATAAGCCAAGCGTGACAATTTCACCACCTCCGCTTTGTATTGTCCACCCAAAGCTTTTGGCACCCCGGGTAACATCACCTTGTCCTTCACGGGAAAACGCTCATCGCCCCGCGCCAGCAAATAAGTTTTTGCCGCCACCGTCTTATCAAAAACCCTCGGCATGCCCATTTTTTTAACATCCAGTTCGCCAGGCACACGATCAGTGCGCACATGATAAGGCTCGAATATCGCCCGCATCTCATAATAGGCCTCCTGCGGAATCGGATCATATTTATGATCATGGCAACGCACACAACCCATCGACACCCCAAGGAATGCTTGCGAGGTATGCGACACCACATTGTCCAACCAAACATCCCGACTGCCGCCATGGTAATTGCGCACCAAATAACCCGTCGCCCGCAAAGCTTCTTCATCTTCCGGCGCAGCTTCGTCTGCCGCCAGCATCTCTACGATCATTCGATCATAACTCTTATCCTCATTCATGGCCTCAACGATCCAATCGCGCCACCGCCAAATGTGCGGCTGACTAAAACGCACCGCTTTTTTGTAACCGCCCCAATCCGCGTAGCGCCAGATGTCCATCCAATGCCTGCCCCAGCGCTCGCCGTAAGCTGAGCTTTGCAACAGACGATCCACCACCTTTTCATACGCGTTGACATCCTGATCCGCTACAAAATCCCGCACCTCGTCCGCCGTCGGTGCCAACCCCGTAAGATCCAGATGCACTCTGCGCAACCACACCGGCCGCGGCGCTTCGCCCCTCGGATTCAGTCCGCGAACTTCCTGCTCAGCTAGCAAAAAAGCATCAATTTCATTGCGCACCCACTGACGGTGTTCCGCTTTCACTTCAGGAACCTGTGGACGTTTCACCTTTTCAAAAGGACGCCAAGGGTAACGCTCCAGATATTGCGCAAAACGCGCAGACCGCTCGACCAACAAACTCTTCTCCTCCGCATCGGGCAGGTCCTTGGCATCCCCCGGTCGCCGTCCCATCAAAATCTCAGCAAGATTATCCACCCCGTCACCATCGGCATCTTCTGTGGCGACAAAATTCAAACGCTCATCCAGGGTCGCGCGTTTGCCCTGCTTTTTCCACACCTGCTTCACCGCAGCCAACTGCCGGCCAAAGGCGTTGTGAGGAAAGTCCTCCAAAGTGTGTGCCCCCTCCACCGCTTCCGCATGCACATGGCAAGTTGCGCAATTATCCAGCTTGGCATCGAACAACGGTCCCAGGTAACGCTCAAAAGCTTTTTTATTAGCCGGCGTCGCGTGGAGATGTGAAAAAGATAATAACGTCAAAACCGGCAAAAACATGCCTGCCATAAAAAGGCGTTTCACAAAACTGCGATGAGCAAAAATTTTCAGCACAAACAAATCGGAGGTTGGGGGGGAATCAAAGGCTGTAATAAACAAAGGCCAATTAAAGACCTGAACATCAATTTATTACAGCCAATTCACCAGTTCCACTTTTTGACAAGATTCGCGCAGTTCTGCTCAAAAATCGCCGTTTTTTCTTGCTTCCCCGATAGAGGCGCTTATTAAAAAACATTCAATCCTTTCTGTTTTCCCCATGCCCGCGAAGTCCTCAAAAAGTTCCAGTCCAGATCCCCTTTTAGAGAAATCCTCTCTCTATCAGGAGTTCCTCGCCGAAAGGGAGGAGATCATGCGCCACAAATGGCTCAAAAGTGAAGAAGCCGGACACGACATCGGCTTTGACGCCACCCTGCTCGACTGGGTGATGAACTACCGCAGCCAGTGGAGACAAGAGCGCAGATCCTCTTGATTCTCCAGCCAATTAATGGCACTCTGCCAGAGTGAAAACTCTACGCCGATGGATCCTGAGACTTAGCGGCATCTTTGCCCTGCTGCTGCTTGCGCTTTTCATTCTCAAGAAAAAAGCAGATCGCGACTTTTACCAGGACTACAATTCCACCGCCCCACTGAACGCCCGTATTCTGTCCGACCATACGGCAGCCGCGATTCACTCACAGCAATCCGTTTTTGACGGTGTCGGAGAAATACCCGTGCCGCTGGTCTCCTACTACCCATCCACAAAAAACAAAAGCCCCCTGCCCTGCGTCATTTTTTTACACGGCATCGGCCAAAGCAAATCCTTCCTCAAACTGATCGCCCCCTTTTTCACCTCACACGGCTACGCCATCGTTTGTTTTGATCAATACACCCGGGGTGAACGACGGCTTGCCGCCGGCAGCAGCGATGTCAAAAAAGGTCTAGCCATGCGCCGCCGCGCCGCCCTAACCGTCATGGAGACCCGCCGCCTGGTTGACTACTTGCAAACCCGTCCCGAAATCGATTCGCAAAAAATTTATCTGGTTGGCGCCAGCTTCGGAGCCATCATGGGCACCATTGTCGCCGCCCAGGAACCGCGTATTTCAGCCACCGCATTGATCTATGGCGGCGGTGGCTGGGGCCACCTGACTGACAGCCCCATCATCCGCAAAGAGCTCGGTTCGTGGACCACGCCCGCCGCCCTGCTCACCGCATTCATCATGGCTCCCGCCGAGCCCCTGCTCTACGCCGACCAACTCACCCGGCGCCCCCTGCTCATCCAAAACGGCACCCACGACAGCATCATCCCCACCGCCGCCGCCAAAGCCCTGATCTCCACCGCAGGAGACCAAGCCAAAGTCATCTGGTATGACTCCGACCACGTCGGTCTCGACAAAAAACACGTCGAAGTTGTGCTCACTGATGTGCTCACCTGGCTCGACCAGTTGAATCGGTGATCTAGTTGAAACTAATCCCAATTGGTCAGCCACCATGAACAATTACTCATCGTATCCGCGTCGGACTCCGCCCCTCCGAGAGACCATAGGTCATAAGTGGGATTACGAGTGCTTCGCTTTTCTTGCTCTTCAGGCTCACAACGGTAACGAATCAAATCGCCATAGGGATCAATCAGAGCAAATCGTCCACCTATTTTTCTCACCCGTTTGAGAGGATCATTTTTGGCCGTATTCCAATCAAGACCTTCCATATAAACTTTATTGCCTGCAGTTTCCGAATCCACCGCTCCGTCCTCATCAAAATCACCCGACAAATATTTATAGAGCACAAAAGCCCCCTCCTTTTTATCACCAGAATTAACCGGATACCAACCGTTTTCCAACTTGTAAGAAGAGAGACCTGCTGACACTTCTTTAACCAAATACCCTGTATCAATTCCTTTCCACCACAAGGCTTTCGCCTGAAAAATAGAGTTTACGATTATTCCAAAAACGCCAATCACACAAAGCACCGCCATCACTACCAAAGCGGCTTTCCACTTATTTGTCTTTCTCTCCTTCCCTCCCATCCCTTTTCTTATTAGCGGTTCTCCCCCTCCCCCAAATCACCCCGCCGTCAAAGCCGCACGCTCATCCCCCAACTTCCCAGCTTTCTCAAGGAAATAATCATAATCCCCCGCATAAGGCGTCACCTTGCCACCAGCGACATGCAGCACCTTGGTCGCTAGCTTGCGAATGAAATGCACGTCATGGGAAATGAATACCAGCGTTCCTTCATACCTGTCCAAAGCGAGTATCAATGACTCCACCGTCAAAATATCCAAGTGAGTGGTCGGTTCGTCCATCAGCAATAAGTTCGGTGGGTCGACCAAAAACTTAATCAAATTCAAGCGACTCTTTTCGCCACCACTGAGCACCTCTGTCTTTTTGTAGATCTCTTCTTTACGAAACAAAAACGAGCCCAACACCCCACGAACTTCGTCCTCTCGCATCATCGGAGCGCAATCCATCACCTCCTGCAAAACGGTGTTCTTCGGATTGAGCGATGCGGAGCGATGCTGACTGAAGTATCCAATCTTGGCATTATGCCCCAACTTGCGTTCCCCAGCCTGAAACTCTAACTCGCCTGCTAATATCTTTATCAAAGTTGATTTCCCCGAACCGTTAGGCCCCACCAGCACGGTGCGCTCGCCGCGCTCAATCTCAAGATCCAGTCCTTTGTAAATCTGCAAATCCCCATAAGCCATATCGACACCCTCCAAAGTGATACAGCGCTGCCCTCCGCGTGGTGGTTGCGGAAACTGAAAGCGAAACGGTTTTTTCGGCGCCAGCGGTTTATCAAGTTTCTCGATTCGTTCGATCTGCTTCAACTTGCTCTGCGCCTGCGAGGCTTTCGACTGAACCGCACGGAATTTGTTCACAAAATCCTGCAGCGCTTTGATCTCTTTCTGCTGGTTTTTCCAAGCCGCATTTTGTTGGTTGTATTTCGCCTCCCGCTGCTGCAAATAATCAGAATAATTGCCTTTGTAGGGGATCAACTCTCTTTCATCGATGTCATAAACATTTTTCACGATCTCATCCATGAACTCACGGTCATGGGAAATCATAAAAACCGCGCCCGAGTAATTTTTCAAATAATCCTGCAACCACAACAACGACAACAAATCCAGGTGATTGGTCGGCTCATCCAGCATCAACAAGTCGGGAGCCATCACCAACAGCCGCGCCAAATGCGCCCGCATGATCCATCCCCCGCTCATTTCTTTCGCCGAGCGAGTGAAATCCTCCTGTTTGTAACCCAGTCCACTCAGCATTTTAGCTGCCTTGGCTTCGATGCCCGGATCACTCAAAGCATCATATTTCGCCTGAGCTTCATAATACTCAGGAATATCCACCGTGCCCGCCTCCTCCAATTCACGTAAAGTTTTCTCCAGGCCCTCCAGCTCACCCACCCGACCCGTAGCCACATCCATCACCGTCTCGTCCCCCACCGCTTCGCTTTCCTGCGGCAAAAATCCCACCATCGTCCATTCATCACGCTCGACCTTGCCCTTGTCCGGCTCGAAGTCCTTCAAAATGATCGAAAACAAAGTGGACTTGCCCGCCCCGTTAGGTCCGACCAAAGCCACCCGATCCCCATAGTTGATCTGCATCGACGCGTCCTCGAAAAGAGTGCGACCGCCATAGGACATTTTGAGATTTCGAATTGTGAGCATGGAAAACGATAGTTTAAGCTATTATCGCCGTTTCTTAATCCGAATCAATGCCCACGGCAAGCCGATACTGCACCCCCTTTGAGTTTAGCTATTCCAACAGCACCGCAAATCGACTCTTGCCAAATCAAAGCCGACCAGATAAAACCCCAGAAACCAACTCACCACCCAAGCACAAAATGACCTTAAAGAAAAAACTCGCAGCTGAATTCATCGGTACCTTTTGGCTTGTCCTGGGCGGCTGCGGTAGTGCCGTTCTTGCCGCCGGCGTTGATGATGTGGGCATTGGCTGGCTGGGAGTCTCTTTTGCTTTTGGACTCACCGTATTGACCATGGCCTTTGCGATTGGCCACATCTCTGGTTGCCACCTCAATCCTGCCGTATCATTTGGATTGTGGTCAGGTGGACGATTTTCGGCCAAAGAACTGGCTCCCTACATCATTACCCAAGTAGCTGGAGGAATAAGCGCCGCTGCAATTTTGTATGTGATCGCCAGTGGACAATCAGGTTTTGATGCCGCTGCCGGTTTTGCCTCCAACGGCTATGGGGAACATTCCCCTGGCGGCTACAGCTTGACCGCTGCCCTCGTCACTGAAATCACCATGACCTTTATGTTCCTGATCATCATCCTGGGTGCCACCGATTCTCGCGCCCCGCAAGGTTTTGCCCCGATTGCCATAGGTCTCGGACTCACTCTCATCCACCTCATCAGCATTCCCGTCACCAATACCTCGGCGAACCCCGCCCGAAGCACCGGAGTGGCTTTATTCCAAGGAAGCTGGGCGATTTCACAACTCTGGTTGTTCTGGCTGGCCCCCATCGTCGGCGCCATTCTAGCCGGCTGGGTTTACCGCTGTTTTGCAACGGATAAAAATTCCTGAAATCGCTTCATCCCACAATGAAGCCCTGCTGCTGCAGCCAATCCTCTTCGGTATCGATATCGTGTTTTTCATCCAATAGCTCCACCTGCAAACCCGCATCCCGGCACCGTTGCAAGCTCACCTCAAGGGTATCTTCCATGCTCCAGGGGATATCTTGAAACAACACGGGCTGTAAGGCCTTCATTGCCAACAAATAATACCCGCCATCCACGGTCGGCCCGAACACCACATCTTTTGCCCGCAAAGCCTGCCATGCAGCCTGCAGGGTTTGACCATCGAGCTCAATGCAATCACTGCCCATGGCAACGATGAACGGAGTTGGCATTTCCTCCTCCTCATGCTGCTGGAAAATCTCACTGAAAGTCGTCTCCATTCGCTCTCCCAAATCCCCCTCACACTGCGGTCGAAACGTCAGCACCGGACTCGTTGCCAACGCCCCCTCCTTCTCCGCCGACCACAGACCGTCGATCCACATTTCAACTTCCGCCCTTTTATCCGCCGGGTCAAAGCTGACACACAATTCATCGGCATCCGTCTCCCTCAACATACCGATCAAATGCGCCACTAAAGATCTGTAGATCAACACAGCCTCTTCATCCCCCACCGTCCGTGCCAAACGAGTCTTAACCCGCCCTTGTTGCGGGTATTTCACAAACAGGATAATAATTCGTCGCTCGTTCATCATGAACAGATTCTTAAGCTTTCTTGATATCTCATTTTTCCAAGATTAACATTGATCACAAGGCTACAGAACGCTACACTTACCCAAAATATCCACTAATTTTAGATAAAATCATAATTATTAGAAAATAGTTCACTTTTCATTTTGTTAATCTTTTAGTCATTCCACCTGCCAGTCCATCTTTCTAATGCTCTGGCAAGCGGGTCCCGTTGAATATGGCATCGAATCCTAAATCCCGCTCACGGAAAAAAGCTCCCGCGAAATCCTCCCGAACTTCCCGGACTACTTCCGCCACTCCGCCTACCCCATACGCATGGAATGAGGCCATTGCCATTTTGCTAGGAGGTTTTGCCCTGCTTCATTTTCTGGCGCTGGTTTCGTATGACCCGAGGGATTTGCCCAGTTGGCTGCCCTTCAGCACTACTGCCAGTCACGACGCGGTTATCTCCAACTTCATCGGCCCAGTCGGCGCGGTGATCGCTGGTTGTTCCTACTTCATCCTCGGAGCTGCTGCTTATCTCATCCCCGGCGTGCTCATTTGGTGGGGAGTCACCACCCTGCTCGGTGCCCGAGTATTCACCCTGCGCACCTTGTTTTCCTTCCTTGGCATGCTGATTTCCGCCTCGTGTCTGCTGGAATATCAAAACTGGTTTTTCCAAGACTGGACCGAGCTTTACAACCTGCCCAAGAGCTCAGGAGGCTTGGTGGGTTATACCATTGGCCACAAACTTTTTGAAGGTTCGGTCGGCACCGTCGGCTCATTCATTGTCATGTCGATGATCTATCTGACCAGTGTGATCACTCTCACTGGACTGCACCCCTTCCAGTTTTTGATGTTGGTGAAAAAACGTCTACGGGAACGCTACACCCAATATAAAATCAATCGTGCTGCCACTGCTGCCGCAGATGCCCAACTGGTGGCATCGGCTGCCAGTTCCGAGCCCAAGCCTCGTCGCTCCCGCAAATCCAGCCGTCAAAAAGAAGCCGAACCTGTGACCAACGATAAAGGGGAAATGGAACTCCCGCTCGGCCCCATCCTGCCCAAACCCAAGATCATCGATGCTTCGGTGAGATCCAAATCCGAAGGTTCTCTGGATCAGTTCAAACCCGCCGCTCAATTTGGACTCGGGAAAAGTTCCAAAAAAGACACCGGATTGCTCGCCAACTCAGGACAATTTTCCGACTACCAACTGCCCAGCTTGAAACTACTGCATTTCGATGAAAACACTCCGGACACCCCCTCCGATACCAGTGAGCTGATCGCCATTCAGAAAAAAATCATCAATACTCTGGACACTTTTGGCATAGAGGTCAGCGCTGGGGACATCACCCGCGGCCCCACCATCACCCGCTACGAGATCTACCCCAGTGCCGGTCTACGAGTGAACCGCATCACCGCTCTGGAGGCGGATATTGCCCGGGCCACCAAGGCCGAACGCATCAACATCATCGCTCCCATTCCGGGCAAAGACACCGTCGGCATTGAGATCGCCAATCTCGACAAAGTCGCCGTGCCGCTACGCGAGCTTTTCGAAGCAGGCCCCTTTCGCAATACCAAGGCGAAAATTCCGCTGGCCCTCGGCAAGGATGTTTATGGCAAAACCGTGGTGGCCGATCTGGCGCAAATGCCCCATATGCTGATCGCCGGTGCGACCGGTAGCGGGAAAAGTGTCTGCATCAATACCATCATCGCCAGCCTGCTCTACCGCTTCACCCCGGATCAACTGCGCTTCATCATGATCGATCCCAAGGTCGTCGAGATGCAGGTTTACAATGATCTACCGCATCTAGTCGTGCCGGTGGTCACTGATCCCAAAAAAGTATTGCTCGCTCTGCGCTGGGTGGTCAACGAAATGGAACGCCGTTACGAAATGTTCGCCAAAGTAGGCTGCCGCAAATTTGATAGTTTCAACGAACGAAACAACAGCTCTGAAGATGAATCTGATTCTCCCAACAAAAAGAACAGCCCGGCTAACAAAGCCGCTTCAGCCAAAAGCAGTAAAACCCAGAAAGACCAAGCGGTCATTGCTGAACCGGCGCTCACTGCCCATCATGTCAACATTCCCGGCGCGTCTGACGATGACAATCCCGCATCTGATGAGATCGACTCTTTTGTGCCCCCTGAAACCGTCGACCCCAAAGAGGCTGCCCGCATCGCCAAGGAAAAAGAGATCGCGGACATGCCTGATCACCTGCCTTACATCGTTGTCATTATCGACGAGTTGGCTGACTTGATGCAAACCGCGCCCGCCGACGTGGAGTCCTCCATCGCCCGTATTGCCCAGAAAGCGCGTGCGGCCGGCATCCATCTGATCGTCGCCACCCAAACCCCGCGCGCGGATGTGGTCACCGGCATCATCAAGGCCAACATCCCCTCTAGAATTGCCTTCCAAGTCTCGTCCAAAATCGACAGCCGGGTGATCCTCGATGCTCCCGGTGCCGACCGTCTGGTTGGCAAAGGAGACATGCTTTACCTGCCTCCAGGCAGCGCCCAGCTTCAGCGGGCACAAGGAGCCATGGTATCGGATGAAGAGATCGAAGCCATCGTTGAGTTTTGCGCCAGTCAGGGCGAACAACAGTTCCAAACTGACATCCAAGAGTCGATGGAGTCAGGTGGCAGCCAGGAGAATGATGTCTCCGACGAAGATGAGGATCTGATCGAAAAATGTCTCGAAGTCATCTTTCAAGAGAAAAAAGCATCCACATCTTTATTGCAAAGAAGGCTGCGACTAGGTTACACTCGGGCTGCCCGCATGATCGACATCCTTGAACAACGCAACATCATCGGCCCCGGTGACGGTGCACGGCCTAGAGAGATTCTTGTCGATCTAAGCGCGGATTTCGATTAAGATGAAAGAACCTAACCCGCCTACGCGGATAAGAACCAAAGCGGAAACAAGTCACCATCCAAAAAGGCTTGTCCCGGTTAACTGAAGGCAATTTTACTCAGGCATGGCAGAAACCATCGGCCAGAAATTACAAAAAGAGCGCGAGCAACGAGGCTGGTCCATCGCTGACGTGGCTCACGATACCCGCATCCATCCTGATACGATTCGCGGGTTGGAAACCGACGACTACTCAGTATTTGCCAGCACCACCTATGCCAAAAGCTTCCTACTGCTCTACAGTCGCCACTTGGAGGTGGACGCCGATGAGGCCCTGCATGACTTCGGCCAGGTTGCCCAACAACTCAACAAAAGCGGAAGTGTCTGTCTAGCCCCCTCCGCCACCAACGTCGAAGCCGGGGAAAGCATACGCCCCCACGAAATCAGTCAGCACCGTGCTACATCCTCCGCCCAGCAGAAACAACCACTACCTTTGTTTTTAGTTGTAGCGGTACTGCTGCTACTGCTGATCATTCCGACCTTTTACTTCATCGGAAAAAAAGCTGACTCTTTTGAAGAAGCCGCGACCATCCTCAACGAAACGATTTCCAATCAAAAAACAAACAGTTCTGACAAACAAGCTGATGGCGAAACCTCATCATCTACTGATAAAAGCACCGCTGCCCTACAGCCCAGTGAGCCCAGCCCTGCTGACATAGAATTTCTCAAACACCGCTTCCCTCGCCCCGCTTCGGAATCGGACAAAGAACCCAAGAAGCCGCAGTCCAAAACCACTGCCCTCCCACCCAATCAGATTAAAGCCACACCTGTCGCCCCTAAATAGGAGTAAATTAATCCCAGTTGGTGAGCCAGTTTGACTGGGCTTTAATGCTCGTTGCCTTGGCGTCAGCTCCGCCCAAAGACCAAATATCATAAGTCGGGTTGCGGGTTTTTCTATTTTTATCCTTCACCCCCGGAGGCTCACACAAATAACGGATTGGACTGCCAAATGGGTCCACCAAAGCATACTTGCCACCCACCGCCCCAACTCTTTGCTGACTCTGGCTCTTCGCTGTATTCCAATCAATACCCGGCACATAAATTTTGGTATCAGACGTCGCTGGATCCAAATTGCCATCAATATCAAAATCGCCAGACAAATATTGATACAACACAAAAGCACCTTCAACCGGATCAGTCCGATTGATCGGATACCAACCATTATCCAATTTATAAGACGACAATCCTGCCGTCAATTCCTTCACCCCCAATCTGGCCTGATCACGTTTTACTTTATTGATAATCGCCGGCATCGCCGCCAGCACCATCCCCGCCAGCACCGCGATCAACGAAATCACAATCAGCAACTCCATCAGGGTAAACCCCCGCTGCCCCCACCTGTCTCTCTGTGAATTTTTTGTATTCATTTTCTCATCCTTCCTCACTTTTCACAGCTCGGGACAAACCCGCTTACTGCGCATTCATTTCTGTGATAATGCTGATCATCGGCATAAACAGAGCAATCACAATCGTGCCCACAATCAAAGCCAGAAACACAATCATGATTGGCTCCAGCATTGACGTCATTGCATCCACTGCATTATCCACCTCGTCGTCATAAACATCCGCAATTTTCAAAAGCATATCCGGCAACTGCCCGGTCTCCTCCCCCACATCAACCATACTGATCACCATGGCAGGGAACACCCGACTCGCCTCCAAAGGAGCCACGATCGACTCCCCTTCGCGCACCGCTTCATGCACCCTGTCAACCGCCTCGGCGACCACCAGATTGCCTGCCGTTTCACGAGTGATCCCCAGCGCCTGCAAAATAGGCACCCCTGATGTCACCAAAGTCCCTAGCGTTCTAGCAAAACGAGAAACTGAACTCTTCAACTGAATCGGCCCGAGCAAAGGCATCTTCAGCTTAAAACGGTCAATTGTTTTAGCCCCGCCTTTAGTGGCAGAGAAGACTTTCCAAGTGACGAACAAAACCGCAAAACTTACCAAAAATATCAGCCAGTTGTCCTGAATGGTACGACTAAAGCCAATCACAAAACGAGTGATGCCCGGTAAGGGTTTGTCCCCCAACATCTCTGAAAAAATCTTCTCAAACTTCGGCACGATCACCATCATCAAGAACACCACGATAATCACCGCGATGAACATCACGATCATCGGATACACCATTGCCGACACGATTTTATTCTTCAGCTTTTGAGCTTTCTCAGAATACTCCGCCAAACGCACCAATACCAACTCCAGCACCCCGCCGAGTTCCCCTGCTTTCACCATGTTGACATAAAGCTTGTCAAAAATCCGTGGATGCTGCCCCAAACCTTCTGAAAACGTACTACCACTCTGCACCGAGTCAGCCAGCGCATTGATGGTTTGTTTCATATTCTTGTTTTTCTCTTGATTAGCAAGCACCGTCAAGCCCCTCAATAAAGGCAAGCCCGCTTCCACCAAAGTCGCCAACTGCCGGGTGAAAATCATCAGCACCTTACCTTTGACCTTGCCTCCCGCTTTACCTCCAGCTTTGCTCTTCGATTTTTGAGCCTTCTTGATCTTGGATTTCGCCTTGCTGTCAACGCCGCCTTTGCCTGCCGCCGCCAAACTAGTCGGATACAAACCCTGACTTCTCAGCTGATTGCTGGCATCCGCCTCGTCTTTAGCCGAGATGTTTCCCGCCGACTCCTCGCCTTTGGCGTCCAGAGCTATATATTCAAAATTAGCCATTTTTTTTCGTTTCTACTTAGCAGTTTAAATTATTTTTCAGACGGGAGCCTGTCTGAGTTTACTATTTTGCCGATTTCCTGTCTATCACAATCTCTCAGTCGCCTTCGATCAAGTGTATTTCAATACTTCCTCAATGGTGGTGATTCCATTATAAATATTCCTCAAACCATCATCACGAAGACTCTTCATCCCCAGTTCCAATGCTTTTTGACGCAAAACCACCGTGGCGGCCCGTTCGGTGATCAATTCCCTTAACGGGTCCGTCATATCCAACAATTCAAACAATCCCTGCCGCCCGCGGTAACCCGTGTCGTTGCATTTGGGGCAACCTTGACCGGTATAAAACTCTTTGCCGCCAATATCAGCAGGTGTCAGATTCAACTGCTCCAACACCGCTTCACTCGGTTGATAAGCTACCCGGCAATCCTTACAAATCTTCCGCAACAGGCGTTGGGCCAAAACCCCTTCCATTGTCGCCGCCACCAGGAACGGTTCGGTTCCCATGTCCACCAATCGCGTGACCGCGCCAGGCGCATCATTGGTATGCAAAGTGCTCAGCACCAAGTGACCCGTCAGCGATGCCTGAATCGCAATCTGCGCAGTGTCCAAATCCCGCATTTCCCCCACCAGAATCCGATCAGGATCCTGGCGCAAAAAGGCACGCAAGACTCGTGAAAAAGTCATCCCGATAGCATCGTTGATCGGGACCTGAATAATACCATCGATCTCATACTCCACCGGATCCTCTGCCGTCAGCAACTTGCTGTCCATTGTATTGATAGTGCGTAGACAAGCATACAAAGTCGTCGTTTTTCCCGCTCCAGTCGGCCCCGTGCAGATAAAAATCCCATTGGGCTTCTGAATCGTCTCGGTGATGTAGTCAAAAATGAAATCAGGGAAACCAATCGCATCCATGTTAAGATTGACATTCGAGCGATCCAAAACCCGCAGCACCACACTCTCTCCGCTCTGCGTCGGCAGAGTCGAAACACGCATATCCACCGTCTTGTCAGCGATGGTTTGCATGATTCGTCCATCCTGTGGCAAACGGGTTTCCGCGATGTTCAGATTCGCCATCACCTTGATCCTCGAAATAATCGACGATTGCAAATGCATCGGTGGCGGTGCCATTTCATACAACGAACCATCCACCCGGTAGCGGATTTTAAAATCGTCTTCAAACGGCTCGAAATGAATATCCGAAGCCTGCTCTTTGATCGCCTGGAACAACACCAAATCCACGTAACGAATAATCGGCGCTGAATCCTCATCCGCATCATCTTCTGTTAAAGCCGCCGCTTCAGCGCCCAATTTGGCCAAAGCATCGTTCATGCCGGCGGCATCACCACCGTAATGCAATTCGATCATTTCGTGGATTTTAGCCGGTGGTGCCACCGCTATTTGAATATCCAGACCTAGGGCAAAGTGCAATTCCTCCGCCGTGTGTGCGCTGAGCGGGTCAGCCAAAGCTACCAGAAAACTGCCATCCTCATTGAACTGAATCGGAAAGGATTCGTGCAAGCGCGCCGTGCCGGCAGGCATCGCCGCCAACACCTGAGGTGGAGGTTGAAACCCTTCCAACTCAACACTATAGCCCCCGACATCCTCAGCGATCAACTGATACAATTGATCCGCTTCCAGAATCGAATAATCCTCCAATATCTCGACCACATCCTTACCGGATTGGCCCACAGCAAGGGTCAGATCTTCTCGCTGACTTTCATCAATCAACTCCCGAGATACCAGTAAGTCGAGCACACTTTCAACGTTCATATCAATCCTTTTTCCTATCCAAATTCATTAAAAAAACCATACACCAAGGCAATCCTCCACATCAATCTGCATCCGACATGGTCACCCGAATCACCTCTTGGGCAGTCGTAATGCCCGCCAACACCTTTCGCACCCCGTCTTCACGCAGTGTCCGCATCCCCAACTCCCGCGCTTTTTTCCGCAACTGGGGAGTCGAAAGCTCGTCATTGATCATGTGCGTGACCTCGTCATTGATATTAAACACCTCGTAAATCCCCAATCGACCGCGATAACCCGTCGAGCGGCAAGTGCGGCAACCGGTGCCCATTTTCACTTCGGCTCCGCCCATCTGCGAAATATCCAAATTCAAAGAACTCATCTCTTTTTCCGTCACCTCCGAAGGCGCGGCACAATCTGGACAAATGGTTCGCACCAACCGCTGCGCCACAATCGCCCGCACCGCACTAGCGATCAGGAAACGCTTCACCCCGATGTCCGCCATACGAGCCACCGCGCCGGGCGCATCATTGGTATGCAGAGTACTGAATACCAAGTGACCCGTCAGACTGGCATTGATCGCAATCGACGCTGTCTCGATATCCCGAATCTCCCCGATCATAATGATGTTCGGAGCCTGACGCAGGATCGAACGAAGGGCTGCGGCAAAGGTCATGCCAATGTCCTCCTTCACCTGCACCTGGTTGATCCCCGACAAAACATACTCAACCGGATCCTCAACCGTGATGATTTTTTTATCCGGCTTATTGATCTCATTCAAACAGGCATACAAAGTCGTCGTTTTACCCGAACCCGTAGGGCCGGTCACTAGAATAATCCCATCCGGCAAACGAATCAGCTGATTGAAGTTCTCTTGGTCATCCGAGAAAAAACCCAACTGCGGCAAACCCAACAGCAACGAGGACTTATCCAAAATACGCATGACGATACTCTCACCATTGCTGGTAGGCACCGTCGAAACACGCAAATCCAAGTCCTTGTCCCCGATCGTCGCCCGCACCCGGCCATCCTGAGGCACGCGTTTCTCCGCGATGCTCATCGTACCGGTCATGATTTTGATACGACTCACCATCGCCGAAAGCAAACGCAACGGATGCTCCGCCACTTTGTGTAAAGCTCCATCGATGCGGTAACGAATCCGCACCTCGTTCTCCATCGGCTCGATGTGAATATCACTGGCTTTGGCTTGATAAGCTTCTTGCAACATCTGCGCCACCAAACGAATCACCGGGGCATCGCCACCATCTTCACCGCCCTCCGCCCCATCCTTCACAGAAATACCGCTAACTCCCAAATCCGCAGCCTGTTCCTCGCTCAATCCCTCGGAACCATACAGCTCAACCAACAGTTGTTTGATCTGTTTCATCGGTGAGCAGACAAATTCCAACTCATAGGGAATCACATGCCGCACCGCATCCAAAGTATCAAAGTCCAGCGGATCGGCCACTGCCACCAACATCTGGCTGCCATTGTAGTTGATCGGTATGATCTTGTAACGACGCGCCGCGTCCTTATCCACCGCTTCGACCACAGATTCGTCGATCTCTGCCTGAGTCAAATCGACAAAGTCCATCCCCGAGCTCACCGCCAGAGTACGCGCCAGATCCTCTTCAGAAACCTTGCCCGTCTCCAGTAACACATCGATCACCGATTGGGTGTTCTTTTTCCGATGACGAGCCTGCTCCAGATCCGGTGCGGTCACCGTTCCGTTTTCTTCAAGCAATTCGAGCAAAAAATCTTCGTTCGCGTACAAAAGTCTTTATGGTTGGATTCAAAACCCCTTTTCCGTTGAGAAAAGGGGTTCGTTCACATTCTAATGAGAATTGGACCCGCAACTCCAGCAAAAAATCACCTCAAGGCAAAATAAATTGCGTTTAAGGCAATAAAGCGTCCCAATCGGCCTCTTTGAAGCCCACCACCCCGGAATCTGCGCTCAGCAAAAACGGACGTTTGACCAAATTGCCGTTTTTAGCCAACAAATCGATCGCCTCCGTTTCACTCATCGACGGTAAACGGTTTTTCATATCCAAAGCCCGGTAATCCTGTCCCGAGCTATTAAACAACCGGCGCAACTCCCCATCGTAAACCGCCAGCATCTTTTTTAACTCAGTTTTGCTGGGTGGTTGCTCGCGAATCGGAACGGCTTCGATCTCCAGCCCCTTGGATTCGAGGTATTTCACTGCCTTGCGACAAGTTCCGCAGTTTTTGTAAGTGTAGAGTTTCATCATTTGAAGGCCATTACCAAGCCATCAAAAAGTATTTCATGCCACCTTATTACCGATTAAACTTGACGCGTTAGAACGAATGTTCAAACATCTATCCATGCAGACCACCGCTAAAATCACTAAAGTCGGCAACTCATCGGCACTAATTCTCTCTAAAGAAATCATGAGCCGCTTCAATTTGCATCAAGGGGACACGGTCAACTTAATCGAAACCAACGACGGGTTAACGCTCACCCCATACGATGAGAAAAAAAGCCGACAGCTTGACATGGCGCGTGATATCATGCGCAAAAATCGCAACATGTTGAAAAAACTCGCTGAGTGATCATGACCGAACCGGAATGGGTAGAGATAGATATCATCGAGTGTTTCCACTTCGAGCAAATCCGTGAGCACGGCGGCCTGCATGGCATCCGCGATCAAGTAATGCTGGAATCTGCTCTCGCTCGCCCCCAGCAACTATGGAACTACAGCGACCCAAAACCCGATTGCTGTCAACTCGCTGCCGCTTATGCTTTTGGCCTGGCAAAAAACCATCCTTACCACGATGGCAACAAACGCACCGCAGCCATCACCTGCGAATTATTTCTGAATCTCAACGCTGTCTATTTCACCGTTGATGAGGTGGCAAAATATCCTCACTATCTGGCTCTCGCCGCCGGTGAGCACAGCGAACAAACTTTCTGCGACTGGTTGCGCTCGGTCACGGAAGCGGTTCCCGCTTGAGCGGCACCATCAGTTCAGATGACAAAAAAAGGGCGGCTCGTAAGCCGCCCTTTGTTGTGAATTTATCTGCGGCAAGATCACTCACCCGCCGGGCCTTCGACCCCACCTGTGAATTTCCCGTCTTCAGCCTCGTGTCCTGCCAGAACCTGAGCTTTATAACCGCCTTTCGACTTGAAGTAGAAGAACATCAACAGATAACAGACCAACATAAAAGCAGGAAACATCGCCATTTTCCCGAGCGCCGTGAACTGGCCCGACTGATTGGCACTAGCGATCGCAGCTAACGCGGCATCATCAGTGAGAGCTGCCGCTTTTTCTGGATCAATCGCCTGATACGCACCAAGGATTCCTTCTTTATCAATAAGAACACTTTGCGCCACTTCAGGCACAGAGCTTTGCAAATTTGTGCTTGCTGTTTTCTCCTGAAGCACCCCGATGAATGGAAAACCCAAAATCCCCACGGCGATCATTCCGATTCCAGAAATCGCATTCAGCGTCAAAGCTCCACCTTTAGGGCATTGCTCTGCGGTAACCCCCAGCATCGTGGGCCAGAAGAAAGTTTTGCCAAACCCGTATAAGGTTGCGGCAGCAAAAATAACCAACAGCCCTGAATTGCCAGTTTGTGACAAAGCGAGTAATCCCGCAATCGCGAGAACCGAGCTGATCACCAGTAACCCAATTGGAGAAAGTTTGTGAACAATCGGACCGGCAAAAAAGCGCAACACCGTCATGATCGCCGAAGTGTAAACCAAAACCCAGCCCGCATTGAGGCCCGCTTCCTGCATAGGCACCGCCATCAAACCGCTGATCCATCCATCCGTTCCAATCTCAGTGGTCGCAAGGGGCATCATGATAATGATGACCGCGGCCATGAAACCACGCCCAAGACTCTTGGTGTAAACCCCGAAAGCGATCGATACAGCGACGGCTAAACCAATACTAATTTCGAGAGACCACCCAAAAACCTGTCCCAATTGAGCAAAGATGAGACCAAAAGCAACTAAGGCACCGAACGCCCCAAGTTCACCCAACATTTCGCGATAAGAAACACCCGCAGCCTCACGTTCATTCACCGGAAACTTAGCTTTCATCAGCATCACTAGATAGATCACTGCCGGAATGGCAATCACACCTATCACCAAGCGCCAATCACCTTTTTCCGCAATATCCGCCATCGCAATCGTGATCAAACCCGCTAGCACAAGCCCACCAGGCCAACCTGCATGGAGGATATTCAACCACTTGGTTTTAGCCTTGCTGAACATTGTGGCCACCACAGGGTTGATAAAGGCTTCCACCGTTCCATTACCGAGAGCCAGAATGACACTTCCAAAATAAAGCAAGTCGTATCCCTTTTTTTGCGCCGCAACAAGAGCCTCACCTTCCACTCCTTGAATCGCTCCATATGCCATACAAGCCATCGTCACATAGATAACGTAACAGACGAACGAAAAAATCATTGCTGCTCGATACCCGACTTTATCAATAAACAAACTCCATATAATGATCGAAATCGCAAATGGCCAAACGCCAGCCCCCATCAAAACCCCCACCGTCCCCTTATCAATATTAAAATCCGAGGCAAAACGAACTTCGCAAAGATACATTCGGGTAAAGAATGCAAAAGCAGTCGCTATCAGCGCAATAAAACAGCCCCAGAACAGGCTCATTGAGGGTTTATTTGTTGTATCAGTCATCAATATATCTTTTTGGTTTCTTAAATCATCGCCGACCCGGATCAAACCGCTTCAGCCACGCCATGACACCATGGAGAGCCCTCCATTTACCAGATCCTAACAAATCGGCAAGCATAAAATGCCCGCCCTGACTGGCGCATTCGAGCTATTCGCCTTGCACCTTGCCTTTTCTCTGGCGCCTTTTTTGACCTCCAGCCTTATCGGCAGCTCCCTTGTTCCCATACGATTCCTCGCTTTTTCCGGCTTCCCCCGCCTTGCTATCGACACCGCCGGATTCACTCACCCCTTCACTCGCGCCCGTTTTCTGAGCCCAACGATAAGTCCCCGCTTCCGCCCCTTCCAACTGGATCCATTCACCGGGAAAAGATTTACGCTGCCAATGACGCCATTGGATTTTTTTCACCTCTCCGATCGCCGTTCCTTTTTCCGCCGCTTCCGCTTTCATCAGAAAATTCCGATCACCGTTTTCTTCACCCACCGTTTTTTTGACATACAAACCGTATTCACCCGCAGGCAAATTGCGGATAGACAACAAACCTTGATGATCCTCCCCGACCAAACGGTTGTTTTTCAACTTCTGCACCTGCTCCATCCGGCTGCGACGACTTTCCAAGACCTTTTTATAATCCGCCCGCTTGGCTTTATCCTCATCCGAATCTTCACCATGCTGGTAAACATGCACCTCCATGCTCACATCCACCTGGATCGGCTCGTCGGTACCCACATTCACATCAAAAGGACGGCCGCAAGCCACAGAGAACACAGCTCCGAGGATCAACAGACTCGCTTTTCCGATATTACAACGCAATGACATAAACAATACTAATGAATGACCTCTATTTCAAAATTCTCAAGGAACAGACACTACTTTTGCATCTTTCTCCTTGCCCTTCTTTTTTCGCCAATCGTGCAGATAAAAATGAAATACCCGCGATCCCGCAGGCCCCCTGAGATCCAAAGCGATTTCACCATCTCTATTCAACAAGTCTATTTTGCCCTCTGCTTTTTCATAGTCAAATGTCTTCAGCCCGTTCAATGCCAACTCGCTCAGGCTACGCTTCAACTGGGTCCACTCCTTCGGCAGGGATTCCAACACACTTTGCAACTTGCTAATCTCGATATGCCCGGGACTTATCGAGCGCAACTCGCCCGTCGTCACTCCCAGCTCCAGGCCCTTGCCGCTCGATACCAGCTTGCCTGAGATCGTGCCATTCATGACAAAGTTCTCCGGTGCCAGTGCCTCGGTGATCGGCCCCATGTTCACATCCGTCGCCGCCAACCAACCGTCCCATTTGCCAATGTCTTTGAGGTAAATATTAAAAGCCCCGTTCACATAACCCTCATAGGCCTGCCCTTCGAGCTTTCCATAAATGCCCTTGGAGTCATAAGTCACCTCCATCGAGATTTTCTCAGCATTAAATTGCTTCCACACCAAACGATCCAGCTTGAAGTTCTGCCAGATATTATTGTTTTCCTGTTTGATCGGAACATTGAACTCAACCTTGCCACTCAAGCCATACATATCGAGTTTCAAATCAGCCAGTGAATACACATACTGCTCCTGGGGAATCTCAAGATTCAAGGCGATCTGCCCATTCTCCAAGTGCGTTTCAACCGCAAAAGGGAAAGGCACAATCCCTATCGGCGTTCCAATCGGAGCGATCACCATCTTGCCGTAGTGCGCATTGATGTGATTCAATTTCCAACTACCGCCCTCACTAGCCTGCTTGTTTTTTCCAGCCCCTGCTTGATTCTCTTCCCCTTGCCATTCTCCCGGTTGCAACGAATTGCCCTCGTTCTGTTTGCGGTACTTACGTTGATACTCCACCCAGTTGAACAGCGGCTCCCCCACAAACAATACCGGCCCCAGAATATCCACCGATTCCAGTTCCTGTTTCATCAGCCCGCCCAGGGAAAATTTCAAAAAAATAGTCGGCAATACCGCCGCCGTTCTGATTCCGTCGTAAGGGTCCCGCAACTCGATCCCCGCGATCTCCACCTTCTGCATGTGATGACGGGATATCAGGCCATCCGCTGACAACGGCACATCGCGCATCGTCGTTTCGACCGAAAACTCCACCCCCTCCAATTGCGGCACCATGGCCTCCAACCTGACCACCATCCGATTCACCCCCAGCTCACCGATACTCCAACCCGACACCTGCTCATCGACCTCCCCCTCCACCGGCGACAAAGCCGGAGCCGCTTTCACTTCAGCCGCATTCTCTTTGCCCTGACTCGCAGCCTTCTTTCCCCCTCCCCCTCCATCAGCGCCTGATTCTCCCATCAAAGCGCGAAAATCCTCGTCCAGCTTCAGCGTCCCCCCAGCCACCACCACACTTCCAATCCGCTTCTCTTGCTGCAACTCCCTTGGTGTCACCTCCACAACCAAATCCCTGACAAAAGCCACATCCCGGTCACTGGACTCCCCGCGGCGCCCTTGTCCCCCGCCACTGCCATCACCCGCCTGACTCGGCACAAAAGATTGCGGGCGAACCCTCAAGCCGGCAACATGCAGCCGATAGTGAGGCTCCTGCATCTCGTCTTTATCCGCCGAAAATTCAAACGGCAAAGTCTCAAGGGAAAAATCTCCCATCAATCTGGGTATGCCCTTGATTGATTTTTCCAAATGAGTAAAAAAACTACCCTCGGTGATTTCCAAATCCCCCACCTGCCAGATTTTACCCTCCTCCTCCTTCGCCAGCCCCCCTCTTTTTTCCATCTTCTCGGCAGGTGCACTCCCCCCCCCCTCTTTCACGCTTTCAGAACGGAACAAAGGCAACCACCGCTTCACCGTCTCATCGTTCACCCACAGCTTCGGAGCTTGAACCTGCAAGCGATGCAAACGGCCCTGCTGCAACAAATCATCTATCTTAAAATCCACAGCCACTTTTGCCACCTTGATCAAATCCTTTCCATTCGCCAGCGCCGCCGCATTCACCCGCAGATCAGACAAGCTCACCTTCTGATCCTCCGCCGAACTCACCAAGCCTTCTGCTACCGCATATTTCAATTCGCTGAATTGTCCCGTAAAAGAAGTCTCGACATCCGGCAACAAGGGTTCGTCCATCTCTTCCATAAAAAACCGCCCCCCTTCGATCAACAGTTCTCCTAACTCGAAAGATATCCTTTCATCCTCTTTCTCTTGCTCAACAGCGCCTGCCCTACCAACGACATCCACTTCACTCTTTTCTTTCTCCTCATTTCCCGCACCCATCACTCGATATAAATTTTCCGCGGAAAGGTGCAGTTCGGGAGAGCTCAGCTTCAAACCCTGCAAGCGTCGTTTTTGAATCAAGTCCTGCGGCAAAAACCGCAAGGCCAGTTGCTTGGCCGCAAACAAAGGGTTCACTGCTGTCTCACCCTGCGCACCGTCTACCGACAGTTTTTGCAAATTTAATCCCAACTCCGCCTGCGACTTGAACTGCCCCCCTTTGATCTCAATCCCACTCCAATTCAACGACGTCTCAAAAGCCACCTTCGGCAGCAAAAGCTGTCCATCCCCCCCATCAAAACCACTCAAAGCAAAACGCCCTTGCCTCACCACCAACTCGCCAATCACCAGCTCCAACGCAGTCGCCGCATCCCCATTCGTTTGAGCCGCCTCCCCGTTTGCCTCATTGTCTTGCACCTGCCCAGCCATCGCCCCTCCGGCGGCACTTTTTGTGGACACCACCGGCTTCCCCTTAGCAAAATTTGCCAACAAAGACGGTGTGATATGCACCTCCGGCCGAATGATCTGCAAACGCCTGATCTCCACTTTTTTAGCATCGCTGCTCACCATCACCGCCAGCTCAATTTGTTCCACCTCCAGCGGGTCTATTTCCTCCTCCAGCTCCATCTTCAACTCCCTCAACTTCAGGCTCAAGGGCTCTGCGCTGATCCATTCCCCACCACTACCAGCATTGCCCGCACCCGGTAGCAAAGCCTTCAAATCCGTATCAAAAGCAAAACTCGTTTTCGGTAGCCCCGCCCACTCAATCACCACCCGCCCATCTTCCACAATGATCTCATCACTGATGGTTGCTAAAAAACCAAGATCCAAAGCTTTGTTAACTTTTGCAGCAGCCGATTTTTTTCCAATCGTCAACCCCGTTTTACTCAAGCCCTTCACCACCGCTTCATCCAAATGGATCACCGGTCGCTTCAGGCGCAGCGACTTGACATGCCGATGTTTTTTCAACTCCTCAAAGTCATAGTCGATCTCCACTTCCCCCAGCTCCAACCAAAAGCCCTCGCCATCAGGATCCTTCATCCTCAATCCCTCGACATGCACCACCCCCGGGCGAGGAAAAGTCACTTCTCCCACCACCACCTGCTGCCCGAACAGCAACTCCTCCAGCGCCAGGTTCACCGACTTCGAAGGGTTGAGGTAAATCACATACAAAACCCCACCCACCAAAAGACTGATCGCCACCATCATCGCCAGCAACCAGGCGCCGAACTTAGACATCCACACCCCCGCCCGCCGACCGCGACCTCGCCGCTTTGCCCTATCCATTACACTGACATTTCTCTCCACCACCTGCCTCACTATACGAGCTCACAGCAGAACAGGAAGCTTACTTTTCCCTGTATTCCAAAATCCTAAAGAAAAACTCCGGTTCAATCGCCGGATAAGTAGCCACTTGCTCAAAACGTGCCTCATCATCCAACCACTCAAAACCATCTGGCACCATCACCTCATTAAATTGGCGGTGATCATAAGCCACTAGCAATCGCGCGCCTTTTTCTTTAGCCATTTTAGTGAGCTCCTGTAATTCCGCCAGACTGCGCAGCACCTTCACTTCAGGATCGTAGACATGCAAAGTCTCTCCCCCATGACCATACACCGCCGAGATCACAGCTTGTTTCCCATTCTCCGGATCACTGAACACTCCGCCTCTAGCTTGTTGAAAATATTCAGCCACCTCACGCAAAGGGGCGTAGCTCCTTTCATTCAAGATTTTCACTTGTGGCCACACCGCAGCCGCATAAAAACCTGCCAATACCAACAAACCCAGTAAACCCGCCGGCAACTGCCCAGCTCTCGACCGGGTCGATACCCACCACTGTAGCGATACTGCCGGTAGGAATACCACCCACACAATTAAGAAAATAAGAAATCGATGATAAAAATACGTCTCCACCAATCCGTAAAAAGAAAAAGCCAATAACCCACCCATGGCCACAGCGCCTAAAATCAACAACACCCTACGCCGCGCATACAGTAAATACATCAAACCCATCAAACTCGCCAGCAACAATACCAGCATCGCCAACCACATCCACACTGGCTGGGTTTGCAATTGACCGACAAAAGAGGGCAATCCAGCGGAATCCCCCTCACCCGAGCGATAAACCGGCATACCAAAAAAGGACTGGGTTAAAAACTCCTGAAAACGCACAACATTCAATTCATGCCCCTCCTGCCGCTCACTGTCAGCCGACATCCACACCTTTATCTGCAATAAGTTGGGAGCAAACATCTGGATAAAAAACACGCCGGCCAAAATGTTAACCAACAATAAAGACCACAGCCCCGTCAGCCGATCCGAGAGCTTGCGCCAAGTCATAAAAACCAAAATGACCGCCGCCAGGAAAAAACCTGCCGCCATCCAGACTGCTTGGGGGAAACTCCATACCAACAAAAACTGATTCAGTCCAAACATGAACCAAGGCCGAAAAGAACGGTTTTTATGGTCCGCAATAAGCGTCAGCCAATAACAGCCCATCACCGTCCACAAAACCACAAAGGTATAGGCCCGTGCATCCACTCCGTAACGAATGTGCCAAGGATGCAGCGCTATTAACAAAGCCGCAGCCAAACCTGCCCATGGCATTTTCCACCTACGCCCCAACACCGCAAGCATCAGCATCACCGCCAAAGAACACAACCACGTCGGCAAACGAATCATGATATCGCGAAATTCCTGACGCTCCACCTGATTAAAATTCCTCCACACCGTATCCACCAACTTCGCTGACAAAGAAGCCACCGCATGATTAGTCGGTTTGCGGTAATACCAGGCCGAACGCTCCCAGCTCGCCTCCTTGAATCTGTATTCCCCTGGCTCCGCCTTGTCCGGCACATAAGCCCCCACCACCCCCTGCTTGACCGACCACAACTCGTCCCACCACAGACTGCCACTCGCCAAGTGCCAACGCAGCCCGCCTCCGATCATCAGGATCACCGCCAATAACAGCCAGAAAGAACGTGTCGTCAGACCCGAAAAAGGACCTTCCTCCCTCACCACATACACTTCACCAGTCGATATCCCCCGGTCCGGCTCCGGCAACTTGGCGTCGAAAAACCACCAGGCCACTAACAATCCGGTGATCAAGATCAAATTCACCGCAGCCGCCAAGTACAAGCCCAAGGCCACCTGGAACTTCAGCTTCACTGATTCTCCCGCCTCGATTTTGGACAAAATTTCCTTATCAAAACTCCAGGGGTTTTCGCTGGATAACAAATAAATCGCAAGCAGCAGGAATAATCCTGCCAAAACCAATAATACCGACCTGCGACGCTCCTTTCTCATTTAATGGAAAACCCTGAACCCTAAATCCTGTCTTCTTACTCCTGAATCCTTCTCCCACCCCCTCATTCCACCACAAACCAAGGATTCAGCAAATCTTCCTTGTTATACCTCAAATCCTCCCCCGACTCAAACTGCAAAACTTGTTTTCCAGCTTCCCGCACCACCGCATGCGCTGCCGCCGTATCCCATTCCATCGTCGGAGCCAGACGCGGATACACATGGGCCGCCCCCTCAGCCACCAAACACAATTTCAACGAACTGCCCGAAGACATGAACTCCACCTGCCGGCCTTCCTGCTCCAAATCTTTAACAAAATCCGTCACCTCCTGGGACAAATGCGAACGACTCGCCACCACCTTCACCGGATCCACCGCCGGATCTCGATACGACGGCCCGCCCGTCAAGGGTCGTGCCGAACCCTGCCCGATTTGAACAAAAGCCCCGCGCCCCTCCACCGCATAATACATCTTCTCCTCCGTCGGCTGATACACCACCCCCGCCACCGGAACCCCATCTCGCACCAAAGCAATATTCACCGTGAACTCTCCGTTGCGTTTAACAAACTCCTTGGTGCCATCCAGAGGATCGATCATCCACAGATAAGGCCACTGTTTGCGCTCCTCAAAAGGCAGAGCCTTGCTCTCCTCCGATACAAACGGCAGCCCCGGATAACTTTTTCCCAACTCCTCCAGAATCACCGTATTCGCCCGCCGGTCCGCCTCGGTCAGCGGAGATTCGTCCTCCTTTTCATCCACCACAAAATCACTGCCATAGACCTGCAAAATCTCATCTCCCGCCAGGCGCGCGATTTCCTTCAACTTTTCGATATCTAATTGATCCAACATGATTATGAAAAACTGGCGTCCCCGGCGAGAATCGAACTCACATCTAAGGTTTAGGAAACCCTTGTTCTATCCGTTGAACTACGGGGACAATTTGATTCGTATAGATTTCCCGCAGTTTTTTACGCTTCACAGGCATCTATCACGCGCTCACTATTAAGTCGCTAATAAGAAATGCAAGACCGCTCTATCATTCCTTGAAAGATCGCTGGACTTGATACCGTAAATCCCTTTGTCAAAAGGCCTGATCTGAGCTATTCATTGCAACTGGGTTCTCACAACAGGCATAAGGACTCCATCGCAAACTATCGCTTTCCAACATGATCGAATATCTCAAGGTCGCCCGTATTGACCACTGGCTGAAAAATATCTTCATTGTCTTCGGCCATGCCGTTGCCATCGTGCTGGTATTTGATCTTGATATCACGGCATCCCTGATCCAGGCAGCCGCACTGTCTCTCATTCCTGCCTGCCTGATCGCATCCGCCAACTACATCCTCAACGAAATCCTCGACGCACCTTTCGACCGGCTGCATCCGACCAAAAAACACCGTGGCATCCCCGCAGGCAAAGTCAAAGTGCCCATCCTATGGGGCATCATGGCCGGACTGATCGTGGTTGGTTTTGGACTCGCCCTGTGGTGGTTCCCCAATCCCGGCTACACCATCGCCCTCGGCCTGCTATTATTCAGCGGCGTCGTTTACAACATCCCACCGGTACGCCTGAAAGACCGCGCCTACCTCGATGTCATCGCCGAATCCTTCAATAACCCGATCCGCCTATGGCTCGGCTGGTACGCTCTCACAGACACCCTGACCCCTCCGCCACTCTCCATCATGCTGGCCTGGTGGGCCTTCGGCGGACTGCTGATGACCGGCAAGCGCTACTCCGAATTCCGCATGATTGACGATGCCGAGTTGAGCGGAAAATACCGCAAATCCTTCCAAGTCTATACCAACAAAAGCCTGATCATCGCCATGGTCACCTACGCCAATCTGTTCTGTTTCTGCTCCGGATGGGCGATCTCCAGCTACGAGCCTTTTAACAATCTGGTATTTGTCTTCCCGCTCATCATCCTCGCAGTGATCGCTTATTTTAATCACGCCATGAGCGAAGCCGGCGCCCGACTGGAACCCGAACAATTGTTACAAAACCCCTGGGTGATCGCCTGCACCGCTCTCACCTCGATCGCCGCGGTAGGCCTGCTCTACGCTTACAAATACGGTCTCTTCGACGCCAAAGCATTCCTCCACACGGCGCAGTAGCCCCTTCTCCATCAGCCCATGAAATTCATTTTCACAACTTTCATCCTGCTGATCACGTCCGGATTCGCCCAAACCATTCACGCCGCCGCCGCCGAACGCAAACCCAACCTGATTTTCATTCTCACCGACGACCAACGTCAAGACAGTCTAGGCTGTTATGGCAATACCTTCATCAAAACCCCACACATTGACCGCTTGGCAAAAGAAGGCACCCTCTTCGAACAAGCCTTTGTCACCAGTGCCATCTGCACCCCCAGTCGCGCCTGCTACTTCCTCGGCCAATACGAACGGCGTCATGCAGTCAACTTCAATTCAGGCACCGCCCTCACTGCCTCGGCCTGGAACAAAAGTTACCCCGTAATCCTTAGGAAAAATGGTTACTACACTGGCTATGTTGGCAAAAACCATGTTCCCATCGGGAAATCCGGATATGAAACCGGATTAATGGACCAGAGTTTCGACTTCTGGTACGCCGCCCATGGCCACTTGGGCTTTTACCCGAAAAAACGTCACCCGCGTTTTGCAGACGCACAAGCTGATACACAAATCGAAATCATCAATGAAGGTGCTCAAAGTTTTCTGAATACAAAAAAGACCTACCTGAAAGGAGCCGAAGCCTTTCTCAAACAGCGCCCTGATAATCAACCCTTCTGCCTTTCCATTTGCCTCAACGTGCCGCACGCAGCGAGTACCAGCAAAATGAAGCTGCTACCTTCCGATCCGGAATTATACCGCAGCACCTACCGCGACCAGATCAAATCCATCCCCCTGCCCTCGCGCTACACCGCTAAATCCTCGATCCAATCCCCCAAACTTCCCAGTGATGTTTTGCAAACGCAATACAGGCAAAACAGTTATGACTACGTCGACACCAAAGCCGATTTAGGTGAACGCTTAATCAGGGAATATCAGACCATCACCGGCGTTGACCGCATGCTCGGAGCGATACGTGACCAACTTGAGACCCTCAACATCAGTGACAATACCGTCATCATTTTTGCCTCCGACCACGGAGTGATGCATGGCGAATACGGACTCGGAGGCAAGGCTCTGAATTACGAAGCTTGCCTGAAAGTTCCCATGTTAATCATGGATCCAAGGCTACCTGAAAAGCGAGCCGGGCAACGCCTCGACTCACTGGTTCTATCCATCGACATCGCCCCCACCCTGCTCGACTTCGCCGGAATCTCACCTCCCGATACCATGCAGGGCAACAGCCTTTTACCTTTGCTCAAAGGGAAACCCGAAAAGTGGCGATCCTACGCCTTTGCGGAAAACCTCTGGTCAACCGTGTTTGGCAACCCCCGGATCGAAAGTGTGCGTTCCAAACAATGGAAATATATCCGTTATTTCAAAAATGATCACTCCTTATGGGATCAACTGGGCAAAGGTCTGGCAAAATACCGCACCAGCCCCGAACAAGCAGCACTCTACACCCAATGGCTCACCTCCACTATTCACGGTGAAAAACCCGTTTACGAAGAATTGTTCGATATCAAAAACGACCCCAGTGAAAGCACCAACCTAGCTAGCAACCCCCATCACCTGCAAACGCTCCAGCAAATGCGTGCCCAAGCCAGCCGTCTGGTTCGCGAAGCCAGGGGACCGCTGGATGTACCCGCCCAAGTCCTGCGCCTCTCTCAAAGCGTCGAACCTCGTTAAACCGTAAGCCCATTCTCCTTTTTACCCAAAAATGAAAAACGCCCACCTCTTACACCTGTTTGGACTCTTGAGCGCTGCAACGATTTTCGCAAACGCAAATCCGTCCAACCTCACCGCCGCCGAACCCCAACTGGTTTCAGCAACACGCATTTGGGATCAAGCCGCACACAACGCTTTCACCGGCCTCATCCGCTATGACGACCACTGGCTCTGTGTTTTCCGCGAAGGCAGCGCCCACGTCTCACCCGACGGCAGCCTGCGTATTCTGACCTCCAGCGATGGCGAAACCTGGCAAGCTCTCAGCCTGGTCACTCATCCCACAGAAGACCTGCGTGACGCCAAAATCAGCCTCACTCCCGACGGCAACCTTTTGCTCAACGGAGCCGGTATGATCGCGGATGCCGACATCCGCTACCACTCGATGTCCTGGTTATCTAAAGATGGTGGCAAAACCTGGGATCAAGGACGGCGCATCGGCGACCCCGGCTACTGGCTATGGCGGGTTTCGTGGAACAAGGACGCCGCTTACACCATGGGCTACAGCACCGAGCGTGACCGCAATACCCGCAAGGTCAGATTTTATAAATCCTCCGACGGTCTCAAATTCGAAACCCTGATCTCAAAAGTGAACCTGCCTGCCGGTGCCGGAGAAGACACGATCATGTTTCAAAAAGACGGCACGGCTCTCTGTATTTTCCGTTACGAAGCCGGCGACAAAATGGCCCGCTTAGGAAGCAGCCGCCCGCCCTACACCGAGTGGACCTGGAAGAAGCTCAATCGACGCATCGGTGGCCCCAACATGATCACCCTACCTGACGGACGCATCGTGGTCGCCGCCCGGATGTTTCGTGGCAGTACAAAAAATGCCAAAACCGTGCTCGCCTGGCTCGACCCGGACAAAGGCGAACTTAATGAATTTATCACCCTACCCTCCGGCGGCGATACCAGCTACCCCGGCCTAGTCTGGCACGACGACATGTTGTGGATCAGCTACTACTCCTCTCACGAGAAAAAAACCGCCATCTACCTAGCCAAAGTAAAATTCTAAAACCACACCATTCTATATTCTTACTCCTGAATTCCAACTTCTTTCCCATGCCCTTTTACCGTAACTTCCTCAGTCACTTCCACCACACCGGTGCCATCGCCCCATCCGGCCCCAAACTAGCCAGACACGTCGTCAGCTCAGCCGGGGTAAGCTCTGGTTCCCATGTGCTCGAGCTCGGTCCTGGCACCGGCGCCTTCACCCGCGATCTTGAAAAAACCCTGGGCCCGGACGGACAATACCTCGGCATCGAAATCAACGCCGACTTTCACTCCCACCTTCAAGGCAAACACCCTGACATGCATTTTGAACAAGCCCCGGGACAAGACTTTGACTTCAGCGCCTGGGTCAAAGAGCACGGCCAGTTCGACATTATCGTCAGCGGACTACCGTGGGCAAAATTTCCCGAAAGCCTGCAACGGGCGATGCTTGACAATGTCATCCCCCACCTCAAGGACAACGGCACCTTCGTCACCTTCGCTTACACCGGAGTGCATCTGCTCAAACCCGCCAAACGCTTCCGCCACCTGCTCGACGATTATTTTACCAGCGTCAACCGCACCCGCTCCGTGCTACTCAACTTCCCCCCGGCTTTTGTTTTTGTAGCCAACAAATAAAAGCCCGCTGCGATATATCCTATCGATTAAGCTTCTGTAATAAAATTAGAAATATAACTACGTGATTGACAAGGCATCCTGCTTTCAACTAGCCTCTGCCACACACAAACACAGTCTGAACATAATGAAGCCGATCACTAAAATCTTAAAAACCACAAGCTGCGTCATCGCACTGATGACATCGCTGATCACCACGGCCACTCACGCCGCCGACAAAAAACCCAACATCCTGGTGATATGGGGTGACGACGTCGGGCAATCCAACATCTCCGCCTACACCAAAGGCATGATGGGTTATCGCACTCCCAACATCGACCGCATTGCCCGGGAAGGTATCATTTTCACTGATTATTACGGTGAACAAAGCTGCACCGCCGGACGCTCATCCTTCATCATGGGGCAAAGTGTATTACGTACGGGTTTGAGTAAAGTCGGGCTGCCAGGTGCCAAACAAGGCATGAACGTCAAGGATCCTACCATCGCAGGATTACTGAAAGACCAAGGTTACAGCACCGGTCAATTTGGCAAAAACCATCTCGGTGACCGCGATGAGATGCTCCCCACCAATCACGGTTTTGACGAATTTCTCGGTAATCTCTATCACCTCAACGCCGAAGAAGAACCGGAAAACGAAGATTATCCGAAAGATCCCAAGTTTCGCCAAAAATTCGGCCCACGCGGGGTGATCAAATCCTCTGCTGATGGCAAAATCGAAGACACCGGTCCGCTGACCAAAAAACGCATGGAGACCATCGACGACGAAACCGTCGCTGCAGCCATTGATTTCATCCAACGCCAGACCAAAGCCGACAAACCCTGGTTTGTCTGGTGGAGTGGAACTCGGATGCATTTCAGGACCCACGTCAGCTCAGCTAAACGTGACTTGATCGCCAAAAAATATCCCAACGCCGACGAATACCAGGCAGGCATGGTTGAACACGACATGCACATTGGCGAATTCCTCAAAGTGCTCGACGAACTCGGCATCGCTGACAATACCATCATTCATTATTCAACCGACAACGGCCCACATTACAACACTTGGCCCGATGCCGCCGCCACTCCTTTCCGCGGTGAGAAAAACACCAACTGGGAAGGCGGCTGGAGAGTTCCTGCAGTGGTACGCTGGCCTGGAGTGGTTAAACCTGGTTCCGTCAGTAACGGCGTGGTTCACCATATGGACTGGTTGCCTACTTTCCTTGCAGCAGCAGGAAAAACGGACATCAAAAAAGATCTGCTCGATGGTTATACCTCCAAAGCTCTGGGACGTGATTACAAGATCCATCTCGATGGTTATGACCTTACAGCCCACCTCAAAGATCCCGATAACGTTCCTAGCCCCCGCAATGAAGTTTTCTACTTCTCCGACGATGGTGATTTGACTGCCTTACGTTACAAAGACTGGAAGGTCGTTTTCATGGAGCAAAAAACCGAAGGCACCTTCCGTGTTTGGATGGAACCTTTTGTAACACTGCGTGTGCCGCTGATCTTCAATCTGCGTCGCGATCCCTATGAGCGCGCTGAGAAAACCTCCAACACCTACTACGACTGGATGCTCGACCGCGTTTACCTCTTGCTACCAGCTTCTAGCTACGTCGGAGATTTCCTCGGAACTTTCAAGGAATTCCCACCGCGCCAAAAAGCCGCCAGTTTCAACTTGGATGAAGTCATGAAAACAATGACCGACCCAGGAAACCACTGAAACCATTTCAACTTTACTTATAAAATAATGAAACTAACAACACAACTGCGCCGCGCCACCTGCACGATCATCGTGCTGGTCGCATCCGCCATCACATCTGCTGTTTCAGCAGCAGACAAAAAACCCAACATCCTCGTCATCTGGGGAGACGACCTCGGCATTGACAACATCAGCGCCTACCACCGAGGTATGATGGGGGGAAGCACTCCCAACATCGACCGCATCGCAAAAGAAGGTGCTCTATTCACCGACGCCTATGCACAGCAGAGTTGCACCGCTGGACGCGCTTCTTTCATCCTTGGGCAACACCCTTTCCGCACAGGTCTCCTGACCATCGGAATGCCTGGGGCAAAACAAGGTATTCAGGACAAAGATCCGACCATTGCTGAGCTGCTTAAAAACCACGGTTACACATCTGGTCAGTTTGGTAAAAACCATCTCGGTGACCGCGATGAACACCTGCCCACTGCTCACGGGTTTGATGAGTTTTTTGGTAATCTTTATCACTTAAATGCTGAAGAAGAGCCCGAAAGTGAGTTCTACCCCAAAGACCCTGCGTTCAAAAAGAAATTTGGGCCTCGTGGTGTGCTGCACTCTTTTGCCGACGGCAAAACTGAAGATACCGGACCTTTGACCAAAAAACGCATGGAGACCGCTGATACGGAGTTTCTCAATGCCAGCTTGGACTTCATCGACCGTGCGCACAAAGCAGACAAACCCTTCTTTGTATGGCACAACACCACCCGCATGCACGTCTGGACCCATCTCAGTGAAAAATACAAAGGCAAATCCGGTTACGGTATGTATGCCGACGGCATGATGGAACTTGACGACACCGTGGGTGCTCTGCTCAAAAAACTCGACGACCTTGGAATCGCAGACAATACCATCGTGGTTTTCAGCACCGATAATGGCGCGGAAAAATTCACTTGGCCGGATGGAGGAACCACCCCTTTCCGTGGAGAAAAAGGCACCACTTGGGAAGGCGGATTTCGGATCCCTCAGTTAGTCAAATGGCCTGGACACATCAAACCCGGCACCATCATCAATGACATCTTCTCTCATGAAGACTGGATGCCCACTCTGCTTGCTGCAGTCGGTGAACCCGATGTCAAAGAGAAGCTTCTCACAGGGCATAAAGCCAACGACAAAACATTCAAGGCTCACATTGATGGATACAACCAACTCGACCTGCTCACAGGCAAAGGTCCCGGGAAAAGAAACGAAATTTACTACTTTGATGCCGGCAGTAACTTGAATGCCATTCGTTACAAAGACTGGAAAGTTCACTTCACCGTCATGGAAGGCTCAATCGCCGAAGCCTATCGTAAGACCCCAAGTTGGCCTCTCATCGTCAACTTGAGAATGGATCCATATGAAACTGGCCCCGATTCTGCGCTCTACGTGCGTAATTTTTACGCAGACCAGATGTGGATGTTTGTCCCAGCTCAAGCAATGGTTGCTAAATTCCTTGATACTTTCAAAGAATTTCCAGCTACTACGGGTGACTCACTGAGCATCGATGCGGTTCTCAGCACTATGAAAAAATCCTCAAGCCGCCAATAAGCAGCCTGCCTTTTTAAATAGACATCAAACCGCACTGAAAAAAAATCAGTGCGGTTTTTTATTCTTTACGACTTTAACTTATAAAATAACCACAAAGCTATAACATGAAACTTCTTCTCACAACCCTGGCTCTTTCCTCAGCCCTTAGCTCGCTGCTTCACGCCGACCCACTGCCCTCATGGAACGAAGGATCCAACAAACAAGCTATCATCTCATTTGTCGAGCGCACCACCCAAGCGGACTCGCCGGACTATGTCTTACCGGCCAAACGCATCGCCACTTTCGACAACGACGGCTGCCTGTGGAGCGAGCAACCAATTTACTTCCAACTCATCTTCATCATCGATCAAATCAAAATGCTCGCTCCGCAACACCCCGAGTGGAAAACCACCGAGCCCTTTGCCTCCATCCTCAAAAACGATACCAAAAAAGCTCTCACTGGAGGCAAAAAAGCCCTGATGGAACTCGCCATGGCCACCCACGCCAATGTCACTACAGAAGACTTCGATCAAAGCGTGCGCAAATGGCTTGCCACCGCCCACCATCCAAAAACCGGTCGCCCTTACAATCAAATGGTCTTCCAACCGATGCTCGAATTACTCGCTTATCTGCGTGCCAATGATTTCAAAACCTTCATCGTCACCGGTGGCGGCATCGATTTTGTCCGTGTTTTCGCCGAAGAAACCTACGGCATTCCACCCGAACAAGTGGTCGGTAGCAGTATCAAAGCCGCTTATGAAATCCGGGACGGCAATCCCACTCTAGTAAAACTACCCAAACTGAATTTCATCGACGACAAAGAAGGCAAACCCGTCGGTATCTATCAACACATCGGCCGCCGCCCCATCTTTGCCGCCGGCAATTCCGACGGCGACTTTCAAATGCTCGAATACACCACCACCGGCAAAGGTGCCCGCTTCGGTCTACTCGTGCACCACGACGACGCCAAGCGCGAATGGGCCTATGATCGCGATTCCCACATCGGCCAGCTCAAGCGTGGACTCGAGCAAGCCAAAAAACGCAAATGGAACATCATCAGCATGAAAAACGACTGGAATCGCATCTATCCCACTAATAAAAAATAATTCTCCCTTAAAAAACTTCGTATCTTTGCACCTTCGTATGAGACACTTTTCCAGTTATGTCCACTCTCGCATCCATCCAGCAACTCCAGGCCCGTGTCAGTCAATCCATCATTGGTCAGGAAAAAGTCGTTGAACGACTCATCCTCGCCCTGCTTGCCAATGGCAACGTGCTGATGGAAGGTCTTCCCGGTCTGGCCAAAACACGGGCGATCAAAACCCTCGCCGACAATTTGGAATCCGATTTCAGCCGCATCCAATTCACCCCCGACTTGCTGCCCGCCGACATCACTGGCTCGGATATGTATTTTGAAGAAGGCGGAAAAGGGAACTTCAAGTTCCAACCCGGCCCTATTTTTGGCAATCTGGTGCTCGCCGACGAAGTCAACCGCGCCCCCGCCAAAGTCCAAGCCGCCCTGCTCGAAGCGATGGAGGAACGCACCGTCACCGTCGGTCAAAACACCCATCAACTGCCTCCGCTTTTCATGGTACTTGCCACCCAGAACCCAGTCGAACAAGAAGGCACTTACCCGCTGCCCGAAGCGCAAATGGATCGCTTCCTGATGCATGTCATCATCACTTACGCCCCCGAAGAATCGGAAGTGGAAATCATTCGCCTAGTGCGGGGAGAGGAAGGCAATAAAGGCAAAAGCGAAAAAGCCGAACTCATTTCCCAGCAAACCGTCTTCAATGCCCGTAATGAGATTCAACAAGTTAAAGTGTCTGACAACATGGATCAGTACATCGTCGACCTGATCACCGCTACCCGTCACCCTGAGCGTTATGGTGATGACATTGGCAAACTGATCGACGTTGGAGCCAGTCCACGCGGCGGCATTGCTCTAGACAAAGTTGCGCGCTCCCACGCATGGCTGCACGGGCGGGATTTCGTCACCCCCGATGATATTCAATCTATCGTGCACGACTGCCTGCGGCATCGCCTGATGCTAAGCTACGAAGCCGAGGCAGATGGAATCAGTGCCGATGAAGTATTAAAACAAATCGTCGCCAAAGTCGCCGTCGCCTGAATACCCCATGAACGACTCCCGTATTTACGCCGACCTTGACCAACTGGTGCGTCTTGAGCATCGGGCGCGCGGGTTCAGCTTTTTGCCGCGACAACCGATCCACAGTATCCTTGCCGGTCGCCATGCTTCCCGCCTCCGCGGTCGCGGGCTCAACTTCGAGGAGATCCGTGGTTATTTACCCGGTGATGACGTGCGCACCATGGACTGGAAAGTCACCGCCCGTATGCGAAAGCCACATGTCCGCGTTTACACCGAAGAACGCGACCGCCCCGTGTTGTTTTTAGTCGATCAACGATCCTCAATGTTTTTTGGCAGCCGCCGCACCATGAAATCAGTAGCTGCCGCGGAAGCCGCCGCCCTCGGGGCATGGAAAGTGCTTGCCGCCGGTGACCGGGTTGGCGCTTTGGTTTTTAACGATGAAGAAATCACTTCAATCAAAGCCCACCGCAGCCGTGGCCGGGTACGCCAACTGCTTGGTGCCATAATAGAAAAAAATTGCCAGCTTGGCAAAGAGCACAGTCCACCTGCCAACCCCGGCATGTTAAACGAAGCATTGAGCCAAACCAGGCAAATTGCCAAACACGATCACCTCATTTGTATCATCAGCGATTTCAACGGCATGAACCCGGACACCAAGCGTCTGATCACTTTACTCTCTGCCCACAATGATGTGATGTCACTTTTCATCTACGACCCCCTGGAGGCTCAACTGCCCAATGCTGGACGGCTCCACATGGCTGAAAGCGAACTGCAACTGGAAGTCAATACCGGCGAAAAAAAACTGCGCCAACAGTTTGCCAATGATTTCAAAGAGCGCCTCGAGCGGATGAAAAATATTTCCCGAGGACGTTCCATCCCTTTTTTACCTATTGAAACCAGTCACGATGTCACCCGACAAATTCGTGACCAATTAGGAGCCGCCATTGGTCAAGGCAGGAAAGCTGCTGCAAAAAAATGACTGCTAGCCCCACCAGCCTCGACCATCTGCACGACATCATCGTGCCCGATCCCGTGCCCTGGTGGCCACTGGCACCAGGATGGTATGTCCTCATGCTTGCACTGCTCATTGCCACTACATGGATCAGCATTCGACTCATTCAACAGTGGCAAAAAAACCGTTTCCGCCGCGAAGCGTTATTTGAACTGGAAACAATCAATCCAGCCCAACTTCCCGCCCTCGTCAAACGCGTCGCCCTATCCATCGCCCCCCGCGAACAAGTCGCTTCCCTCAGCGGTGATGACTGGTTGAGATTCCTCGACCAAACTGGCAATACCACCGCCTTCACCGAAAGAGTCGGGCAGCAACTGCTCGACCTCTCTTACGCACCCACCGAGTCCGCTGCCACCGAATTTTCCGATCTCAAAACCACCATCCGCAGCTGGATCCTAAATTTTTCCCTTCAAACTTCTAACTTCTAACTTCTTCATTGTTTGCCTTTCTCCATCCCTGGGTTTTTGTGCTGCTGGTTTTACCCCTGCTGCTGAAACACCTGCTGCCCGCGCATCACGAAAAACGCCCAGCCGTTCGAGTGCCCTTTCTCAATCGCCTCGCCCGGCTCACTGGAAAAAATCCTGCCAGCGGCTCCGCTGTTCTCAGTCGCTCCCACGCACAAAGCCTCGCCGCCTGGGTCTTCTGGATCAGTATCGTCACCGCATTGGCTCGCCCCCAGTATTTTGAGCCTCCCATCACCCACGTCCAAGCCACCCGCGACCTGCTACTCGCCATCGACCTCTCTGCCTCGATGCAAATCGAAGACTTCACCGATGCCTCCGGAAAAATCGTCGATCGCCTCACCGCTACCAAACAAGTGGTCGACGACTTTCTCAAGCGCCGCGAAGGCGACCGTGTCGGACTGATTCTATTTGGCAACGCCGCCTTTGTCCAAGTCCCCTTCACCACCGATCTAAATGTCTGCCGCGAACTGCTCAACGAAGCCCAGGTCGGCATGGCCGGGCCCAAAACTGCCATCGGGGATGCCATTGGTCTGGCAATCAATGTATTCGACCGTAGTGAACAAACAGACAGAGTGCTCATACTGCTCACTGATGGTAACGATACCAGCAGCAAAGTCCCGCCCGCAGATGCGGCCCGTATCGCCAAGGACAAAGCCATCGTCATCCATACCATCGCGATGGGTGATCCCGAAGCGGCAGGTGAAGACAAACTCGATACACAAAGCTTGAAAGAAATCGCCGACACCACGAACGGTGAATTTTTTCAAGCTCTCAACCGCAAGCAACTAGAACAAATCTACGTCACGCTCGACCAGTTGGACACCCGTGAAATCGAAAGCGTGAGCTATCGTCCACGCCACGAAATGTATTTCTGGCCACTGGCTTTTGCTATTTTGACTTCCCTGCTCTTTCAAATCGGGATGGTCTATCGTGACCGCTCGCGGCAATGCATTCTCAATTCGGAGCCCACTCATGATTGATGCCTTCCATTTCATCCGCCCTTGGTGGTTAGTGACTCTGCTTCCCGCGGCAATCCTCATTTGGATCATCTGGCAGCACCAGGATTCCGCCCGTGCCTGGCGGCGCATCATGGACCCTCATCTGCTTTCCGCCTTGATGACCGGTCAGTCCAAACAACAGACCATCCGCCCGGTCACCTTGATGGCTATCGTATGGTTGCTCGGAACCCTTGCCCTCGCAGGGCCCACTTGGAATCTCGAACCCTCACCTTTTGCCGAAGACCAGGCAGCCCTGATCATCGTTCTCAAAGTAACAGAAAGTATGACGGAACAAGATGTGCAGCCTTCGCGGGCAGAGCGCGCAGTGCAGAAAATTCACGACCTGCTCGAATTGCGCAGCGGATCCCGCGCCGCTTTGGTCGCCTATTCCGGCAGCGCCCACCTAGTCATGCCCTTGACCAAAGACGCAGCCATCATCAACTCTTTTGCCGCTGATCTTTCGCCAAAGATCATGCCGCGCGAAGGTGATGCCGCCGCCGAAGCATTCAAACTCGCCAATCAACAATTAGAAAATACCAGCCTTAACGGTTCCATTCTTTTCATCGCCGACAGCCTGCCGGATTCCCTGGATTTCATCACAGAAAAAAACACCGCTCCCGTTCATTTCCTCGGTATGATTGGTCCAAACAGGATCGACACCCTGCGCTCGACCGTCCAAAAAAATGGTATCACTTTCACCCCGGTCACTGTAGATGACAGCGATGTGAGCAGATTGTCCAAACTGGTCGAAACTTCATTTTCCGCTCGGCCTGACAAAAACAATGCCAGTTCCCACTGGCAGGATCGCGGCTGGTGGCTCACTATCATCATCGCCGCTCTCGCACTGTGGTGGTTCCGCCCCGGTTGGGTCATTGCCTGGAATTAATTAACATGCAAGCCAACAAGCACAACAGCAAATTCAGGGCTTCCCTCATAGCGGGAATAGCTCTGCTGTTGTCAGCTGCCGCGACAGTCGCCTGGCTCGGTGCCGGGCGAAACTTCTCCAACTTATGGCGAACACCGGATCAACAAGGGCAAGCATTGATGCGTAGCAAAGACTACGCCGCCGCCGCTGATAAGTTTTCAACTGCCATGCTTCGCGGAGTGGCTTTATACAAAGACGGACAATTTGAAAACGCCCTTAAAGTTTTCAACTCCGTCGCTAGTCCCGAAGGCATTTACAACCGCGCCAACTGCCAGGTCATGCTCGGCAAATACGATGCCGCCATCAAACTCTATGAACGTGCGCTCAAGCAAAATCCCGCATGGAAAGAAGCCGCTGAAAACCGCGACCTCGCTATTGCGCGCAAAGCCCTGATGGCTCCCCCTGATGATGACGCCGGAGGCACCGGAGGCCAACTCGAAGCCGATGAAATTGTCTTCGACGATCGGGCAAAAAACTCCAAAAATGAAGAAGTGATCGAAGCCGGTGCTGGCGAGCAATTATCCGACGATGAAATGCGTGCCTTGTGGTTGCGCAAAGTACAAACCCAACCCGCTGAATTTTTGCGCAACAAATTTGCTTACCAATTACAATTCGGTGAAAGTAAACAGCAGGAGGAAGGGAAATGAAGACCCCATCTCTTTTTTCTTGTGGAAGTGCAAGCTTCTGTATCCCCATCATCACCCTCACTCTATTGCTGGTTTTTCAAAATGTCGCTTGGGCTCAATCCCCCTCCCCGGAACCCGTGCAAATTTCGCTCGCTTCCAATACCAACGACCCAGTCTGGGTCGGACAAAAAGTCACCGTGCTGGTTGAAGTTTTATCACAAACATTTTTTGACGGCCCTACCTTGCTTTCCCTACCAGACATCGCTGGTGCCGTATTTTATAAACCGGAGGAGCGCGCCTTGGTGAGCTCCAAAAGCATCAATGGTCAGACTTTCAGCGTGCAAGTCCACGAACTTTATTTTTATCCGCAACGAGCCGGTGATTTCACCATCCCTGCTTTCAAAGTTCGGTTTGGTATTGCTGGGTCTCCTAGGGAAAGCGCCGCCGAACATTTTGAAAATACCCAGCCTCTAACCCTCTCTGCCAAGATGCCAGCGGGAGCCGAACACCTTTCGATGCTGATCAGCACTTCTGATTTGAAAGTTGAACAGACATGGCAACCTCAACCTCAGGGAATCTTAAAAGTAGGTGATGCCTTCAAACGAATCATCACCTACCGCGCCCCCGACATGCCCGGCATGATTTTTCCCGCCATCCCTTTCCCGCAAATAGAAGGGCTCAAAATTTATCCATCCCGAGCTCGGCTCAACGACAAAATCAACCGAGGCTCCCTCATCGGCGAGCGTATCGATGAAATCACCTACCTGTGCGAAAAACCTGGCAGTTACTCCCTGCCCGCCATCGCCATTCCGTGGTGGAATCTCAAACGTAAAGAGATGGAAAAAATCACCCTTCCCTCAGTCAGCTTTGAAGTCGAAGCCAGGATCAATGCCTCGCCGACAGAGCAAAGTTTGCCAAACTCAGATGCTGCTTTCTGTTGGCAGACCGTCATCGTTTCAAGTTTGTTTTTGCTCACTGCCATCGTTTTGTTGATCCGCTACCGCCGAGCTATCCAACAGCCGTTCATCCAATGGCAAAAATACTACCAAGAAAGCGAAGCCACCTATTTTAACAAAATCCTCCACGCCACCACTCCCGCGCAAAGCCTCAACGCTCTCAACCAGTGGTTCCCCCGTTCAAAGTGGTGCCATCACCACACTTCTCTGAGTGCTTTTGCCCACGAGCAAAATAGCGAAGCTCTGATCCGAGAAATCGAAACCCTCAACCAAGCGGTCGTCCACAACAAAACTGCCTGGAACCCCACGCCCTTCAAACAAACGCTCAAAGCTGCCCGCAAACAATACAAGTCAACATCCAGCCACTCTGCAGCTGGACTCAAACCGCTGAACCCGCGTCATTAATAATAGCGATACGAAGGACGACCACCGTAGTACATCGAGTTCGTCTTGCCACGGCGATCTCCGGCCAGACCTCCCACGGCTGCACCGATAGCAGCACCACCCCAAGAATTTCCTCCTCTGACATTGTTGCCAATAATCGCACCCGTTGCGGCTCCAAGAGCTGCTCCTCCTACACGCCCTTGACGAACATAAGGATCAGGGTGCACCACACAAGAAGTGGTCAATACCCCGAGAAGAACTGTGAAAATGAGAGCTGAAAAATATAATTTCATGGTATTTCGCTAATTAGGGTTTTTTTGATTTGGCCGCCTGCACTTCAGCTTTAGACATATATGCTTCTACCTCATCATGGGAAAGAGAGCCGTCACTGCTCGAATCGATTTTTTTAAATAAATCCACCAACTTGCCCTCTTCTTTGTAATACTTTTGCAACTCTTTTGGCGTCACGCTGCCATCAGAGTTATCATCCGGTAGTTTAAATTTTGATTTTTCAGCCTCTGGATTCGCCGCCTTCCACTCTTTGAAGGTGATTTTACTATCCCCATCCGTATCGGTCGCTGAATAAATTTCTTCGAGAATATAACGATTAAACTCAGCCTGAGAGACTTTATCATCCTTATTACTATCCGCCTTTTTAAAAGGGTTGGAAGGGGTGCAACTTGGCAGTGCCATCACTGCCGCCAACATCACGCCGGCAGAGCATAGGGATTTATTTGTTGGTAATTTCATATCAGTAAATCTAGATGCAGCAATATTGAATAAAAAAGGCCTAATGCAAAGAAAAAACTTTTCCCACAAAATTAGCCGTGCTTGCTCCTGCCCACTCAATCGCTGCACTCAACCATTACCAATTCCTAGGTCGGTGCGGCTCATTGACAAAGATAACATTCCCCTCTTGAGATCATATAAAATTCATAACGGTCAAAACCATGCCCTGACAAATTTGGATTACGGCTATTACCTAATGAAGCCCATTTTATTTCATCAACCCCTCTTCACCAAAAAAACCATGAATCCTCCAGCTCAGTTCATTTTCAGAAAGATTCTGCTCACTCGTTTGTTGTTACTACTCACCTTATCGCTGGCAGTGAAAATTCTTAGTATAAAAGCATACGCCGATGACCCGGTCACTCTGAACCTCAAAGCTGATGGTTACAGCGGTATCTGGTATATGAACCAACCATCGAACGACGAGTATGTTTACAAATACAGCGGAGGTATGGGGACCTACTGCGCCAAGCACAAGCCCTTCGCCATCTACAGCAAGGAAGCTGATAAAACATTTTTTTGTTACGGCGGAACAACTAAAGGCGACAAGCCCCAACTGCTGCACATGGTATCGTTTTTTGATCACAAAACAAAAAGCGTTCCCCGTCCAACCATCTTGTTGAACAAACAAACCGATGACGCCCATGACAACCCGGTCATCTCGATCGACGACCAAGGTTTTATTTGGATTTTTTCAACGTCTCACGGAACCAGTCGTCCTTCATATATTCATCGCAGCAAAAAGCCCTATGACATTGATGAATTTGAATTGGTTCCAGCTACTTACCTGGATAGCAAAAAACGAGCCCCCATCACTAATTTTTCATACATGCAAGCCTGGCATCGCCCGGGGAAAGGCTTTTTATGTTTTTTCACCCGATATAAGGATCCCGCAGCACGAACGATTGGCGCAATGGTCAGCAAGGACGGAGTGACATGGGGATCATGGCAGCGACTGGCTGCCATTGGAACGGGACACTATCAAGTCAGTGCTCTTGGTGGCCAGCGCGCCGGATCTGCATTCAATTACCACCCCAAAGGCAAGGGCCTCAACTGGCGAACCAATCTATATTACGTCGAAACTCCTGATTTTGGTAACACCTGGCAAACGGCTAGCGGCACCCCTCTGTCACTGCCGCTGCGACAAGTCGCCAATCCTGCACTCGTTCACGACTACGCCTCGGAAGGACTCAATGTTTACATGAAGGATATTCGTTTCGACGAACAGGATCGTCCCGTCATCCTCTACATCACCAGCAAAGGCTACGAAGCAGGTCCCAAGAACGACCCAAGAACCTGGACGACCGCTCGCTGGGATGGAGAGCAGTGGCTGATTCGTCCGGTAACCGCCTCAGATAACAATTACGACAGCGGATCACTTTGGCTGGTCGCCAAAAATGACTGGCGAATCATCGGCCCCACCCAGACCGGTCCCCAGCCCTATAATCCCGGCGGAGAGGTCGCCATGTGGACCAGTCATGATCAAGGCGAAACCTGGAAAAAAACCCGCCAACTCACCAGCGACAGCCCGATGAACCATACTTATGTTCGCCAGCCTCTCGACGCGCATCCCGACTTTTTCGCTTTCTGGGCTGACGGCCATGGTCGCAAACCCTCGCCATCGAGACTTTATTTCTCAGATCGTGATGGTAAAGTTTACCAATTACCTGAAACTATGAAAAGTGATTATGCCAAGCCAATTCCTATCGGCGCTGATCACTAAAAATAGTTGTCCATCAACCCTTCCAATGAAACCTCTGTATCCCCCGCATCCCTTCATCCTGGCATTCGCCGCTCTACTGATCACTTGCTCCCTGCCGGCATCGGCAGCCCCAGCTAACCAAACGACCAAGGGCTGGACGGCAGAAGCCTCGCGGGATGAAATCCGACCAAGCTTTGATTCCATTGCCGACGGCGGCCACAACAATACGCAACGTCTGGTGATCAAACACGACCAGCGTGAAGGCCTCGATGGTTACTGGTCACGCAGATTCCCCGTTACAGGTGGCCAACATTATCGCTTCGAGGCTTTTCGCAAAGTTTCCGCAGTGGCACTGCCCCGCCATTCCGCTACAGTTCGATTGTTATGGGAAGATGAAAACGGCAAGCCGGTGCAAAATGACCGCGGCCTGGTTGCCGACGACATGCGCAGTGCCGGCAACGGTATTCTGCGTGCCGAGCACCCGACTGACAAACTAACCGACAACCAGGGCTGGACGGAAGTTTCCGAAACCTACCTCGCGCCCAAAGGGGCCACCCATGCGCTGGTCGAACTGCACTTAATGTGGGCACCGCAGGGACAAATCGAGTGGAGCGACATCTCGATGAAAAAAACCGCCGCCCCCAAAGCGCGCAAAGTGCGCTTAGCCACTGTCCATTTTCGCCCCAAAGGTGGCAAAACTCCGATGGGCAACTGCAAACTCTTTACCCCCCTGATCGAAGAAGCTGCCAAGAAAAAAGCCGACCTGGTGGTTTTAGGCGAAACCATCACTTATTACGGACTCGGCAAAAAACCCGCCGACGTGGCAGAACCGGTTCCCGGACCCACCACCGATTTTTTTGGCAAACTGGCAAAAAAACACAATCTTTATATCGTCGTCGGGCTGTATGAAAAAGCCGGTCATCTGGTTTATAACGTAGCCGCACTGATTGGCCCCGACGGATCGATTGCGGGCAAATACCGCAAAGTATCACTGCCACGTGAGGAGATCGAACGAGGCGTCGCCCCCGGTCACGATTACCCCGTTTTTGATACCCGTTTTGGGAAAATGGGTATGATGGTCTGTTACGATGGTTATTTTCCCGAAGTTGCCCGTGAACTGAGTAAAAAAGGAGCCGAGTTGATCGCCTGGCCAGTGTGGGGATGCAACCCGCGCCTCGCCAGTGCCCGCGCGCTGGAAAATTCAATCTACTTGATCAGCAGCACCTACACCGATTCCCAAACCCCATGGATCCGCTCAGCGATCTATGATCATCAAGGCGATCCACTGGTAGCCGCCAAAGACTGGGGCACCGTCGTCGTCGCCGAAGTCGATCTCGACAAACGCACCCTATGGCGCTCCATCGGCGACTTCAAAGCCGAACTGCCCCGGCACCGTCCGGTGGTTCCTGAGCCAGAGAAATAAGTTTAGCGTTGAAAAAACTCATTTTTTTCATACGCTGGCGGTTAAATGTTTAGTGAAAAAATATCTGTAGCAAGATCGGTTTTTCTTAACATCCATTTAGGTGGCTACTTGCTATTGACCGTTCTAGTGATGCTAACTTTTCACGGCTGTAGTAAAAGCTCCGTTCGGCCCAAAAAATCACATAAAGAAGACGTCTTGAATTTCCAGTTAGATGATTTTTCCGTTCAAAATGTCACCTCTCCCTCAGCCTTAAAAAAACTCGCTGAAGCTGTGCGCGAACAATCTGACGGGAAGCTCTCTTTCGATTATTCAGTTCTACATTCCAACCCCTATAACTTGAATGAAAAAGGTGACCCCCTTTATCCAAAAATATCTATTTCACTTTCAAAGCCGAGCGTCTCTGATGTTTTTAGGGAAATACTGAAAAAAAGCTTTTGGAAATACACCTCTTCAAACGAAAAACTTCTTATCTATGAAGGATGGTGCAGCCTAGATTTCACTCTGCATGTTCGCATCCTATCACCGCTGCCCCAGAATATAGTTCTCTTCCAGAAAGAAGCCGCTGATAACGGCAATGACCTCAAGCCTTTTTTCAAAGAGGTAGGCATCACCTTCGCCCCTGGCTCTTACGCTTACTTCATTCCCAAGCAAAATGTCATCATCTTCAATAATACTTTAGATCAACATGAACTGGGTGAAGCCTTCATTGAATCCTTCGATGAGAAGTTGAACGCAGAATTCATAGAGTATGAAAAATCACACAAGGAAATATACGACCCGTTTGCCGAGTAATATTATTACAACCCAATGTCTAGCTTCACGATGAGGCTCATAGCATTTGTCAGCCTAACCACTTTGTTTTTATACGGCTGTCACAAAAACGCCCAACCAGCTCAGAAGTCATCTTTTGAGAGCGTAATGGACTATCCATTAAAAACATTCTCCACCCAAAATGTTTCTCCTTCCTTGGCTTTAGCTAAACTTGCCGCAGCGATACGAAGCCAATCCGATGGCAAGCTCTTGTTTAAATATTCCATCATCCATCCCGACAACGTCGCACCCAAACAAGAGAATCCGCCCGAATATCTAAAAATATCCATGTCACTCAGCAATGGAACCGTGGCTGAAGCGCTCGAAATCATATTAAGGTTCGGCGAATTAAACCACTATGTCACTACTGACGGTTTGTGCGTTATTTTCAGTGGCATATCACACCTCCCCTCCGAACAGCTCACCCAATCTTTTCCCATTCCTCAGGAAAACCTCGAGTCATTCCGCCTAGCCGCCGCTGCCAACAACAACGACCTGCAAAACCTGTTTAAATCAGCAGGTGCCACCTTTCCGCCAGAATCCTTCGCCTACTTTGTCCCCGACCAAGGTCTTGTACTCACTAAAAATACCGAGATCAACCTCGAATTGACCAAAGCCCACATCGCGTCCTTACCATAAGCGCCCTTTCCAAAAAATACTTCGCCTGTTGCCTACGAGAAATACCCTCTAACTGCCTCGATTTGCTCGCCTCATGCCTTCGTGTGAGGCAAATCCCCCCGCAACCCTGCTTTTACCCGCAGATATTGCTGCTTTTCCGCACTAGCCTTTGACCTCGTGCCTCTTATGCCTTAAATAGGCAGCAAAAATTTTACTGAAAGAACCAGATTATGTCAGACCAGCCCACCATCATTTACACCCAGACAGACGAAGCCCCAGCACTGGCCACCTATTCGCTGTTGCCCATCATCCAGTCTTTCACCAAATCTTCCGGCATCAATGTCGAAACCCGCGACATATCACTCTCCGGTCGCATCATCTCCAATTTCCCCGAAGCCGTCACCGCCGAGCAACAGATCCCCGATGCTCTGACTGAACTAGGCGCACTGGCCAAAACGCCTGAAGCCAACATCATCAAGCTGCCCAACATCAGCGCCTCGGAACCGCAGTTGAAAGCCGCTATTGCCGAATTGCAGGCGCTGGGATACGCCCTGCCCGATTACCCCGACAATCCACAGAGCGACGAGGAAAAGGAAATCCAGAACAAATACAACAAGGTTAAAGGCAGCGCGGTGAACCCCGTCCTGCGTGAAGGCAACTCCGATCGCCGTGCCCCCAAAGCGGTCAAAGAATACGCCCGCAACAACCCCCACTCAATGGGGGCCTGGTCAGCCGATTCTCTGACTTCTGTCGGACACATGGACGACAACGATTTTTTCCACAACGAGAAATCCATCACACTGGAAGAAGCCACTGATGCAAAAATCGAACATGTTGCCACCGACGGCAGCGTGACGGTGCTCAAAGCTTCCACCCCACTGCTCGCCGGCGAAGTGCTCGATGCCACTGTGATGAGCAAAAAAGCTCTGGTCAGCTTTCTAGAACAACAAATCGCCGAAGCCAAGGAAACAGGCGTGCTTTTCTCGCTGCACTTAAAAGCGACGATGATGAAAGTCTCCGACCCTATCATTTTCGGTCACGGCGTGCGGGTCTTTTTCAAAGACCTGATCGCCAAACACGGCGCACTCATCGACGAACTCGGTGTGGATTTCAAAAACGGCTTTGGCGATTTGCTGAGCAAAATCGCAGACCTGCCCGCTGATCAAAAAGCGGAAATCGAAACCGACATCCAAGCCTGTTACGACAATGGCCCGGACATCGCCATGGTGAACTCCGACAAAGGCATCACCAACCTCAACGTGCCGAGTGATGTCATCGTCGACGCCTCGATGCCCGCCATGATCCGCACCTCGGGTCAGATGTGGAACGGAGCAGGTGAACAGCAAGACACGCTCGCAGTCATCCCTGACAGTTCCTACGCCGGAGTCTATCAGGCCACGATCGAATTCTGCAAAAAGAACGGCGCTTTTGATCCCACTACCATGGGCACCGTGCCCAACGTCGGTTTGATGGCGCAGAAAGCCGAAGAATACGGCTCCCATGATAAAACTTTCGAAATGCCAGCGGACGGCAGTGTGCGCATCGTCGATGCCGAGGGCGATATTCTCATCGAGCACAATGTCGAAGAAGGTGACATCTGGCGTGCTTGCCAGGCCAAAGACGCCCCGATTCGTGACTGGATCAAACTGGCGGTTAGTCGCGCTCGCGCCACTGGCTCACCCGCTGTATTCTGGCTCGACGAAGACCGTGCCCACGATGCTGAGATCATCAAAAAAATCGGCGAATACCTGCCCGAACACGACACCGATGGACTCAACATACTCATCATGGCTCCGGTCGAAGCGACCGAGTTCACCCTCGCCCGTATCAAGGACGGTGAAGACACCATTTCAGTGACCGGCAACGTGCTGCGTGA
>JASFYY010000032.1:0-18512 GCA_045046875.1 Verrucomicrobiota bacterium | reverse complement strand
ACGACTTTGTTAGCGCTGGTGTTCAGTATCATTCTCAGTTTCCCTGCGAGTTCGTTGCAGAACAGTGAAGAGGAATTGATCACGGATATTGATGAATATTGCATCGACAACCTGTTGCGTCGATTGAACGATGGCGGTGCGGGTTCCAATGCGGGCAGTGATTCCGGATTATTAAAAGCCATCGGCGAAGCGATGGCGGTCAATCAGAAGGACATGTTGAAAAAGTTTTCCAATATACAAGACGGCATGTCGAGTTCCTTGGATAACCAGCAGAAATACTTCAAAGAGGTGGCTGGCGCGATCGATACCCAGTTGGATGCGATTGGCAAACGGGCGGAAACCTACGAATCAAAACTCGATAAAGAATTTTTTGGCACTTTGGAAAAAGTGGAAAAAGGTTCGATCAAAGCGATCGAAAGCAATGTGAAACCACTGGCGGAGGGAATTCAGAATTTGAATCAAGTGCTGAAAGAACTGAACGGCAAGCAGGTGGTGATCCAGAAAAAGGGCTGGTTCAGCCGTGGATAGAAGATAGGTTTTGATAGTTCGAGGTGAGTCGTTGTAGGGACTTTTTGACGGTATTTTGAGAATCTGACAAAATGGCAAGACGGAAAAGCAGTGGAGCCGAAATATCGCTCTTCCCATTTTTGAGCATTCTGGTCTGTGTGATCGGGTGCTTGACGATGATTATTGTTTTCATCAATCTGATCCAGATGAACAAGGGGGAGGGCAAGGAGCCCAAGGAGGTTGAGGTGGCCAAGGAGTATGTTGAGCTGAAAAAGAAACAAGAAGAGGATCAGAAGCAACTCGATAAGAAGCGGCAGTTGATGGAGAACCTGATTCAGGATCAAGAGGATTTGCGTACGAAACGGGAGAAGCTCCGGCGCTTGAAAGAGTTGCTCGCCAGCAACGAGAAAGTTGACAGTCTGAGGGATGAGTTGATCGCCAAGCTCAATCTGCTGATGCGGACGAACAAAAATCTGGATAAGGACAAAATTGAGTTGCTGGCTGAAGTTAAGAAGCTGGAGGAGGAGATCAAAAAACGAAAATTGCCTCCGGATGCGGCGGCGTTGCGGGTGCAATCCAGTGGATCGGCGGCCTCTAACATCGAACCGTATTTTGTTGAGATCGCGGATAAAACGATTTTGATTCATACCAGCCTGAGTGAGCCTCCGTTGGAGATTCCATCGGCTTCGTTGAAGCAGAGTAAGGAGTTTTTGGATTTGTTGAAAAAGATCGGGGAGAAACCCTATCGTAAATTGATTTTCCTGGTGCGGGGCAATCCGGCATCGGTGGCGAATTTTAACCGGGCGAATAGTACGGTTTCGGGTTTTAATCGAGTGTCAGGGACCAAAATTTTACCGGGTAAGCTTCCGCTTCCAGGTGAGGGCAAGGTGGACTTGAAGGTGTTTGCGAAATTTCTAAAAAACTAGTATGGCGAGAAGAGCGAGAGACAGCGGGGAAGCGAGCATGGACAGCTTGTTGGATGCCTTGACCAATGTGGTCGGGGTGTTGCTGTTGATCTTGATTATCAGTAGCCTGGGTCTTAGCCAGGCGGTGAAAGTGGTGGTAGAGAATTTACCGGATGTCACTGAGCAGGATCTGCAGGAGCTGAAAGTGCGTGTGGACGCTACCCGTAAAAATTTGGAAGAACTAACCCAAACGGCTGCGGAAAGTAAAAAGAAACCAGATAAAACACCGCAACAGTTGATGCTGGAAATCGAAAAGATTGAAAATAATAATAAGGACCTGGCCAAGAAAAACTCTGATATGGAGGAGTTGCAGAAAAAAATCGACGATGCGGAGGTTGCTAAAAAAAGCCGTGAAAAGGATGTGATGGAGGCGGCGGCTGATCTGGCCAAGATGAAAGCGATTCTGGCTCAAACGCCTGAACAGGAAAAAGTGGCCCCCAAGGTGGTGAAAATGCCTAATCCTCGTGTTGCATCAGCTGAGTCAAAAGCCCACTATGTGATTTGTAAGTTTGGCAAGGTCTATTACGTGGGTGACCCATACGCTCATGTGCTCAAGGTGAGGGATGCGATATACGGCAATTTTGCTAAATTAGCCTATACGGGTAGTGACCTGGGGAGTTATACTTTTGCTTTGCAGTCGACCAAACAGAATCCAGCCAACCGCAAGGCTTTTTTGCCAGTCCAAGAAAGAGTGAGGAAGAACGGGCGTTTTGTTAAATCGTTGGGCTTGGATCAAGTGATGATCACTGAGATGGGAGGCGAGGGCATTGCCTTGCCGGAAAAAAGCATGTTGGCAAGATTGTTTGGCGCAGAGGACCGTCGTGAGTTTAATGTGCAGCGCTTGCGTTTGGATGAGAAAAAGGTGAAAGCCTTTTTTGGTAAAGGGAAATTCGGGCCGAAGGATTTCAGTTATTTCATCGAGAGAAACGGAACTTCGGATCGCTTGAAGTTGAGCCTGGGATTCAAAAAAGAAGGTGGCTGGAAGGTCGAGCAGTTCAAAAAACGGGGTTCGGATTTTGATAAGGCGTGTAAAAAGGTGGCTTTGCAGCGTAACGCCTTGTTTTATTATTATGTCAGCGCGGACAGTTTTGAAGCTTATTTGGAAGCACGGAATATTTCGGAGTCTCATCGCATAGCTGCAGGGTGGACAACTTGGGAGGGTGAAAAATTCGCTCCGAAAGCGATGCCTAAACGCGAGACTCTGATGCTGAAACTGGATGAGATTCCTCTCAAGCAGTATGAAAATCTGGCCAAGGTGATTGGCCCTAAAGTGATCGCAGCGCAGAAGGCGGAAATTGCGGGATTGGATCAGAAGGTGGCCGCTCTGGTTCCTAAGGATATGAAAGATCCGGCAGCCAAAGCCAAATTCACCGTTGATCTCAAAAAGGAGAGGGTGGCGTATTTTTTGAGCTATGTTCAACCGTGGACCCGCCAGATTTATGAATCGGTGCTTGCTGCCTCCGAGGCAAAAAGTAGCAAGGAGGTGCGTGTGGATGTGCATCCGCCTGAGATTCCCCATACACGGATTTTTGTGAAAGCGGCATTCCCCAGCAAACCACGACCTCCGGTGGATCCGAATAAACCCAAGCCGAAACCCCGACCCAAAGCGCCGACGGGCACTACTTTGATTTTGGATTAAGCCGCTTGCGTGTCCGGCTATTTGGCATTTGATTGCGGTTGATTATTTGTTGCTCAAAGAGAACCCAATGAAAGCCCCCCCATTGTTATTGGTCGTTGTTCTGGCCTGTGTTTATGTGTCTGTGATAGGGGCGGAAGGGCAGGAGTGGACTCGTTTTCGTGGCGAGAATGGAGCCGGGCTTGGCCAGGCCAAGGGTTTGCCGAGCAAGGTCACGATTGCCGATTTTACCTGGATCGTGGAATTGCCGGGGAGTGGTCATTCCTCTCCGGTGTTGTGGGGCCATGAACTTTTTCTGACCATCACGGATAAGAAAAAGAATGAGAGAAGTTTGCTGTGTTACAATGCGCGAAGTGGCAAGGTGAAGTGGAAGTGGGCAGCTCCTTTTGTCAAACATCACCAGCACCGTTTTAATAATTTTTCATCTTCCACCCCCGCCGTGGATGGCAAGTGTGTTTATTTGTTTTGGGGATCCGGGGATCGCACGGTGGCGGTCGCTGTGGATCATAAAGGAAAAAAGGTCTGGCGGGCAGAGTTTGAAGGTTTCACCTCTGATCATGGAACGGCGAGTTCGCCGATTTTGGTGGATGGCTTGATGATCATTCAGACCGAGCACAAAGAGCAAGAGCGCAGTGCCATCATTGCCTTGGATTGTGTCAGCGGAGCAGAAGTCTGGCGGCATGATCGTAAAAATAAAATCGGTAGCAAAAAGGAAAAAAGTGCTTACAGCACTTCGGTGGTTTATCAGGGGAAGGATGGAAAAAAACAAGTGCTGGCAGTTAATTCAACACACGGTTTTATTTCCCTGGATGCTAAAACCGGCGACTTGTTATGGCAATACAACCCGGGGTTTCAGCAACGCTCGGTGGGATCGATCGGATTGTCGGGGGATGTGGTGTTTGCGACACTCGGCTCGGGAGGTGGAGGCAAGGAGAGCGTGGCGCTACGTCCGGCGGTGGCCGGAGGTAAGGTGAAAAAGCTATACAGTCTCGATAAAAAGGGGCTGCCTTATGTGCCGACTCCTCTTGGTTATAAGGGTTTGTTTTTTCTGTGGGGAGACGGCGGCATTTTGACTTGTGTGAAGGCTGATACGGGTAAGAAGCTTTACCAGGAACGGGTAGCCCCCGGCACGTTTTTTAGCTCGCCGATTGTGGCGGATGGCAAGATTTATTGTGGCAGCCGCGAGGGCAAAATGGTGGTGGTGGCTGCCGCGGAGAAATTTGAGCTATTGGGGATCAGTCAATTGCCATCAGGAATCCATGCCACCCCTGCGGTGGCCAAGGGCAAGATGTTTATCCGTACGGATACGCATTTGATTTGTCTCGGCAGTAAAAAATAATCACGCTGCCATGTTGGATACATTGCTGAAGTGCAAGGTCACCCCTAAAGCGAAAAAAAGCGAAATTCTGGGATGGATGGAGGATGAGAACGGGGTGAGCCGTTTGAGAATCAAGCTGGCCGCAGTTCCGGTGGATGGTAAGGCGAATCAGGAACTGATAAAGTTCTTGAGCAAAAAATTGGAGCTACCCAAAAGCCGTTTAAAACTGGTGGCAGGTGAGAAGTCGCGATTGAAAACCGTTCAGGTCGCCGGGGTGGATGAGCAGGCTTTGGAGGAACTATTGTTAGGCGCGGGTAGCGAGCGCATAACCTCCCCAGACAGCTAATAGACCACTGAGAAGGGTGAGCGCGATATTGGCAATGGCGTAACCCGGGTGGCCGGTGCGGAAGAGTTCGAAGGAGTTCCAACTGAAGGTGGAGTAGGTGGTGAAACTACCAAGGAAACCGATGATGAAAAGCAGGCGGTAGTGATCAGGCACGGCGTCCCTGGCGTGGGCAAGTCCCATCACGTAACCAATCACCAGGCAACCGAGGATGTTGACGGCATAGATGCCAAAAGGAAGGCGGCTGTGCAGCAACCAGCGGTCGATCGACTGGGCAATCAGCCAGCGACTGGTCGCTCCCAGAAATCCACCAAGTCCCACTAGCAGAAACGCTTTCATTCTATCTCCTAACTTCTAACTCCGTCCGTCTTTCTTCTCCGCCCCCTCTCATGGATTCAGGGCCTGCAGGGATTTGGCCAGAAACTTGCCGTTTTTGCGGATCAATTTGCCGTCGAAATAGATCTCTCCACCACCGTAGTCGGGGCGCTGGATGTTGACCATGTCCCAGTGGATCTGTGAACGATTGCCGTTGTCGGCTACGCCTTCATAGGCCTGACCTGCTGCCATGTGAAAAGAGCCGCCGATTTTTTCATCAAAGAGGATGTCGCGCATCGGGTGTTTGATCTGGTTGTTGAAGCCGATGGCAAATTCTCCGATGTAACGAGCGCCGGGGTCGGAGTCGAAAATCTTGTTGATGGCCTTGGTTTTGCTGCCGGCATGAGCTTCGACAATTTTACCTTTTTCAAATTCGAGGCAAATGTTGTCAAAGGCGATGCCTTGGTAAACGGTGGGCGCATTGAAGGTGACCTTGCCTTCGATGGAGTCTTTGACGGGCGATGAAAAAACTTCGCCGTCAGGGATGTTGTGGGTGCCTCCGGCGATCAGGGACTCCAGGCCGTCCATGCTGAAATGCAGGTGGGTGCCAGGACCTTTGATTTGGACCTCCCTGGTTTTATCCATCAAGCGTTTGAGCGCTTTCATTGCGGGCTGCAATTTGGCGTAATCGAGCAGGCAGACTTTGAAATAGAAATCTTCGAAGGCCTCGGTGGACATGTTGGCCTGTTGCGCCATCGAGGCGGTCGGCCAGCGCAGCACGCACCAGCGGGTCTGGTTGACCCGGTAGTTTTGCACCGCGCGCATTTTTGTGGCGATGATTTTCATCCGTGCGGCGGGCACATCGGAGAGTTCGTTGATGTTGTCAGCGCCACGCAGGGCGATATAGACGTCCATCGATTTCATCTGAGCCATTGCGAGCTTGGAGCTGATGGTGACTTGATCTTCATTGACCCCAATCGCCATTTCGCGGGACAGCCGCGAGTGATTGATATTGATGAAAGGAATACCGCCGACGGCGCGGGTTTCGCGGATCAGGGCAAGGCCGATGGAGTCGGGCACGTCGTAGAGATCGATGAGGACTTTTTCTCCCCGTTTGATTTTTGTCGAATAACGGACAAGCTGTTTGGCGAGTTGGTCAATACGTGGATCGTGCATGGTTTTATTTTGCGATTGATTGCTTGAAAATGATACTGGTGGGTATGAATACACTGCTTAGGCTATTCTATGAAGGAAAATAATTACGTTTCTGACCTGAAGCAACTGTCCGAGTGGCGGGATGAGCTCGCGGCTGGGGGAAGTCGGGTGGTTTTGACCAATGGTTGTTTTGATTTGCTGCATGCCGGGCATGTGCGCTATTTGAAGGAGGCAAGGGCTTTGGGCGATGCCTTGGTGGTGGCGGTCAACTCGGATGCTTCGGTGAGATCGTTGAAGGGTGAGGGGCGGCCGGTGCACAGCGCGGAGGACCGCGCGGAAATTTTGTGTGCTTTGGAGGCGGTGGACCGGGTGGTGGTATTTGACCAAGCGCGAGTGACGGGTGTGATCGAAGCGCTGCGTCCGCATTTGTATGCCAAGGGAGGGGATTACACCATCGAGAGTTTGAATGCTGAGGAGCGGAGGGCATTGGAACAAGCGGGGGCGGAGATTTGTATCTTGTCCTTGGTGCCGGGACGATCCACCAGTGAGACTTTGAGAAATCTGGAGCAGAGTGGGAGCGACGGTGGTGCCGCTGAGGTGAAACCGAAATTGGGAGTGCTGGGTTCGGGTAAGGGTTCGAATTTGAAGGCGATTTTTGAGAAGATCGAGGCGGGTCAATTAGACGCCGAGGTGGCGGTGGTGGTTTCAGATGTGGAGGGAGCCGGTATATTGGATTTGGCTAGGGACCAGGGTGTGGCGGCGATTCGGATTGATCCGGGTAGCGAAAAAGGGGGGCGATTGAGTGAGGGGGCGGTCAAGGAGATCACCGATCGGTTGAAGGCGGCTGGGGTGGATTTGGTGGTGCTGGCAGGGTTTATGAAAATCGTGCGTGGAGATTTGTTGGAGGAGTTTTCTGGCAGGATGCTGAACATTCATCCGTCTTTGCTACCGAAGTATAAAGGTTTGGCCGCATGGAAGCGGGCATTGGAGGCAGGAGAGCAGGAGGCGGGTTGCACGGTGCACCGGGTTTCGGCGGGGGTGGATTCGGGAGAGATCCTGGGGCAGGCCAGGGTGCCTATATTGGAGGGAGATGGGGAGGATGAGCTGCACGCGAGGATTCAGCAACAGGAGCATGAATTGTATTCACGGGTGATTGCGGAGGTTTTGACGAATGATGCCTAGCCATGGGTTTCCAGCCACCAATCCACATTTGTCAAGATTTGTTGCCTGACCCCTAATTTGATCGACGCAGTTTTTTGAGAAAGTTACTTGCTGGATTGTGATGAATAATTTATCAAATAGATATGAGTGAGGATGCCAACGAAAAAAAGCTGTCGGAGGATGGTGCGAATGACGAGGATGTGAAAGCGGGTGAGGAGGCGACTCCGCCACCGATGGATATAGAGGTGGAGGAAATCGAAGTGGAATCGGTGGGGGCGGACGAGGGGCCGGGGGACGATTCCCCGGAATCGGATGAGGCGGCTTCGGGTTTGTTGGGGAAAGGGAAATTGTCTAAAAAAGATGACAGGACTTTTGGCATGTTGGCGCATCTGTTGGGTGCTTTTACGTCCTTTGTCGGACCATTGGCAATATGGTTGATCAAGAAGGAAGATAGTCCTTTTGTGGATGACCAGGGTAAAGAAGCTTTGAATTTTCAGATTACGGTTATTTTGGCTTATATCGCTTTAGTAATACTTTCTATACCACTGGGATACATCCCATTCGTTGGGCCATGTGTTGTCATGATTCTTTGGCCTGCAATAGGGATTGCTGATTTGATTTTTGCTATATTGGCATGCTTGAAAGCAAATGAAGGAGAGCTTTATCGTTACCCGGTTTCCTTGCGCTTGATCAAGTAGGGGTAGATTTTCAGGGTAGTTTTTTCGTTTAATTGATGATGCGGGGAATTGAAGGGCGTATATAACGATGGCATCTATTTTAACCGGTTTGAATCCGGCTCAAGACGCGGCGGTCAAGCAGATGCGTGGGCCGGTTCTTATTCTGGCGGGCGCGGGTACTGGCAAGACGCGGGTGATCACGGCGCGCATTGCCTACATGTTGAAGCAGGGGGTATCGCCGGATAAAATCCTGGCGGTGACTTTCACTAATAAAGCCGCAGCGGAGATGCGTGAGCGGGTGGCGGGAGCGGTGCCCAAGGCGGCGGCGAAGAAGGTGACCGTTTCGACTTTCCATTCGATGTGCGTGCGTATCTTGCGGGAATCGATCACGGTTCTCGGTTACAAAAAAAACTTCACCATTTATGATACCTCGGATCAAGTGGGTTTGATTCGCCGGATCATTGTGCGCAAGGCGGCGGGGGATGAAAAGCTTGAGCCCAAGGTGGCGCAGAGTTTGATCAGTTCGGCTAAGAACAAGGGGGTGCCGGTGTCGGATAAAGCGGACTCGTTGATCGCTGAAGTTTATCGTGCCTATCAAGCGGAGTTGAAACAACTGAATGCGGTTGATTTTGACGACTTGATGTTGCTGGCGGTGGAGATTTTGCGGGTGTCTCCAGAGGCGAAACAGATGTGGCGGCGACGTTTTGAGTTCATGATGGTCGATGAGTTTCAAGATACCAATTCGCTGCAGATGGAGTTGGTGCAGTTATTGGTGCGACCGGAGACCAATAATGTCTGTGTGGTGGGGGATGACGACCAGAGTATTTATGGTTTTCGCGGAGCAGAGATAACTAACATCCTAGATTTTGAACGATTTTTTCCTAATCCGAAAGTGATCAAGTTGGAGGAGAACTATCGCTCGACAAATATCATTCTGAAGCTGGCGAATAGCTTGATCAAAAATAATGTCGGGCGGCGGGAGAAGACGTTGTGGTCTTCGAAGGGGGAGGGGGAGGTTCCGCGATTGATGGGCATGCCGGATGAGGAGACCGAGGCGGAGGCTTTGGTTTATGAAATTCTCGAACAGCGTCAGGAAAAAAAACGCGAGTGGGAGGATTTTGCGATTTTGTTCCGCATGAATACTCAATCGAGATTGTTCGAGCAGGCTTTGCGCGAGCAGGATATCCCTTACCGGATATTGGGTGGGCAGAGTTTCTTTGAGAAGCGCGAGGTGAAGGATGTGTTGTCTTACATGGCACTGTTTTTGAATCCTGATGATGATGTGAGCCTGTTGCGGGTGATCAACAATCCGCCACGGGGCATTGGCAATACCACCATTGCGACAGCGACTGAGTATTCGATCCAGCAGGATTGCAGCATTTTCGAAGCACTGCGTGACAAGGCTTATCTGGGTAATTTGTCAACCCGGGCGCGCAGTGCGGTGCGGGCTTTTCGCGATATGGTCGATGTTTATACCGAGGTGGTCAAAAGCGATACTTTGAACTATGCAGCGATGACTACCGAGCTGCTCGCTGATATAGAATTCATGGATTATGTGCGGCGCAATTGCCGCACGCCCGAGGAGGCTCTGGCGAGGGAACAGACGGTGAATGATGTGCTGGAGAGCATGAAATCGCATCGTGAGCGTTCGGCGTCTTCCGGAGGGCTGGCAGATTTCATGGACAGTGTGGCTTTGCGTCAGGAGAAGGAGGATCGCGATGATGGTGAGAGAGGGTGGGGGGTGTCGTTGATCACGATGCATGCGGCCAAGGGGCTGGAGTTTCCGGTGGTCTATGTGTGCGGCATTGAGCAGGGGGTGTTGCCGCATTCACGATCTCTGGAGGAGGGATCGATTGATGAAGAGCGACGGATTCTCTACGTCGCTCTGACCCGGGCGATGGAGCAACTGACGATGACCTGGTGTTTTACCCGTACCAAATGGGGGCAAAAACAGGGCTGTCAGTTGAGTTGTTTTGTCGATGAGTTCGGCGACGATTTGTTTGAAGAAATCGATTATGAAGAACTGGCGGCCGAGCCTGCGACGCAAGAGGAAATCGGCGATTATTTTGATCAGATTCGCCAGATGTTGTCAGGTTAAAGAGGGCTTGACGAAGCGCTAGGATGACGTTCACTTGCTTGAGTGAAATTGGTTTTCATCAGACTGGTGGTTTTGGTCAGCGCGTTCATTTTGAGCGGGGCTCCGATGGGCTTGATGCAGATCGGTGCCTGGGCATTGATGATTGGCCAGCGCAGTGAAAAACAAGAGTTGGCGACCGTTGTTCGTGTGGCTTTTTTAGGAACTTCGCCTTGCCAGCGCTGTTTGGTGGTGGCCGAGGGCACGGGCAAATCCCAGGGGGAGGACAAAAATGTGTGGGAATTGAATGTTACGCGTTTGATTCAGGTGCGTAGCGAAGAGGGGCGTTTGCCTGAGCGTTTTGTGGCGAGACCGATTTTGGTTCTCTCGATAGATGCTTTGTTTTTGGAGAGTCGCTGTGAAAAGCCGCCTACTCCACCTCCGCGGCAGTTTGTTGTTTCCTAAATCAGGCGGCTTCATTCGGCATTGGCCGGATCGCACCCCATGGTGCACGCCATTTTGTTAAGAGAAGGCTAAACAGAGTCGTCGTGCCCGGCTGATGGGGCACAGATCGGATGAGCTGCCGATCGCTAAGTTTATAGGAAACATCCAACAGCTGAGTCAAGGCAATGACACAAAACCATGCCACACATTAAAAACTAACTTTTAAGATAATCTAAATGAAAAATATATACAGAATAATGACCTTTGTTGGAGCACTGCAAGTGGCGGTGATGTCCTTTGCGGGGAACGAAATTAAAAAGCCGACTGTGGAGTCAGCTGAAACTTGTGAATGTGAGGGCGCTGTTCAAGCGAGCTGTGCGGTTCACCCGGGTCACACCGGTCATGAAGGTCACCAGGGGCATGAGAGTTTGGCTCCGGTGGGGATCATGTCGGATCACACCCATGACGCGGGAGGCGTGATGCTGTCCTACCGTTATATGTACATGTCGATGAACGATAATTATATCGGTAGCGACAAGGTGTCGGATGTGCGGGTGATTTCTCCTTCGGGCGAGGGGTATTTGGTCACCCCGACCAGTATGGAAACGAATAGGCATATGCTGGGCGGGATGTGGGCGCCGCATGAAAAGGTGACTTTGATGCTGATGGCTCCGTATGTTCTGAAATCGATGGATCATTTGCGCCGGGATGGATTGCGTTTTACGACTAAATCCGATGGTTTTGGTGATCTCAGATTGAGCTCTTTGATCAATGTGATGGATATCAATGATCACCGCATCAATTTGAACCTGGGCATCAGTGCGCCGACTGGATCAATCACGGAAAAGGGCTTTGTGCCGGGGCCGGGTCAGACGCAGTTGCCTTATCCCATGCAGTTGGGTTCGGGGTCATGGGATCTGCTTCCTGGTTTGACTTATCTGGGGCAGGCGGGGCCGTGGTCATGGGGGGCGCAATTTTTAGCAAATATTCGTCTTGAGACTAATAATCAGGATTACCGTTTGGGGGATGAGTATTCGCTTACGGGTTGGGGGGCTTATCGCTGGTCGGATTGGATCAGCACGTCACTGCGGGTGGTGGGGACAAGCTGGGATGACATCCACGGGCAAGACAAGGGGCTCGTGATTCCTGCAGCAGTGGTACCCACTGCGGATCCGGGGCTGCGCGGTGGAGATCGTGTGGATGTGTTGGCGGGGATCAATTTCTATATGGACAAGGGATGGTTGAAGGATCATCGCTTGGCGCTGGAAGTGGGTGGTCCGGTTTACCAGGATTTGAGCGGGCCTCAGCTGGGCAATGAATGGATGTTGATCGTAGGGTGGCAGAAGATCTGGTGATACTGTTTTTGACTTATTTCCGGCTGAAAGGGGAGAGTAATTTTCTCTTTTGGCTGGGGAGGGGCAAAAGGTACCGAAAACACGGTATCAGGGCAGAATGGGGTGGACAAATTGGGAGATTTTGTGGATAAACAGATTGTGAGGGGAAAGGCAATTTGGTTTATTTTCCAGCTATCACATTGATATTGTTTTTATAGTTAATCATCTGAGAACTCATGGCAGCAGAAATAGCACTATTGGAAGAGGCATTGAACGCTTCACCGGGTAATTGGAAAACTCGTCGTTTTTTGATAGATCACTGGGTGGAACAAGGGGACGGGGCGAAAGCAGCTGCCTTAGTTAAAGAGGCTCCTGAGTTGCCCGAGGATGAAGTTGAGAAAATTTTCGCGGCGGAAGTATTAGGCAAAGCCGATGCAGATGGGGCACATAAGATTTTGGATGGTATTTTGTCAGCGAATGCAGCCAGTGCCACGGCTCATTTGGCGAAGGCCCGTTTGCACCTGGATGCAGGGGATATAGATAAAGCAGAGTCGCACATGAAGGTGGCCAGTGTGGTTGCTCCTGAGCTGAGTGCTGAGGCTGAGGTTGCGGTGGAACCAGAACCGGAACCGGCTGAAGTCGAAGCGGAAAAGGTTGAGCCTGTTGTCGAAGCGGTGGAGGAGGCTGTCGCGGAAGAAGAGCCTTTGGCCGTGGCTGTCGCGGTGGAAGACGATGATTCGGAGGAGGTAGTGGCTGCGGTCGCGGTTGCAGTCGAAGAGGAAAAACCTTCGCAGCCGATTGATCCGACTCAAATGGATGAATCCACTCCGGTCACGCCGCGCTCATTGCGGCCTCCGCCAGGATCAGATGCGGAAGCTGGGTCTGCACCAGTTAAACCTCGGTCGTTACGCCCTCCGGGGGCGGCAGAGGATAAAGCGGAAAAAGTTGCAGCGGTGGCGGTGGCGGCTGGAGCGGCTACGGTTACCGGAGCGGTAGCGGTGGTGACTGACGGCACTGGGCCTGTTGAAGGCGGAGAACGGTCATTCATGGTGGCTGAAGGGGAGGCCATTAGTGTTCATGACAAGGATTCCGATACCAAGGAGAAACTTTCGGCTTTGACTACGGCCGTTTTGGTTCATGTAGCCATTGCTTTGTTATTGGGTTTATATGTCATTGCCGTACCGCATAATCCACCGCCACAATTTTCTGTGCAGGCGTCTGCAAATGCTGATTCAGATGACATTTCGAGTGAGAAGGTGCAGAAGATGCAGAAGACCAAAAGCTCGCCGGTGACGGCAGCGATGCCCGTTATTAGTGTAGCAGCTTTTTCATCAGTGGCGATTCCTGAAGTGACCCAGGCGGTGAATGATCTGGCTATGGTAAGCATGAGCGCGGATACGGGTACTGGTTTTGGAATGTCGATGGGCGGTTTTGGAGATGTTTCCAATATGGGATCTATTCCAACGGCGATGCGCTCACGTTGCAGTATGTCTGAGAGGATGAAGCGTTTGCGTGAGAGTGGTGGTGATCCAGGAGCGGAGCGGGTAGTGCGCAATGCACTTGGCTGGTTGGCATTGAATCAGAATAAAGATGGCTCATGGGGTAAGGATTTTAAATGCGCTATGACCGGAGTGGCTTTGTTGGCTTATTTGGGGCATTGCGAAACCCCTGAATCTCCCAAGTACGGAGAAGCGGTGGTGAACGGGGCTTTGTATCTCATGGATCGAGGATTGAAAAACAAAGGCAAGTTGTGGAACACCAATATACCCAAGGGACAGGCTTATACTCATGGTATGGCGACTTACGGTTTGGCTGAGCTTTATACCATGACCAAGGAAAGCGGTCGGGAAATTCCGCGTCTGGAATCAGTGTTGCGCAAAGCAGCTAAGATTATTGTTGACGGCCAGGATGCTAGGGGTGGGTGGAATTATGCATACAGAAAAGGTCCAACCAGTGACCTTTCAGTTGGGGGCTGGCAGTTTCAGGCGTTGAAGGCCCTGCATAATACTGGTCGGGATTTTTCGGGGGTCGACAAAGCTTTGGATAAAGCGGTGAAATACGTCAAGAGCATTCAGGATTCCCAGGGGGCTTTTAAATACAATAGCAAAGATACCAAGGGCAAAAAATCGATGGGAGCAGTGGGCATGCTGGCTTTGCAGATGTGGCATCAAGAAGATTCGAATGAAGGGAAAAAGGGAATGGCTTATAACCGTGGGGCATTCAAAAACCCCGGTGTATCGGCGGATTATTACACTCCTTATTATGCGACCCAGGTATTTTTTCTGCATGGAGGGGATGATTGGAAAAATTATAATACCATTTTCCAGAAAAAACTGCTGGCGGCTCAGAATAAAGATGGATCCTGGTCGAAGCCTAACGCTGGTCATGGAGAAGCGGATTCCCAGATATTGGCAACTTGTTGGGCGACATTGACGCTTGAGGTCTACTACCGTTATCTGCCAACCACAGATAAAATTGATGGCCTAAAAGTGGGGATGAAATAGTGGAGAACTTATTGAGTCGACTTGCTGACGATCCGAGTAATTGGGAGGATCGTCTGGCTTTGGCTGAATCGTATTTTGGTCAAGGGGATCACGGTGCGATTGCGGAATTGTTCCGCGTTGCGCCCAATGCTCCCGCAAACCAACATCAGACGCATCAAGCGGTAGAACTGACGGCGGGTGGGGATTTAACTGGTCTGAATGAGGTTTTGCTAAAATACACCTTGGCGAATCCGAGCGATGCTTGGGCGCACCATGTCTATGCACGCATTTTGGTGCATCAGCACCGATTGGACGAAGCCCGGGTGGAATACGCTACGACTTTATCCCTCGACAGCAGTAAAAAAGATGTCGAGCTCGAAGCTTTGTTGGGGCATCCGGATGCGAGTGTCGAAGAAAACCTGCAAGTTGATCCCGAAACGCCACCAGTCGAGTTTGTCGGTAAGACCTTTATGGTGGCTTTGGGCAATGCGGTGAAGCCGCAGGAAAAGGAGTCAGATGAGCGAGAAAAAATCAGAGCTTTGATCGTGGCCGTGGGAGTTCATGTGCTGATGTTCATTTCCTTTTATTGGATCGTTGTTTCCGTGGCTCCGGATCCTCCTCCATTGATCACTGCGGTATCGGTTCATTCATTGGATGAGGACTCATTGTCAAAGCGAAGTGCTAAGATGGTGGAAAGTGAAGTGAGGGAAACGGCGGATTCCAGAGTGGCGGTTAATTTGGATTCACTGTCGTCGATCACTGCTCCCAAGATGAATGCCCAGATAGGGAGTTTCGCCCCGGTGGGCTTGGGCAGTTATGGCAGGAGTATGAGTTTTTCTAAAGGCTCAGGTGGAGGCACGGTGTCATTTTTCGGGTCGAAGACCAGGGCGCGACGGGTGGTTTTTGTGGTGGACTTCTCAGCATCCATGATAGGGGATAAGGAGAAGTTGATGCGGCAGGAATTAGCCAAGTCGGTGAAAGCTTTGCCTGATTCAGTCGAGTATGCGATGATATTTTTTTCCGGGCCGGCGTGGTATGCGGGACAGACGGTGGGGCAGGCTGAGAAAATAGGCAAGTGGGTTGGCAATACGGTGACAGATAGAAATAACCGTTATATTTGGTATGAAGGGTGGGATGAGAGGGCTCGCCATTCGGGCGCTAATAAAACGGCGTTGCACCATTTTTCGGAGGGCATGGAGCGCCTGCCTGCAGGCAAATATAAAAGAGCGAGTGGCTTGAATATAAGGAATTCTTTGCAAGTCATCAAGGACACCCCTTTGGTGTTTGGCACAGATTGGAGGTGGCCTTTAATGATGGCGATGAACATGAAGCCGGATGTCATTTATTTTATGACCGATGGTGCTTTTGGCGTGGGGCGGGGCGCAACAAAAAAACAAATGATCAGTAACCTGCTCGACTACAATCAGAAACATGGCAGTGCCAAGATCAATACAATTTGTATGAAGGTGTTGACAGCGAGAGGCGAGTTGCAACAACTGGCCAATGGTAGTGGGGGTGATTTCACTTTGATCAAGTCCGACGGAACGGTGATCCGCGGAGTTGATCTTAAGTGACTTGGGAGCGGGTGAATCAATCGTGTCGAAAGTCGATGCTATTTAAATCACTGTGCCGTCGGGGATCACCGTGCTTTTTGGGATGACAGCTATGCCATCTCGAATCATACAGTAGGGGCCGTCTTCATCAATTCGGTCGCCAGGATCGATGACCACATCGCGACCGATGCAGGCATTTTTATCTACGATGGCTCGGTGGATACGGGTATTTTCGCCGATGGTGATTTCTGTTGGGTTACCCTCATCATCACCTGCGACATTATCGCGGTGATAATAGTCAGCCCCCATGATGACAGAATCGGAGATGATGCAGCCGCTTTTGATGTGCGAACGCACTCCGATGATGGAACGGGTGATGGTGGCATTGCTGATGATACAGCCGTCTGATATAAGCGCTTGTTTGATATGTGCTTCGTTCACTTTACTGGCAGGCAGCAAGCGGGGGCGGGTATAGATCGGGTTTTCCACGTCAAAAAAGTTGTAGTGGGGGATGTTTTCGGTCAGATCAAGATTGGCCTGGTGGAAGGACTTGATCGTTCCGATGTCTTCCCAATAGCCCTCAAAAACATAACTGAATACTTGGCGGTCTTTGATCGCCTCGGGAATGATATTACTGCCAAAATCAACCAGATCGTTGTCGAGACACTCTTGTAAGACCGAGCGATTGAAGATGTAAATACCCATCGATGCTTGGAATCTTTCTTGATCAGCAGCCAGGCCGTTGGCTTTCAGCAAGGCGGCGGGCATCAGCAATTCATTGAGCAAGTCAGGATCGCTGGGCTTTTCGACGAAACGTGTGATACGGCTGTTGTCATCCGTATGCATGATGCCAAAATCCGGTGCTGTGCCACGCCCGACGGGAGTGGTGGCGATGGAGAGGTCGGCGCCGTTTTTGATATGAGCTTCCAGCATCTCAAGGAAATCCATGCGGTAGAGTTGGTCACCGCTGAGGATGAGAAAATACTCGTAGGGTTGCTCGAGAAAATAGTTCATGTTCTGGCGTACGGCGTCTGCGGTGCCTTGATACCAGTCCGCCCCGCCGACGGTTTGCTGGGCTGCGAGCACATGCACGAAGTCGCCGCCGAAGTGGTCGAAGCTGTAGGCATCGGCGATGTGACGATTGAGCGATTCACTGTTGAACTGGGTCAAAACAAAAATATGGCCGATATTGGAGTTCAGGCAGTTGCTGATGGGGATATCAACCAGCCGGTATTTGCCCCCGAGTGGCACGGCAGGTTTGGATCGTTTGTCGGTGAGGGGGGACAAACGCGAACCACGTCCCCCTCCCATAACGATTGCGAGAGTTTTGTTTGAGGGTGTATTAAATCGGACTTTTGACATTGTGCTGTCAGCATTATGGAAAATTGACCTTATTAAAAGCAAATATTTCGTAACAGGGCTAGATAACAGCAAAAAAACAGCGAGTATTGCAGGCATGTGCGGAATTATTGCTTATGTAGGAAAAGAAAAGGCCACTCCATACCTATTGGATGGATTGCAACGCTTGGAGTATCGGGGTTATGATTCCTCCGGAATTGCGGTTTTATCGGACGAGGGAGCTATCGATTTGCAAAAATGTGCGGGTCGTTTGCAGAATTTGAGGCAGCAAATAGGTGAAAAACCAGTGGAGGGAAGTTGTGGCATCAGTCATACCCGTTGGGCAACTCATGGCGAAGCGACGGATAACAACGCACATCCGCATTTTGATCAATCAGGCAAACTGGTGTTGGTGCATAACGGGGTGATTGAGAATTATCAGAAAATACGAGATGATTTGGAAAGCAAGGGGCATCAGTTTCGCTCACAGACAGATTCTGAAGTTCTGAGTCATTTGATTGGCGTTTTTTATGAATCGGTTGACGGAGGAAGTAGTGAGGAACGGTTGGTTGCTGCGGTGCGTGAATCTTTAAAACAGGTGTCGGGAACCTATGGTATTGCGGTGATGCACTCTGATGCTCCGGATTTTTTAGTGGGAGCCCGTTTGGGTAGCCCGCTGATTGTGGGATTGGGTAAGGGTGAAAATTTTCTAGCTAGTGATGTGTCGGCTGTGGTCGCGCATACTACGGATGCTATTTATTTGAACGACTACGACTTGGTGTGTTTGAAGGGAGACGAATTCAAAGTGGAGAGAATTGACGGGGGAGCGGCTGATTTCCAAGTTAGCCAGGTGGAGTTCGCTGCAGAAGCTGCTGAGTTGGGGGACTACCCTCATTATATGCTCAAGGAAATTTTCGAGCAGGCGGAGTCCGTTGAAAATGCCTTTCGTGGTAGGCTTTCCGATGAAGAGGCTTCGGCCAAGCTGGGAGGTCTGCAAATGAGCCCACAAGAATTACGTGATGTGGATCGCATTGTGCTGGTTGGATGCGGCACCGCGTGTCATGCTGCGATGGCAGGAGAGCACTTGATTGAAGCATTGGCTAGGATTCCGACCGAGGTTGAGATCGCCAGTGAGTTTCGCTACCGCAATGTGCCGATGGATAAAAACACATTGGTTTTTGTGATCAGCCAAAGCGGGGAGACGATTGA
>JASFYY010000031.1:0-29859 GCA_045046875.1 Verrucomicrobiota bacterium | reverse complement strand
ATCACGACGGTCATTGTTTCCTCTACCACTTTGCTGGCGACGATCATCGCGATTGTATGATCCACCGGATCGAGCACCGCCATTTTTTTTATCGAAGGATTGGCCGCCACGGCGTCCGCCACCTTTACCTTTGGACGGTTCTTCGTAGTTGGCCCATTTTGATTTATCCGTAGAAGTTCCAGAGGAGGCATTTTCCAGCCCTGATACCCAGGCGGGCATCAAGTCTTCTGCAGATAGGTCCATAGATTCAGGTTCGCTCATAATTGTAGAGTGTATTAAAAACCAGAGCATGACAGGCAGCTCGTGGTGTTGATGGAGAAATTAGCGATATATGGGAAGAAAACCAGAAAAAGCTTGTTATGAATTTTACAGAATATATACTTAATACAAGTTAAGTGTTTTTTGTGGGCTTGTGGTTTCTCTTTCTCATTTTTGAGATATAATTGGGGGGATCTGCCTTGGTGAATTTCCGTTGCTGTCTGCAGAGTGCATTTACTGATTATGTTAAAATTGGGGAGCGCATCTCAGGGCTCAGGAAAAATTAGCTAATTTAATAATATTGTGTCTGTAATAAGTGCATTTGATCAGCAAGCGGAGCCGGCAAGGATAGGCCTGGTAGGAACAGGGTTCATGGCTCGTGGAATCGCCCATGTGGTGGAGCGCTCACCATTTAAACTCTCTCAAGTGCTTACCCGGCGCCCGATCGAGTCGGTGCATGGGATGCCCGATCATAATCTTATCACTCAGAATATTGCTGAATTGATCGAAAATTCAGATTTGTTGATCGTATGCTGTGGAGATCCTATTCACGTCACTGATGTGGTGGATCAGGCGGTTGAGGCAGGTTTACCGATTGTGACGATGGATTCGGAATTCCACGTCACTACGGGTTCTTGGTTTGTAGATAAAGGTTTGATTACGGAAGCAGAGGGTGACCAACCGGGTTGCCTGGCGGCTTTGCGGCGTGATGCGCTTGCGATGGATTTTGAGCCGCTGGTGTATGGAAATATCAAAGGTTTTCTCAATCACGATCCGAGTGAATCAGACATGAGCTATTGGTCGAGCAAGCAGGGCCTGAGTATTGCGCAGACGACTTCATTCACTGATGGAACCAAAGTGCAGATAGAGCAGGCTTTTGTGGCGAATGCTTTTGGTGCTGATATTTACTGGCCGGGCATGTTGGGACCCAGCTCGGATACGGTTGAGGAAGGTTCCCAGTTGCTGGCGGATGTGGCTAATCAGCGGAATTCAGACTCGGGTAAAAATAAAGCGCTAAGCGATTACATTTTGACGCCGGGTTGTCCGGGTATATTCATTGCCGCCAAACACAAGGATTATTGTCGCCCGTATTTGAATTATTTAAAAATGGGAGATGGTCCTTTTTATACGCTCACTAGAACTTTCCACCTTTGCCACCTAGAAGTGATGAAGACGGTTCGTGCGGTGTTAGAGCATGGTGATGTATTGATGAATAACTCTAGCCAACCGCGGGTTAGTGTAGCTACGGTAGCTAAGCGAGATTTGTCGAAAAATCATTTCATCAAACATGGCATTGGCTCATTTGATGTCCGCGGCGAAGCGGTAGATATCGTCGATGCAGCGGATCACGTGCCGATTGGTTTATTGATGAACGGGCGCTTGAAGCAGTCTGTGGAAAAAGGTCAGCGCATCAGCATGGATGATATCGAATTGCCGGACACACTGGCCAAGACGATTTGGAAAAAACTGGTTAAAAGAGCCGTGGAACAGGGTGATATTGCGGACAAGGTGATTTGAGTTTTTTCAGGCTTGAACGGGTTTTATTCCCCTTGTGTTTTTGCCACATGGATTTTGAGAGCGGCTAAAAAAGCGTCGGCGACATCTTTGGGAGCGGCATGACCCATGGCAGGTTTGTTGATGATACTTTTGGTGCCATTTAATTGATTGTAAGCGGCATATACGCTGGTGGGCGGGCAAGTGCGATCGATGAAACCAACACTGAGGATGGCATCGCCGTGGTATCGCGCGGCAAAATTCACTGCGTCATAATAACGTGAGACTTCGGCAATCACTGAGTCGGGTTTGCCATCTTTTTGCAAGGGAACCAATTTTGGCCAGCCGCTGATGCGCTTGCGTAACATGCCGGTGTGGTCACAGCCGGCGGGAACACCAGCTCCGATAAAAGTGACCCGGTCATCAAGACCGCCTGCAACCAGGGCTTGAAAGCCTCCCTGACTGTGACCGATAACGGCTACCGTTTTGCCATCCCATTCGGGTTGCGTGGTAAGGAAATCCAGAGCACGAACCATACGTAGAAACATGTTTTTGAAATAAACCGCATCACGGTTCTCGCGGCCAAATAAGGGATAGCCTCGCAGAGGGCCGTCTTTCCCATAGAGCTTGCTGTAATATTCTTTGGGCCGTCCATTGGGGATGCCGTGGGCGTTGATGTCCATTGATAAATAACCGGGGTAGCGTTTGATGGAAGAGCTGCGTACCCCTGCGCCGTGGACCCATAAGATGATGGGTAGGCTCTTGTTTTTTGCACCTACCGGACGGGAAAAATAACCGGATACGGGCACGTCATCGAGGCAGGTGATCTGGGTATCGAAGACCTCGAAATCCTTGTTGGATGCTTTGTCGTCTTTTTTCATTTGGGCATCGAGAGGGATAGCAGCGAGCAGTTGTTTTTGTGATTGCCAAAAAGCTTCGAAGTCGACAGGGACCTCCCGACTGGGGCTGATATCCAGTGGGGTGACGGCCGCTGCAGCGAGCACAGTTTTTGGTTTGGAGGTGAGCTTGCGATTGCCCGCTACGAATTGCACTTCGCATTGGAGAAAACCCGCTCGGCTTAATTTGCCTGTTACTTGTAACGGCTTGCCAGTGATAGCGAGAGTGAAGTCTTCGATGGTTTTGTAACGGTCATCACTGAGGGTGCAGTGTATGCTACCCCAATCGAGAGCCTGGCCTTTGTCATTATTGATTTCGATTTGGAAAGTGATCGCTTCCCCTTTTTTATAAACAGCATTTTCACGGTCCGTTTTGACTTGGATGACAATTTGATCACTTTCTGCAGCAAGCAAAAAAGTGTGTTGAACCAGAATCAGAGAGATCAGCATTAGCCGGAGGGAAAATTTGATATTTTTCATATAAAGTAAGTGGACAGAAAGACGCTATGTGTTCAACAAAAAATATCACTGCTTTTTAGTCGATTCGAGTCTAATTGGTGGCAGATTTGTTTTTCTAAATTTTCATGATGAGCGGAACGGAATTATCCAGCACTTACGCATTGATTTTGGCAGGTGGTAGCGGCACGCGGTTTTGGCCGGTGAGTCGAACTTTGCGGCCCAAGCAGTTGTTGTCATTATTTGACGCACAAGATTCAATGTTAGAACTCACAGTTTCCCGTATGCGCGGCTTGCTGCCTGCAGAGAACATTTTGGTTTTGACCAATAGCGATCAGGAGGATGCGGTGCGTGAGATTTTGAAAGATCGACTGCCAGGTGGGAACATTGTTGCCGAGCCGGAGAAGCGTGATACCGCCCCGGCGATTGCATTGGCTTTGGGTTGGGTGGCCGCAAGGGATTCGCAGGCGACGATGATGGTTGTGCCATCGGATCAGCTGATTCAGGATCAAAATGCTTTTTGTCAGACGATGCGGCAGGCGGTCGATGTGGCTGCCCGTGAGCAGGGCATTGTGACGATTGGTATTAAACCTACCTGGCCCTGTACTGCTTATGGTTATATTCAAAGGGGGCAGCCGATTTCAAGTGTGGCAGAGAATGAAAATGTACCGGTAGTTTATCGGGTTGATTGTTTTCGTGAAAAACCTAATACCCAGCTAGCGACGGAATTCATCGAGCAGGGAAATTTTTCCTGGAATGCGGGGATATTTGTCTGGCGCGTCCCTACAGTGATCAGTGAGCTTGAGCAGCATTGCCCGGACTTGGCTCATTTTGTTGCAGATTTACAAAAATCAGTCGATTTCAATCAAACCGTGAAAGAAAAATTTTCGCAATTACCGAAAATTTCTATCGATTATGCCTTGATGGAAAAAGCATCGTGTGTATTCAATATTGAAGCTGCTTTTGATTGGGATGATCTTGGCAACTGGGTGTCGGCTGGCAAATACTTTGATAGGGATAAACAAGGTAATGCTTGCAATAGTGCCTTGAGTTCGGTTGATTCCAATAACAATGTGGTGTACGCCGAGGATAAAGTGCGAGTGGCGCTTTTAGGGGTGAACAATTTGATTGTGGTACAAACATCGGATGCTATTCTGGTCGCCGCCAAAGAAGCGATGGACGGAATGAAAGAACTGGTGGATGAAGTGCCAGACGAATTAAAATAAAACAGTGACTGAATTTTAGAGATGGCAGATAAAATATTTCGCGCATTAGGTATCGACTACGGAACAGTTCGCATAGGCGTGGCTGTGAGTGATGATCTAGGTATGTTGGCGCACCCGCATGAAACCGTTGCCGGTGAAAACGAGGATGCGGCGGTTGCTCGACTTGCGGAGATCGTTAGTGAACGCAAGACTGAGGTGGTGGTATTGGGTTTACCCTTGAACATGGATGGCAGTGAAGGCCCGGCGGTTAAGAAAGTACGCAAGTTTTTGGGGAAACTGCGAAAATTACTGCCGGAGAAAGTGACGATTGTTGAAGAAGACGAAAGATTGACCACAGTTGCTGCCTCGGAAAAGCTGAGTGAAGCAGGTAAATCGGATAAAGACCAACGCGATAGCATTGATCAGGCAGCGGCGGTTGAAATTTTGCAAGGTTACCTGGATTATCGAGAACCTTCGGAAGACGAAATGGAGGATGATATGAAATTGGGTGGTGGGTCATCGCTTAATGATGATCTTGATATTTTTTACGATGACGAGACTTATGGCTGAAGAAGGTCGGAAACGATTTCTTCTGAGCTTGGCCTATGACGGGCGTATTTTCGAGGGGTGGCAGAGTCAAGTGGGCGGTAACACGGTGCAGGATCACTTGTTAAAGGCATTAAAAGGGGTCTGTCCGCAAATAGAGTCGGTGCAAGGATCGGGGCGGACGGATGCCGGTGTCAGTGCGATGGCGCAAAGAGCGCATTTTGATGCTCCCGCTAGTGCGCGCTTGGATGTTGGTAATTGGCAGAAAGCTCTCAACGCTCATTTGCCCCCCCAGATTCGGGTGATGGACTGTGAGCAGGTGGATTTGGATTTTCACGCTCGTTTTAATGCGACGGGTAAATGTTATCGTTATCGCTTGTTTGAAGGTGCAGTTTTGCCACCGCTACAACATGGCTTGGTGTGGCAGATGAGAGGGAAGCTGGATAGAGCTCTTTTACACGAAGCGGCGCAGTTGTTTGTCGGACGGCATGATTTTAGAGCGTTTTCAGCTAACCGTGGAGATGGGCATGACGAAACCCGTGACGCGCAGCGTACGATTCACTCAGTGGAGGTGTTGCAATCGCAGCAAGAGCCGTTGATAGACTTGCGGTTCGAGGGCGAGGGTTTTCTATACAAAATGGTTAGGTTTATGGTGGGCAGCGTGATCCGATGCGCTCAGGGAAAACTAGATCCGGCGGAGATTCAACGATTATTGGCTGGGGTAGATTTTTCTGAAAAGGCCCCATTCTGTGCCCCGGCGGATGGATTGATGTTGGAGCAGGTGTACTACCTTGGCAATAAGTCGATGACGTCATCTTCATCCCCTGCGATATCCGACTGAGGGTCATCTTCTTCAGTATAAGCCGGGATAACCTTGAGTTCCTCCATTTTGGAGGCCTTGTCTTCACTGCGCATCAGCGCTTCACCGACAAGAATAGCATCGGCTCCGCACTGCCGGACGTTGCTGGCGTCTTCGCCGGTGGAGATTCCGCTTTCACTGATCAGAATATGATCAGGACCGAGCTCTTGCGCCAATTGGAAGGTGGTTTCGAGGCTAACGTCGAAAGTTTTGAGATTGCGGTTGTTGATACCTATGATGGTGGCCTCGGTATCCAGAGCGCGGTCGAGTTCGGCTAGATCGTGCACTTCCACCAGCACATCCAATTGATAAGACTCGGCGATATCGAGGAAACGATTCAGTTCGTCCTGGGTCAGGACAGCAACAATCAGCAAGATGGCGTCGGCCCCAGCGATAACCGCTTCATAGATTTGGGCTTCGTGGACGATGAAATCTTTTCTCAGCAGTGGCAGCGCGACTTTTTCACGAATGGCAGATAAATAGGAAAGTTTGCCCTTGAAGAATTTTTCATCGGTGAGCACTGAAATCGCGTTGGCACCACAGCGGGCATATTCTGTAGCGATAGCCACTGGGTCAAAATCTTCACTGATAACGCCGACCGAGGGTGAGGCTTTTTTGACTTCGGCGATGATGGACAAGGAGGGGTCGGTTTCTACCAGCGGATCACGCAGGGCATTGGCAAAGGAGCGGAAATCATTTCGCTCAGCTGCAGCAAAGCGTAACTTTTCAGTAAGTGGCAGGATTTTTTCAATCTCTGTGCGTTTATGGGCAATGATTTCGTCGAGACGATTTTTCATAAATGTGTATTTGCCACATAGAAACGCAGACTGCGAGGAAGAGCTAGTTTTTTTAGTGAAAAACCGCTTGATTTGATGGCATTGGAGTCGTTAAGTTGGCATCCGCTCCGGCGGCTGATCGGTTTAGTGCCGATTTGATAGATCACAGGATTGTGATTGCGGGTGTAGCTCAGGGGTAGAGCGCGACCTTGCCAAGGTCGAAGTCGGGCGTTCGAATCGCCTCACCCGCTCCATTTTTTAAAATGAAGAGCGGACCGCAAGCAGGCATTTATCGATGGTCAAAAGCTCTTCGCAGCGAGAGCGAGGTGAACACATGGGAGGCGGTGATTGAATCTTCCGCTTTGCTCGGTGCCACGATCAGTCATCAGGCCGGCAAAAAAACCTGGCGGCTTGAGATGTTTGGTCCTTCAGCTGAGGAACTTAGTGGCTGGGAGAAAAAATTTGGCGGTCGCATCGAGTATATTTCAGAAGCTGAGCTTGAGGCCATGTCTCAGCCTGTCAAAGCGTCGCAGGGTGAAGTGCTGAAGATCCGTGATCGAATCATTGTCAGCCAGGAAACGAACGAAGCGATTTTGCAGCAGTTACGGGAAGATTTTCCCAAGCGTTTGGTTTTGTCTTATCCTCCGGCCTTGGCTTTCGGGACCGGCGGGCATGCCACCACAGCGACCTGCTTGCGTTTGATTTGCGATTATGTGAAAAATCGCAATAAGGACAGGCTTGCCCCATGGAGTTTTTTGGATCTCGGCTGTGGCAGTGGTATTTTGAGTGCGGCGGCGAATGGCTTGGGAGCGCAGTCTGTTGTTGGTATAGATTTTGACGAAATGGCGGTGCGTACCGCTCGCCGTTTGGCGAAGAATAATTGCTTGGAGGGGGACTGCTTGATCGAGGGAGATGTTTTGCAATGGCAGCCACCGGGCAAGCAGACATATGATTTGATTGCAGCCAATATTTTCCATGATGTGTTGATCGAGCTTTTTCCTAAGCTTCCGGCATATCTGAGTCCTGGCGGAGAACTGATCATATCCGGTATTTTGAACAGTCAGGAAAAAAATTGCCTGCAGGCAGGCGAGCAGGCGGGCTTAGCCTTTGATCGAGTGATCCGTAAAGGCAAATGGAGCACCGCTCACGCCACCCTGAGAACCATTTGAAAGCTTAGCTGGGCTTTTGGTGCAAAGATTCTGCTAAGGGTCAGGCCTCTTGTGAGTATAATGCTTGTGAGCGGTGGCTGCGGAGCTTGGACAAATAAGAAAACAATCAGGTATTGAAAAATAAAGAGTCAGACCCCATGCAAAATGGTTCTTGATATGCGGTATAGCGTGTTGTGGGCTTGCGGCGGCATGACACAAGCAATCTTTGATTGTGCAGGGAAAAGGGCTTAATTAGCGTTCACTCATACCCTGAGCGCTTGGCGGTGTGAGGGGAATAAAACATGGTTAGCTGATGAAAAAACAAACAAAGGACAACAAAGCGGGTTTTGAAACCCGTGCGGTGCATAGCGGGCATGATTACGTGGCGGGCACGGGTGCGGTGATTCCGCCGGTTTATCTGACTTCGACTTTTGAGTATGGCAATGAAGGCGGTTTTGATTATACCCGTTCAGGGAATCCAAATTTCCGCATGTTGGAGCGAACCTTGGCAAGTTTGGAAGGCGGGGATCATGCCACGGTTTTTGGTAGCGGTGTCTCGGCGATCACTGCAGTGGTTTCCACGCTGAAATCGGGTGATGTGGTGGTGGCGGAGGAAAACATCTACGGCTGCACTTTTCGTTTGTTCGCCCAGGTGTTCGAGAAATTTGGTGTTGAGGTGGTGTATGGAGATTTGAGTGATGAGAAAAATTTCGAGTTGATCGAAAAACATCGCCCGGTGCTGGTGTGGATCGAGTCGCCGACAAATCCTTTGCTGAAGGTGCTCGATATTCAAGCAGTGGCGGATGCCACTCATGCGGCGGGCAGTTTGCTGCTGGTGGATAATACCTTTGCTTCAAGTTATTTGCAGCGTCCCTTGGAGCTGGGTGCGGACTTGTCTCTGTTGAGCACCACCAAATACAGCAACGGCCACTCTGATGCTCTGGGTGGGGTGGTGTGTACGAATTCTGATGAGTGGCAGGATAAAATGATTTTTGCCCAAAAAGCACTGGGTCTGCAGCCGTCACCTTTTGATAGTTGGCTGATTATGCGCGGGGTGAAAACCCAGGCTCTGCGGATGGAGCGCCACAGTGAGAGTGGATTGTGTTTCGCCAGATTTTTGGAGCAGGAAAGCCCGGCTTACACGGTAAGATATCCTTTCCTCGAATCGCATCCACAATACGCTATTGCCAAGAAGCAGATGCATGGCGGCTCGGGTATTGTCACGGTGGATTTTGGTTTGGATCTTGTTAGCACTATGAACTTCGTCGAAAGTTTGCAGTATTTTCCTAAAGCGGAAAGTTTGGGTGGCATTGAATCCCTGTGCTGTCATCCGGCGTCGATGACTCATGCGGCGATTCCAAAAGCAACCCGGGAAGCAGTGGGTATCACCGATTCCCTAGTGCGGTTTTCCATTGGTATTGAGCGGGTGGAGGATTTGATCGCCGATGTGACCGAGGGACTTGCCAAGGTGAGCACGGACGTTTAGGGCACGGGTATTTTGGATGTTATGAGAGACTTGCTTACAGAGCCGATGTCGCGTGCCGAAGATTTGGGCGGCCCGATTCCGGACTCACATCACGCGGTGTCGGTCGCTTTGCCTCTCTGGCAGCATGTGATCGGCTATGAAGAACAAGAGCCGGCGGTGGTAGATAAAATGCAGTGCGGTTATCCTCGCTTTTTTCTCCACCCCGATGTGGTGAAGCTGAATGCGCTGGCTGATGAGCGTTTGGCTGGCGAGGGTGAAACCTGTGTGGTATTTCCATCTGCCGCTGCCGCTGATCGTTGTGTGGCCTATGTGAGTGAGCGCTTTGATGTAGAGAGTCGGGTGCAAGTTATGGAGTGGCAGCAACTCACGGCGGTGATTCTGCCTGTGGATAAAAAAAACGCTGCCTTGAAGTTCTGGCGCTTTGGTGGCGAGATCGTCAGCAGCCGGATGGCGCTGGCGGCACTCAACGCTTTGGCTGGTGGAAAAGACCTCGGTGAATCTTTACCGGATGAAGGTGAGGCAGCGAAGGTGAAATTGCGTCAGCGTTTGGCCGAGCTCAGTGGACAGGATGTGGCGGATGTGTTTTTATTCTCATGTGGAATGGCGGCGATTTTTGCGGTTCAGCGGGTGGCATCAAGAAGATGCGCGGGGCTCAAAAGCGCGCAGTTGGAGTTTCCCTATGTGGACGCTTTGAAAGTGCAGGAGGAATTTGGCCCCGGGGTGCATGAGTATTTAGGGGGTAAGAGTGATCCAGTAGAGGACTTGAAACAGCGCTTGCAGAACGAGTCGCTGTCTGCAGTTTACACCGAGGTGCCCAGCAACCCTTTGCTGCGCACGGTGGATTTGGCAACGCTGTCACAAGTGACTCGTCAGCATGGACTGCCATTGATCGTAGATGATACGGTGGGCACGGTGGTGAATGTTGATGCTTTTGCATTTGCTGATGTCGTGACCACCAGTCTGACCAAATATTTCAGTGGAGTGGGTGATGTGATGGGAGGCGCGGTGATTGTGAATCACCGTTCACCTTTTGCGGATTATTTGCGTGAGGGTTTGTTGCGTGAAAGCGGGGATGATTTGTGGTTGGAGGATGCGGTGGTTTTGGAAAAAAATTCACGTGATTTTGTCGAGCGCATGCAGAGGATCAATCGCACGGCAGAAGTGGTGGTCGATTTTTTAAAGAATCATCCCAAGGTGGAGCAAGTGTGGTATCCGAGAGATCATTTCCGGAGGGAATACGATGCGTTGCGGCGGGAAGAGGGAGGTTTTGGGGGCATGCTGTCGGTATCACTTAAGGATGCCGAAGCAGCAGCGCCTTTGTTTTATGATGCTCTGGCTATCAGCAAGGGGCCTAGTTTGGGGGCGAATTATTCGTTGGCCTGCCCCTACACGTTGCTGGCGCATTATGATGAACTCGACTGGGCGGTTTCGTGGGGGGTCAAACGTGATTTGATAAGGATCAGTGTTGGTTTGGAAGATGCAGAAGATTTGATCAAACGGCTGGAAATCGCGTTTGCGGCTGTTAGCTGAGGCAATTCCCTATGGTAGTTATAATTGTTCTGAAAAAAACATAATAAAGCCGAATTTCTTTGAACAAATTTGACTTTATTGTAGTCTATGCTAAGAGCGGGTTCCTATCGGACAAGGTGAATGTCACTGTATTGGAAAAGTATGACGGCGTAGGCTGCTGCTTTTTCTTAATGAAAAGACAAATTTTCCTCGTAAAAACGCTTAGAATATTGTAAGCGCTAAGCCGTAAGAACGTATAAACGGATAAGCAGATAGATTTTAGAATAAAGTTCGTAGTACCCCTGATCCAGTAAAATAGAGAATAGGAAAGAGGCATGGCAAATCTTGAATTAGACGGGGGCATTAAAATTTACCTCCGGGAAATTGGCAAAACCCCACTATTGACCCGTGAGGAAGAGGTCGAGTTGGCGGATCGCATTAAAGTGGGCGATGCGGAAGCTCGTGCGCACATGATCAAAGCGAACCTGCGCCTGGTGGTGAAAATCGCGCAGGATTACGCCAATTATGGCCTGCCGCTATTGGATTTGATTTCGGAAGGCAACATCGGATTGATGAAAGCGGTTGAGCGCTTTGATCCGAACAAGGGTGGCAAGTTGAGTACTTACGCAGCCTGGTGGATCAAGCAGTCGATCAAACGTGCTTTGGCCAACCAAAGCAAAACGATTCGTCTCCCAGTCCACATGGTGGATAAAATTTCCAAAATGCGCCGTGTGGCCATGGTTTTGAGCGAAGAGCTCGGTCGTGAACCAACCGATGAAGAGTTGGCCGAAGAGATCGGTATTGATCGTGCCAAGCTTTCGCATCTGAAATCGGCGGCTTTGCGTCCGGCGTCATTGGATGCTCCGATCAGCGATGATGACAATACCGAATTTGGTGAGATCATCGGTGACGAAAAAGCACAAACACCTTTAGAGCTGGTGAGTCATAAAAACATGCATTTGCAGTTGGATGACTTGCTGGAAGTTCTCGACGAACGCGAACGTAAAATCGTTGATGCTCGTTTTGGACTTAATGGTCAGAAACCGCGCACTTTGGAAGAAGTGGGTCAGGTCTTTGGCGTGACTCGTGAGAGGATTCGTCAGTTGCAGAACATCGCATTGAAAAAATTGCGTCGTGCCTTGCAGAAAAAAGAGGATCCCGGTCCACGCCCTGTGGGTGGCGCGGCCCCACGCAAAACAGAGAAATCCGCTGTGTTGGATGCGCTGTTGGCGATGGAAGACGAGAGCGAGGATGTGGTGCTCGCCAATTCTTAAATTGGTTGGGGTTTGCCAAAAAAAGTTTAAAAAAGGTAAGACGACTCAGTCGCTGATATCCCAAATTTTTGCGGTTTTGTCATGGCTCCAAGTCAGCAACTGCTTTCCATTATTAATAATTTTTGCACCATAGAGAGCACTTCCGTTTTCGTTTTGAAAGGTGGCGGTGGGTTTCCCCCCGGTGATTGGCCAGATTTTTGCGGTTCCGTCATCGCCCCAGCTTAGTAATTGCTTTCCATCGTCTATGACCTTAACCCCATGGACTGCAAAATTGTATCCGTCATCAGGCTTTTCGTGTTGAATAGTAACGATTGCGTTTCCTCCGCTGATTGGCCAGATTTTTATAGTGCCATCCTCACTCCAAGTCAGAAGTTGTTTATCGCCATTGATAGTTTTTGCTCCATAGATGAAATTTTCGTGTTTAAATACGGCGACCGCCTCACCCCGGGAAATAGGCCAGATTGTCACGATTTCATTACGGCTAGAGGTTAATAACTGTTGTCCCTTGTTGATGATTTTAGCATTGCTAATCTGGGATTCGTGAATAAATGAGATGACAGCCCCATCACCGTTAATAGGGGATATTTTTACGGTATTTCCATTCCAAGTCAGTAACTGCCTTCCTTGATTAAAAACTATTGGTCCGATGAGGTTAGGGCCGGGGCCATTGTTGTCATGTTGAAACGTAGCGATGGGCTTGCGTTGGATCTGTGCCATGAGCATTTTATTCTGGGAGAATAAAATGAGAAAGATAATTACCAATCCGATGCGTGGTGTTTGGAAACAATTCATAATTTTAAGCTATATGAGAAATAATCTCGTTAGCTTGGCCGGTAGTCAAGCCTCTGAGCCAGCTTGTTGCAAAGTCCATACCTGCATGGCGCGGGAGGGTAACACCGATTGTCCGTGAAGGGCGGAATTGCGTCCGACACCATGGGGGTCGGCAGTATCGATCTCGAGTTCCCAATGTCCTGTGTGTAAGGCGTTGGAGGGCGTGGGCAGACGAAATGTCAAGGGTTCGGCCTGGGCGTTGAGTAAGAGCAAAATGGGCGTGGTCTTTGGTCCGTCCATAAAGGTGGTTAGAGCTCCTGCGGTTTGTGCGTGCCAGTCCTCATTGTTCATGTCGCTTCCATCGGGGCGGTACCAGGCGATGTCCGGAGTGCCGGTACTGGGAGAGGCTTTGCCAGAGAAAAAATGGGTGCGGCGCAGGGTGGGGTATTTTTTTCTGAAGGCAATCAGGTTTTTTACGAAATTGAGAAAATCGGCTTCTTTATCGGCCAAAGTCCAATCGATCCAACTGAGGGCGTTGTCTTGGCAGTAGCTGTTGTTATTGCCGTTTTGACTGCGTCCAAGTTCGTCTCCGGCCAGTAAAAAAGGAACTCCGCGGGAGAGCAATAAGGTGGTGAGGAAATTACGCCGTTGGCGCTCGCGCAAAGCTAGAATATGGGGGTCATCGGTTTCGCCCTCCACTCCATGATTCCAAGTCATGTCATGGTCGCTGCCATCACGATTATCTTCAAGGTTATCCTCGTTGTGTTTGTGATTGTAACTGACCAGATCCCGTAGGGTGAAACCATCGTGGGAAGTGATGAAGTTGATACTGGCTTGAGGCGGGCGGTGGCCCGACCCGTAAAGATCCTGACTGCCGGCCAGGCGCGATGAAAATTCAGGAAGCAGGCCGTGGTCACCTTTCCAAAAGCGTCTGACGGTATCCCGGTAGTGTCCATTGAGTTCAGACCAGGGGTGGGGAAAATTGCCGACTTGATAGCCCCCACGGCCGAGATCCCAGGGCTCGGCGATCATTTTGACCTGGGACAATACAGGGTCTTGCAGCACGGCTTTGAAAAAAGCACAATTAGCATTGTAGTTAGACGGCTCTCGTCCCAGAGTGACAGCAAGATCAAAACGAAAGCCATCGACGTGCATTTCGCTGACCCAGTAGCGCAGACTATCCATGATCAGTTGCAATACACGGGGGTGCGGTGAGTTGACGGTATTGCCGCATCCGGTGAAATCCTGGTAAGCACTGGGGCTTTTGGATTGGGTGCGGTAATAAACCAGATTGTCAATGCCGCGAAAGCAGCAGGACGGCCCGTCGGTGCCGGCTTCGCCGGTGTGATTATAGACCACGTCGAGAATGACTTCGATTCCCGCTTGATGCAGGGCTTTGACCATGCCCTTGAATTCGGCGACGGCATCAGGACCTGCTGCGTAACGGGGGTCGGGGGCAAAAAATCCAATGGTATTGTATCCCCAGTAGTTGACCAGTCCACGTTCGACGAGAAAACCATCATCGAGATGGTAGTGCACCGGCATCAGCTGAACGGTAGTGACTCCGAGCTCCCGCAGATAGCAAATGGAGGCTTCATTGGCGAGTCCGGCGTAGGTGCCGCGCAGTGCCTCGGGGATGTCATGATGTAGTTGGGTGAAACCTTTGACATGTAATTCGTAAATCAAGGACTCGGCCAGTGGGATGCGTGGGGACTGGACACCTTGCCAATCAAAATTATTGTTTTTGACCAGCGAACGGGGCACAAAATTTGCACTGTCGGCGCGGTCGGGCTTGGCATGACCTTGGGCGAGAGCAGGCAGGTCGGTGGCCAGCATGGAAGAGTGAAAAACCGCTGGTTCGGAAAAGTCCCGTGCGTAGGGATCAAAGAGGAGTTTGTTGGCATTGAAAAAATGCCCTTCACTGGGATTCCAGGCTCCGTGAACACGGAAGGCATAAGCTTGGCGGGGCCTGCAGCCTTGCACCTCAACGTGCCAGACATCACCGCTGCGTTCGGTGAGGCGGATGCGTGCGATTTCACGACCGGGGTCATCGGTGTCGAATAGACAGAGATCGATCGCCGTGGCGTGGTGGGAGTAGATGGCAAAATTAACAATATCCGTACCGCCATGCAGGCATTGGGCTCCTAGAGGTAAGGGAGAACCGGGTAAAATTTGGAAAGACACGGGTGAGCTAGGTATTGGTTGGTGTAGTTATAACTTTATTTGGTAATTGTAGGCAAATAGCAGCTTATAACCAACCAAACACAGGGCTATATTTTTCGCATTGTGTGGGCAGATAGCAAGTGAAGTCAAAAGATTGGGGGATTCGTCGGGTCGTGACGCTACTTTTTTGCCAAAACACGTATTTCCATTCGAATTCCTGTCGTTCGCGTGTTTCTTAGGCGTACTTAACAAAATTTATGCTCGGCCAACAGTACTTTGATCTACGCAGCAACCTACGGGACACCGTCGGGGCTTTGGCGCAATTGGCTGAGGAGACGGATCTCAGTGCGTCCAGCGTGACCAAGGTTCGTAATGTTTTGGCTACTTTGAAGGATTCTTTTCGATTAGTGGTGCTGGGTGAGGCCGGCACGGGCAAGTCTACCCTGGTGAATGCGGTTTTCGGAGAAGATCTGTGTCCGGTGGATGATGCCCACCCTCTGTCGAAACGCATTGAGCAGTATCAATACGGTAAGGAAAAACATGACTTCGAGGTCAGCGATTCATTGCTTGAGTGTTATCGTCCGCTTGAGGTATTGAATGATTTCACCTTGGTGGATGTGCCGGGTGACGGCTCGATCAAACGTCATCAGCAGCAAGTGATCGAAGAAATCCTGCCAGCGGCGGATTTTATTCTGGTGGTATTTCCGGTCACTGATCCCTGGAGCCCGACGACCTGGAAAATGCTGGAACGTATTTATGAAAAATGGCAGGACAAGATAGTGCTCATTTTGCAGCAGTGCGACCGCCGTTCGGACGAAGAGATCGACGCCATTCTGGAGCATTTGCGTCGAACTTCGATCAACCGTTGCCAAACCCAGTTCCCGACTTTTGCGCTTGCTGGTAAAAAAGCCTTGTTGGCTAAAACATCTGGTCTCGATAAAGATCGCCTGCTGAAAGAAAGCCGGATTGCTGAATTGGAGACTTACCTCTCCCAAGTGATTAATCGTTCGGGTCAGCGACTGGAAAAAATGGATGAAGCCTGTGTCCTGGCCAAGTCTGTGCTCAAGGAGGTGCGCGACAAACTGCACACCCCGGCGGAGATCATTCGCGCGGACGATGAGCTGTTTGCTACTTTGGAAGTTCGCGCCGAAAAACAGCAGTCGCGAACGGAGGGGAAATTCGAGCCGGTTTTTTCAGCTTTTGACAATGCTTTCATGAGTGCGCGGCTTAAAACCGACCACTTGCTCGATAGCCGTATGGGGATCATTTCTTCACTGCAGTCGGCGGGGGATTTGCCTGCCAAAATAGAAGAGATCATCACGGATACGACACTGGAGCACGTCAAACGAACCTGTGAGGACGCGGCTTTGGTTGCTGAGGACGATGTGCGTAAGTTGTGGGATGAGCTCTCCCATGACATGCAGAAAAAATTCAAACTCAAACTCAGTGTGGGTAAAACCGGTGAGCCGGATTGGAGCGCCAGTCGTAAGCGTTTGGTCGAGCAGGTGGAAAATGCGACCAGTGGAGAATTGAAAAACCCTTATCTTTGCGATGGGTTGAAAAAATTCTTCCGGCGGCGGCGGCGGCGTATGTGGGGTTTTCTGTTGGTCAGTTTGTTTGCTTTGATCGGGGGTGGCTGGTTGTTGTGGAAAGGTTGGACGCCGTTTCATCTGATAGCTTTTGGCGCGTCGGCGATCGCATTGTTTGCTTCGGTCTTTGCGGGTTTTAAAGGCACGGCAAAAATCCGCGCATTTTTTTCCGAGGAGTTGGATGCGCAGCGCACCCGATTGCATGATGCCCTGCGTTTGGCATTTAATCAGGGCGTGGATCAGTGTTACACTGATTTTGTGCGCTTGTTCGATCCTTTGAGAGAAGTCTGCACCCAACAGCGGAAAAAATACGCCCCTTTGCTGGAAGCGGTGGATGAATTGGAGGGGTCATTTGCTGATTTGGAGGATGAGTTGTGGAAACGGGACCGGAAAATGCCTGCAACAAAATAGTGACACTTTAAGAAATACTGTTCAGACTTTCGCAACCAGCAGTGTATCAACCGTATGACTAAAACCGCCAAAACATTTTTATCCCGTTTGTTGAGTACGGTGGTGTTGTGGGCGGTGGTGGTGGGCGCGTTTGTTTTGGGCAGTCATGCGGTGTTTTTTGCTTTGATCTCCTTGGTGGTGGTGTTGGGTTTACTGGAGTATTTTCAATTGCTCAAGCAGGCAACGGGATCCCGGCGTTTTACTGTTCAGACGGTGCTGGTGAGCGTCGCTTATCTGGCTTATTTGTATCAGTACAGGGACGGCGCCTCGCCTGCGGTCTTGGGGGCTGTGGACGGTTTGGCACTGGCAGCCCTGGTGATTTTATTGGTCGCTACGCGTTTGGGTTCGGCCTTGGAAGGGCGCAAGAGCCTGGATGAATTGATGCGCGCCTTGTTTGGTTTTGTCTATGTGACCTTGTTGTTTTCTTTTGCCGCAAAAATTCTTTGTTTGCCCTTGCTCGGAGCGGAGGGCCAGCCGGTGTCTGCTTGGTATGTGTTGTTTCTGGTCATCGTCACCAAGTTCACCGATACCGGCGCTTACGTGGTGGGATCAATGATTGGTCGGCACAAGTGCATCCCGCATATCAGTCCGGGCAAAACCTGGGAGGGATTGCTCGGAGGGGTGCTGTTCGCGTTTATCGGAGCATTTGCTTGCCGCGCTTTGTTTGCTGGCCATTTACCGTTGTTGGAATCGACCTTGTGGTTGGTGGGCATAACCTTTTCGATCTCGGTGGCATCGATCATTGGTGACCTTTCGGAATCTATTCTCAAGCGCACGCTGGAGATCAAGGATTCGGGGCAGATCATGCCGGGTATTGGCGGGGTGCTGGATTTGATCGACAGTTTGTTGTTCACCGCTCCGGTGTTGTATTTTTATCTGATTTTGCTGCTTGGCTGAGCCTGTTGTTGAGAAATGAGCGGAGAAAAAAAACCAGTCAAACAAAAAGCGTTGGTCGTATTGGGCTCGACGGGTTCGATTGGTGAGAGCGCTTTGAAAGTCGCCCGTGATCTGCCGGAGCAGATGCGTTTGATCGGTCTGGCGGCCAATCGCAGTGCCGAGAGCTTGGCGCGTCAGGTTCGCGAGACCGGCGTTAAGCACGCTTGTCTTTATGACGAAGCTGCCTGCGAGCAGTTGCAGTCGCTGAGCGATGACTCACTTTCCATCAGTTGCGGCGAAGAGGGACTGATTGAACTGGCGACCCTGCCCGAGGCGGACATGGTGTTGATCGCGATTGTGGGCACGGCAGGCCTGCGGCCAGCCTTGGCGGCGATCGAAGCGGGCAAGGACATTGCGGTGGCCAGCAAGGAGATCCTGGTGATGGCTGGTGAGGCGGTGATGAAGGCGGCGAGGAAACACGGGGTCAATGTGTTGCCGGTGGATTCCGAGCACAATGCGATTTTTCAATGTTTGGAGAACCGGGATGTCGACGAGGTGTCGCGTTTGATTCTGACGGCCTCCGGTGGGCCATTTCGCCAGCTGCCAGCCAATGAGTTGGTCGATGTTACTTTACAGCGTGCGCTCAAACACCCGACTTGGGAGATGGGGCAAAAGATCACGATTGATTCTGCGACCTTGTTCAACAAAGGGCTGGAGATGATCGAGGCACGCTGGTTGTTTGATGTCGAGATGGATCGGGTGGAGGTGATTGTGCATCCGCAGAGCATCGTACATTCGATGGTGGAGTTTATTGACGGTTCGATTTTAGCCCAGCTTAGCACCACGGACATGTGTTTTCCGATTCAGTATGCGGTGACCTGGCCGAGACGGGTAGCCAACAGTTTGCGGCCTTTGGATTTTGCTGCTTTGGCCAAGTTGGAGTTCGAGCAGCCGCGGTTTGATGATTTTCCAGCATTGAATCTGGCAAGCTGGGCAGGTAAGGATGGCGGCACTTTACCCGCGGTTCTCAATGCGGCCAATGAAGTGGCGGTGGCGAGATTTTTAACTGAAAGCATCAGCTTTCCCAAGATCTGGCAAACGGTGGAAAAGACGATGAATGCCCATCAAAATGTGAGCGAGCCTTCTTTGGATGAAATATTGCTGGCTGACCAATGGGCGCGTGACTATGCAAAATCTTATTTAACAAAAAGTTAACATGGGTGGTAAAAATAAAACTTACTGGGTGGGTTTGGATCTTGGGGGTACCAAGATGTTGGCCAAGGTTTATAACGGGGATTTCAAACAACTGGGATCCGCCAAACGCAAAACCGAGGGGCATCGCGGTTTGAAAAATGTGGTGGAACGTATGGGGCAGACGATTCGCGATGCGATGGACGAGGCCGGTGTATCGGATAAAGATCTCAGTGGCATTGGCATCGGTTGTCCCGGGCCGGTGGATCCGCAAGCGGGGGTTTTGTTGGCGGCGCCTAATCTGGGTTGGCAGGACGTGCCAGTGCGGTTGATCTTTGAAAAAGAATTCGACTGTCCGGTGGTCGCTTGCAACGATGTGGATTCGGGGGTGTTTGGAGAGTATAAATTCGGTGCGGCGGCGGGAGCGAGAAGTGCGGTGGGTATTTTCCCCGGAACGGGCATTGGTGGGGGAGCGGTCATTCACGGTCGGTTGTTGGAGGGGGCGAATATCACCTGTATGGAAATCGGCCACACTCCATTTGGTGAAGCGGGACTGACCCTAGAAGAAGTGTGCAGCCGATTGGCGATTGCGTCCGAATCGGCGGCAGCGGCTTACCGCGGGCAGGCTCCTTATATTTTGGATAAATGTGGTACTGACATGGCTAAAATCACCAGTGGCAAAATCGCTGCTGCGATTGAAAACGGTGACAAAGCGATAGAAAAAATCGTCAAACAAGCGGCTTGTCGTTTGGGCAGTGGGGTGGCGACGGTGGTGCAGCTGATGGCACCAGAAGTGATTGTATTGGGCGGCGGTTTGGTCGAGGCGATGCCCAAGCTTTTTCTTAAAACTCTGGAGAAATCGGTTGATGAAAAAGTGCTGGCTCCCTTTCGTGGCAAATATCGAATTGTGGAAGCCAAGCTAGGTGATGACGCGGGGGTGCAGGGTGCTGCGGCTTGGGCGGCAAAATCGATAGAGGGTTAAGGATGACAAAGCTGCCCAAGAGCTGGAGTAAGCGCTTCGCTTGTCTGGGATGTATTGGAGCTTTGAGCATGTCAGGAGTGGTGTTGGCGTTTGGTATTTTTTTAATTGGTTGGACTTATACGCCGAATTGGGTTGCTAACGTCAACCCGTTCAAAGAGGAGGCCATGGTTGATGCTGCGTGGGAGTGGGGGCAATTTGCTCCTTTACCAGTGAGTGCTCGCAATTTTCGGATAGAAACGTCAGGTAGTCCATTTACAAGAACCTTCAGTGGTTCGTTTTCGGCTGATCAAGAAATCCTTAAAAATTGGATTATTGAATCCCCTGGGATCAAATTTGAGGAAGGCAAAAAGCTGGATTCAGGAAGAGTGAAATATTCAATTATCCCGGGTGGTGGCGCAAGTTTTGGTAGCATTGAATTGGATAAGTCCGTGGGAATTCTATATTTTACAATTTCATGGAGTTGAAATAATTTCTTGTTAACCAAGACAGTAAGTGGATTATATTTTTAAAATGTAGGAGATATTATTGAATTTAACCCATTAAGCACGGTCTGTAGAATTGGCAAATTAGCGATTATATTGTCCTGTGTTAGCTTTATTTATCTTACTCTCATGAAAAAGTGCTTACTTTTTATTTGCTCGCAGAATAAACTGCGCAGCCCGACCGGTGAGGCGATCTATGCAGAGCACCCGACACTTGAGGTGGATTCAGCGGGGTTGAACCATGACGCTGAGGTTGCGCTTTGTCCGGAGCAGATTGAATGGGCCGATGTGATTTTTGTGATGGAAAAGATTCACCGAAGCCGCTTGAACAAGAAGTTTGGCAATTATCTGGCGGGCAAAAAAATCGTGGTGCTAGGCATTCCTGATAACTACGCATACATGGACCCGGAATTGGTGCAGCTGATCCAATCACGTTGTGCCGGGTATCTGCCGTAGGCTTGGTCTCTAATCAGTAAAATGAACGAGGTTCAGATCAAGGGGCAGTTGCTGGTTTCGACTTAGATTTTTGCGTTTCGATTTGATCAGCAGTGAGGCTTTGCCGTCGAGGGCGCCATCTAATTGGTTTAAGTTGTGGCTGCCTTGCAGGTGAAAATTATCAAGGACAAAAGGCAGGCCGTCAGAACCGAGGCTCGAAGAGCCGGACATCACGTGAAAATGCAGATGGGGGGCGGATGTATTTCCGGTATTTCCAAGAGCTCCAAGCTGGTCGCCGGCTTTGACGGAGTCTCCCACTCCAACGGCGAGCGATCCTGGTTTGAGGTGGGCATAGAAGGTGAAGATGCCATGGCCATGATCTATTACTACGTAGTTACCATCGACATTAGTCAGGTTGATGCTGTTGGGGTCAGGCAGGGTGCCGGGGATTTGATCAGGCAAATTGCCTTCGACTTGAATGACTACACCATCTGCAGCTGCGAGTATGCTTTGTCCGTAACCCACCCAGTTTTCCAGCACTTTGTGATCGCCGTTTACCAAGCGACCTTCGTCATCCGCCATCATCCAATCAATGGCAAAACGCTGGGAATTGACCAGTGTTCCATTTACGGTTTGCAGGGCTCCACGGTGGGCTCCTGGATGGGGCCCGGTGCCGTTCACAACCAGCCAAGCACCACCTTGTAGAGGTGGACTCATAACGGGGGCTGTTTGTTTGGTCAGTGACAGTTCGGCGATGGTGTAATCAATGGCGGCGGGTTTTTGCGCAGCGGGACTGTTGGCGGCAAGACCTTGAATACGGTGCTTTACAGTTGCAGGGATTGCGGATTTTTTATCAAAAGTAAGGGACACAAGAAGCAATTTTGAAAAACCGGACGCGAGTTTATTGTCTGTCGTTGGTCTGGCGCCAAGTGTGCGTAAGGATTTGATGAGTTCGTCTTTTTTGAAAGTGGCGAGGATTCTACCGGGATCCGAAGCGTCGATCACGGTGATTTGTTCGAGAGTAGCGTCTACGGCCTTGCAGTTGGTGAGCAACAATTCATAGAGCACATACCAGCGGTCATCACTGCCGATGCAGGCAGTGGTGTGGGTGCCTATGATGGAGGCGGTGATAGCAGTGAACTGATCGCCATTGGTCGCGCTGGGAGCTGTGGCTGCTTTTTGATTGGAGGTAGCAAAGCTGGTAGCTACTGCGGCGATTAACAAGGTTTTGATGAAAAGTTTCACAATGTGGCTGTTTTTGTCGAGAATAGAGAAGTTACGAAATAAGCGGGCTTTTGTAAAAAGAAAAAACCCCCGCCCGGCTTGCGCCGGACGAGGGTTCTAACCATTAGTGAGAAAACTCTGTCTGCAACTTACATGTGCAGATTGTAAGCGGGTGAACCGTGCTCGGCCACGTCCAGTCCTTCGTGTTCTTCTTCTGCACTGACTCGCACACCCATGATCATTTTGAGGATGAAGAAAGTTCCGCCTGCTGCGATGAAGGCAAAAGCGCTGATGGCTGCGGTGCCGATCACCTGAGTGACTACCGTGTGCTCAGGATTGAAAGAGAAGATGCCTACTGCAATCGTTCCCCACACACCGCCGATGCCGTGAACGGAAATCGCGCCCACGGGATCATCGATTTTGAGTTTGTCGATGATGAGAATCGCGGCAAAAATCAACAGTCCTGAGATTGCCCCGATGATGATCGAGTTGAGTTCGGAAACGGTATCCGCGCCAGCGGTGATCCCCACAAGTCCAGCCAGGATGCCGTTAAGCGCCATGGAAAGGTCGGGTTTTTTCAAAATGATCATCGAAGCAAAAATCGCTGCGATGGCGCCGCCACAAGCTCCGAGAGATGTGGTGACAAAAACGTAGGAAACTGCTTTGGGGTCAGCGCTGAGAGCTGAACCACCATTGAAACCGAACCAACCGAGCCAGAGCAAAAATACTCCGATGGTGGCCAGCGGCATGCTGTGACCGATAATAGGTTTGATACCGTTTTTGGTGTATTTGCCTTTACGAGGTCCGAGGATCAATACACAGGCCAGAGCAGCAAAACCACCAAAGGCATGCACAACGGATGAACCGGCGAAGTCATAGAAACCCATGTCATCAAGCCAGCCACCGCCCCATTTCCAGTAACCGGTGATAGGGTAGAAAAAACCAACCAGAATGACCGCAAAGATCATGAAGGTGGAAAGTTTGACACGTTCAGCAACCGCACCGGAAACGATGGTAGCAGCGGTGGCGGCGAACATGGCCTGGAAGATGAAGTCACCCCACCAGGTGTAGCCGGCGTTGTAAGCAGCCGAAGAGTTGGCTGGATCATTGAGATCTGCGGCAAACCAACTGCCCATGGCGAAGTAGTTTTCGATCATTCCGTTACCGTCCCCGGGATACATTGAGTTGAAACCCCAGAAAGCGTAGAGCAAGATGCCACTGGTGATGATCCAGACGTTTTTGAACAGGATGTTGACGGTGTTTTTAGACTGGGTCAGACCACTTTCCAAAGTGGCGAATCCCAAGTGCATGATGAACACCAAGGCGGCTGCGATGCAGATCCACAGGTTGTTTACCGTGAACAGGGCCAAGGATTCGACAGCTTCGGTGGCTTTGTTATCAGCGTCGGTGCTGTAGGCACTGGTGACCACTGCTTCCGTAGCAGGAGCATCTGCCGTTTTAGCATCTGCAGCAGCCGCTGCTTCAGGAGCTTTGGCGGGCTCGGCGGCATCTTGTGCGATTGAATTTCCGACCGACATCATTAAGAGGGCCGCCATGGTGACCCAGAGCCACGTTCGTGCAGTGATTATCATTGTTTGTTTTGGTTTGTGTTTTTGAGATAGTTGATTCAAAGCCCGTAGGCACTTATGCGCCGACTGAAACGATGAGTTCAATTCAGAAATAGCAGGCCGCGTGCCAAGTTCCCAGAAATAGCAAAAAACCTGGGTTTGTTGGATAAATCAATCCCGAGGGGGAGGGGCGGCGCAGTAAAACGTAGAACAAATTTCCATATTTGTTCACACCGCGTGTAGGCCTTACGACGTCAGTAAGGGAGCCTGTTATAAGGAGAGGCAAGCTCTGTTTATGCAGGACGGGGTGCCAGTCAGACTTCTAGGGGTTGTAAGACAAAATAGTTAAGGCTGCTGACCGCTGTGAATTTCGCCCTTTGCAGGGCTGGAAGAATTGGGTTTTTTACCCAGTGCTACGTACTGGGCTATGTCATTGAGCACCGTTGGTGCAAAAGAGATGAAAGCAAACTGTCCTGAAAGGACAAAATGTGATAGCCCAGTGCGAAGCGCTGGGGTTAGATCGGTTTTATTACCAGCCCTAAAAGGGCGGAATGATGTTGATGGGTGATAAGGTAGCTTTCAATAACCAATGGCTAACTTTTTTGTCCTGCACCCTCTCCCAGCCTTCTAGCTGATAACCCTTTTTAAGCTTGTGAGGAGTCTTTTTCTTTAGCGCAGCAGGAGTCGCCGGTTTTTCCGACGCCCAGTTTTGCCAGGATGTCTTCCATCAGGCACCAACGGGTGAAAGAAGACTGCAACAGATTGGCGCCGACAAAAGCAGTGAACCACAACCAGTTTTGGCTGTGGTAATGCGCCAAAGTCAGTGAGATAAGGATGAAAGATCCTGCGATCGCTCTTAGAACATGTTCTCGTTTCATAATAAAGATAAAGTATATTTATATAGATACACAGCTATTTAATGGGTTCAAGTGATTTAAGGGTATTTGCGGAAATCTGACACAAAAATGAAAAATCCCGCTATCTTCAGATAGCGGGATTTCCAACTACGCTGTCCGCGTGAATTTTCATAACTTTGATCGCTGGTTCAGATGGTAGCCGTCGGGATCAGATACCAGTAAGCTTTGTTGAAAGCCATTTTTTGATAATGCATCAGCGCATTGGGTGCTTTTAATACCGGCGGGGCCGAGTAGTCAAAGTCAATGATACTGGCTTTGCTATAACCTGTTTCCAGGAAACACATCACATGACCTTCGTAAACACAGTCTTCACCGAGTTCTTCCCCCCGAAGGTCGGCGATGATGTGTTTGGCGATCACCGGGCCTTCAAAGTGAGCCGTGCTGCCGGCCTTGCTGATAGGGATATCGGTGGTATCACCGAGCGCCCAGATGTTTTTGCTGTCACCGGCTCGCAGGCTTTGTTTGTTGGTTTTGACCCAGCCCTTGGCATCGGCGATGTCATGGCCTTGTAAAAAAGGTGCGCCACGATGGGGCGGGATCATGATCAACAGATCGTAATCGAGTTCTGTTCCTTCCAAACTGAGGGCTTTCTTTTCATCAGCATTTACTTCTTCCAGATTGAAAAAAGTTTCGATGTTGATGTTGCGTTCCTGTAAGATCGGTTCGGCGACCTCGGCCACACTGGGTATGTTGAATACGGCGTTCAGCGGGAAAGTATAAGTGATATCCGTTTTGTCACGGATGCCCTTTTCATTGACAAATTCTTCGAACAAAAAGGTGAATTCCAAAGGAGCCACAGGGCATTTGTAAGGCAGTCCACCAACACCAATCACCACTTTGCCACCACGGAACTCCTGTAGGATCTGATAGAGTTCAAAAGAATCCTTTTCGGTGTAAAAGTGATTGCCTCCCTCGCTGAGCCCGGGGATGTCCTCCGGACAGGGAATGGAGCCGGTTGCGATGACGAGGTAGTCATAAGAAACCGTATCCCCGTTTTCAAGGATCACCTGGTGATTACCATCATCGAGTTTTTTCACTTTGCCGATCAACAAGTTGATCTGCTTTTTTAGCAAGTCGCGGACCGGGCGTGTCAGTGAACGGGCATCTTCACGCGCAAAAGGTACGTAGAGCCAGCCAGGTTGATAATGATGCTGCTCAGATGCACTGATGACAGTGATCTTTGCCTCATCAGAATCGAGTTTTTTTGCCAATAGATTGGCAACGATACAACCGCCGGTGCCTCCTCCGATAATGATAATGTTTTTCATTTAGTGGGATTTTTTGATGATGAAACGAACAGCCCCTTCGAAATCTTCTTGTCCCAGAAGCTCGTGTTTGGCTTTGGCAACCCAGGCCGGCAGATCCTTTTGGCTTCCGGCATCGCTGGAGATGACGGCAAGCACATCGCCGACTTCGGCGTCGCGCACCATCCGGATCAGTTCCATCAACGGGCCGGGGCAAAAGCTGCCCCGGGCGTCACTTTCTTTAGTGATTTCTACATTTTCCATGATTTATCCTTGGTAGTATTGAAGTTTGATTAGATGAACATCGTTTGTCCGCCTTCGGCATCCTGAACAAAAGTTCCTACACCGGTGACTTCTTCCACGATGGGCTCGAGGTGTTCCATCTCTATTCCAAACAAATCCATTGTCATTCCGCAAGCTTTGATCGTCAGATCACCCACTTCTGCGGCATCGTTGAGCATGTTCATCCAGTTGGGCACATTTTTCTCTTTCATCGCTGCCATGGCAGGTTCGGCCATTTCTTCGAAATCCTTGCTGAACCTGGTATTGGTCTGCCAATCCCCTTTACGAAAGGCCATTAATCCATAAAAAGTTAGGAAAACGGTGACTTTTTTTCCCATGGCAGAGGCACCCACTGCGATGATGCTGGCTGCCATCAGTTTATCCACGGTTCCCGAAAACAACACGATTGACATTTTTTCTTCACTCATAATATTACTTGGTTTATTGCTGTATGGTCATATTACACATATAACTTATTTTTGTCATATATTTTTTAGAAATTTCGATGAAGGGGGGGCTTGAGTTATTGATTGCCGAATATAACCCGTGCGCTTTCACAGATGCCGAAAGAAGTTTCGTCGAGAGAGAGCTCGTCGGTGTCGATCTCAAAATCAGCACTGGCGGCGTATAAATCACTGCGATCTTGCAACATGCCCTTAATAGTCTGCAGGGGGTTTACGGTTTGCAAAAGCGGCCGTTCCTGATTTCTCGATATACGCTCGAGGATGTCGCTGGCGGAGGCCTTAAGCCAGATGACATAACCGCAATCAGCGAGAAGCTTGCGGTTTTCTTCACGTAGAATGATACCACCACCGGTGGAAATGACCTGCTGGCTGCGCTGTTGGCAATCACGCAGGCTTTGGGTTTCGAGATCGCGAAAATAATCCTCTCCTTCGTCAGCAAAGATTTCAGTGATGGCTTTTCCTGATGATTCGACAATCAGCTCGTCAGTATCGACAAAAGCAAAACCCAGACTTTGGGCTACCCGCTTGCCGATTGATGTCTTGCCGGTGCCCATGAAGCCGATGAGAATGACATTGCATCGACGTGTTTGATTGTCGGCGCATTTGCTGGATGGAGAATCAGGCATGAAAGTAAAAATAAAGCGTGTCGGTTTGACATTGACCTTAACCACTACGATGCGAATTTGAACCAGAAAACTGCCGTAAATACAAGCGCAGGCTTTGAATATTAAATATATTTTGAAAAAAAGGCATTCATGAACACAGAAATCGTCAGAACCGATACCGATGAAGCGACTGAACTCGCGGTGAAGCAGGCAGTGACAGAGTTGCAGGCAGGTGGAGTGGTGGCCTTGCCTACCGAGACCGTTTATGGTCTGGCGGCCGACGCCTTTAATGCTGAAGCGGTGGCAAAAATATATGAGGCCAAAGAAAGGCCGAGCTTTGATCCGCTGATCGTTCACATCTCTGGCCAGAAGGCTCTGCGTGAAGTAGCGGATGTGCCGGAGGAGTTGCGCAAGACCATCCGCACTCTGACCGAATTGTTCTGGCCGGGACCTTTGACTTTGATTTTGCCAAAAAATGAAAAAGTGCCCGATATCGTAAGCGCGGGTTTGCCTACTATTGGCGTGCGCTGCAGCAATCATGATATTTTTGCTAAAGTCGTAGAAAAACTGGGTCGACCTCTGGCAGCGCCAAGCGCCAATCGTTTTGGACGTATCAGCCCCACTTCGGCCGAAGCAGTGATGAGCGAGCTCGATGGGCGTATTCCCCTGGTGGTGGATGGCGGGGCCTGTGCCAGAGGTTTGGAATCCACGATTGTGCAAGTGGTAGCGCCGCAGGGTAAAGGCAAAGCCACTTTCCGGATCTTGCGCACCGGACCTATCAGTGCGGATGAGTTGAAACGTTATGGAAAAATCGAGATCGTCAGCAATGACGCGGTGTCGGAGAATGCACCCGAGGCCCCGGGTTTATTAGCCAGCCACTACGCGCCGACCACACCACTGCGTTTGTTGAGCAAACCGCAGGATTTCAAGCGTGACCCTGAAAAGCGCTATGGTCTGTTAAGTTATCGGGGAAAGAAAAAAGACGGTTACACCAATTTGTATCACTGGGAAAGAATCGAAGTCTTGAGCCCCGGTTCGGGGAAAACCGTAGAAGCCGCGCTGCGATTCTTTTATTTGTTGCGTAAATTGGACGAATCCGGCATGGACGAAATTATCGCCGAACCGGTTTCTACTTTTGGGGCAGGGGCCGCGATCATGGAGCGGCTGCAACGGGCATCGATCAAGGATTAGCGGCACGGGAAAAGGGCGAGAGCTTTCCCGTTAGGTGATGAGCAAATCTTTCTAGTGAAAGAAAGAGTGAAACACATTCGTAGAGATAGCAGCTAGATAGAAATTATGGGAATGATGCGATCATTAGCAACCGTGGGTGGTTTCACCTTGATGAGCCGGGTGCTGGGTTTCGTTCGTGACATGGTGATATCACGCTACCTCGGGGTGGGGATCCAAATGGATGCCTGGGTGGTGGCTTTTCGTTTTCCGAATTTATTCCGGAGGATTTTCGGGGAGGGCGCATTCAATGCGGCTTTTGTGCCGCTGTATAGTCGAAAATTGGAAGAGGAGGGTTCGAGTTCGGCAGATATTTTTGCTGCGCGAACGGTCACTTTGATGACTTTGATTTTGATTGTGATTGCCGTTCTGGCTTTCATTTTCATGGAGCCACTGACTCGGCATGTGGCGGCTCGTGGTTTCACTGGAGAGAAATTGGCGCTGACCGTTTATTTGTCCAGAATCACCACCGTGTATCTGATTTTTGTGTGCCTGATGGCGGCCTTCAGCGGCATGTTGAATAGTCGACGTGTGTTTGGTCCGCCGGCTTTTGCTTACGTGATTCTTAATATTGTATTTCTGATAGGCCTGTTTGTGGTAGTGCCAAAGATAGGTCACCCTGAGGTGGTATTATCCTGGTCCGTGGTGGTCGCCGGGGTGTTGCAGTTGGGCTGGGTGTTACTTGCCTGTCGCAAACGAGGTATTCGCATTCGCCCTGCTTTGCCTAAACTAGATGGTGACACCAAAAAACTGGGCATTCTTATGTTGCCGGGTTTGGCCAGCGCAGGTATCCAACAAATCAATTTACTGGTTGGACAGTCGGTGGCCTCATATCAAGACAGTGGCCCTTCATACCTCTATTTTTCAGACCGGGTGAACCAACTTCCTTTAGGTTTGATCGGCGTTGCTTTTGGCATTGTTTTGTTACCGGAGATCACCAGAAACCTCAGGGCGGGGAAAGAAAAACTAGCCGAGACCTCACTGGCGCATGGAATAGAAATGTCCCTATTGTTAAGTCTGCCAGCCATGGTGGCGATGATTGTGATACCGGAAGAAATCATGCATGGTTTGTTTCAAGGCGGTAAATTCACCAGCGAAGCGGCGCATCAATCCGGATTGGCATTGCGCGCATTTGCGATTGGGGCACCTGCTTACATTCTTGCCCGGGTTTTACAAACGGCCTTCTTCGCTCGTGAGGATACCAAAACCCCAATGAGATATACCATGGTATCAGCGGTGGCCAATATTGGGTTGAGCATCGTTTTGTTCCTAATGCTGAAACATGTAGGCTGTGCCCTGGCAACTTCGATTGCAGGTTGGGTCAATGTGATTTTACTGATGATCACTCTGAAAAAATCGCAATTTTTGAAACTGCAAAGCGGCTTTAGCAAGCGTCTGACCGGTATGTTGATAGCTAGTGCTATCATGGGGGTCGGGGTTTGGTTTTTGGCTCAATGGGGATCGGAGTGGTTGATCGGAGGT
>JASFYY010000030.1:0-97524 GCA_045046875.1 Verrucomicrobiota bacterium | reverse complement strand
TTTTAGTGAAAATGTAATTTTTGACTGACCCTATTCGGCGGATTTTTTTACCGCGGATTTCGCGGATGTACGCGGATAATAAGTAAGAAGAGAGATAGGGGGAGCTTTTGATTTTTAAATAAACTCTTTATATGTTATTTCTTCGCCAAAGTAGTAAATATAAAAACATTAGGATTTTAGAAAAAACTGGAGATCTTCAGTTTATCCTTCTTCCAATTGAGGAATATCCTGAATCGATGAATGGATCTTTTGATGTAATAAGAACAACCGACCTCTCCCTTTTTTTTGATGGTGAAAGTCTTGTTTTTGGACTGAACGGTATTTATCATCAGTTTAGGTCAACAAGGTTTTCATTCAGAAAAGACCTTTCGTTTCGATTTTTAAAAATGCACTTCGAGGACGGAACTGTTGAACAAATAAGTTATACTTTAAGTGATCTGGGAGTAAACACAAACCTTCTAATTGGTAGCTACGAGGAAGAGGAGGATTATGATTTTGGTATTTGGTTGAGAAACATCTCTGAAAACGAAGAAAGGCAAAGTTTGTTAGAGCTCAGTTATTACCGCTCGATTTGACATCAAACCCCAATACGAATACTTACTTCGAGCTTCGTCCTAAAACATCCAATTCATGTATCGACCAGAAGGAGCTTTTGGCACCGGTTTGGGTGATTTTGATGAAACGGGCTTTTTGTTCGGGCCAGTTGATACTCATTCGGGTTTTGACTTGTTTTTTGCCGCCTTTGGCTACGGGTTGACCCCATTGTTTGCCGTCTTTCGATAAGTGAACCGTGTAGGATACCGGGTAATCTCCGTTGGATCCAGTTGTATCGAGCACCAGGCTGCTGATGGTCGTGGCTTGCGGCAACTCGATTTGAAACCACATGCCGGGTTGTTGGCTGCCTGCGGTGTCGTAACGCGTGGAAATCTCACCATCGACCGCATTGTGGATACTTTTCTGGTTATGGCTGGCGCTCAGTTTCCACTGCTTGCGATTAGGCAGGGGGTAAGGCACGGCAGCCCGCAATTCTTCGATGGTCCAGGGTTTGAGGCGGTCTTTGTTTTTGTTGCGCACTTTAGCCACGTCTTGTTTGCTGATGAACCCGTAGCGATTGCCAAAACTGTTGCGCACATAGGAGAGCACGTCGGCTACCCACTCATCACCATTGCTTTTCATCGCGATCATTTCGCCGGGGAAGGTTTTGCCATCCACCGGGCCGGTGAGACCATGTAGAACCACATTGATCGACATATCGGGGTGGGCGGCGAGGGTTTTTGATCCGACAAAGGACGCTGCCATCGTTTGGCCTCCCGATCCGGGGATGGGCATGCCTTTGCCATCCTGGGCATAACAAGCAAAACACAGGGAGTTGAAAATGAGCGCACCGTTTTTCATCGATTTGATCTGATCCGCCGTTAAACGGGAAGGGCCGCTTTGAGCTCCTTTGATCAATTGATTGCCAAATTCCTTCACTCCATGACTGCTGCTTTTGGCAATCGTGGTTTCAATTTGTTTTTTGTAATCGGGGAGTTTGAGCAACTTACTGCTCATCATGGCTTGCACCACCACGCCGGGATCGGGGTCGCTGGTCATTATTTTATGCAATGGAGGCAGCAGACTTTGATCTCCTTTTTTGAAAAGTGTTTCACTGATACGAATGGCGGTGGTTCTGACGGCGGGATCTTTATCTGCCATCTTTTCCAGCAGCAGCTCTTTATCCCATAGGTCGAGACCTTCGAGAGTCCACAAGGCGTGCATGCGTGCCAGCGGGTTGTCATGACTACGCGCCATGGTTTTGAGGGCGGGAGCTACCGAGGTGTCGCCTTTGACGATGAGAAGTTTTTGCGCAGTGTCACGCCACCAACCGTTGGCATGGCTGAGGTGTTGCACCCAATCCGCAGGAGATTGCTCGAGCATTCTGGGTTGAGGCCCGGGTTTGAAGTCCTTATGCACCAGCCGGTAGATGCGGCCTCGGGCAAAGTTTTTGTCGAGCTGGTATTGTTGCACCACTTTGCGCAGATAAGATCCTGGCGCGACCCAGTTGCCTTCCTGGATGATGCCGCGATACATATCGACGATGTAAAGCGTGCCATCCGGCGCGGTGGTCATGTTGACCGCACGGAAGTTGGCGTCAGTTGAACGAATGAATTCCTTATTGTTGTAAGCATTTTTCAAATAGGTCACGCCGTCTTTCACCGTGATTTTGCTGCGTCGGATCAGGCGCCCGACCGGCTCGGAAAACAACAGGTCGCCTTGAAGATCTTTTGGCAGGCGGTCTCCGCGGTAGATTTCTGCTCCACAGGTGGCGGTGAAGTGGTTGAGGGTTTTATCACTTGGGTGGTATCTCAGAGTGCCGCCCTGAACATCGGGCATCTGCCGAGGCTTGAGGATCAGAGGGTAAACTTCACGGTAGTCGGGCGGGTACTGATCGGGAACATTAAAGGCACCGTAAACAATAGGTTGCTGGAAGTTGATCGGTCCGATTTCTCCTCCTGCGTTCACATACCAGGGTTTGCCGTAGTTATCCTGAGTCAGTCCCCATTGTCCGCCATTCGCTGCGGTGGGTTCCTTGATCATTTCACCGTCACGGGTCAGGCGCAGGCGGTAGGCATTGTAGGTGGTGTAGAGCCAGTTATCCATTGACCAGATAAGGCCGCTCGGTTGATGCTCCAGATTACCGCCACGTTCGCCGCCTTTGTAGATCAGTTTTTTTTCATCAGCTACTCCGTCGCCATTGGTATCGCGGTATGAATAAAGGTCGAGGGTATTGGTTTCGCCGACGATGAGCCGGTCATCGAGAGGTAAAAGCATTCGTGGCAACAACAGCTTGTCGATAAAAACCGTGTGTTTGTCCAATTGGCCATCACCGTTGCTGTCTTCGTGCATCGAAACGCGACTGATTTTTTCGAACTTGTTGCTGCCATTAATGTCCTGCATGTAGGTGCGCATTTCGGCGACAAAAAGGCGTCCATTGCCATCAAACACACAAATGACAGGCTCTTCGATATCGGGGTCACTGAGCACCAGTTCGAGGCTGTAACCTTCAGGCAACTCAAAGTGCTGCATACTTTCCTCGGCAGAAAGATAGGGGGTCGGGGGCTGGGGTGAGAAGTTCTGCTCGCTTGCCGGGGGGGCTTTGTCAGCAGCTTGCAGCGGCAAGACTAAAAAGCTGCCGAGGAGAAGGACAGCGAAGAAAGGCATTGGGGGGATTTTCATGAAAATAGAGTTTTTAGACCGGTTACAATCCGTGATTTTTGTTTGAGAAAACCTTGCGGGAAAAATGTTCATTGATGCTCCGCACTATTTAACATCTCATCAGCCGATCTGGAGCAACCACGGGGAAGGGCAGAAGGATCTCTTCCCTGCAGATGAAAGGAACGGGGTGAATCGGTGGCGATGGCGAGGTCCTCGGTGCGGATGGCGGCCACCGAACCGAGGTTGGCCAAATCGAGGATTTGCAGGTGACCACTCTGTCCGGCAGCGACCGGTTCGCGGGTCACGGGGTCGATGATTTGGATGCGTGTCCAGTGTGGCCCGGTATGCGCCTGGTCAATACCCTTGGTGTAAAACTGCGAGCTGAGCTCGGTCATGCTGTATTCATTAAAAATGAGCTCGCTAGGGATGCTCAGAGTTTGTTCCAATTGACGATAAAAATCGGCTTTATCCAAGTGGCGTCCGCTGCCTTTGTAACCACCGGTTTCAAACAGTGCTGATCCCGCGGGTAAAGTTAAGCTGGTTGATTTTGCGGTGAGTTCTTCGATCAGTTTAAGCAAAGCGAGTGCGGTGCCAAGCAGCAGGGCAGGCTGACCCAGCGAGTGACAGGTTTCCATCAGGCGAGCAAGCTCAAGTTGCCCCTCGGCTGAAATATAATAAGGATCGGAAGTTTTGTCGCTTGAGGCGGAGTGGCCGGACTGCCCGGATCCACCGAGCACGTCCATCATGTGGCAAAGGGAAGAGTGCGGAGCATCCGATGCTTTTTGAGTCAAAAAAAGGTGAGGCAGGTTTTTCGGTAATTGCAGTTGGGACCAGGCACTGAGGATAGATTGGTGATAAAGTTCGACAGAATAGAAGCCGTGCTCGCCGCGCCGTTGCTGATCATTGGTGGTGCCGCTGGTTTTGAAAACATGCTGCAACTTATCTTGTTCAAAGCAGTTCAGCCGGAGCCCGGAATCTTTGAAAGCAGAGGTAGGCACCGCAGGGATTTGCTGCCAGCCAATGAGGGCTGCTGGATCATTGACTCCGAGGTGGCGGCACCATTGTTGATAGGGTTTATTGTTCTGGTATTGAAAGCGGAAAATTTCGAGGGCCAGTGCAGTGAAAACCTGTTCGTCCGCAGCAATATCAGGGGGGCTGACTGTAGCGCTCTGCGCTTGCTTGATGAAAACCGTCAGAGTTTGCTCAATTTCGTGATATTGCTTTTCGATGGAAGACATAAATGAGATCACACTATGCGACCTTGGGTGTAAGACAAAATAGTTAAGCTGCTGAGCACCATGCGTTTCGCCCTTTGCAGGGCTGGAAGAATTGGGTTTTTACCCAGCGCTTCGCACTGGGCTATATCATTGAGCACCGTTGGTGCAAAAAGGGATGAAAGCAAACTGTCCTGTAAGGACAAAATGAGATAGCCTAGTGCGAAGCGCTAGGTTAGATTGTTTTTATTGTCAGCCCTAAAAGGGCGCAATGATGTGGGAGTGTGATAAGATAGCTTTCAATAAACAATGGCTAACTTTTTATCCTGCCCCAATGTAGTGTAGGGTGAAATGAGATGGGCACGATCTAAAAAAAGTGAAATAGAGCTTGTTCTGATAACACTTCACACGAATATTTTCCACCGTTATGAATAATCCACCACCTCTCCCAGAAAATAATCCCAGTTACACTCTTGATCAATTCATTCAAGCCACCTCCCAACAAGACAAAGGGCAGGGGCTTTTTGAAATGGAGACAGAGCGTTTGCTCGAAGTGAACCTTAACGGGCGAATCAATACCAAAATGGGCTCGATGGTGGCTTACAATGGTGATATCAAATTCACCCGGGAGAAAGCTCTCGACCAGGGCCTGGGGAGTTTGCTTAAAAAGGCAGTTTCGGGTGAGGGGATGCGAATCACTTACGCGGATGGCCAAGGCAAACTTTATTTAGCTGACGCTGGGAAAAAAGTGAGCATCATCAATTTGCAGAATGAAAGCATTTTCATCAATGGCAATGATGTGCTGGCCTTCGAACCTTCTCTCAAACACGAGATCAAGATGATGAAAAAAGTTGCCGCAATGGTCAGCGGAGGACTTTTTAATATTCGCTTGGAAGGCACCGGCATGGTCGCCATGACCACTCATTATGATCCGGTGACCTTGGTAGTCGAACCCGGCAAGCCGGTGATGACCGACCCCAACGCCACGGTTGCCTGGAGCGGGGGCTTGACTCCTCAATTCAAGACTGATGCTTCTTTCCGGACTTTCATAGGCCGAGGTTCAGGAGAATCTTTCCAGATGCTTTTTGAAGGCTCCGGTTTTGTGGTGATCCAACCCTATGAAGAACTGCCGTTTCAAGTAGGAGGTTGATGGAGGGAATATTTGTGAGAACCGAGAGGAATTGAGATTTTCCTCGGATTTCACAGCCTGAAAGGAATCTGAACCTAGTGCAAGGGAGCATAATTGAAGAGATATGTCGCTCCCATTTTTGAAAATATTATTCGTTTGAATTTTCATATCAGTGCTATTTGCCTTCAAGTAATAATTTCCGGCTGTCTCCTTTCAGTCGGCTGTGAAAATCAGTGGTTAGATATCCCATTATCGGCCATTGATAATTTAGCTGATTTGTTAAATTTTGTTTTCAAAATGAACGATATTTGACGGTTTTTTCTTTTCTTTAATTGTTGGGAAGTTTCTAATCAGGAGGTTATTATTAGTTAACCTTTTCGATGAGAATAAAATACTCCGGCACTGCTCTTATTGCGTTGGCAGTGTTTTTTTGCAGAGCAGATATTTATGGGCAACAGGCGGAACCGGCTAAGGGGGATTCTGGTTCGGAACAAGGGGGTGACTCCGCCCTGTCCCCGCTTGAGTTATTAAAAAGAGGGCGCGCGGCATTTCAAAAAAATGATTTTATGGCAGCCGAGTTGGCTTTTGGGCAGTTTTTTAGCGATTATGGGGAGAATCCCGAAGCGGAGGAAGCGCTGCGTATTCACCGCCCTTTTTTCGCTTTATCCAAGGTAGGGGTGAAAAGCTATGCAGAAGCCTTGCCTCTGATTGAAGAGTCGTTAAAGGACGGAAAGTTGAAGGAGAAACTTGCAGATGAGCTGGGTTTTTGGCGACCTATTTGCCTGATGCAGGCAGGGGAGCTGGTCGCAGCGCAAGAAGGTTTTGGTGAATACTGGTCGAATGAGAAACACGAAGTGTTCAAACGCTATGAAGCTTTGTTATTGTTCGCGGGTTTGTATCTGATGCAGGATTTTGATAAAGCGGCAGCGGATTTTCTCAAGGATCAGATTCCGAAAATGCGCAAACGAGCACCCGAGGCCGCAGGCAGAGCTGTGGTTTTGCGTTTGCATGCCTTGATCAAAGCGGGCGAGGATGATCAAGCTTTGCACTTGGTTCAAGCTGAATCGGTTGAAATTAAAAATATAACCCAAGTAGTGAGCTTCCAATTACTGGCTTTGCAGTTGGGAGTTGATTTTTTAGAACAAAAACAATACCGCAAGTCGATCATTTGCCTACAGCGGGTGTGGCCGAAAGCGAAGCTATTGAAGTATCAGCAAGAGAGGTTGATCAAACTGCGTCTACGTGAACATAAATTGAGTCAACAACAGGGACGGCAAGCGGTGTTATTTCAAATCAAGGCGATCATTCGCCGGGTGGAGCGTGAAGTCGGGCAATTGGAACAAATGGAAAATTTTGATTCGGGTTTGCGTCTGCGTCTGGCTATAGCGTTTCAATCACAAGAACGCTACCGCGAAGCGGCTTTGGTGATGGGGGCAATGCTAAAAAAGATGCCTGCGGATTCGGTTGTCGACTCGGCCAGTTTGGCGCAAATGCAGTGCTGGGCTCAAATTGAGCGCTGGCCGAAGGTGGTCGAGGTTGCTGATTTGTATTTAAAGCGTTTCGGATCATGGGAAGAGGCTAAATACTTGCCTCAAGCTTTGTTTTTGAAAGCGGAAGCTTTCCGGCAAGAGCACAATAACCGACAGGCGGCAAGGGCTTACGGGGAACTGGCGGAAAGGTTTCCCAAAAATGAACAAGCTCCAGCGGCGCTGTTCATGCAAGCCTATATGTATCTTGTGCAGGATGACAGTGAAGGCGCTGTTTATCATTTTGATCAACTCAGGCAACGTTACCCACAACATTTGTTGAATGATGATGCGGATTATTGGACGGCGATGAGCTGGTCTTTTTCGAGTGAGTATGAAAAGGCCAAGCTAGGTCTGGAACGCTATTTAAACAGACACGGCAAGGCGGGGAAATACTGGATCGAAGCTGAATTTCGTTTGGCCTATTGTGTGTTTGCTTTGGGGGATAACGTGCTCGCGTCAGACTTGTTTGCGGCATTTATTTCCCAGCATAAAAACCATGTTTTGTTGGACGAAGCCCGTTTATTGCTGGGGGATGCTTATCTGGGAGAGGGCAGGATAGATGAAGGAACTCGGGTTTATCGTAAAATCAATCCAAAGTCGAAGCGCTTTTTTGAAGATGGCTGGTTCAAAATAGGCAAGGCGCTGCGCTTGACGGATCAGTTGGATCAAATGCGCAGTCATTTTGAAGGTTTTTTGCAATCCTATCCTGACAGCAGGCGTATGCCTGAGGCCATTTATTGGATCGGTTGGGTGGATCGGCAGAATGGAGAACTGGAGCGCGCCAAAGAGGTGTATTGGCAAGTTCTGACTACTCATGGTAATAAGGCCCGGTTGCTTGCGATTGAAGATTTGATTGCGGCTTTGCCCAAACTTTACCGTGATACGGGCGAGCAAGGTGATAGGGGTTTGTTGGGAAAGTTTGATCAGCTCAAAAAAATGGCGCAGCAGAAAAAACAGCGAGTTCTGAGTCTGCGCTGTTCCTGGGGCATGGCACAAGTTCACCGCGGACGCGATGTGAAATCCTACCGTGTTGCGTTGCTCGCAGCGACAACTGAAGTGGATGGTAAAGTGGATCAGCCACGCATCACGGTGGATTGTGCGGATGCGCAACTAGCCATGGGCAATCACACTCTGGCGCGGGATTTATATCAAACGGTTAAAAAGTGGCATCCTGGAGCCGTGGAGCGGGATCGTATTTTTTCCGGCTTGGGGAAAATTGCCGAAGCGAACGATGAGAACAAACGCGCTCTTTATTATTATGAAAGAGCTGAAAAATCGACGGCTTCCACCACGTTGATGTCTCAGTTGAAGTTAGATCGCGCGCGATTATTGGCAGGGTTTGGCCGCAGCGATGAGGCTCAGGAAGTGCTACAGGAACTTCTTGAGAATCCGATAGTGTCGAGTCGCAGCAAAGCGTTGGCTTTGTTCGCTTCGGGGGAGCTGCTGATGGATCAACAGCAAAGTCTCAAAGCCGCCGCTTATTATGAGAGGATCTATGTGGTGTATGGAAAATTTGGAGAATTGGTGGCGCGTGCTTATTGGAGACGTGGTGAGGCCCTGGAGAAAATGACAAAACCGCGGGAGGCCGAAGAGGTTTACGCCGAACTGACCAGTCGCGATAATTTGAAAAGTTTTGCGGAATTTGATCTGGCAACGGAAAGGTTGGAAAAGTTGCGACTTGAGAAGGGGGAGCTGTGATGAGGTGTTTTCTAAGTCTGGTGTTTGCATGCTTTTTTTTAACCAGCGAGGTGTGGGCGACTGATGTGTTGCATTTAAAAACCGGGCAGGAGGTGAGATGTCAAATTTTGAGTGTCACGCAAAAGACGATCAATTTTGTGCTCAGTCGTGAAGCACAACGAGGAAGGTCGCGGCAAGTGCAACGCTCCTTTCCGCTCAGCAAGGTGGATTACATAGATTTTTTCCAATCCGAAAAAGAAGCTGAACTATTAAAACAAAAATCACCTTTTAATCGGCTGGTTTTACAAAAAATATGGAATGCCAAGGGGGGCTATTTGGACCAACCCCGTTCTAATGCGGGGCAAATTGGCTTGCTATATGCCCTGGCGCTAAAGTCGGAGGATTCGGTGTACTTCTGGACGCAGGCGATGGAGTTATACACTTTGATCGAAGACAAGGCCTGGGACGAAGCGGTGCGCGACAAAGCCCGCTTGGGCAAAATAAGGGTTTTAGTGCTACAAGGGAAAATCGCCGGGGCAATCCATTCGGCGGAAAACATCATCGTCGAAAATACCAGTGGATCCATGATCGTGGAAGCTAACCTTTTACTGGCTGAAATAAAATTTAGACAACTGAGGGAATTACAAAAAGAGAACCCGGTGTGGTACGAAGATGACGAGCTCAAGCCTGTGCGTGATCAACTCTATCACCAGGCGCTCGATCATTACCTGACCCCGTATCTTTTCCACGGCACCAGGGAAGATGCGGCGGTGCGCGGGTTGATGGGGAGCGCTGCTTTGTATGATTTTGTTGAAGACTGGAAACGTAGCAAGGAAGTCCTGCAAGATGTGTTGCAGATCTATGCGCTGTCCCCAATGGGCGCGCAGGCAAAACGCAAATTGGAGGTAATCAATGCCGCCAAAGCAAATTTAAATAATGAAAAATAAAAAACGATTGATTGAAGGGTTTTACAATAGAGCAATGATCCTTTGCTGTTTGTTACTGACAACATTGTTATTTGCATCAGCTCCACAGGCGAGTGCGCAAAAAAACAGCGAAGGGGAAGAAACACAAGCCAACAAAGCAGGGGAAACGGCTCAAGCGACAGATCCGGAGCCTGACGAGACCCGTTCGGCCTTGGATGTTTATTCCGAGGGTGGCTGGTTCATGCACGTATTGTTATTGTGTTCGATCGGCACCATCGCGGTGATTGTTTACTGTTTTGTTCAGATCACACCGCGCAAAATGACTCCGCATTCACAAGTAGAGCAGATCAATCACGCGATGGCGGGAAAGGATGTGAGCAGCGCGTATAATTTGTGTCAAGCCAGCCTTAGCAGTTACAGCAATGTGATATCTTCAGCTTTATTAAAAGTGAATTTTGATCGGGACAAAGCAAACAAATCGTCGATGGACGAAGCTGCGGGGGAGGTTTTGGATCAAGAAGAACTCAAACAAATGGTATGGGTCAATTACCTTAATGTTTTTGCCACTCTGGCACCGATGATCGGTTTGCTCGGCACGGTTTGGGGAATGATCGAAAGTTTTGACCAGCTCGCCAGTGGTAACGCCGAACCCCAGGATTTGGCTGGTGGGATCAAGAAAGCAATGGGAACCACGGCGGGTGGTTTGTTGGTGGGAATTCCGGCGATGTTTTTTTACTTTTATTTCCGCAACAAACTGATGGCAACCGTTTCCTTGATTCAAAAAAATGCTTCTTTCGCGATAGATATTTTATCAGGAGAGATTCGTTTGGAAGAGTGAAAGAAGGAGACAGGATTCAGAATGGAGAAGATTAAAATGAAAGAGAAAGCTAAAACATTTGAAGACTCAAATTACTAAAAGCCTACTACCAAAAAATTCTAACTCCTTCCCCAAAAAAATGACCCGCGTAAGAAAAAGAGCCAACGACGATGAAGTGTCATTCCAAATGACGCCAATGATTGACATGACTTTTTTACTGTTGATCTTTTTCATGGTCACGACGCGTATGACAGATGAAAGCCGGAAGCGCGAGATTCGTTTGCCTTCTGCAATGAGCTCTGTGGTGCCCAAGGATTTAAAAAATCGTGATACGATCAATATCGATGGGCAGGGTGTTTATTATATCGGTGACCAGCGACAATCGCGGGAGCAGATGGCTGCTTATTTAAAAAAACGTTTCGAGAACTTCCCGCCACTACGGATTTATTTGCGGGCGGATCAGGATACGCCTGCAGTGAAAATTCGTGAGTTCATGCAAATGGCGACAGAGGCTGGGGCGCTGGATGTGATTTTTGGAACTTATCGCAAAGAAGCAGGGAAAGGGATGAAGTCCTGATGATACGTAAAAAATACAAAATCCCAAAGGTGGTGGAAATGCAGATGACCCCGATGATAGACATGGTCTTTCTGTTATTGGTGTTTTTCATGGTGACTTCAAAACCGATCAAGCCGGAGGCTGATATTTCCATCGCTCTGCCGGGGCAGGTGAGCCAGGAAGAGGTGTTGGATATACCAGATGAACAACGCATCGTTATTTTAGAATCAGGGCAGGTGGTGCTCAATGAGCAGGTTTTGGGTGATCCCGGGGATAGGGCTTTGACCCAGCTGGTAACCGTATTAAAACGGTTCAAATTGGCATCGGAGAGAAATCGTTCTGAGGCCTTGATCACTCTGGCTCCGGAAGATGCGGTCAAACATCAGCGCATCGTTGATGTGCTCAATGCCTGTGCGGTGGCTCGGATCAAAGGCGTGACCTTTGCGGCGGGCAATGAAGAAGGGAGCTCGTTATGATTACTGTCAAACTCGATAAAATGTCTGGGGCGGCGAAAAAAAAGCCCGCTTCGGAAGCGGCCTCTGTGTTTAATAAAAAGAAAATTATTGAGAACCGTCGCCGGGGAGTCATTTTTTCTATCATTGTGGGCAGCATAGCCGTGCACGTGATCGCCTTGGTTTTATTCGGTTTGTGGACGGTGGCTCGATATTGGAAACAACCTGAAGCGGTGTTCGAGGTGAAAAAACTGGTCAAGATTCCTCCGCGTATTCCAGAGCAGAAAATGAATTTATTAAAACACGAAGCGATGACTCCCAAGCCCGTGTTCACTGATAAACTGGCCAGTATCCGTCCCATCGATTTTGCTTTGCCTGATTTGCCAACAGTAAACATGGATCAAATGCTGCCTTTGGATCCTTCGCAGTTGATATCGGATCAGGTGGCAGGCTTGGTCGGAACTGCCGGATTGGGAAGTGGTTTGGGAAATGGCCTCAAAGGCGGTGGAGGCAAGGGGGACGGAGGAGGATTGAGCTTTTTTGGCATGCAGGCGGAGGGGGAGCGCATTATTTTGCTCTTTGATGTGTCCTCAAGCGTGGTGAACAAAGCCCGGTCACTGGGAATTCCGCTAGAGCGGGTTAAAGAAGAAACGTTGAAATTGATAGAAGGTCTGCCGATTACTTCAAAATTTTCGATGATTCAGTTTACTCAGAATTTCAAAATGTTCAGCTCCGAATTATTGTCCGCAACAGATGGCAATAAAAACAACGCCCGCAAATGGGTTGAAAACGAGTGGGTCGAAAGTGGCACGATGTCAGGAAAGGGGGTGGTATCCAATCCAAGAGGCTTGGCCGCGGTATTGGAACAAGCCTTTAAGATGAAACCGGATCTTATTCTATTGATTTCCGATGCGAGCTTTCAATGGCGGGTGGGAGGGGGGATTTCGGATATTCCCTATGACCATTTGAAAAAACTATTAGCTGGGCAACAAGCGGCCTTAACCACTCCGGCGGTCATCCAGTTTATTGGCTTTCAGCCAAAAAGCGAAGATGTGAAAGAATGGAAACGTCTGATTCGCCGTTCACGGGGAAAGTTCCGAATTTTGAAAGAGAGTAGATAAAACTTGAGAATTAAGGCTTTTTTCACTATTATGCGTCGACTCGGGCAGCTAGCGCTGTGTTTTTCAGCAGGAACCCCGTGTTTCAACCAGGATTAAATAATCTATAATGAAATCTATTTTAGTCATAGTGACAACAGGAGCTGCTCTAGGCATGATCGCGTGCGAAAGTACCCCCCCACAGGATGCCGCGATTTGGAACAAACCTTCACGTTACGGTCACGGAGGAACGCAAGACGTTCAAAAGGATCCCAATGCGCCGGCAGACCAGGAAAAAAAGAATCGTTTTGGTTTTGAGGGAGGGGATGCTAATGCCACTACAGCCGACGCTGCAGGTAATGCTGAAGGCAGTCGTTTTGGTGCCGGCAGTCCTCCACCCGCTAACGGTAATCTGGGGTCAACTCCTGGTGATACAACAGGCAATAAACCGCCTGCAGATGGGAAGAAGGATCCCAAAAGTGGAGATACGGCTAAAACGGGAACGGGAGGTTCCAAGTCCAGCCCGCCAAGCAACTTGAAATCTTACCCTTTTGGAAAACCGGTTCCTGGCAAAGGTGGTTTTGTGACCTTGCCATCTCCGCATGATGGATTGGGTGAGATCGATGTGCGAGGAATTGCTCCGGGCACTCCGGTTGAAATTCCCGATCCCACCAAACCCGGTAAGAAAATTTACTTTCGTGTGCCTTAAACAAAAGGTTTCGAACAATACGCCTATGGTGGAAAGGTCGATACCCCTATCGACACCACTCTATTAACTGTGAGCAAAGCTTTGGATTTCCGTCGTATTGCCATTTTGGGGCCGGGTTTGTTAGGGGGATCTCTGGCACTGGCAATTCAAAAGTTTTCTCCTGACCGCAAAGTCAGCCTTTGGGGCCGACGCAGCTCAGTGATCGAAGAAATTCGCAAGCGGGCAATGGCCGATTTGGCCTCGACCGATCTTGGTGAAGTTTTGCAGAACGCTGACTTGGTGATCTTAGCGACCCCCGTGGGCATCATGGCAGAGCTTTGCCGGGCGATTCAGTCAAGCGGAGTGATTACCGGGCAATGTGTGATCACTGACGTAGGTAGTGTGAAAGCTCCGGTGATGAACACTTTCAGTGAGATTTTCACTGACTCTGAAGTGATCTGCGTGGGCAGTCACCCGATGGCAGGGTCGGAGAAAATGGGGCTGGATCATGCCAGGGCTGATTTGTTCTCGTTGGCCCCTTGTGTCCTCACTCCTGCGGCAAAGTCCAACACACAATCAACTGTAGCTAAGTTGGAATTGTTTTGGCAGAACATTGGCATGAGAACTTGTGTGATGGATGCAGGGGAGCATGACCGGCTGGTCGCTCGGATCAGTCATTTGCCACATTTATTAGCATCGGTGATGGTTGAAGTAGCCTTTTTGGAAGGCAGCAGAGCGGCTTCGTTGGCGGGAACGGGTTTTATTGACAGCACTCGGATCGCTTCAGGGGCTCCGGAGATGTGGACGGAAATTTTATTGGAGAATAGACATGCGGTGATGGGGGAGTTGAAGCAGCTGCAAGCGAAGCTGGGCGAAACGCTTGCCTTATTGGAAGAGGTGGACGAAGAGGGAATGATGAGCTTCCTCGCCGCCGCTAAAGACCACCGGGATTCCATTGGTACAAGAGAAAATCAATAATAATCAGTGATGCAAGATTTCAGAGTAAAAAAAGCCAAAGCCTTATCAGCTGAATTGGAAGTGCCTGGAGATAAGAGTATTTCCCATCGCGCAGTGATGATGGCATCGCTTTCTAACGGGGACTGTGAGATATCAGGTTTTCTGCCCAGTGAGGACTGTCTCGCCACGGTAGCAGCGATGCGCATGTTAGGGGTGAAAATAGAGGTGTTGGAGGAAAATGACTATGGCCCGATACGTTTGCTGGTGCATGGGGTGAGTGGCAAATTCACTCAACCGGAGGCAGCGATCGATTGTGGAAATTCGGGTACGACGATGCGTTTGATCTCGGGAATCCTGGCTGCGCAACCTTTTCAAACCGAATTGGTAGGAGATGAGTCTCTATCCAAACGTCCGATGGGCAGAATCATCGAGCCGCTTTCTTTGATGGGGGCAAAATTGACCGGAACCGGTGAGCGACAAACGGCTCCGCTGACTATAGTAGGTAGCTCAAGCTTGCAAGGCATTGATTACGTTTTGCCCGTGGCCAGCGCTCAAGTGAAAAGCACCATTTTATTGGCGGGAATAAACGCCAAAGGGAAAACGGTGGTGCATGAACCGGCGGTCACGAGGGATCACACTGAGCGCATGTTTAAATACCTGCTGGTGAAAACTTTAAAAGAAGGTGATGCTATTTCGACTTGGGGTGGTCAAACTCCGGAGTCGCGGGATTTGTTCGTTCCAGGCGACATCTCAAGTGCCGCTTTTTGGATGGTGGCAGCTGCGGCAACACCGGGAACGGTCTTGCGAATCAAGAATGTGGGGCTCAATCCTACACGCAGTGGTATCCTGAAAATTTTGGTGCGAATGGGAGCTCATATCAACGAGGTGGTGGATGAATCAGGAGCTGAGTCCTGTGGCACGATAGAAATTCATGGGGGCAAGCTTAAGGGCACTGAAATTGCCGGAGATGAGATCCCCAATGTGATCGATGAAATTCCCGTGCTAGCGGTTGCCGCCGCTTTGGCAGAAGGTCGCACGATCATAAAGGATGCACAAGAATTACGGGTGAAAGAGTCTGACCGCTTGTCCGCCGTTGCCGATGGGTTAAGACGCATGGGCGTTCCGGTGCAAGAATTCGAAGATGGCATGGAGATCGAAGGAGGGACTGTTCTGAAAGGGGCGGAAGTTAATAGCCTTGGGGATCACCGCATAGCAATGGCGTTTGCCATTGCCGGCCTCTTTGCTGAAGGGGAGACGATCGTGAAAGATGTCGAATGTGTGAACACTTCCTACCCCGGTTTCGCCGCCGAGCTCAAACAAGTGATGAAAGGGTGAGCTTAATCAATTAGTATTTGAATATGAGTGCTGAAAAGGGAATCGCGATAGCCATAGACGGGCCGGCCGCTTCAGGGAAAAGCAGTGTGGCGCGACGAGTGGCGCAAGAGCTAGGCTTTGTTTTTGTGAACTCAGGTGCGATGTATCGAGCTTTTGCCTGGCAGGTGTTACAGGCAGGCAAGGATGCCAATGATGAAGAGTCTGTATTGGAACTTTTGCACAGCACTCAATTTGAGTGTGGTGAAAAAGACGGGGTGGGCACGGTATTAGTGAACGGGGTGGATCCGGGTGAACAGCTCACCAGTGATCAGGTGAACGCTACGGTTTCGGCCATCGCTACTTATCCCGAAGTGCGTGAGCGCTTGGTGGCTGCGCAGCGCGCCTATCGTGAGCATTGTAACGTGGTGATGGAAGGGCGGGATATCGGTTCCGTGGTATTCTCTGACACTCCTTATAAATATTACATCGACGCTTCTCCAGAAGTCAGAGAGCAGCGACGCAAGGCACAGGGAATCGTTGATAGCATTGCTGACCGTGATCGACAGGACTCCACCAGAAAAGCCTCACCACTGGTGGCTGCCGAAGGAGCCGTGGTAGTGGATAGCTCAGATTTGAGCTTGGAAGAAGTGGTGGCAGTGGTCTTGCGTGGGATTAGGAAGCACTTGGCTTGACTGCCTTTCTACAGGCTGCTGATACAATCCCCTTACAAAACCCGGTCGTTACCGCCATCAACTGGGATTTGAGCCCCTGTGGTTTTTGAGAACAGCGGACTGGCCATGGCAGAAACCATTTCACCGACGTTGCGGCTTTTGATTTCTGTTTTCAGCAGGTTGCGAGCTTTGTATTCTTCGACCGTGATGCCATAACGCTCGGCACTGCGGGCGAGCACTTCAGGTGTCCAGATTTTAGTGTCGAACACGGCATCCGGATGTACGATGTTACAGCGCACACCTTCGGGGGCGAGTTCGAGAGCGGCAACCCGGCACAGTTGAGTGAGCCCGGCTTTGGCGCAAGAGTAACTGGCAGCTCCAGCTCCAGGAGCTTTGACATTACGTGAGCCAACCAATACCACAGCAGGGTCGATGCCTTTTTTAAGATAAGGGATGGTGTATTTGAGCAGTTTCTGATGTGAAGTGAGATTGACGGCTATCGATAGATCCCAGTTGCGGGATTCAAGCTCGTCGAGGTATTGTCCTGCGGTGAAAACACCCGCATTGGAAATGAGGATGTCGATGCCTCCATAACGGCGCACAGTTTCTTCCACCGCTGCCTGCACTTTTTTGTCATCGGTGAGGTTAACGACCATGGCGTCGGCCCCAATTTTTTCCATCTGTGGAATGATGTCAGGATTCAGATCGAGGGCAACAACTTTGGCTCCTTGTTGGGAGAGCGCCTCGGCGCAAGCAAAACCAATGCCTGCGGCGGCTCCAGTGACAAGGGCAACTTTCCCTTGATGGATGGGCGTCGTTCCCGTTGAATTTTTCCTCAGTTTGGCTTGTTCCAGTTCCCAGTATTCGATGTCGAATATTTTCCCGGCGGGCAGCGCTTTCCAGCCACCTTCAAAGGCATTCTCAGCTTGTTGGATCGTCTTCACTGTGTGCTCAGTGATATCAGCGATGATTCCGGTTTCTCCAAGAGTGGCACCAAAGGCGACCGTTCCGTGTTTGGCCCAAACGGCCCAACGTGGAGCGGGGTCGAGCATAGTGAGCGTGCCGTCATTGTTTTTATCAAAATATTTTTGATAGCTGGCTGTGAATTTATCAAGTGAAGCGGCAGGATCTGTTCCTTGATGCGTCAGTGCAGTTCGTTTGGTGCGGATGACGTGGTCGGGGGTCAGAGGTCCACGGGTAGCGAGGGAGTTGACGTTTTTGATGTTGGAAAAACCGACAGCTTCGCGGGATTGATTGATTTTCGCATACACGGCGCAACCGCGTCTGATTGAAACCTGACGACGAAGTTCGGCCAATTGCAGCAGATCCTCTGCAGGTTTGTGCAAACGGGTGGCTTTGGCGATTGATTTGCCACGAGTTTTTTTAGCGAGGAATTTTTCGGCTAGAGTCACCAGTTCGATCATCAGTTCGTAACTCCTTTTGGCGTCTTGATGAAAAGTGAATATGCCGTGATTCATTAGAATCATGCCATCGATCTCACTGAGGTCTTTGGTCTGCTGTATGGCTTTGTGAACAGCAAGCGCCAGCTCGAAACCGGGCATGACATAAGGCACTACGATGAGACGTGAGCCATACACTTCTTCTATGGTGGCGCGGCCATTTTTGTGATTGGTTAAGGCCACTACAGCATCAGCGTGAGTATGGTCGACAAATTTGTGCGGGATGACCGCATGCACGATGGCTTCGATAGAAGGCGTAGGAGCGTCAGGGTTGAGCATCGCAGCGCGCTGGTGAGTGACCATGTCGGCATCACTGAGTAACTTGAGCTCGGCCATTTGCAATAGGGTGTCCATACGGACCGGGGCAAAACCTGCTTTTTCAATAGTGCCTAGATCCCAGCCGCTGCCCTTGACGTGCAGGACATCTACAGGATTGCCGAAAAAGTCTTTTTCACGGGTTTTGACTGAAGTATTGCCACCACCATGCAAAACCAGGGATGGTTCTGCGCCGAGTAGGCGTGAAGTGTAAACCCGGGTGGCGAGCGCCCCGCGATATTTTTTTGATTCTTTGTCGGACCAGAGTGATTTCATGAGTTTGATATTCAGTAGATAAATTTTAATAAATGGAAGCTTGGTGGCTTACGCTTTGAGTAAATTGAGTGCCGCATCAACGGAAGCATTTTCGTGGACAATCGCTTGCAAGGCAGCCGCCATTTTTGGAGGATTGGCATGTTGCCATACATTCCTGCCGATAGCAATGCCTGCCGCTCCGGCATCCATGGCGTTTCGCACCATGGAAAGCAAGGATGGAGCATCGTTAGCGGCAGCGCCCCCTAGAACGATCAGTGGCACGGGGCATGCATCCACGATTTTTGTGAAGTCAGCGACCGAAGCATCGCCAGGATAAGCTGTTTTCACCACATCCGCACCCAACTCTACCGCCATGCGTGCAGCAAAGCTGATGTTGTCGACAGTGTAATCATCAGGACGACCAATGCCGAAGGGCAAGGTTTCCAGAATGACGGGCATATCAGCCTCAAGGGATTCTGAAATGAGTTCGGCGCACTCACGGATGATCTCCGTTTCGTTACGGTGATGAGTATAACACATGTTCATCACGGCATGGGCTCCGACGGCTTCCGCTTCATCCGGTGAATAAAGGCGGAAAGGGCCGGTATCTTCGTTGTCAGCATAGGTGGGTTTGTAACAATCCGTGCGTAGGCACAGTCCTTTGCCGCTGAGTTCCTCGTGACAAGCCAGAGCCAGGCCGAGATTGACCACATAACCATCAACAAACGGGTTGAGTGATTCGATCACTGCAGAGGGATTACCAAGTTCAGGCACGGGGATGGCTGTGCCGTGATCGATCGGCGCGATCACGGTGCGCCCATCTGATTGAAAAAACTGGTTAAGGTATTCTGATTTGGAACTCATAAGTAATGTTGTCGCAGAGTAATTATCATGTTCATTCGAAGATGACAAAAAATATCTTTTAGGGAGGGGTTAAGAGGAAGGTGGTTTTTTCACCAATCTATTAATGTCCGTATTTTTTTTGATCAAAAATATTAAAGTCGGGGGTTACAGTGTTTCATTTGTCAAGATTTGTTGCCTGACCCCATTTGTGGTAAAAAGGGTTCGCCATTGACTGCCATTACCGCTATGATGGCATTTTTTAAGTATGACTCTGTCGCCGACTGTTGTTATTAATGTGGTGGGGCTCACTCCGGCTTTGATCGGTGAGCATACTCCGCATATCGCTGAATTTGTCAGTCGCCGGGAGCATAAGCTGGGGCACATCGAGCCGGTATTACCGGCGCTTACCTGTTCGGCACAAGCGACTTATCTGACCGGAAAACTGCCTTCGGAGCATGGTATTGTTGGCAACGGTTGGTATGATCGTGCGTATGCAGAGCATCGGTTTTGGAAACAGTCCAATCATCTGGTGGATGCGCCGAAGCTGTGGGAGCTGCTGAGGGAAACGGATCCGGATTACACCTGTGCGAATTTGTTCTGGTGGTTTAACATGTATTCATCGGTTGATTTTTCCGTCACCCCTCGGCCTATTTACAAAGCTGACGGCAGCAAGGTTTTTGGCGTGGCCAGTCAACCGGAGTCATTGGCGCAGGAGGTGTGCGATGAAATCGGAGCTTTTCCTTTCCACACTTTCTGGGGGCCGATGTCCAATATCGAGTCATCCCGCTGGATCGCCCAGGTAGCCAAATTCGTGGAACTGAAAAATGATCCGGGCTTGACTCTGATCTATCTGCCACATTTGGATTACAATTTGCAGCGGATCGGTCCCAATGATCCGTATATTTTTGATGACCTCTGCCTGATTGACGCCGTGGTGGGGGATTTGATCCGTTTTTATGAAGCGCGGGAGGTGAAGGTGGTGCTGTTATCAGAATACGGGATCACAGAGGTGAATCGCCCGATTCATATCAACCGTATTTTCCGCGAAAAAGGCTGGTTGGCGGTCAAAAGAGAACTCAAGCGGGATACGATCGACTTGGGGGCTTCCCAGGCTTTTGCCATAGCTGATCATCAGGTGGCTCATGTGTATGTTAATAATCCTGATATTCTCGACGAAGTTCGTGGTCTTTTGACGGCTACCGCCGGAGTGGATGAAGTGGTCGGGCCATCGATGAAGAACTATTACGGTCTGGAGCATGAAAATTCGGGTGATTTGATTGCCATTGCCGATCAACGTAGTTGGTTCACTTATTACTTCTGGGAAGATGACCGCTACGCTCCTGACTATGCCCGCACGGTAGATATTCACCGCAAACCGGGCTATGACCCGGTGGAGCTTTTTCTTGATCCTAAATTACGCTCACCCAAGTTGAAAATGGGCTTTAAAAAATTGCGCAGCTTGTTGGGCTTTCGCAGTCTGTATGACGTGATTCCACTGGATGCTAATTTGGTGCGTGGCTCACATGGGCGGGTGCCTGAAGATAGGAATGATCGCCCGGTGTTGATTGGCGAGTTTTCGGCGCTCAAGGACGGCTCTGACATTCGCGCTACGGATGTTTTTGAACAGTTGTTCCATTTGTGTAGTCGGCAAAGTTGATTTGCAGGGCAAAAAATAAGATGTGAATAACTTGTGAGCTTCTTTTGCAAGCCTTTCAGATGAAGGAAGAGCGATCCGTGCTGCGATGGGGGATTTCAGCTAAAAATTCGATGCTCTGTCCAGAGAGACAGATCCATTCATAGTGAGCAATGCTGCTCGTTTTGAGGCTAATCCCTGAGTGATTTTTTTCTAATATTGCGGTTTTGACCGAAGCTACGGAGGAACACGTTAAGTTAGCAATGTGCTTGTAGTGGTGGGCGGCAAATGGCGAATTTATACTATTTTAATTACGTGTAAACCGTATATAACTCATTTTAAATAAGTTAATTATATTGATTTGCTATATGAAAACAGCGAGATGCAATGTTGCTGCAGTTATCCATCGGAATAAATTTACATGTTTCTTAGCGGAGTGAAAAAACCAAAAGGGTTTGGATCAAGAATTTCCCGACCGATGAATCGAGCGACGATTGAAATCAAATCTGGGTTAGAAAGAAAACGACGGATGTTCCACGCATTTCATGGAACAAGTTCACCCGGCATAGTGAATCGATAGACTTATTCAAACATCCTTGAATACACGCCATTCAGCCTGTGAATAACTTGTTGAAAAGTACCGTGAAACCCGTGGAACGCCAATGTGACAAAAATGACACTATTTACGGGAATACAGGAATAAGGGTCGCTGCCAGGGGTGCAGGACAAAAAAGTTAGCCATTGGCTATTGAAAGCCACCTTATCAAACATCAAAATCATTCCGCCCTTTTAGGGCTGGTAATAAAAACGATTTAACCCCAGCGCTTCGCACCGGGCTATCACATTCTGTCCTTACGGGACAGTTTGCTTCCATCTCCATTTTGGCACCAACGGTGCTCAATGAGATAGCCCGGTGCGAAGCGCTGGGTAAAAAAGCCAATTCTTCCAGTCCTGCAAGGGCGCAACGCATAGAGGTCAGCAGCTTAACTATTGTGTCTTACACCCCGCTGCCAATTTATTCAGACTTCAAACTCGCCTTCGGCGGCGTTTTCAAAACGCATCATTTCCTTACGGAAAGTCATCGGCACTTCACCGGTAGGGCCGTTACGTTGTTTGGCGACATGTAACACGGCACGTCCGGCAGAGCTTTGACGTTCATCTTCGTCCTCGGCGTAATATTCCTCACGCACCAGTAGGCCGACAAAGTCAGCATCCTGCTCAATTGCCCCTGACTCACGCAGATCACTGAGCTTGGGTTTGCCACCGCCACGGGCGTCGGGGGCCCGGTTGAGCTGAGCGAGCACGATGATGGGGATGTCGAGCTCTTTGGCGAGTGCTTTGATGCCGGAAGAGATCTCTGCGATTTCGACCTGGCGACTCTCCTGGCGACCGGCGCCGGGGGATTTACACAACTGAAGGTAATCGATGGCGATGATTTTCACACCGTGTTCGTCGTGCAGGCGACGGGCTTTGGCGCGCAGCTCCATGATGGTGAGCGCGGGGGTGTCATCGATAAGCAACGGGGCTTTGCTGATGGTGCTGGCCACACTCATCAACTGACGCAACTGGGTCTTGGAGAGGAAACCGCTGCGCAGTTTCTGCATATCAATGCGGGCGCGGGAGCAAAGTAGACGTTGCACGATCTGCTCCGCGCTCATTTCCAAGCTGAAAAAAGCGGCCGGTTGCGGGTTTTCCGGATGCATGGTGATATTCTCCAGGATGTTCATCACCAGTGAGGTTTTACCCATACTGGGGCGCGCGGCGATGACCATCATCTCACTTCGTTGCAGGCCATTGGTGATTTTGTCGAGATCACGCAAACCACTGGAGATGCCCGTCAGGCCGTTACTGCCCTTGCCATGCATCTCAGCGATGCTGTCGATCACCTTCATCACATAGTCATGAATGGTCTGGTTGCCGCGCTCCTTGTTGGCGGCATCGCGGATGGCGAGCACATTTTTTTCGATGGTATCAAGCAGTTCGGTGACTGAAGCCCCGGCTTTGTCATCGTCTTTTTTGTTACCTTGAGTGCCGTAGGCGTCCTGCACACAGTTGGTGCAGGTATCTATGATCCTTCTGAGGATGAATTTGTCCTTGAGGATACTAGCGTAGTGATCAAAAAACGCAGTTGTGGGCACGTCGTCAAGCAGAGCCGCGACGTCGGCGCGGCCACCCACTTCTTCGAGGATTTTTTTACGATCGAGTTCTTCGGTGAGGGTGATCAGGTCAACTTTGCCAAATTCATCAAACAGCGAGGAGAGAGTTTCGTAGATCTTGCGGTGGGCGGGGATGTAGAAAAATTCCGGGGTGAGGGTTTCCTGGGCGTCGCTGATTTTGTCCCGCTGGGATTTGAGCATGCAACTGAGCACGGCGCGTTCAGCGGTCTCACTGACCGGGAGGGAGGTGAACACGTCATCGGGGCCTGTATTTTTTTGCTTTTTAGGAAAAGCCCGAAAGGATCCCTGTTCGGAGTCGGGAGCCGAGGGTTGGTATTCGGGAGCGGGTGTGGTGTCCATTGCCATGGTAGGGTGAGAGTGAAGCTGAATTAAAACGGTGTGGGAAGAGGAGCTTTTTAGCTGCGTGGCCACAAAAAAGCGGATGCTTCAGTAAAGCATCCGCTTGTGAAAGTGAAAGAAATGAAAATAGAAAAAGTGCTTTTTAAGCGTCTTTTTCTGTTCTCTCTTCAGCTGCGACAGGTTCGGGTGTTTTGACCCTGACTGAGATCGAAAGATCGATGTCCGTGTGAATCTTCACCGGAATGTCATATGAACCCGTTGCTTTGATCGGTTTATCCAGCTTGAGCGCGTGACGATCAAGATCGATTTTGGTTTTTTGCAGAATAGCAGCTGCGATGTCACTAGTCGTGATAGAGCCAAAAGCCTTGCCGTGTTCACCGATCGCCAATTCCAGCGTGATGCGGGCTTTGCGCAGTTTGGTGGCTTGTTTTTCAGCCAGTTGCAGTTCTTCAGCCTCACGCAGAGCGCGGGATTTTTCCAAACCTTCGACGTGGCGAAGGTTGGCTGCTGTGGCTTCGTAAGCTTTGCCCTGTGGAACCAGGAAATTGCGTGCGTAGCCGCGACGAACCGAAACAACATCGGCTTCAGCGCCGAGGTTGTCGATTTTCTCTTTTAAAATAACATCTGTAGTTGCCATGGTAGCTCAGGATCGGGTTGAAATCAGAAAATGGGACTATGTGACACTTTGGCGCTTTGTCAAGTGGGAAGGCGGGAATGAGGAGAGAATTTAGTATTCAATATTCAGAACACAGAATCAAGAATTTGACGGACTGTGTAAAGCGTTGTCGATTTGCCCATTATGTCTGAAGTTCTTTCTACTTTTCAACTGCTTCCCGGCCAAGAGGCTCCTGCTTTCACCTTGCCCGATGGAAATGGTCAATCGCATACTTTGGTGGAGATGTGCGAGGGCAAACGGGTGATCGTGATTGCCTTTGTCTGTAATCATTGCCCCTTCGTGATTCATCTGGCGGGTGCGATGGCCTCATTTGCAAAGGACTACGCTGCTCGAGATGTGCAAGTGATCGCGATCAACAGCAATGACGTGGAGAATTACCCGGCGGATTCTCCCCAGAAGATGGTGGATTTTGCCCGGCAGTATCATTGGGACTTTCCTTATCTCTACGATGAGTCGCAGCAGGTGGCGCTGGATTATTCAGCTGCGTGCACTCCGGATTTTTACGTTTTTGATGATAAACGGGGACTGGCCTACGCAGGTCAGTTTGATGCTACTCGACCGGGGAAAGCTGGAGAGGTCAGCGGGAATGACTTGCGACAAGCGGTCGATCATGTGCTGCAAACAGGGGAGGCACTTGCCCAACCCTGGCAGCCAAGCTCAGGTTGTAATATCAAATGGAAGGCAGGTAACGCCCCTGGTTATTTTTAAGCTTTTATTGTGGCGATAAATTTCGCAAAATACCGTCATGGATAATTCATTTGTGATGGCTTTGGATCAGGGAACCACCAGTTCCCGCACGATTATTTTTGATAAAGAAGGTAAGGCGGTGGCTTCGGCGCAGCAGGAGTTTCCTCAGCATTTCCCTCAACCCGGCTGGGTGGAGCATGATGCTGAGGAAATTTGGCAGACCCAATTGCATACCGCTAAACAAGCTCTAGACAAAGCGGGGATCACAGCTGATCAAGTGGCGGGTATCGGGATCACCAATCAACGGGAGACGACGGTGGTGTGGGATCGCGAGACAGGGAAGGCTATTTGTCCGGCGATTGTGTGGCAGGATCGGCGCACGGCAGGATTTTGTGATGAGTTGAAACAGGCGGGGCATGAACAGGCGATTCATCGCAAGACGGGTTTGGTGGTGGACGCTTATTTTTCCGGAACCAAGATCCGTTGGATTTTGGACAATGTGGAAGGCGCACGAGAGCGGGCGGAGAAAGGGGAGCTGGCCTTTGGCACGATTGATAGCTGGTTGGTTTGGAATTTGACCGGGGGACGCTTGCACATTACAGACGTTAGCAATGCCAGTCGCACGATGCTTTTTAATATCGAGACGATGCAGTGGGACGATGAATTACTGCAATGGTTGGGAGTGGATAAAAGTTTGCTGCCGGAAGTGCGTTCGAGCAGTGAAGTTTATGCTGAGACCGAGGCGGACCTTTTTGGCGAATCAATTGCTATCGCTGGAATCGCAGGGGATCAACAGGCGGCTTTGTTTGGTCAGGCCTGCCACCAGCCGGGAATGGCAAAAAATACTTATGGCACCGGTTGTTTTTTACTGATGAATACCGGCAGCAAACCGGTGTTTTCCAAAAACAAGTTATTGACCACGGTCGCTTGGAAAATAGGCGATGAAGTGAATTATGCGTTGGAGGGCAGTGTGTTTATCGGCGGTGCGGTGGTGCAGTGGTTGCGCGATCAATTAGGGATCGTGCAATCAGCGGAAGAAATCGAAGCTTTGGCTGAGTCGGTGGAGGATAATGGCGGGGTTTATTTTGTGCCGGCCCTGTCTGGTCTGGGAGCTCCTCACTGGGATCCTGATGCCCGTGGTTTGTTGGTAGGATTGACCCGTGGTTCAAACCGCGGTCATATTGCGCGGGCGGCACTGGAAGGCATCGCTTATCAGTCGGTGGAACTGCTGCAGGCGATGGAAGCAGATAGCGGTATCAAACTCGAGCAGTTGCGGGTGGATGGAGGCGCTTCGATGAATGCTCTGTTGATGCAATTTCAAGCAGACATGCTGGGGGTGAAAGTGGTGCGGGCTCGCATTCCGGAAACCACGGCGCTGGGAGCAGCGTATCTAGCAGGTCTGGCCACGGGAGTATGGCAGGATCAAGCGGAGATAGCGAAGCAGTGGGCTGTTGGCCAAAGCTTCGAGCCAAACTTGGATGCTCAGCAGGTAGCTGACAAGATGAAGCGCTGGTCGCGCGCTGTCGAACTTAGCAAGGGCTGGGCTTGAGCCCGTTTGTGGTCTCAGCGATCAGCCCTGAAAAGGTCTGACGACGCCGAGGTAGGCGGCAAAAGCACCGAGAATGAGAACGGTTCCCCATAGGGCAGCTCCTTTGAGGATGCCTTTTTTGGCAAGAGGAATCATTGCGGCCATAACGATCCAGATGCCAAGTTTGATCATCATCCAGGTGGGAAAGCCGAGGTGATGTTTTGCTGCGATGCCGAAACCTCCAACCAGGATCAGAACAAGCCCGATACCATGAAAAGCGCCGATCAGACCTTTGAAGGGAGAGGTGCCTTTGGAGTAAGAGATCATGCCGCCCAGACCCAGGAAAAGGGAACACAGACCGATCATGTGAAGTAGTTTATAAAATGTGTAGTCCATCTTTTTTAGGTTTCAGCAGTTTTAGTAGTAAGAGTATCAGGCAAGCGTTAGCTTTGAATACGAAGGATAAATCGATGCCAACGGTTACCGAGGATCGACAAGAGATCAAGTGTGAGCTTCAATTCTTTGTTAGGGTCGCTGCCATCACCTTTTACTCCAAAGGCCGCACTTTTTTCTGCCATTCTTCGCTTTTAGCTTCGCCGCCGGTGTTGTCCTGATACTTCACCCGTAGGTCTTTCAGCTGCTTTTTCAGATCAGCGGTGATGCTCTCGTATTTGCTTTTGCCATAGAGATTACTCAGTTCGTCCGGATCTGTTTGTAGATCGTAGAGTTCCCATTCATTGCCAAATTCATAAAAGTGGATCAGCTTATAACGCTCGGTGCGGATACCAAACTGGCGTGGCACCATGTGCACACTGGGGTATTCGTAGTAGTGGTAATAAATGCTCTTGCGCCAATCGGTGGGATTCTGGCCTTTCAGTAGCGGAACAAGAGAGAGCCCTTGCATGTCGGCGGGGATTTCTGCCCCGGCAACATCGAGGAAAGTCTCGGCGTAGTCGAGATTTTGAATCATAAGCTGGCTGCGGGATCCCGCTTGGGTGACCCCTGGCCAACTGGCGATGAAGGGCATTTTAAGGGACTCTTCATACATCCAACGTTTGTCATACCAACCGTGATCGCCGACAAAAAACCCCTGATCAGAGCTGTAGATGACGATGGTATTTTTATCGAGGCCGAGTTCCTTGAGAGTGTCACGCAGGGTGCCGACACTTTCGTCCACCCCTTTGACACAACGCAGGTAGTTTTTAGCGTAGCGCTGGTATTTCCAACGCACCAGTTCTTTGCCGCTGAGTTTGGCTTGGTGAAAGGCGGCGTCCTTGGGAGCATAAGCATCGCGCCAGATACCGAGTTGTTTGGAGGTCATGCGTTTCATGTTTTTCCACGCCGAGCGATCCTGACGTTTCTGCGACGCGGGTTGATCAAAGTCGGGAGTCAGGTCGACAAAAAGATCGTAGTTGAGATCCATGTGACGATCGATTTCCAATTCCTGGTGACGGGCGGGCGGGGCGTTGTCCTCCCATTTGTCAAACAGGGTGGTGGGCTCGGGGATTTCGATGTCGTCGTAGAGATGCAAGTGGCGTGGTGCTGGCATCCAGTTGCGGTGCGGGGCTTTGTGCTGCACCATCAACATGAAGGGTTTGTCTTTGGATCGTTTGTTTTTTAACCAGTCGGCCGCCATGTCGGTGACGATGTCGGTGCAGTAACCTTCGACCGTGATCTTGCCTTCAGGGGTGATGAAGTCGGGATTGTAATAAAGCCCCTGGCCGGGTAGGACTTTCCAGTCATCAAAACCCTGGGGTTTGCCTTTGAGATGGGACTTGCCGTAGATCGCCGTTTGGTAACCGGCTTTTTGTAACAGTTTGGGAAAGGTTTGCTGGTTCCAATCGAAGGAGTTGCCATTGTTCATGAAGCCATTTTTGTGACTGTGTTTACCGGTTTGGATCACCGCGCGGCTCGGACCGCAGATTGAGTTGGTGCAAAAGCTGTTTTCAAACAACATGCCATCGGCGGCTAATTGATCGATGTTAGGAGTCGGATTGACAGATTTGAGCCAGCCGTTGTAAGCCCCGATGGCATGGGGGGCGTGATCATCAGAGAAGATGAACAGGATGTTGGGCCGTTCGGCGGCGTGGGAGCTCGATAGGGATGGAAAAAGGAAGGCAAAAACAAAAGCGAGAATTCGTAATCGGTTCATGGTTTGTATTTATAACGGGTCCAAGGAAAATCAAAAGAACTTTCCACCGCATACGCGCCATTATTCAATAGAGTGGGCGCGTGAGATAGTAGCTCGGGTGTCCCCACCCGACTAGAGCGCGAGGGGAAGGAATGCGGGTTGGAAGCCCGCGCTACGGTAGGTGGGCGCTATTCATCCATTCAGTGGCATCACGATGGATAAGATCACGGTTGATATGAAAGTGACCACGCCTAATACCACCAATAACGGAGTCCAGGATTTGAGCGATTCCAGTTCGGTGAGACCGCTCATTTTAGAAAAAATCCAGAAGCCGCTGTCATTCATCCACGAGCCGACCAGGCCGCCGCCGCCGATGGCGGTTGCCAGGTAAACCGGATTGAACCCGAGCGTCATACCTTCGATCATCGCCGCGATCATGCTCGATGCAGTGATCACTGCTACGGTGGTTGATCCCTGTGCGATTTTGATCACTGCGGCAATCATGAAACCCAGGAAGAGCAGCAAAGTGCCGGAGAACTCTTTGCTCGGATCCTGACTGGTGAACAGTTTTTTGATCGCATCACCGATCTCAGCTTCTTTCAGCATCGCTCCAAAAGCGCCACCTGCTGCGGTGATCAGAATGATCAATCCGGCACTCATCAAAGCGTGTTCGATGGTATCGGAAAACTCCTTTTTGCTCGGTTTCCTCATCTGCACAAAAAGCAAGGTGGCGATGATCGCAGAGAGCAGTAGGGCAAAATTAGCGTTGCCGTAAAACTTGCTGACGTTGAACTGCTTGCGCTTCGGAGTGAGCCACAGGTGGTGGGGTAGAATCGCTTCCGAGACTTCGCCTTCGAAGGCCTTACGGTTTTCGTGCTCTACATAAGCCAGGTTTTTGCGTTCCTGGGTTTTGTTTTTTTGCACCAGGGCTTTGTTGAAACCTGCGACCAAAGCTGCTTGATCGTTTCCTTCTGGCAGATAATCGCTCAGGTTTTTCAGCGGGCTGTTGGGGCCGGCTTTTGAGATTTCGCTTTTTAAAGCGCTCCAGTTGACTTTTTCATCCGCACCTAATTTGGCCGCACGCTCACCATTGGCCTGGGTTTCGAGCACCGTATTGATTCCAATCAAAACCACTGGCAACAAGATCGGCAACAGGGATACCAACAGGCCGGGAGTTTTGCGCGGTTCTTTATTGGAGTCTCCGTTATCTGCTTCGGAGTGCAGATCTTCATCGCCGGGCAAGGCACGCATTTCAATCGGCATTTTTTTATCCAGCCAGGCGCCATAAGCCAGTCCGGCGATGGATGCCGGGATGCCGATCAGAGCACCGACCCCGATCATGGTGCCGAGCGATACGCCGAGTTGCTGTGCCATCAGCAAGGGGCCAGGCGTGGGCGGCACCAGGGTGTGAGTGATCGCCGCTCCGGCAGAGATGGCCAGCACATATTTTAAGTAGTGGGTTCCGGTATTGCGGTAGAGTGAGCGGGCGAGGGGAACCAGTAGATAAAATACGGTGTCAAAAAAGACCGGAATCGATAGGACAAATCCACTACCTGCCAGAGCCAGCGATGAGCGTTTTTCGCCGAGCGCTTTGAGGAAGGCTTGCACGATGCGGTCGGCAGCACCGCTCTCCATCAGACATTTGCCGATCACCGCAGCCATGGCAATGACGATGGCGATGCCTCCGGCAGTCGATCCGAATGCACTCGCTACCCGCCCGACCTTGTCGCCGATCTCCCCGGGAGCCAGAAAACTCACCACCAGTGCGGCGGCGATCAGGGCAATAAAAGCATTGAGACGCAGGCCGATGATCATGCCGATCACGGTGGCCATGCCAATAAAAAGAATAACAAAGGGGTAGTAGTCGGACATAATCGGGAAAATGACAGATTAGCGCAGGGATTGCAAGGAAGCTGTGGTTAGAATTCAGGATTTAGAATTCAGAATGGAAGGGGGGAATAGAAAACCCACACCGATGCGAAGATCGATGTGGGCTGTTTTCCCTTGGGGGGATTTTGGGGGGAGATTATTTGGCTTCAGCTTGCCAGGCTTTGACATCATCGAGCAGCACGGATTTGCCGCGCACGATAAAACGGATGTTGGGTTTTTGAGTGTCAAAGGCGGAGTTGGACGCTTTCAGGGTTATTTTATCGTCGATGCGGGCGACGATTTGTGATCCGACGATCTCGACCACCACGTGATGGCGTTCACCGGTTTTGGAGCTGAGGCTTGCTTTGGCGGACACTTCAGCTTTTGAGTTGGGATCCTTTTTGTCTTTGTCCTTTTGCAAACGTACTTCTTTGTCGGTGATCATCAAACGCCAGAGGTGACCTTTGGCATGATTAAAACTCAGATGGAGAAATTTGGCTCCCTGCATTTCGTAGTCAAACTCGACGATGAGGTTGTGGACCTTTTTGTTGTAGTGCAGAACCGCCGCGTGTTTGTCCGCTTCAAGTTCGGCTCCCCACAAAGCACCGTCCTTGGCTTCCCACTTTCCTTTAGCCATCGTCCAAGGGGATTTTAATGGCCCGTCACTGGCAAAATCGGCTTCCATCAGCGATTCTCCTTTTTTAGAGATCAATAATTCGCCGGCCAAGGTGTTGCCAACACCACACATAGTTAAAGCCACAAGGGCAGTCGCAATAATTTTCATTGGTATTAAATTAAGGGTTAATCAGCGATCTGTCAGCTGCGAAGGCATGGCGCAATCGCGGGAGGCTTGGGGGAGGGGTGAACCACGAATGGACACAAATGAACACGAATGAAGGGAGGGAAGCTGGGTGTCAGCGCATGCCATCTGAATGGTTACGTTGAGCGTAGAACCAATTTCCATATTGGTTGCCAGGTGATGAGGTGAATTGTAGGGGCAGAAGACAGAATTGGAATTCTATCCTACGTGGTGAGCGGCTCACGAAGGTTCAAATGCTTGGCGGTTTTTAAGGCCGCGGCCCTTAGCTGATAAAGAGGGGGTGACGGGCCTTTCATGAAGTTCAAATTAGTTTTTGGTGCGGTGGCCGTTTGAATCACTTTGGAAAATCTTATTTGATCTTTTGCTTTGCCGTTCTAAATTTGTAGGACTGTTTATTCAGAATAAAACCATGCAAAAAACCATCTCATTATTTAGTGTCGTCGGAATGGCCTTGGGTATGACTGCGGGAAGCGCAGCTGCCGAGGAGAAACTTGATTTCGAAAAACAAATCTGGCCTTTCGTTAAGAACAGCTGTGTGAAGTGCCACAAACCTCCCTATACGGACGAGCGTGGTCGCAAACGCAAGCCAAAAGCAGGTATGGTGATCACCAATAAAAAGGCTTTCATGGAAGGTGGCGAAGAAGGTCCAGTGATCGTACCGGGCAAACCTGATGAAAGTGAATTTTTGCAACGCACTTTGTTACCGCTTGATCACGACGACCACCAACCACCAGAAGGCAAAGCTGACCAGTGGACGGATGCGCAGAAAGAACTTTTTGCCAAATGGATCAAAGAAGGCGCAGATTTTGGCGCTTGGGAACGTGATGCTGAAGTCGATAAAAAAGACTGAGCGCACTTTTGATCTAATCAAATCTGAATTGACCGGGGCGGGAAACTGCTCTGGTCTTTTTGTGTGATAGGGATGGGATTCTGCTGCGCCTGGCAAGACGGGGGCACGTATGGCTGTGATAAGATAGAAAAAATGATAAATCCTAAATGATTAAATGTTAAATGAAACGCGGGATGGCGGGATCACGTCATTGCGTGGAGGGGCTCATTGTTTACAGTGAGCGCATGATCAATTCTTTTCATAAAAAAATCAGCTTCGCTCTGTGTTTGCTGGGCAGCTTGCTTTTTTCGGCTACGGAGTCTCCGGCTCAGAGCCGCAAAGTAAATTTTGAAAAACAAATCTGGCCTTTCTTGAAGAACAGTTGTGTTGATTGTCACCGGGCCCCTTACAAAAAAGACGGCAAATTAAAAAAGCCCAAAGGGGGGCTGCGATTGGATGCGGCCTGGGCGATCACATTGGGCAGTGAAGATGGCGCGATCATTGATGTGGGCAAGGCGGATGAAAGTGCGATCTACACCTCGGTGATGCTGCCTGCGGATGACGATGATGTGATGCCGCCGGAGGGCAAGGCGGATGCGTTGACCGAGGATCAGAAGGTTTTGTTAAAACAGTGGATTGATGAAGGGGCTGATTTTGGTGGATGGGCGGGCAGTCTCGAAGGTAAACCCAAAGAGCTAAGCAACTCCGGCGGAAAGATTCCGGTTTCAGAGATTCAGGAGGTTTATAAAAAACTTGCGGCAGGATTGAAGCCGATCAGCGAGGGGCAATGGAAAGCTATTGTAGAAAAGGGAGGACGAGTGATGCCATTGGCTGAGCAAAGTCCACTGCTCGCCGTCGATTTTCGCCATTCGGAGCAGGAGGTGGGGGATGATTCCTTGGCTGGATTAAGTGCTTTGGAAAATCATCTGGCCTTGTTGGATTTATCACAGACAGGGATCACTGATACGGCCTTGGAATCTATTGGAAAATTGGAACGTCTAGTGAGATTGGATCTCCATGAAACGCAAGTGGGTGATGCCGGGATGGCACACTTGGCGACTTTGAAAAACCTTCGTTACATTAACCTTTACAGCACTCAAGTCAGTGACAAGGGCTTGCAGCAACTTGGCAAACTCAAGAGCTTGAGAGAGGTTTATTTGTGGCATTCTAAAGTCACGGCGAAAGGCGTGAAACAGTTGCAGAAGAGACTGCCAAATGCAAAAATCGTTTGGAAGTGACAAAGAGAGAAGTTAGAAGGAAGAAGTTAGGAGTTAGAATTTTTTAGGCCTGCAAACACTTTGAGCATGGCGGCGGCGGCTTGGGCTGATTCGATGCCGCGGTTGAGCTGTGAGCCTAGGGCGCGTTCCTCGGCTTGTTTTTCGTTATCGAGCAGCAGGACTTCGTGGATGACCGGGATCAGGTGATCGAGGGCGCTGCGTTGCAGCGAGTCGGTGATGGTGGCTGCGATCAGGTCGGCGTGGGCGGTCGAGCCACGGATGATGACTCCGAGGGCGATGACGGCGTCGGGTGGGTTTGAATTCTGACAGACGGCTTCGACCACCACCGGGATCTCAAAAGCACCTGGTACGCGATGGATTTCTATATTGGCTTGCGGCAGCAAACGTGCGAGTTCGGCTTGCGCGGAATTCACCAACCCGTCGGTGAAGCGTGGGTTGTATTGGCTGGCTACGATGACAATGTGACGAGCGGTGGAATCGGGCTCGGGATTGGTGGGGAAAGCTTGGTCGCTCATTGGAAGGAGGATTCAGGAGTTTAGGCTTAGAGCAGGTGGCCCATTTTTTCTTTTTTGGTTTGCAGGTATTTTTGATTGTGCTCATTGGGGTCGATGACGACCGGCACTTGCTCGACGATGGTGAGGTGATGCCCTTCGAGGCCGATGATTTTGCGTGGGTTGTTGGTCATCAGTCGCATCTTGCGCACTCCGAGATCGTAGAGGATTTGAGCACCCAGGCCGTAGTCTCTTAAGTCCATCGGGAACCCGAGTTTTTCATTAGCTTCGACGGTGTCGAATCCTTCTTCCTGAAGTTTGTAAGCGTGGATTTTGTTGGCCAGGCCGATGCCGCGACCTTCTTGTTTGAGGTAAACCAATACGCCGGATTCTGCTTTTTCGATGGAGCGCATGGCGGCATGCAACTGCCCTCCGCAATCACAGCGCCGCGAGCCAAAAACATCGCCGGTGAGGCATTCGCTGTGAACACGAACCAAAACGGGAGTATCGGCATCGATGTTTCCTTTGACCAGCGCCAGATGGTTATCGCCTTCATCGTAAACGGAGCGATAGAGGTTGAGCTTGAAATCGCCATAGTCCGTTGGCATGTTGATCGTCTCGAGGCGTTCCACCAGTTTTTCGCGGCTGCGCCGGTAGTCGATCAGGGCTTCGATTGAGCAGATTTTCAAGCCGTGTTTTTTTGCAAAAATAACCAAGTCCGGCAGCCTCGCCATGGTGCCGCTGTCATTGAGGATTTCGCAGATAACTCCTGCAGGCTGGCAACCGGCCAAGCGGGCAAGATCGACGGCGGCCTCGGTGTGACCGGCTCTGCGCAAAACGCCGCCGGGACGGGCTTGCAATGGTAGGATATGGCCGGGTTGAACCAGATCGTCGGGAGCCGAATTGGGATCGGCTAAAATCTGAATGGTGCGGGCCCGGTCAGGAGCACTGATACCAGTGCTGATGCCTTCGCGCGCATCCACGGCAACCGTGAAGGCGGTGCCGTATTTCTCTGTATTGCGGCGAGCCATCGGCGGCAGGTCGAGGCGTTGCACCGCATCGGGCATCAGCGGTGCGCAGATCAGTCCGCGCCCATGGGTGATCATGAAATTGATCATTTCCGGAGTGATCTTATCTGCGGCGGCAATCAGGTCGCCTTCGTTCTCGCGATCGGCATCATCGGTGACGACCACCATGCGTCCGGCTGCGATGTCGGCGATGACTTCTTCGATCGGACTGAAAGGTGTTTTGGCGGTTGGATTTTCGCTCATAAAATGAAGGCTATAGCCGTTCCAGTATGCTTTCGATTGCCACAAAAGGCAAGCAGGGTGGCTGAACAATTGGAATTAATAATTAGCCATTAGGAATGCCGGATGATTTGTGCTCTAGTATTCCCCATGAAGATGAAGAAAATAATCCCAATGTTATCGATCGCCCTGTTGTCTGCTGGAACATTGATCGCGGCTCCTAAAGCGGTAAAAGGTAAAAAACCGGCAGGTTTGAAGTTCAAGGTGCAGCAGTTGCGGATGGATAACAATGAAGGCGTGGCCGTGGGGGATATCAACGGTGATGGCAAATTGGATGTGGTCGCTGGAGAATACTGGTATGCGGCACCGGATTTCAAAGGTCTGAAAATCCGCACTCTGGAAACTTTTGGCAAGGACTACATGATGAACAATTCGGACCACCTGCTGGATGTGGATGGTGACGGCGATTTGGATGTGGTGGCTGGTGGATTTACGGTCAGCGAGGTTTTTTGGTATGAAAATCCGGGCAAAGGCAAATATGAGGGGGAGGGCTGGAAAGGTCATTTGTTAGCGGATACCGGAACATCCCACAACGAGATCAGTTATTTGCACGATATCGACGGTGACGGCAAACCTGAGTATTTTGAGAACAGTTGGAAGGATGACAGTCCGATGGATATGTGGACTTTTGCCAAAGACGGCGAAGGCAAGCCGGTGTTGAAAAAACACACTATTTCCGCCAGCGGCAATGGACACGGTATGGGTTTTGGCGATATCAACGGCGACGGCAAACAAGATATTCTGTATAAAGATGGCTGGTATGAACAACCGGCGGCGGGTCCGACTGCCTCTGCGTGGAAATACCACAATGATTTCACCATGCCTCACGGCAGTTGCCCTTCGTTGGTTGTCGATCTTAACAAAGACGGCAAAAATGACATCATCTGGGCCGACGGCCACAACTACGGCGTTTACTGGATGGAACAGCAGGACACACAAAAGAATGGTCAAACCACTTGGAGGATCCATGAGATCGATAAAAAATTCTCCCAAGCGCATGCGCTGGCGTGGGAGGATATCGACAATGATGGTCAGCCCGAGTTGATCACCGGTAAACGTTATTTTGCCCACTCAGGAAGTGATCCAGGATCGGGGGACAAAGCCACGGTGCATTATTATGATTGGGATGGCGAAGCGCAAACTTGGTCCAAGCCCAAAAAAATTGCCCAGGGAGAATCGGGGAAAGCGCCTGGCATTGGTTTGCAGATTCGCGTGATCGACATGGATGGTGATGGTTGGAAAGAGGTGGTGGTGCCAGGGAAATCCGGCACACACATTATCTGGAACAAGGGCAAGTAGGGGGATGTGATCTCGCCCCTTTCTCTTATGTTGTGAAACGCCTATTGTTTGACAATTCTTTCAAATGCTGATTCATGCCGAAGCAGAACGACTGCAATTCCACTTCTGACGCTGTTGATCGGCGTCAGTTTTTGAAGTCTACTACGCTCAAGGGAGCGGCCTCTTTGTGCGCAGGCAATCTGGTTTTTCAGACTTCGTCAACCAATGCTGCCGAGCCATCCGAGCCATCCGAGCCAAGGGGGGAACCCCTTATTGATAAAATGAAACCTGAGCAAATGTTAAAAGCATTGGGGGAATGTTTGGGAGGTGCCTGGCCGCAGCCGGGTGATTTGAAACCCCAATTAAGAAAAACCATTCAAAAGGATGGTTATCGAATTGAATCCCTGACCTACGAAGTCGAAGCGGGGGACGCTGTGCCCGCGATGCTCTTGATCCCCGACGGAGTGGATGCGAAGCACCCGGCACCGGCTGTTGCGGTGTGGCACCAGCATGCGGGTCAGTATCATCTGGGCAAAAGCGAACCGGCGGGCCTCGAAGGCAATCCGATGCATCATACCGGAGTGGCTTTGGTCAAAGAGGGTTATGTGGTTTTGTGTCCTGATGCTTTGTGTTTCGAGGAACGCCAGGATCCAGGTGGAAAGTTGAAAAAAGGCAACTACGAACGTTTCATGTTTCTCGAATATGTGCTCAAGGGACAATCCCTGGCATGGAAAAGTATTCTCGATATGCGCCGGGCGATCGACTACCTCTGCAGCCGCGCCGAAGTCGATGATCAACGCATCGGCTGTTATGGTCACTCGATGGGATCAACCCATGCCTGGTTGGTGGGTCCATGGGAACCGCGCATCAAGTGTGTGGTTGGAAATTGCTGTCTGCCGACCTATGAAGCGATTCGCAAACACGAACTGCTGCACTGTTTTCCCAATTTTGTCCCCGGTTGGTTGCAGTATGGTGATACCCCGGAGATCGCATCGTTGATCGCACCTCGGGCGCTGCATTTGAATTTAGGAGAGTTGGATGGAGGCAGTCCGATCGAAGAAGCTAAAAAGGGAGTGAGCCGAATTGCCGCGGCCTATCAACGAGTAGGGGTGCCGGATCAGTTTACGCACTATATAGAGCCAGGAGCGGGTCATGTGCTCTCGCCTGAAATGTGGCAGCGAACTCGTCAGAGCTTTGCCAAACATTTATAAATGGCGCTTATCAGCTTCCAATAGATGACAGCGGGAAAAGAAGGGTGTAGGCATTTGTCACCATGAAAATTTTTCACCATATAGGAATGCCCACAGACGAGGTTCAACCAGGCGAAACTTATGTCGCTGATACCAAGGTGTGGGTCACCCGGCCGGAGAATCATCCTATGCGGGTTGAATATTTACGCTTTGAGAAGGATTCACCGGTGACCGGCCCTTTGCGTGATATGCCGCATGTGGGATTCCGGGTGGATGACATTCACGCGGCCTTGGAAGGAGAGGACGTGATTCTCGAGCCTTTCACTCCGATGGAAGGCTTGCAGGTTGCTTTTTTTATGAAAGACGGCGCGGTGTTCGAGTATATGCAGTTCCGTGAAGGAGCCAGTGAGTTCAGCGACCTCGATTAAGCATGCCGCTTGGATTAAATTATCATTTTCTGCGGAGGAAACGTCTGTCATTTTTCTAATAAAAATTTATGAGTGAATTAAAAGATAAAGTTATCATCGTGACCGGAGGGACTTCGGGCATGGGAGCCGCCAGCAGTCTGCATTTTGCCGAATTGGGAGCGAGTGTAGTTGCCGCTTCAATCCAGCGGGTAGAGGGCGTTGCCTTGGAAGAAAAAATCAAGCAGAGTGGGAAAAAGGGCAAGTTTATCTATGCCGATGTCTCTGATGAGGAAAGCGTCAAGCGAATGATCGCAGAGACCGTCGAGACCTATGGTCGCATCGACGGGGTGTTCTGTAATGCCGGAGTTTGGGCTAAGGGCCTGGTGACTGATTTTGATGACCGCATCTGGAACAAGGTGATGGGAGTGAACGTGAAAGGGGCGCTGTGGCTGGCAAAGCACAGTATTCCAGTTATGGAAAAAAATGAAAGGGGAGGGGTTTTTCTCACCACCACTTCAGTGGCGGCGCAAATTGCATTTCCTGCCCATGCTCTCTACTGCGCGTCAAAAGCTGCTCTTGAGGCTTTGGTGCGTTCTCTGGCGGTGGACCATCCGGGTAAAATCCGTTCGGTGGGGATTTCTCCCGGAACTATTGAAACCCCGATGTTGGCAGCAACCTGTGACGGATGGGATCGCCCGATTGAGGAACTTTATGATGAAGTGGCAAAAAAAATCCCGGCACGACGACTGGGTCAACCTGAAGATATCGCGCAAACCGCGGCTTTTTTGATGAGCGATGCGGCTTCCTACATCAATGGCACAATCATCGTGCTGGATGGCGGCACCGGCCCTCTTCCTCCGTGGTAGGGTGGGGGATCGGCACGTTTTTGTCTGATGAAGTCTGGTTTTTACTACTGGGCAAGCGGAGCGCTCGCCCTACAAACCTATGCTGACTAGGGGGTCAGCCTTTGAAGATGATGAACTTGCGGGCGACAAAGTTCACAAGGGCCGAAGTTAAGATGAAGCCAAAATTGGCGATGTGTTCGACGTGTTTTTGCATGTGGAACTCACTTAACATTTCAGAGTTGTGATAAATCAGCCAATTCACGCCGGAGGCTGCCGCCAAGGGAATTGCTGATACGGCAAAAAACAAAATGATTTCAACAAGAGCGCTGTGACGCCCTGACTTGAAAACAAATTTGATATTTAACCAGTAAACCACGCTGCCTGATATGAAAAAGGCAATGATGTTATTAAGCGTACCATTGTGCTGTTTAAGCTCAATCGGTAGATTTTCGCCAATGGCAGGAAAAATCGTCAGCCCCAAAGCGTAAACCACAGACAGGTGAATCATCACTGCCAATGCACCGCAGAATCCGTATTTGCCAAACTGGATGAGCGGGTGCGCGTCGTGGGATAACACATGTTTCACGACTGTTTTTTTGTCGTTCTCTTTGACAAAGTTGATGGCCTGTTTGCTTCTTTTAATCACCGTATTTTTCTTTCCAGGTTGCGAGTGCTTCTTTGATATCGTTGGATTTGCGGCGTGGGTTCATCATCCATACCATGGGGATATTTTTTGGCACTAGAGGGATTAGCTGGTCAAAGTCAATCGTTCCTTGAAAAGGAATTGACTGATCTTCTACTGGCCAGACCACATCATGGAGATTGCAACCGGCCAGTCGAGGCAGCATTTTTTCCAGATATTGCTGGGGGTTGAGCAAGCCCATATTTGCTTTGAGCTGGATGTGACCCAAGTCGTGCCAGTAGACCAGCCCGGGGCTGTCGTATTCGCTCAGAAGGGTGTCCATTTCCCGTTCATTGGGAATTTGTTCATAGCGGGAGCCGCTCTCCAAAGCGAGTCGCACACTTTTTTCTTGCGCGTAGGGCAACAGCTCATCCAATGCGGCTCTCACCGCATCAAGCTGGGTGCTGTCTGGTTGTTCCCTTGCCTGCACCATTTCCAATTTCAGCGCGGCGTAAGATTTGCTGTAGAGTTCGCCTGAAGAAAGCAGTTCGATCAATTTGTCACTGTAGTTTTTCATCGCAGCGTGACCGAGTCTCATTACCAGATCGATACCACCAAAATCAGCAGCGCGGTCGATGGATTTTTTGCTCGAATCAATCGCCTGACGACGTAGCTCCTTTTTTGGAGAAGTGAAGCTGTAACATTCAGACTCCGCTGTTGCATCTATAGGGTCCCCATAATTATACAGGTTTGAAAAGTTGATAAAGGGTTTTTTGGCCTCCACATTTTGTTTGAATGCTTTTTCAAAACCAGGCATGAGGGCTGGCGATAATGATTGATCAAAGGCAATGTTATTAAAACCTAGCAAGATCGCCTCGTAAACCATGTGCATGCCATCTTCATCATGGCGGTGACTGTTCCAGTGAGTGGATAGTGACAACATAATGCGGCAAGTTTAAATGATAGAGCGCGGGAGGTCGGTTAAGATTATTAACAAAGGCCCGGTCAAGGTTCAATTGAAGCGGGCGTTAAGTTTCTGCCACCTTTTGCTTTTTTCGTTTTTTGTTTGCCGCCGATCAGCAAGGTGATCTCGCCTTTGACTTTACCCGTGCCGAGCGTGGGAATCACTTCAGTAACTGTGCCGCGATACCAGCTTTCAAATTTTTTTGTCAATTCCCGGGCCACGCACAGGGGATGCTGCGGGGCAAAATCCTTTAATATTTCCAGGCTGGCAATGATGCGATGGGGAGATTCAAAATACACCGAAGTGCAGTCACGCTGGATGGCTTCTTCCAGCTCGCTTTTACGCTTTCCTTTTTTGTGAGGCAGAAAACCACCAAAATAAAATGAATCCGTAGGCAGGCCGGAGCCTAACAAAGCCATTAATACCGCAGAGGGGCCGGGCAGAATCTCAAAGGGAACTGTATCTGCAAGGCAGTCCTGAACCAAACGGTAACCAGGATCGGAAATGCCAGGCATGCCGGCATCGGTCAGGCAGGCGATTATTTTACCGGCTTTCACTTCGTCGAGCAAGTGTTGGCCGCGATGCCTCTCGTTGTGTTCATGAAAACTGATCAGCGGTTTTTTGATTTCCAAACGGTTGAGCAGTTTAGACGACCTGCGGGTATCTTCGCAAGCGATGAGATCGGCCTCTTTGAGCGCCTCGATGCTGCGTAGGGTGATATCACCAAGATTGCCAATCGGAGTAGCTATGAAAATGATGCGCCCCTGATGGTTATCTTCTGTAGTCATTTGAAGGGTGTTGACGGGTGGCGGGAACTACACGGACAAACATGGAAATTTGTCCTACAATGAGATAGCACGATCCAAATTATAGATCGTCTCAGGGAAATGCCTGTTAATTCCTTGTGGCCTCACAGCGACAAGATATAGAAGGGAGGGTTTTTACCAACCTTCGGTCAATTGTCCGGTCAATACCTTGGCTGCGTCTTGTGCGGCCAGTGGCAAGGCATTACGCTCGGTTAACTGGAAGTTTTCGTCGAGAAAGATCTGGGTCTGTCCGATCACCCGGCCAGGACGGATTCTCAAGCTAGTGGAAGAGTCCCTATTGGCTTCATCAATGCTTCTGTTTTCGCGGTAGTCGAGTTTGTTGCCAGTGACAGGATCATGTAGTGACCATTCGACGATCATGAAAATCAGCATCTCGCGGGTTCTCAAGGTATCTCTTCTGGTAGCTCTCAACTGACGTCTTTCAATCCGGGTGATTTTACCTCGCAAAACCGCATCCGAATTACTTTGATCGGTGATTTGATAGGTCCCGTCTGCTTGCAAACTTTTAATGACCGCGTTGGTGGTCAAGACAGCGATCCGGGGCTCGAGCGTAGCGTTCTCGAAAGTGGGAACATAAATTTTGTCGATGCTGTTATAGATCGAAGGTTTGACAGAACCTAATTTGTAACCGGCACAACCATTCGAAAAAATGGCGGCAGTGGTCAGGAATGCCAACAAACAGATACGGGATACCGTTTTCATAGTTATGTATTTTGGGAAATAAAGTTGGAAAGTTATATTTGTCAGCTTGTGAGACTCTAGCACCGGGTGGTGTTTTTGCCTTGGTGTCGACCGTTTGTAACCGAAAGCTTATGAAAAATCAAGCTCAGGCTGTGCAGGAACAGCATTTATATTGAAGCGGGCAATGGTCGTCATTCCGTATTTTCAGGTCCTATTTCGAAGAGGTTTCGCCTTTATAAGATGGAAACAAGCTTTAGTTGTCTGTTTTTGCGGCAGGTTTAAGCGGAGCGGTCGTGGGGGAAATAGGAGTCACATCCGCTGGAGAAGTTCTCATGCGGGGTGTGGATGCGTCCAGTTTCGGTGGCGGGGGGCCGAGGTAATCTTTTCGTTTATTCAGGTCGGGCGGGGTTTCGACCCGGCGTGGGGTTCCTGTGCTACGCACCAAGGTCGGGTCAAGCTCTTCCAGGCGGGAAAGGCGTGCTTTTGCATCGGCGTAATACTTGCCACCCGGATGCGCCAATACTTCGCGGTAATAAACGGCCGCAGAGCGCAAGGTTCCTTGTTTTTCATAAAAACGACCAATATTAAAGGCTTTTTCAAGGTCCCGGTCTTCGAGTTTGCCTAACTCTGCTTTCACATCCGAAGCCAGCGCGTTGCCCCCGTATTGATTGAGGAAATCCTCCGCAGCCTCACGGTGCTGACGGGAATTTGCAGGGTTATAGGATTTATCACTGGTTTTGCCCAGAAGTTGCACAATTTCATATTGAGACTCTGCGGCAATGGGGGTGCCGGGGTATCTTTCAACCACCACGGCATAAGAAAGCAGCGCTTCTTCTATTTTGCCTGACCGTGCATTAACTTGGCCAACATTAAAAAGAGACTTGGGCGCTTCTTCGCTGTAAGGGGCATTACTGCTGATTTGAATGAAAAATTCGATCAAATTGCTAGGCTGGATATTAGTGCCGAAACCAAGGAATCCGTTTTTTTGGTTTTCAAGGTAATAGGTGGCGATGTGGTATTGCCTTTGGATGGCCTCTTTAAAATGGGCGTTGTCTTTGTAGGAATCGATAAATTTCTGGTATTCTTCGAAAGCTTTTTTGGGTTTGTTATCTTCCTCCCGCAAGACACCAAGTTTAAACTGGCTCTCTGCCGCCGCCGCCGTCAGCGGGTATTTTTTCACAATGCTTTTGTAAATTTTGCTCGCCTTTCCGTTACTGGAAGAAGCTTGAGCCTCAGCATAAAGCTGATTGGCAATGGCATCCTGGCTGGCTAGTTCACCTGCAGAAGGCACCTTGGCAGACTTTTTCTTTTTACCAAAGCCCCAAATAGCATCTGCGGAACCGGGATTCCCCATCAATAACAGGGCTGTTGTCGCCAGCGCGATCACATAGCGGGCACGCGAAGAATGTGGGCTCAAAGATGTCATTATGCGAGTTTCAGATTTATGGTTGCCACCAGTGCTTTTGCCTGAATTAATAACAGCAAAAAATAACAGTGGTGATTTTGTTCGAATCTATTAACTAATTAGAATTACGTAAGACTTCAAGCGATTAGTGAGAAACTTTGCAGTTTTTTGACGCAAAGGCGAGATTGGCCGTTTAAGAGTCATTGGCGAAGCTCTAAATTGAGATATTCGCAAGAACTGAACATTGATTGCAATTCTATTTATGGACCTAAGTAAATCTTGGCTAATGGAGACGGCTGGATGGAAGGCGGTAAAGGATGGGGGGCTCATTTATGCCGGAGGAGGGGTGTCTGATGCAAATATCCGGGGAACCTTGGTAAAAGGGAAGGTGAAGATAGGGCGTAAAGTTCAAATTGCCGGACTTAACATTCATTCGTCGACCGAGGTGGATAACCTGTGCCGCTGCCGGGAATCACTGCGCGACGGGCTGATTTGCGCCCATTCCGTTGCGGTTGCGCTCGCTGCCGATGAATTGCAGAGTGAGTTGAAAGAGGGTAAAGATGCGAAGGTGTTAATCGGTGAAGGATTTAAACCTGCCGATAAAATTACCTCTGAACAGCTTATAATAATAAAATTAGAGTCTGTTTTTACGCGATTATGGGAAAAAGATAAATTTCCGATTCGCCTCGCTGTGCGTGCGCCGGACAATCCTGTTGAAGAACGGGTGCTTGAGCAATCCAACCAAATTCGACAATGGCTGCATTCATTAGGGCCGTCCGCTCAAAAAGCGTTGCCTCCTTTTTTGATTTTGAACCGTAAGCAAGGCGGTGAGTTGCTCAGGCTTTGCGCCACCTATCCTTGTTTCTCAGTTGATAAAAAAGAACAGCCTTTATCTATCAATGAGCAGGCGATTCGCTTGAAAATCCATCTAAGCGGACAAGATCAAGCAAAGGTTAAGCTGCAATTGTCAGGTTTTAGCGATGGCAATCAGGTTTTATTGAAAAACGAGGATGGTGACGATAGCCCCTGGGTTTATAATGATCAGCGTCAACAGCTGTGGCCAGTGAGATGGCCGGAAAATTCGTCTTCCAGGGCAACCGCGCTAGAGCTACTGGCGGCAGGAGAACAGGGGCAGAATTTTGATGAAGCTTGGTTGGCTACTGTCATAGAAGAATGGTCGGATGTTTTTGAGATTGAAACGGCAGTAGGTTTTCAGCCCCCGTCGCTTGCTCCGGGCCGGCCGGCATTCGAGCTGCACATAGATGGCTCGCTCATTCATGTGACGGCGAGTATCCATGTTTTTTACGCAGATTATGAACTGATACTGGGGCGTGATTCAGAGGATGCCAATGAATCTCATTTCCCTTATGTGGGTCAAACCTCCGACAGCTCCACGGGGGGGCGCACACGCTATTTCACCCGTAACCTGCAAGCCGAGATGACGGCGCTGCGGGAACTGACTGCGAGTGGATTCTCTTCGGTTGACCAGCAAGGCTGCTTGCATCTGCGCGGGCAGAATGAAGTGCTGCATTTTCATGTCAGCGTGGTTCCTCGCCTGCGGAAAAAATGGAGGCTGGTGAAGGCTGGCGCTAAATACGGCGCGGCAACCTCACACGTTCGAGCGATTCGACCAAGCGTGACTTTCGAGGCCAGCTCCCAGGGGCAGGATTGGTTCAGCTGTGAATTCGAAATGGAGGGCGCGCAAGGTCATTCATCCATCAGTGAGCATGAAATCAGACGATTTCTAGCGACCGGGCAGAACCAGATCCGGAAAAGCGGTGACGGAACGCTCGCGGTACTCGATAGAGATGCTTGCGAAGACTGGCTGGAAGTATTGAGGGATTGTGACCTGACTCAGCAGGACGGCCGTTTCCGGATAGCAACGCAGCAGCGGGATTACATCGAATCCAGTATCGCCTGTTACCAAAACAGCCAATCTGCCGAGCAGGAATTAAAACTGCAAACAGACGATGATCAGTTCTGTCAGACTTTGGCGGAGTTGAACGATATTTTGAGACCGTATCAACGTGACGGCATCGCCTGGCTGTATCACAAACTGCTGCCGGAGCACGGCGGCGGGGCCATTCTAGCTGACGAAATGGGCTTGGGCAAAACCTTGCAAACCTTGGCGACTTCCAGGCTGCTGAAAGCGCAGACGGAGGCACGGGGCAAAAAAGTATCAGGCCCTATGCTGGTTGTTTGCCCTACGTCGCTGATCGACAACTGGGATCAGGAGATTGAAAAGTTCACTCCGGAATACAGTTGTTTGCTGATGCGCGGACCCAAGCGCGGCGGTCATTTTAAAAACATGCGTTTTGCCGATGTGGTCATCACCAGCTACGCGCTATTGATCCGTGATATCGAACAATACCAACAACAGTATTTCCGTTTGGTGGTGCTTGATGAAGCCAGTTACATTCGCAATCCAAGTACCCACAATGCACGCAGTGCCAAGAAGCTGAACGCAGATTCGAGATTGGCTCTGACCGGCACTCCGGTGGAGAACTCGGTGCTCGACATCTGGTCGATCAGCGATTTTGTCCGCCCGGGATATTTAGGTTCGCGTGAGGAGTTCAAAGAGCTCTACGAAAAGCCCATTAATTCTGGCAAAGCGTCCGTTCCGCTGCATCAACGCTTCCGCAGGCGCCTCGAACCTATGATTCTGCGGCGCACCAAACAAAAGGTGGCTACCGATCTACCAGAGAAGATGGAAGAGATTGTTTATTGTCAATTAACCAGCACACAAAAAGAACTTTATGCCGGTATATTACGTGAATCACGTAATAAAATAAACCAAGCTTTTTCGAGTGGTGATGAGCGCGCGGCAAGAATGAATATGCTCACGGCATTGCTCAGGCTTCGTCAGATCTGCTGCGATTCGAGGTTATTGAAATCTGCTGATAAAGATCCATCACAAGGCTCGGAAACTTCGTCGATCAAACCGCGAAAGTCTGAGGATTCGGCCAAATTGCAGCTTTTGCGTGAAATGTTACAGGAGGCGCTGGCTGGTGGACACCGGATGCTGATTTTCAGCCAATTTGTGAGCATGCTGAAGTTGATCAGGGAAGAATTGGAGCAGGCGGATTTTTATGACGGCGAAATCGCATATTTGGATGGATCCAGTCAGGACAGAGCAGCGCAGGTGGAGAGATTTCAGACTGATGAAAATGTGAAGGTTTTCCTGATCAGCCTGAAAGCGGGCGGTTACGGGCTGAATCTGACCGCAGCCGACACGGTGATGCATTTTGATCCATGGTGGAATCCTGCAGTGGAAGCCCAGGCCACTGATCGTGCGCACCGGATTGGTCAAAGCAAGATCGTCACCAGTTACAAATTCATCGCACGCGACACGGTGGAAGAAAAGATTCTCAAGCTGCAACAGCAGAAGCGTGACGTGTTCGATGCAGCTATCGACGACAACAGTCCGATGATGAGAGGCTTGAATACGGATGATCTGCGCGAAATACTGGATGTGTAATTTTGACCAAAATAGGGTAAAAGCCCAATATATCAGCATTACGGTCGTATATCAGCCCTATCTATAACTTCGCACAATACATGTAATGTGAAATCGGGTTTTTTGTTCTAATTCCCCTTGCTCTATCAGGCTTTGTGCGTTTATGGTGTCTATAAGCGCACAAGGGTTTTCCAAGGGTTTCTTATCCCTGTCTAGTCTTTTGGGCGCGAAGAAGGCTAGTTACCTTCATACGCCTTCTGGGACTACTTAATCCCAGAAGGCTTTTTTAATGCTCTTTCCGGTTTGATTTTCTTTTCGGGTTTTGTTTTTAATTATATTTTTGAATTATGAAATTGAATTGGGAAGCTGGTAAAAAAAGCTGTTTGGGTAGTTGCTTATCTGCCATCCTAACTATTCCTATTTTGGTTATTCTTTACTTTGCGGTTAGGTATTTAATCTTTGGCGCTTTGGAGAAATCTTTGCTGAATTTCATTATTTGATTCTTTTTTAGAGGCTCGATTTGTCTTTCGGTTTCGCTGCTCTGTTTTTTTTATTTTGACATTTTCTTTTATTTGGTGTTTTCTGGTGTCGTTCGATTGATTCGGACAACGGGACTTAAGTAATCCCGTTTTTACTAGACAAAATAAGATATGGCAGACCAGCCAGAAATTGGGATCATTGATTTGATCTCTTCCGACCCGCGGGATTTTTCTCGCCAGAAATGCAAACCTCAATTCGAGGTTTTGCCAACCGCTCCCCCCGCTCTATTATTCGAGCTTTGTTATCGTAACGAGACGATTTCACACCGCAAATGCGTCGCCGTATATTTAGGGCTCGGGGAGTGGTTAATTTTGATGGATGATGGACGCCGATTTTTTTGTCATATGGGGCGTTTCCGTTATGCCGTAGTTATTTTCCTGCGTGGCTTGATTTTGGATTTATTGGGTCCCGTGGAAACACAGGAAAACTTACAACTCGGATAATATGGAAATCAGAGACTACAAATTTCCAAACTGGTTTACTCCCGAAGGTGTGCGGATGATGCGCAACAAGATACTTGCTAAGGGTGTGCCAGATATGACAAATTGGCGTTTCATCACCCTAACTCTCAATCCTGATCTATTTGTGGATGAGGTAGACGGTTATTTCAAAGGGTTAGACCGCTTGCGTAGATTTAACGCGATGATGAAAATGCAATTTGGTGACCATTTCGAGATTAAACATTGTTGGAAGATGGAATTTCACGGCGGCAATGGTTTGAATCATGGCTGGGTACATTGGCACATGGCTATGTCTATAACTCGCAAACTAACCGTGTTTGAGATGCAGATGGTCAGCGAGTTTTGGGGATTGGGTCGCGTCAATATCAAACGCATCGAGGGCGCAACGTTGGACTATATGTTCAAATACCTTTTCAAAAATCCCGATGGTTCAAATTCCACCATCCCTGATTGGTTCGCTGATTATCAGGGCGACGATGGAAAAACGTTCGACCGTGCGCGATTCTGGCAAACGTCCCCACATTTTTACACTGGCAATATTGATACTGAGCTAAAAAAAAAGCTCGAACCGAAAAGCTGTCTTTTACCATGGACAGTGCGCGCAAAATTAGACCGTTGGGCGTGTTGTGTAGTGCTGATTGCTAGAGACTCACAGGACAGGTATTTAGGCTCACAGGTCACAAGATTAAAATCCCTCAAATCAACATTTTTTACAGATTTAAACAATCTGGTTTTTATCGGTAAAGCGTCGCTGCCGTATAACAAACAATACTACACAGCGGCAAAAAACATTGAAAAACACATAGAATCATGGCAGAAAAACTTATTATCGAAAGACAGGCAGGGAATAAATCGGATGAAAGCCCAATGGTTAAAATGTTCGCTGGAATTCTCCAAGATAAATTCAGTGACCGTACCGGCTTGATAGCTTGTGGCTTAGTTGTCACGTCAGTCCATACACCGCCTAAGATGGCAAAGTCAGGCAAATGTTGGGAGCGTGTCACCACTGAGATTTCAGACGGCAAAGGCTCGTTTTCACATCTACAGATGGCAGAGGCAAAAGAGGGTTCGCCTGGTTCATTGGTTCCCCTGCCCCAATTCGCGGCAGTTGAAATCAATGTCACTAGTGCGAATACTAACCAAGGGTCTAATCCTGAATTGATGGGAGACATCAAGATAGTTTAAATAAGGATTACCCGCTTACCTCGACTGTGCCGAGCTTGCGAGAGCACACCGAGGAAAGCGGGTTTCCTTTCCTTGTTAAAATAAAACTTAATTGACATGAGAGTTAAATTTATTTGTTTAGATGCCGATGGTAGACAGTTTGAATGTTATGCGCTCGGTGCTTCTGATGATGATTTTTTAAAAAAGTATTTAAATCATACAACTGATCATGTGAAGGAAAAGAAAAATGCGGAATTGCAATCAGTCCACATTGATTTCTTCAAAGATGTTCCCACTAAATTCCTTGAAGGATGAACAATAACGAAATTAAAAAACTCTGTTTTCAGAGTATCCAAAAAAGTAAGGAATTGAGAATTTTAGCTTATCGAATTTTAAAAGATTTGAAAGCTAGTGAAACTTTGCTTCTCCCTATGACTGCGGGCTCTCGGTTGGTGACTCCTGCCGAGGTAGCACGGGGAGCGGCATTATAGATTTAATCGTTTATAGATGGTATTGACAGCTTCCAGTTTAATTTTGCTTTGGTTCGGTTTGCGAGCTGTTGGCGTAGTTATATCTGGGGTTAGGCTGGTTTTTGATGCTGTCGGCGGTTAATTAGACAAAATAAGAAAAACATGAAAAAAAATAAAAACATGCTGTTGGGCGCTCTTGCGGGTGCATCGTTGTTGGCTTCTGGATCAGCTCAGGCTGGTGTTGGTGCTGATCTTGTCACTGCTACTGGTGACATTTCCACTGAACTTGGCTTGGTGATTCCTGCCGCTGTTGCTGTGGTCGGTATCGTGATTGGTGCCGTGTTCGTGCTGCGTGCTGCTAAACGCATCATCAGCTAGGGTTGATCGTTTTAAGGGGGGGTGTTTATTCATCCCCTCTTAAAACTATTTAATTTAATCTATTTATTCTTATGTTTGATACTCTTTTTGATTACGCGGATTCTGAAATAAAACTTTTTTTATTGGGTGGCTTGATTGCTGTGATTACTCTTTTTGTAGTTGAGAAAGTCATCAGCACTTTTAAAATTTTAGTTAATGGTGATGATGATTATTTACAAGAACAAATGGAGGATTGGGATTTACACGGTATGAATGAATCTGCTCATCCTAATCAATATGTTGAGAATGGCGTTGAATATTCTTACAATGATGATGGTGATTTACTGAGTGCTGAACCTCAAACTTTTTATGATGCGAGTGGAAACGAAATGACCGCAGAGGAAAATGAGGCGGCATATCAAGAGTTTCTGAGAGACTCGCATCCAGACGACGCTGATTGGTCTTAGCCCTTTACGTAATGACTGATAATGAATTACTTACTCAAATTTTGGCAGAGCTTCAAAAAATCAATGAGCCTGCAACGGGTTTTATTGCGATTTTCAACGAGGGTATTTCGACAATTCTTGGGGGGTTTATTGCGCTTGTTAGTATTTACGGTATTAATTCTTGGTTTATCAAGTGAGTTAGCCGCTCAGGGCTATAAAATAACGACTGATTTTACGGGTTCTCGTAAATATTTGGGAGGCGAAAATCTAACTTTTAATGATGGAACGGTTGTTTCTGGTGCGGCAATTTTTAGTTTTAAGAGTGCTAATATTCCCTTTAATGTGCACAATCAGGCGTTGACTCAAAAGCATTTTAAAGTTCGAATTCTTTTAGACTCTGGTCAACATGCAATTTATGCGCTGAGTGTTGATAAAATCGCCACTAGCGTTCCTGCTGAGAGCATTCGCGCTTTAACTCATAATTTTAATACTGTTAGAGGTTTTAAAAGTTATGGTACAGCGGGGTCAGATGATGGCAGGCTTTATCCTCAGACAACTGACCCGCCTATTAATGTTATTGCTGAGGGTTCTATTTTTGGTACGTTTCAATTGCTCGATTATAATTCAGAGACTATTCTGGACAGTGTTTCCTTTGAATTGTTACTTTCTGGCAGTGTAACCGTTGGCCTTTCTATTTCTTTGGGGTCTGTTACTTCTAGTTCGATTTCTTTTCCTGTTGAGGGTATTAATCTTTATTCTATTGAGGTTCCGGCAACTGGTCGGCCAGGTGTTTCTACTGCCGCTCCCCCGGAAATTGAGGGTCTTGATTTTGATTATCAGGTCACTAATAATGACGATACCACACGGTCTTTGGAGGTCTTTGCTTTGACTCCTGATGGGCAGCAAATTAGTTTAACAAATGGAGCTATTGATATCGCTCCTGGGCAAACTTTGCAGATTTCCGGTTCGCAAGATTTGCCGCCTGGCACTCAGATTTTTGTTGTTCCTACTGGTGCTCTTGATCCTTCTTTTGATCCTTCTTTTGTGGTTGGTGCATCTACGCGTACTCAATCGGCGGGGAATTTGACTTTTAACCCTGCTGATGATTTTACTGTGCGGCTTAATGTTGACAATCAATCTGGAGCTCCACAAATTATAGTTATCCAAGACGGTGAAAGGCCAGTTGAAACGATTGCTGTTGGCAATGGTCAGACGACTGTTGATAGGAATTATGCGCTAGAGTCGGCTTCTGGATTAACTGTCACGACTCAATCAGGTACGCCGGTTGAGCAAATCGGCGGTGGAACTCTTAGTGTTTCTGAGCTCAATTTACGTGGTGCAATTGTTGGCGGGTCTGGAACGGTCACAACATCGGGTTCTTCTGTGATTGGCTCGGACGGCTCAACCACGGCTAGTCAGGTCGTCACTACAACAAATCCAGACGGGACTACTTCAACTACGGTTTCAAACACTAATGGTTTTACGGGTTCTATTCCCCTTCCACCAGAAATTACAGAGATTGATAATTCATCAAGTGTAAAAATTACGGGTGATGGTGATGTTGCTGGTGAAATACGGCGTATTGACGCTGAGGCTTTGGGTTATGCTAATAATCTCGATATGGAATCGGGAGATTTGTCGGGTGTAGAATCTGCTACAGCTTTAACTGATTCATTTAATGATTTGGAAATTTTGAAAGATAGTCTTTCTGATAATGGTAAATTTATGTCATTGCCTACGATTCCGGCCTTTTCGGGTGACGTGGCTATGATTGATAAAAGTTTTACTCTTCTAGGTGCAAATTTTCCTTTAAAGCTGGATTTCACAAGTTCGGTTTGGGGCATGGTTCGGCTTTGCACTCTCATTTTTATGAGTGTCGGTTTTCTCACGTTGTCCTATAAAACTTTAAAAATATAAAACATGGCCTTGTTATTAGTTAGGATTGCTGAGTTTATGGCTAAAATGTTAGCTAAACTTAGTCTTTTCGTTTTGCCAGTGGTTGCCGTGATTGAATCGGTTACTGGTATGCTTGCAGATTTGCTTGTAAATTTTGCTTCTTTTCTCTCGTCGCAAATGATGTTTTCTAATCTGAATTTCAGCGCTGTTGCTGAGGTTTCGGGTTTAGTGAATCATTTTTTTGCCTTGTCTGAAACTCTCGCAATGAGCCTTGCGTATTTCACCATGTTTTCAGCGTTGCTTTTGTTTCGTTGGATCAAAAGCTTTATTCCAACAGTCGCTAATTAATAAAAATGATTTCTATAATTGAGGGGAAAATCGGGGGTGGTAAAACTTATTTGGCTGTAGTCAATACGATTGAGCATTTAGCTGCTGGCGGTACGGCTTTTACCAATATTGAATTTGACCATGATCATGTGACTCGTTATTTAGCGGCGCGCTATGGGGTTGAATTTGATTCGAAACAATTAAAAAGTTTGCCTGTTGCTGATGGTTTAACAGATTGGTGGAAACTTGTAGACTGGGGCTCTCTTGAATGTCCTGTTCTCGTTACGATTGACGAGGGGCATCTTTGGTATAACGCGCATAAGTGGAAAGAGACGCAATCAAAAGATGGTGATATGCTTTCTTTCTTAACTCAAAGTCGTAAAGCGGGGGTTGATGTTATTTTCATTACCCAGGACAAAACCACGATGAATTCACAATTCAGAAAACAGTCTCAAGTGATTTGGTCGGCAGTGAATTTAAAACATATTACTCTTCCTTTGATTGGTAAAATGTTCGGTCAAATATTTGTTTGGGTTTGTCGAGATGCTAAATCGGGTTTGATTATGCGGCGTAAGTTTGCGCGGTTCACTATGTCCGTTGGTCGCTGCTACAAAACGGAGGCTATGCTAGATTCACTTATGCAAGGCATGGCACAAAATCAGCGTGCCCGAATTAAAAGACGGCAAGTTAAAAAGGTTAGTGTTTTAAAAAGGATTATAGCTTTGCTCGAGCTTGAATTTCCTATCTTGGTTAAAATGAGAGTAAAAAAGGAGTCACAAAATGAAATTATTAATAGTAGTGTTGTTGCTGGTTGGCATCGGTTGGGGTGTTAAAAATAGGCTTTCTAGCGGTCGCGGTTTGTTTGGTGCTATAGGCGCTTCCATGGATGCCCGCGCAGAGTCTGAAAATGATTCTGAAAAAGAAAAAACTGGTTTGGATGATGAGCAAGAAAAAGCTCCACAGCCTTTAATGGTTGAAAAACCTTTGCTCCCCTCCCCTGCCCCTGTTTCTGACCCATCAGAGAAATCTGAACAAGTTGTTATTGTTCGCAAATTCGTTAATAGGGCTGTTCCTAATATTGAGTTTTTCCGTCAAAACTCTGGAACCAATACGCGAATTGATTGGATGATTAATCCAGTAGGCAATCAAGTGATTGTCAGATTGGATGAGGACCAGGCTCCAATGATTGAAGCTATGTTAGGCGCTATTGATATTGCTGGTGATCAGTATCGAGTTGAGGCTGTTATCGGTTTTGCTAATATTTCTAATGGCGAAAAGTTTTCACTTGATTGGGTTCTGAAATATTCGGAAGGTGATCGCCTTAGTTTTGATAATCATTCAATTTTAAGTTCTCCGGGCAGATTGGATTTAAAAACGGATTGGCTCACGCTAGCAATTGATCGTTTACAGGATTCCGGTAGGCTCGATGTGGTCGCTAGGCCTTCAATTATTCTTTCTAGTGGCGAAACTGGTAAAATTTCATCTGGGCGGGAAATTGCCGTTCCTATCTCTGATCAACAAGGTAATGGTAATGTCCGGAACTCCATCGAGTTTCGGCGCGTTGCTCTTACTCTTACTGTTGATTTGGTGCAATTGGGATCAGGCGTTGAAATCAATGTGAATCAAATATCTGAGGATGTAGCCGGGGAAACTGAGATTGACGGCAATTTGATACCGGAAATAGCTTCACAGGTCTGGGAGAGTCGTTTTCGTCCGGTTTTGGGCAAATGGTATGCCGTTGGAGGGTTAAAGGGTCAGGAGGTGCGTAAATTTAAACAAAAGGGTTTGTTTGGGATTGGTTTTAAAAAGGATGAATCAAATGCACGGCGTGAGATTGCGTTATTGCTTCGAGTTGTCCCAGCGATTGCAGAATCTGTTTCCCCTGCCCTTGCCACTTTTGACCCTATGCAACTGCCCGTTGAGCCTGTAAAACCCCGTAAAAAGCTGTTTTCACGCTTCAAACTGCCTTTTTCATCGAGTAAAAAAACTTTAAAGAAGTCTTTTCTTTCATCTAGGAGGCATAAATAAGCGCGATTATTTGGAACTTATTAAAAATGAATGTCCTTTTTTTCTGCGAAGCACTAATAAAAAATTAGAAAGGGTTGCCGCCCTAGGCTTCCTTTTGTCTTTTCGTCGTCTTGGCAACCATCCTTAAGCTTTTGTTTTTTGGATATTGTCTTTTGCCTGGGAAACTGTTTTTCAATGGCCTTTTAACTGTCTTATTTTAAGGTTGTTATGAATATTGCTGGAATGGAATTTAGTTTTTATCTCTTAAACGACTTCTCCCGTTCCCCCTTTAGGGGGCGGAGGGGGTAAGCCGCCGGCAGGCAATATTGGATTAAACTGCATCAGTTTAGCGGGGTTTGGGGTGGCAAACCCCTTCTTAATTTGCAGAGTCAACGCCCATGTGGGCGCTTTCGCTTGCTCTTTAGTTCGGTTTACTTTAAATTTAGTAAGATTAAATAATTAAAATGAAATTTTTTTTGTCCTTATATTCTAATTTCCATAAAACAAAATTGGCTGTTTTATCTCTTAAAACTCCGTTCACCGCGTCTAGTCTGACGCTTCATCATGGCTAGTGGTCATTCAAGGTTTCTTAGCTTTCAACGTGAGCAAGATGGAATTTTTCCGCCTACGCTTGCTATGACTATGCTTGATGTTAGCCGCCCTCGTCTTAACCAATTAGCGGTTAAGGGAGAAGTAAAGTTTATACGCTGTTCTGGGCGGCGTTATTATGGAATAAAAAGCTTGCGAGAATACAAGTTTTACCGCTCAGCAAGGCTTGCATATCTTAAGGATTTGCATACTGTTAACTAACATGTTACTTCCTTGTATCGCACACTACATGTAATGTGAAATCGAATATACGGAGGGAGGGAATAAGGCTGGTTCTCCCTTAGATATTTCGCTATGCTAAATTTGCTTAGATAAATGCAGGCCTCATGACTTCGCGTGATAAAATTAATGCTCGGCGTAAAACGATTGCTTTCAGGCAAGTTGCCCTGCTTGTTTTTGTGGTTCTCTCCTCCTGGTGGTTGATCAATCACTACGAGAGATTCCCTTTCCTCATTTACTTAATAGGTTTTGGATTTATTTTCCGAGTGTTCGAAAAACGTGATCGCTGCCCAAGTTGTGACCAATGCATCTCGATGCTGCCCAGTGAAGGTCATTTGCAAATCCCTGAACTTGCTCACTCGATCAATCAATGCCCATACTGCGGTGATGATTTTTCACTTGCTGAAAATGAGCTTAAATTTGCGGATTCAACCGAGACTCTCACTCAAGCTCCCTTGAAGCAATGAAATACCTCAAAGGCATCAAATTCAGCAATCTGCTTGCTCTTGCGGCGATGATTTTCGGAGTTTGGTATTGCGCTGTTTGGACTCTAGCGGCAGCGGAATTGAGCTCCGATTATTATTCGCCTAGATACGGGCTCTGGAGTTATCTAACTGTGTTCTCTTCTTTCATTCTGAAACTCAGCCCCGGAATTTTGGCTTTTCATTATGGCTATCAGCTTTTGCGTAAAAAAACGGAAGCTAACTTTCGACGACTGATTGGCATCTTTACCTTTTTTGCCATGGTGATGTCGGTTGGCCGAGTTTCACTGTTTCTTGACAGTTTCATGCCCGACTTCAAATCTCCAATCAGCATGCTTTTTGTCATGTTGATCGGCCTTCCGCTATACATGTCACTGGTATCGTTTTTTCTCCGACGCGAAGGACTTTCTGTCGATAGTTTTAAGAATGTGATCGGCCGATGGCCCTTTGCTATCATGGCGCTTCAGTTGTTCGTATTGATTGCTGCCCTGTTTGACTACTACGGCCTCATGTCGGATCACCTTTTTGAAAGTGAAAACGGTAACCTCCTAGAATTCGGTGATTGGAGAGTATTTTTGTCTATTATTACGCTCTTCATCCTGTTTTTTGTACCGCTTAAGTTATACAGTTTCACCATCAACCGTTTGGAATTGGGCAAAATCAAGCACGACAAAACGATCCAGAATTCCCCTGCTTGCGAAGTCTGATAAAGCGATTGGAAAGTTTTGTGCAAATTCCTGATTGAATTAATTTGCCGTTTTTTTTACGTCTTTAGTTTTTTTACCTCGCGGCGAATCCGGCTGACGTTCGAACCAATTAGGAAACTCAGCGGCTGGCGTGCCTCCTTTTTTACGGTGGAGGAATTTGGTGCCGTGATCATTTAATACCGGCATGGATTTGCCTCCGGTCTCTTCAAGAATTTCAAACAGGCGGTGATTAAGTTGTTTCACTGTGTCAGCGTATTCAGGGTCATTGATCAGATTGGTGCTCTCTTTCGGGTCGGCGATGAGATCGTAAAGTTCATCCACATCCCAGATGCCATGATAACGCACATACTTGAAGCGGTCCCCACGCAGCGCGTGCATCGTCGGGGTCTGGGGGTAGTTCCGCTCCCAGTAATATTCGTATAACAGATAATCCCGCCATTCGCTTGGCTCCCCTTTCACCAGCGGCAAAAAGCTACGGCCGTCCATTTGTTCTGGAGTTTTGATGCCCGCCACGTCGAGTAAAGTGGGCGCGATGTCGATGTTGGCGACCACTTGTTCGATCGTGCGTCCGCCCTTGCTGAACATCGGGGCGCGCATCAGCATCGGGATGCGAATCGAATCCTCATAAGCGCAACGTTTATCGATCAGTCCGTGCTCGCCGAATAAAAATCCATTGTCACCGAGATACAAAATAACAGTATCATCAAGCTCACCACGTTGTCGCAAGGTATCCATCAGAGTTCCTGTTGTTTCATCCACCGCCAGTAAGGTTTCACAATATCTACGGTAGTAAGTGGCGAGATCGAGGTCGCCATAATAAGCAAACTGAACCCCATGCCTGCTGTTGCGCTGATTTTGTACCCACATAGGCACATCACGAAAAGCTGAGGGATTATCAAACCACGATTGCGGTGCCGTCCACTCTTGTTTTTCATACTGGAAGGCATGGCGATTGGCGGGGATGAAATCAGCGTGCACGGCTTTATGGGACAAATATAACAGCCACGGCGGATTGTCTTCGCCAGGTGGTCGCTCTTTCAACCAATCGAGCGCAAAACGGGTGAGCTCATCAGTGATGTATTTTTTTTGTGGCCTGCGTTTGCCATCAACATTATAACCATCATTGACCGCCTGCGGCACATAACGCCCCTTCACTTTGGCCTGCTCCGGATCATCAAAATACACCCCCTGCCCTTTGAAACTGATCCAATGATCAAAGCCAGGCTGCGGATCATCCACTTCACCGCCCATATGCCACTTGCCGATGAACGCGGTTTCGTAACCTGCTTTTTGCAGATACTGGGGAAAGTAGATCAGCCCTTTTGGCAGTGGATTGTAATTATCAACCACCCGGTGGTTGTGAGCGTAACGCCCTGTGAAGATCGATGCGCGGCTGGGTGAGCACAGTGACGTGGTGACAAAAGCATTGGAAAAATGAATGCCCTCCTTTGCGATGCGGTCAAGATTGGGAGTTTTAAGAAAAGGGTGTCCCAAAAATCCCAATGCGTCCCAGCGATGGTCATCCGTCAGAATAACGAGAATATTGGGCGGTTTGTTTTTTGAGAAAACCATTCCTGGTAAGAAAAAACCAACCAGAAAAAAAACCGCCAGAATCAAATAGCTATATGATGTGCGAGACATGTTGCAATAGAATACCCGCCGAATGAATCGTCAAATACACGATCACGGGATCTTATTTTGCACCGATATCTTGTGGTGACGAATGCCTGATCCGAGGCTATGATGTCATCGTAATCTTTCATCCTAAAAGATTCGAAGGGTGGATTTTTCAAATCAATGATTTCCAATAACACAACACAACGATGTTTTTTTTCCAGCTGGTTGCTGGCCCTTTCCGTTGTGATCTGTTTGCAAACTTCCGGTATTTGGGCGCAAACCAACGCGTCGGCGACCCCAGCGGGAAAAAAGGCTCCGATTGATCTGCCGGCGACTGCACGACCCAAATCTGCGCAAGTGGTTATCAGTGACGATCCTGTTGATCCCAAAAAAGAGCAGAAGGATATGCTGGAGCGTATTGCTGATAATTTATCAGCACGCACCCAGGCTGTTCTCAAGCGTGAAAAAGCCCTGGCCGAACGGGAAAAGGCAATCAGCGAGCGTGAAAAAGCCCTGCTGGATCGAGAGTCCATTCTTGAATCTCGCGAAAACTATATCAAGCGCCGTGAGAAGCTTCCCCCACCCCACGCCTGGAATGGTCCCAAAACGCCGAGTGTGAAGGGCAAATACGTGGCCATTATCGATGGCAAAACCGGGCAATTTTATCATTTGAAAAACGCTGACAAAAAAACACCGGTTGCCAGTACGCAAAAACTTTTGACCGCTCTGTTGGTGATCCGCAATGGAGATTTGGATAAAAAAGTTCTGGTGACTCCCGAGATCGCCAAAGTCGAGCCCACCGTTATTGGCATCAAACCTGGCCAGCATTACACCCGGCGGGAGTTATTAAAAGGTCTGCTGGTTCGTAGCGGCAACGACATCGCCGAATGTCTGGCGATCGACCAGGCGGGTAGTGTGGATGCTTTCAGCGTTAAAATGAATGAGTTTGCGCTGCTCTTGGGTATGACCAATTCCCATTTCACCAATCCGCACGGCTTGCCCGACAAGAGGCAATATTCCACCGCGCACGACATGGCGCTGCTCGCTTTCGAAGCCTATCACGAACCGGTGATCCGAGACTTGGTCAAAATCAAAAGCTGTGATTTTAATTTCAGCAATGGCAAAAAGCGCACGCTTATTAATACCAACCGTGTATTGCGTGATTTTCCCCTCTGCAATGGCATGAAAACCGGCTACACCCGGGCCAGCGGTAAATGCCTGATTTCCAGCGCGCACAAGGATGGCCAGGATCGCATCGTAGTGATCATTGGCAGCTCTAGTACTTACATCTGGAAAAGCTCGCATAACTTGCTCAAATGGGCCTTGAATCTGGAAATCCAATCTTAGCCGTGCGGCTAAAAAGCTATTTAAAAAATTATCCGTGCTATCAGCGCAATTCTCGGTTAATTTTTAAACGCGTAGCTTAAAATGCTAAAATACCAGTCCCCACCCCTTTATGCCACAAATCCTCAAAGCCGTTAAAGTGACCATGATCCAGCCGAAAGATCTTTCGGTGATGGATAAATTCAAGATGAGTATCGATGCTGGTTTTGACGGCATCAGTTTGTTTGGTCCGGGTCAATTTCCGACCAAAGAAGTCTGGGCAGCCCAGGATAAAACGGGGCTCCCTGTCCATAATGTCAATGTATGGGATCACTGGAAGGTTAGACTCTCAGACGCTGACCCCGCGGTGCGTGAAGCCGCATTGAAAAATTTAACCGGGGCGATGGAATTTGCCAGTGATGTGGGGGCCTCCACCGTGCTTTCGGTGGTGGGCAAGGTGACGGACCCCAAAACGGAAAATCACCAGCAAATGTGGCAACGCTCCACGGAGCAAATACAAAAAGCCTTACCTACAGCAGGGCGTTTGGGCGTTCGCATTCAGTGTGAAAATGTCAAAAACGGTTTTGCTGAAACCATCGATTTGTGGAAAAAATTCATTGATCAATTTAACAGCCCGCTGGTAGGAGCTTTTTTTGATATTGGCAACTTCGATCAAAAAGAAGGCGGCGCTGCCGTATGGATACGGGCTTTGAATACGCGTATTTCTAAAATTGACATCAAAGATAGGGATCACGCCAAAAGCAAAAACTGCAATTTAACCGAGGGCAATGTGGATTGGCCGGATGTGCGTAAAGCGCTCAACGAGATTGGTTTTCATGGATGGGCAACTGCGGAGGTGCAAGGAGGAGACCTGAAACGCTTAAAAGAAGTGGTGCAAAGAATGGATCTGGTGCTGGGTATCAGCTGAACAAAGGGTAAAAAAATTTCGGAAATATGGACTTAGGATTGCAAGGGAAAGTGATCATCGTCAGCGGTGGCGCTAGCGGAATCGGTGAAGCCATCGTGCGAACCCTCGCCATCGAAGGAGCGATCCCTGTGATCCTGGATCGCAAACCTTTTGCCGACTGTAGCGAGCTGATGGATGAACTCGCCATTGAACATAAAAACGATCTATATTTCGAAATAGACATCACGGACGAACAGCTGGTTCGCAAAGCGGTGGATACCACCTACGCCTGTTTTGATAGGATTGACGGCATTGTTAACAATGCCGGGGTGAATGACCGAGTGGGCATCGACGCTTCCCCTGCAGAGTTCCGACTTTCTTTGGAAAGCAACTTGGTGCACGCTTTTTCCCTGCTCCATTACAGCTTGCCTTATTTGAAAAAAAACCATGGAAGCGCGGTTGTGAATATGGGCTCCAAAGTTGCTCTCACCGGACAAGGCGGCACTTCTGGATACGCAGCAGCTAAAGGAGGCCTGGCCGCACTCACCCGTGAATGGGCACTGGATTTAGCTAAAGACCATATCAGAGTTAATTCCATAATGCCCGCCGAAGTCTGGACGGACATGTATGATGATTGGTTGAACGCCCAGGATGATTCTGCTCAGGCCAAGGAAAAAATAGAGGCACGCATCCCTCTTGGTCAGCGCATGACCGAAGTGCAGGAAATAGCTGATAGCGCCGTGTTTTTATTATCAAACCGCAGCAGCCACACCACCGGGCAGTTGATCCATGTGGATGGCGGATATGTTCACCTTGATCGAGCTTGACGAGCCGGTAAATTTTGCTCATGTTGATAAGCATGACTCGTATCTTCAATGTAATATTCTTACTGCAACTGCTGTTCTGGACAGCTTCCAGCTCATCTTACGCCCGGGTATTTGAAACTATTCAAGGGGTAAGGGTCGAGGGGGATTTTGTAGATATGAAAACTTCAGGTAATAATAAAACGGTAGTTTTACGCTTGAAACGCACGGGTAAGCTCCACGAAATTCCCCTTTCCCGGTTTTCTCCATCCGACCAACATTTTCTTAAGTTTTCAGATCTGAGCAACCGGGCCACGGGGAAAAAGCCAGCAACAAAAGAGGCCCTGAAAAATGAGCCCAAAAAAGACAATTTGCCACCTCCTTCGGGCAATGCCATCGCTATTATTTCGAGCTTAAGCTCAAAATTAGTGATGGTTAATGGCCCGCGTGTGCAAAAACACAAAACAGAAAAGGCTCCTGATTATTATGCTTTGTATTTTGCCGCATCATGGTGTCACGCATGTGCCCAGTTCACCCCTCGTCTGAGGGAATACTATCGTCTCAACATTGACTTCGCCAAACCTAAGTTTGAGATTGTATTTATTAGCCGGGACAACAGTAAAGCTGAAATGGAAAATTACATGATTAAATCAAAAATGCCCTGGCCTGCCATCAGTTATTCGGATTCGAATCGAGAGAGGTTGGTGAAAAAATATGCGCCCAGGGGAACCCCTAGCCTTGTTTTGATCGACCGTGCCGGCAAAGTGATTTCAGACAGTGCTGTGAATGGGCAATACAGAAGCGCCTTTGCCGTCAAACAGGACATTGCCACCTGGTTCACTGAGGGGGAACGCACCGCGAGTGGAGGTATCATCAAATCTAAACTTGCTCCAGGGAAAAGGGTATCCGACCGTCGTTAAAAAAAACTTTTGCGGTGCCCCTTACGTCCTATATACAGTTCCCCCATGCGATATTATCTCACAAGTCTGATTCTATTGTTCACTTCGGCTTTGCATGCGCAAAAGCCGATCACTTTGGATGGTGCTGATGCGCCGGAATGGTCGCCTATTTTTCAAGGAATAGAGATTTCCCGTGGAAGTCTGAGGAATGAGCGCGATTTACAGAAAACGGTTGCGGTGCGTATTGACCTGCAAGCGTCGGGGGTTCATTTTTTTGCCACCCCATCGAATGGGGCTAAAGCAAAAGAAACGGCTTCTACCCGTGCTGGTGATTTCCTAAAAAAACACCAATTACAATTGGTGGTGAATACATCTTTTTTTGATCCCTGTTGTTTTGGTCCTGGAGGTGAAGGCAAAGACTTGTCCGGCCTGGCGGTGGCGCAGGGGGAATTAGTGTCGCCCTGGTCCGCTACCCGACCCGTAGGACTCGCTGTTTCAAAGGACAACCGTCCTTATTTCGTTGACCGCGCACCAAAAGCGGTCAACTCCCTGCAATTTGCTTTTGCCGGTAATACTCTGTTGGAAAACGGGAAACCCACGCGCAAGCCCGACGAAAAAAAGGAACCCCGCACCGCAGCCGGATTTTCAAAAGACGGCCGTTATCTTATTTTTGTGGTTATTGACGGCAGAAGCCTCTTCCGCAGCAAAGGCGCGAATCTGTATCATACCGCTTTGTGGCTGATTCGTTTTGGCGCCTGGCAAGGCTGCAATCTGGATGGCGGAGGCTCATCCACTCTGGCTATGGATGATGGCAGAGGTGGCTACCGCTTGCTCAACTACCCTGCCGATGGGCGGGAGCGTTTTGTCGGCAACCTTTTAGGGGTTTATGCAACCCCCATCGGAGGATTAAAAGCCAAACCGGTCGAGGTCGAAAAGAAAAAATAAATATACTCCTGCTAAATTTCATTCAATGATCTTACAATAAGAGGATGAAGGTTTACACCAAGTGTTATGTGTGGACGTATTTTCAGGACACAATGCGGGTTTTGGTGTCAAATCGAGTGGTAACAACTACGCATTGGGATTAGTTTATTTGGTTTCCTCTAACTTATGTCTTGATAATATCATAAGGAAACTTCCTGCTGAGAAGGATGTTATACCTGCTAGCAGAGACTGCAAGGCAATATCCATTCCGCCTTTGATCATTTCTTTTCCTTCATCAGAAGTAGTAGGAGTAAGCCCCGATAAGCTAACCTGGCCTCCTAAATAAATGCCATATAATCCAAGCAGTAAGCCGCACTGAAATAACACTGAAATTCCAAAAACATACTTCCACTTTGTCCGCCGTTTAGTAATTTCATTTTCCATTTTATGTCTTTCAAAGATAAGCCAAACTCTTACTCACATCGTTTCTATCATGCTAGACCTAAACGAATCAGTGCCATGGGACACAACTTATAAAACCTTTTCAAATTGAGCTAATTGCGAGAGAATATATCATTTCGACACTACGGGTAAGTCCCGTTGATTGCTATTGATTGTCATCTATTTTGACTCTCTTCCTCGATAAAAATCTAAAAAGCATAGGAATTCCAACAGACGCAATACTCAGGAAGAAGATGATGTTTTTGTGGAGAAAAACAAACATTACAATAAGCGCCCCCGAATACACCCAGCAGAACACAAAACCTATTTTTTTTATTTTTAATATTTCTATATATTTTGAGTCGATAAAAGAAAATTCATGTTCAATGAATTTGGGGGAAATAAAAAATATTTGAGCCAACAATATTACACCAATTCCAAATTCTCCTTTTAAGCTTAAGCTCAAAGGCATAATCATCGCCACGGGAAAATCAAATTGAAAATATTTGCTCTTAAAAATTTGTGCTAACATTTTCTAATCCTAGTTCAGAACTCCCTTTTTCAGCCAGTTTAAATCCGTAAAAAACATCGATAAGTTTAGTGAATTCTAATTGCAGGATGATCGTATTGAATCAACAAGTAAACTAATAGGATTAGGAGGATTTATTTTGATTTTTGCATTAACGATTAAGGGTGAGCATCACGCGCAGCACACCATGAAGGTAAGGCTCGATAGGGTGAGATTGCAACATTTATGATGCCGTTGATGTCTTTTCCATTGCTCCTTAGCGGTTATTTGCGGCTTGCCTCGCCGTAGCCTTGGTGAAGCAGGATGCGGGAGTGAGACAAATTTCCTTGCTCGCTGGGGGTTAGCTGAAATTCAGTTTTGACTAACTATGATAATTATACGCATAGGAAGTTTAACTAAACAAGGCTTTCAGCATCAGCTTGCGGACCTGCCAACGAGAGATTTTCACCTTTTCCTCTAAAACCTCACCTCCGCTATTCTCTATCAAATCCAAGGTTTTTTCTGCGATCAGTTGCGGAAGAATCGTAGCATAGCGAACCCTACGTGATTTCACCCTTTTGGCATAGTCTTTCCCTGCGCCGATCCACTCGCGACTTTTGCACAACCACTCTCCGTGAACTGCCAGCAGGGCCTTCTCTCCTGGCTTTCCTGCCCCATCCCAACCCGCACTGAGTAGTTCGTCTTTAGGCAGATAACACCTGCCGTTACGCAGGTCTTCTCCGACATCGCGCAGCACATTCACCAATTGCAAGCCTTTGCCAAACTGTCTTCCCAGTTCTTTCATTTGCACGCTTTCTTCATCGGAAAAATGCCGTCCGCCATTGGCAAAACCCACATCCGTCCAGAACTCTCCCACACTGCCGGCGACCCAATAAGTGTATTGTTCCAGTTCGGCGCTGTTTTCAACAAAGTTCAGTGCTGAATCCTGGCTGGAAGCAAATTTCCCGACATCCCACAACTGGCCATTGGTTATATGCCCCAATACTGTCGTTACAAAAAACTGATCCGCACGCTCCATTTCATTCAGCCAATGATAACAATTTGCCAAGCTTTGCAGCAGCAGTTTTTCCCCCTCGTGTTGTTGCTGGGGAATAAATTCTTTTTTCAAAAGCTCGAAAAAGTCAGGGGATTCCAGCCCCTTATCAAAGACTCTTTTGCGGATGGTATTCAGCAACTGCAAACGCAGTTCATCTGAAGCCTGGGCGGTGTCCGCAATGGTATCCGTCGCGCGGGCTAACAAATAAGCCAGACTGACAGGCTGGCGCATCTCCAACGGCAATACCTTCATCGAAAGGTAAAAGGAGCGCGATACACTACGCAGCAAGTTTTTGCTCAAGTCTTTGGGTTTTGACATTTCGCTTTATTTCTTCTGCTTGGTTTCAGCTTTTAGATGAGTATCCAGGAAACGATATGACTCTTCTCTTACCGCTGTCGGGAAATCATGCTCTGAGTAAGGATAAGCAATACGTAAGTTATCAGGCACGGCATAAAGGTTGTAAATCTTCCGCATTTCGGGTGCTGCTTTTTCTACTCCCCGGTAATCAAAATTAGAATCATACAAGGGAGAGTTAGAGAAAAAAGCTCTTGGAGCTAAAGCGGCAATCAACTCGTAAAAATCAAAGGGCATTTTGTCCACATTCAATTTGTAAACATCCCGTAAGTCGGGCATATAACGATCACTGGTCCATCCTGTGATATCCCCTCCTTTGTAATCGTGAAAAGGTGTCCAGCCGCAACTGGATACGATCACTTTAATCCGTTGATCCATCAATCCCAGAAAGATGGCGTTGTGTCCGCCGAGGGAATGGCCAATCGTGCCGATCCTTTCTCCATCCACATCCGCACGGGTTTGCAACAAATCCACACAACGCATGTGATTCCAAATTGCCTTCATCGTGCCGGACGAATAACGGTCCTTTTTAAAATCATAATCTGAATACTCGCCAAAGGACAGGTAATCCGGAGCGATCACGATATATCCCCGATCAGCCAATTCCCTGGCATAAGCCCGGTTCGGCAGTTTGCTCAATCCATCGACCACGTCCTTACCGATGGCATTGGTGGGGTGCAGCGCTACGATGGCGGGACGTTTTTCGCCTTTGGCTATCCCCTTGGGTATATATAAATGACACGGTGTGCGGTCACCCTTTTCTGAAACGAAGTCGATGGTCTGGCGCACGTGTTTTTCCCGCTCATCGCTGTTTTTGATGCGAATATCCAGTGCAGGCAGGTTTTTCCGATCAGGCAACTCGCCTGTCACTTCCTGAAAACCTGATAATATCTGCTCGCGTCGTTTTTGCCAGTCTGCCTGGTTTTTTATAGTTTGCGCTTTCCCCTTGTCATCCAGATAATAATCCAAATGCTGGTGGTCAGCAGCCAAACCTGGCTTGGTTTCCTTTGCCAGACTCAGCTTGCCGGGAGCGATGAGAGCCAAGGCGGCAATAGCCAGGCTTAGGGTTTTGAGGGGTTTTAGAGACAGGGTATTCATCTTGCTCCACCTTGTGCCAGAATATCTGGACTGGCAACAGACATAAAAAGTTGAGACTTTAATTTTTTGTTCCATCGTTACTACTTGGACAAACCCCTTTTTATTCATGGCTAATATCACCAAGACCAAATCCCCCAACTCCACCCTCAATTTTGCCGGCATCGGTTGTAACAACCAAGGCTGGCGCGATGTCAAAAGCATCGGCACCCATGACAAGGTCAATGTGGTTGCTTATTGTGACGTGGATACCCGCAATTTCAAGAACGTCGCTAAAGCTTGGCCGGGCAAACCGATGTTCGCGGATTACCGTGAGATGTTCGACAAAATGGGTGATGAGATCGATGCGGTCAATGTATCCACTCCCGATCACATGCACGCGCCGATCACGATGGAAGCTCTGCGCCGGGGCAAACATGTTTATTGCGAAAAACCCCTTACCCATACGGTTTGGGAGGCTCGCCAAATTGCCAAAATGGCAAAAAAGATGGGAGTCACCACACGGTTGGGGAACCAAATCCATTCCGAGCCGCAATACCGCGCCACCAAGGTGATGATCCAGGACGGAGTCATCGGTAAGGTTAAGGAAATCCACACTTGGATCGTTTCTGCCGGGCATGGACGTGCCGGGGTGCTTTCCGCTCCAGACAAACCGATCGAGGCACCAGCCAACATTTCCTGGGACAACTGGATTGGAGCCGCTCCGATGCGGCCTTATGGCGGCGACGGAATTTATCACCCTAGATCATGGCGTGATTGGCAAACTTTCGGCTCGGGCTCCATTGGCGACAACGGCTGTCACTTGCTGGATCCGCTCTACACTGCCCTTGATTTGACCAATCCGATCTCTATCACCAATAACCACACAGGATTGAACAAAGAGGTCTGGCCAGCCCAGGAAACGATCATCTATACTTTTCCTGGCACCCAATACACCGCTCAGGATAAAGTGCGTATCACTTGGTATGATGGTGGTCGACGACCCAACTTCAAATTGCCCGGAACCCCTTCCGCGCATGACATGATCACTCCGGCTTCATTGATCATCGGCGAAAAGGGCAATTTGTTGGTGCCACATTGGGGCACACCCAAACTTTACCCTGAAGAAGACTTCGCTGATTACAAGCTGCCTGACGTCGGCAAACGCAATCACTGGCACGATTGGGTCGATGGCTGTCTGTCAGGAGAGTCCATCTCCGACGACTTTGCTTACGCCGGACCGCTGACCGAAGCGGTTCAGTTGGGCAATGTTGCGGCTCATTTCCCCGGCAAAACCCTCAAATGGGACGCCGCCAAGCTCAAAGTTACTAATATCCCCGAGGCAAACGCCTTTTTGACCAAAGAATACCGCAAAGGCTGGGAGGTCGAAGAAGTGGTCTGATTTTTATGAAAATTTGAACATCTTCAGTTCCGACATTTCAAAGCATAGACACCCAAGCATCTTACATCCCCTATTTGCGCCTAGCATTCCTCTTGCCTGTTAGCCAAACTTCCCCATATTACTTAAAATAAAACTTATGAAAACAAGTGCTCACTCCATATTAAAAGCCTGCACCATCGTTGGTATTTCAGCCCTCGGTTTTGCTTCAGCTAACGCTGCTGATGCCAAGGATCCTGTTATTTACAAGGATTTGGTCAACCCCATCCTTCAAGCCAAATGTGTGTCCTGTCACGGTGAAGAAAAATCCAAAGGCAAACTGCGGCTCGATACTTTTGATGCGGTGATGAAAGGTGGCAGTGAGGGAGATAATATCATCCCCGGCAAACCCAAAGACAGCCTTTCCATGATCCGTGTCCATTATCCGCTGGACGATGACGATCACATGCCCCCTGAAGACAAGGATCAATTGACCAAACAAGAAATCCAAGTGCTGGAGTTCTGGATCAAGTCAGGCGCTAAAAAGGACATGAAGGTGTCCCAAGCCAAGCCGGCGGGAACCGATGCAGAAGCGATCAAATTTGTGGTGGCTCACCCACCGAAGATCAAAGCCAAAAAGGCCAGCAAACCTAAAGTGGATCCTAAAGTGGCGGCGGCACGCGCCAAAGCGCTTGCCAGCGTGATGCCTAAAGTTGAAAAGTCAGGAGCTTCACTGATGGCCATCGCTCAGGACACTCCGGAGTTGCGTTTCAGCGCTTTGAATGTTGCCAAGAAGTTCAAGGATGACGGACTGAAGGTGCTGGCTCCAGTGAACGATCAAATTCTGTGGTTGGATCTGGCTCGCACCCAGGTCACTGATAAAGCGTTGGTTGATGTGGCCGCGATGAAGAATCTCACTCGCCTGCACTTGGAAAATACCAAAATCACTGATGCCGGACTCGCCAGCATTGCCAAGCTTAGTAAGCTGGAATACCTCAACCTTTATGGCACCCAGGTTACGGACGCTGGAGTGATGAAGTTGGCCGGTTTGAAAAAACTGAAAAAGGTTTTCCTCTGGCAGACCAAAGTGACGGAAAAAGGATCCAAACTATTGGTCGCTAAAATTCCCGGTTTGGATGCTAATACTGGATTTAAAGCGGCAGTGGTGAAACCTGTGGTAGCGGTGGTCAAAAAACCAGCGGCTCCAGCTAAACCGAAAAAAACAGCGGCTAAACCGGCTGCACCAATGACCCCTCAAGTGGCACTGGGCAAAGCTCTGGCCTCAGCAAAACGGGCAGCAGACTCTGCTTCTAAAGCAGCAGCTGACGCCATGAATGCAGCCAATACCGCGCAACAAGTGGTCAAACAAGCAGAAGCGGCGCTGGAAGCACTGAAGAAAGCTAGCACGCCACCCAAACCACCGGCTAAACCGGCAGTAGCTAAAAAACCTGCTGCTAAGCCTGCGGCCAAACCCGCAGCAGCAAAAAAAGCGACTCCTGCTCCGGCGAAAAAAGCCACCCCGCCACCGGTCAAAAAACCGGCAGCTAAACCAGCTCCGAAAAAGGCTGCTGCTCCAGCTGCGAAAAAACCAGCAGCTAAACCGGCAACCCCAAAGAAAGCAGCCCCCAAACAAGCTTAAAGCTTTCATCTGCTTTTTCCCAATCAACTTGGAAGGCCTCACAATTGTGTGGCCTTCCTCTTTTCAACTTTCCAATTTATAAAACAATGACAACTCCTATCAATCGACGCCATTTTCTCAAAACCGCAGGATCGGCCAGCGCCGTTGCAGCCATCGCAGGCGTGCCTGCCCTGGTTCGAGGAAAAAACCTCAACTCCAAACTGCAATTTGCCGGCATTGGCACCAACGGCAAAGGTTGGTCTGACATCAAAGAAATGGCAGGTCATCCCGCAGTGCAGATTGTGGCATTTGCTGACGTAGATCTTTCTCGCACTGACAAAGTCAAACGTCTCGCACCGGAAGCACCTTTGTTTCAGGATTACCGCAAGATGTTCGACGAATTGGGTGATAAAATTGATGCCGTCACCGTATCCACACCGGATCACATGCACGCTTACATCTCGCTCGATGCGATGCGTCAGGGCAAACATGTCTACTGTCAGAAACCCCTCGCCCGCACCGTGTGGGAAGCTCGCCAGATGCGTCTGCAAGCTAAAAAGAGCAAGGTCATCACCCGTATGGGCAACCAGATCCATTCCCATACCGCTTACCGCACCGCCGCTAAACTGATCCAAGCCGGAGCGATTGGCAAGGTCAAGGAAGTGCACTCTTGGGTATCTACAACTGGACATGGGCTCTCAGGCCATCTGAATCGTCCAATAGAATCCGTTCCGGTGCCGCCTTCGCTCAACTGGGACTTGTGGGTGGGTGTGGCTCCGATGCGCCCCTACGGCGGCGACCGCGTTTATTGCCCTTTCACCTGGCGTGATTGGCAGGATTTCGGTTCTGGTGCGCTTGGCGATTTTGGCTGTCATTTACTCGACCCGGTTTTCACGGCACTCGACATCAACAGTGGTCCCAAGACGATCAAGAATTCAAATACAGGAATGAATGACGAAGTTTGGCCAGCGTCACAAACGATCAACTATCTTTTTCCCGGCACCAAATACACTGCCGGCGATACTTTGAAAATCACTTGGTATGACGGTGGTCGACGCCCTAGTCCTAAACTGGCAAAGCTCACGGGAGAACAAAGATTGCCGCGCTCCGGGTCTATTTTGGTAGGTGAAAAAGGTTCGATGGTCTTACCTCATTATTCATCCCCCACTTTAAATCCGCTTAAGCAATACGCCGATTACAAGGTGGAACCTGCAGAGAGCCTCAATCACTACCACGGCTGGGTCGATGGCTGTCTGTCGGGCAAGCAGCCCAGTGACGGTTTTGAATACGGCGGCAACCTCACCGAAGCAGTTCAGCTTGGCAATGTGGCGGCTCATTTCCCTAACGAAGAACTGCAATGGGATTCAGAAAAATTTAAGATCACCAATAATGCAAAAGCCAATCCTTTGTTGACCCGTGAATACCGTGAAGGCTGGGAAATCAAACCTGTCAGCTAATTGTTTATCCCCCTACCCCCTGAATACATGAGTGAACCCTTGAATCGTCGCAATTTCCTTAAAAACGCTGGAGCCATCAGTGCCGCCGGCACCGTTTTTGGAGTACCTGCCCTGCTGCGTGGCAAAAACCTTAACTCCAAGCTGCAATATGCAGGCATTGGAGCTAACGGAAAAGGCTGGTCGGACATCAAAGAGATGGCCACCCACCCACGCCTCGCACCGGTTGCATTCACCGATATTGATCTGACCCGCATGGACAAGGTCAAACGTCTGGCACCCGATGCCCGACTCTATCAAGACTATCGCAAAATGTTGGATGACATGGGTGATAAGATTGAAGCCGTCACCGTGTCCACTCCGGATCACATGCACGCCTATATCTCCCTCGATGTGATGCGACGAGGCAAACACGTTTACTGCCAGAAGCCGCTGACCCGAACCGTGTGGGAAGCACGTCAAGTGCGCAAACAAGCGGCCAAGGATAAAAATGTTATTACCCGTATGGGGAATCAAATTCACTCTCACACGGCTTACCGCACCGGGGTGAAACTGATCCAAAGTGGTGCAATCGGAAAAATCAAGGAAGTGCACTCTTGGGTTGCGACCACCGGTCACGGGCGCTCAGGTTTGATTGATCGCCCAGAGAATCCGCCGGAAGTGCCCACCACGATCAATTGGGATCTTTGGGTAGGAGTCGCTCCGATGCGCCCTTATGGCGGCGATCGAGTTTATCATCCCTACACTTGGCGCGATTGGCAAGATTTCGGTTCAGGAGCAATTGGTGACTTTGGCTGCCACCTGCTGGACCCTGTTTTCACCGCTTTGAAGATCAATGGCGGCCCCAATAGCATCAAAGCTGAGCACTCGGGAATGAATAATGAAATCTGGCCATCGCAAGAAACCTTGTATTATAATTTCCCCGGCACCGAATTCACTGCTGACAAATCTCTGAACATCACCTGGTATGATGGCGGTCGCAAACCCAAGGAGCAGCTGGCACACCTGCCTAAAGGCGAAGGCCTGCCTCGTTCAGGCTCCATTTTTGTTGGAGAAAAGGGTTCCATGGTGCTGCCTCACGTCGGCATGCCCGCTCTGAACTTCATCGATTCCAAAACCGAATACAAGATCGAGCCAGTAGAAGGTTTGAACCATTATCACGGCTGGATCGACGGTTGCCTGTCAGGCAAACAACCCAGCGACGGCTTTGAATATGGCGGCAACCTGACCGAAACAGTTCAGCTCGGCAATGTCGCCGTGCATTTCCCTGGTGAAGAACTCAAGTGGGATGCCAAAAATCTCAAAATCACCAACAAAAAAGAAGCCAATCCCTATCTCACAAGGAAATACCGCAAAGGCTGGGAAATTAAAGAAGTGTTGTAGGGCGAGCGCCCCGCTTGCCCCCTGCTTCACCATCACAATGAACACCAAACTTTTTAAAGCAGGCTATTTTTATCTAACCATAGCTCTGTTAGGATCAGCATCCCAGGTAGCCCATGCTTTGGATTACAAACGCGACATCATGCCTATTTTTGTCGAGAAGTGTGCCGACTGCCATAGCGCGGATGCTAAGAAAGTCAAAGCAGGCCTGCGTTTTGATGATCCAAATAGCTTCCAAAAACGCATGCCCAAGAACGACACCGTTCTGCCCGGTGACTGGGATGCCAGCCTGCTGTTCATCACCATCACCCGTCCTCAGGATTCCGATGATGCCATGCCGCCCAAAGGTAAGGGCGATTCTCTGTCAAAAGAAGAAATCCGCACCGTGCAAAAATGGATCACTGAAGGCGCCCCGATCAATGGTGATCGCGGCAAACGCGGCAAAATGCCTGAGGGAGACGTGATGGATTCCCCCGACCTGCCGCGTGCCCTGCCCAAGGAGCAAGCATGGAAAAATAAAGCAGGCAAAACCATCATGGCCACTTTATTAAAGATAGAGGACGATGTCGCCGTGCTGCGCCTGCGTGGCGGACGCATTTACCGCTACCCCATCGCTAACCTGTCAGAAGAAAGCCAGGCGATGTTGAAGGAGAATGGGAAATGAGGTTCCTTTACCACCCATCAACATCATTTCGCCCTTCTAGTGCTGATAATAAAAACGATCCAATTCCAGAGTTTCACTCTGGACTATCTCATTTTCATCCCTACGGGACAGTTCGTTTTTGCACCAAAGGTGCATAATGAGATAGCCCGGTGCGAAGCGCCGGGTAAGCTCCCAAAACACCTCAGCCCTGAAAGGGCTGAATGAGAAATTCAGTTCTCACCTACCTCAGAATCCTTGACCGTGAGAAAAAACCCTTCAGGAACATCACGAGAGAAAATACTATCTATTTGAGTGGTTATAGTCAAATGGCTAGAATCTTCCCAAGTCAACACCACAGATTGTTTCCCCTTGATCACCAAAATCCTCGGATCCAAATCAGGGTCAGGCGCTAATGAACTAGCGTGTAAAATCACCAGCGTGGTGTAATCTGTCGTAGCTCCACAATCGCGAATAACAATCGATACCGACCTCACCTTAAGCGGATCATCAACGGTTCGGACAAAAGTATCATCACAATCAAACATCGGACCACATCCGACCAATATAAAACATGCCAATGCAGTTGCGGCAAACTTCATACAATCAATCTCATAATAATTTGACCCAGCTCCATCCTTCTTACATGTGGCTCACCCCCTCCTCTAACCTAATCCCGTTTTCCCTATTAGCGTCCATCTTCGGTTTCACTCCCCTCGCTACTTCTTCGCGTAAGCATACAAATGGGACTGGGTCATGATATACAGAGTTTCATTAGCCACCACCGGTGTTGAATAAATCGGATTGGGGAAATCTACGATTGCGATTTCCTCTTTTTCTTTCCCGGCTTTGAGGATGATCAATTCGCCGTCTTCCGTGCCTATGTAAACCTTGCCATCCACCACCAGGGTGGATGCCCAGATGTGACTGAGAGTATCGTGATCCCATACCACTTCACCGCTCTCTGCGTCGAGACAGAAAACCCGACCGGAGTAATCAGCGATGTAAACCAAACCATCTGCAACCGAAGGACTGGAAAGGCTGCGTCCCAGATCTTTAAACTGCCATACAATGGATTTCTCCCCCTGTCCCTTGCTTGGGTCAATGCAAGTCAATAGACCCACACCTTCACCATTTTCGGGATCCTGGCCTATAGTGGTATAGATTTTGTTATTATATACCACCGGTGAAGAAATGATCTCACTCGGGCCAGGGTAGGTAGCGTATTTGATTTTTTTACCTTTTTCATCAATGCGGTATTCTTTCAAATTGCAATCCACTTTCCACAATACCGGCAAAACATTAAAGCCGTCCTTATCTTTCTTCCCTTCGGTTCCAAAACCGTAACACCAGCCATCACCTCCACCAAAAACCAAAGTCTTTTTTCCTGCGATCTCGCCGTAGGCTGGCGAAGACCAGTTGCAATGATAGGTTCGTTCACTGATTCCAGCAGCTTCCTCTCCCATCAATTTTCCTGACTCTATATCCAGAGCGATCAAGGTCGGAGAGAGCGGTTGTTGGATATTCAAGTGCGACCAATCCATACCGTTGGAAGTACTGGCGAAAACTTTGCCGTCGCCCAGCACCACCGAGCTGCTGGCGATATTGTGTGGGAAAGCGCCCACTTCATCAATCATGTCGAGTCCCCAAATAATATCGGCATCCGTTTCACCGGTTTCCACCGCTTCTGCCGTGCCCTTGGCGATGCCGTCGAGCCCTCCTGCCATGTATTTGCCCTCGTCTTTAAACGGCCCGTCGTTGCCGTCGCTCATGCCCGCTGTATCAAATTTGATCACTTCGGCTCGATTGGTAATCACATAACCATACTTGCCGGCAATGGTCGGAGATGAACAAATTCCCAGATACTCCCAGTCATTCACCTTGCCTGTAGGTAATTTGGGCACCGTGAGTTGCCACAGAAATTTGCCCGATTTCTCGTCAAAACACATCACCACTCCGCGGTCGCCTTCGATCTTGGGATTACGTGGATTGTTGTTATTGGTTCCAACAAAAACCCGTCCTCCGGAAATCGTCGGAGTGCCATAAGACTGATCTCCCAACTTAACAATCCACTTGGCATTAGTGGCCGTTTTGACATCAATATCACCGTTATCCAGTTCATCCCCTGCTGAGATATCCGAGGGAATGTTCTTCTCGGGGGAAACCATGTTTTTGCTGCCATCGTGACCCCACTGAGTCCATTCAGCGCCGTTTTCTTTTTCAGCGGCTCTGATGATGTAGCTGCCACCTGCAAATAAAAATGCGACGGCGGGTATAAGTGATAATAATTGAGTTAGCTTCATGGGGTTTTGTTTAAATAAATCAAATCACAGGACAGGACAGGAATCACCCAGTGACCCAAGTGAGTCGATTACTGGTAGGTTTTATCGCAGCGGCAGGGTAATCTGCATCACCTGTCAGGATTCCTCTCATTATTTTTTTCTTTTTTTCACCGGTGATCAAAAACATAATTTCGTCTGCCGCATTGATCAGAGGGTATGTCATGGTCAAACGCCAAGTGTCCTGCGACGCGACAAAATTCTCGCTCACCCAGCGTTGATTTTCCTGCAAAGCAGCTGATCCGGGAAACAGAGAGGCCGTATGCCCATCCTCACCCATACCGAGCAGAACCAAATCATGCTTAAAGATTTTATCACCAGTGACTTGAGCCATTTCCAGCAATCGTTGCTCACATTTTTCTGCTGCTGCAGTTGGGTCAAGCTCACCTTCTATTCTCACCACATTTTTGTCCGGCACCCCTGCCGGATCCAACAAAGCGGCCTTGGACATGCGATAATTGCTCTGTTCATCCTCAGGTCCCACACAGCGTTCATCCCCAAAGGTGACGGTCACCCTCTTCCAATCAATATCAGGGTGTGCAGCAAGCGCCTTGTATATGGGCGCCGGAGTGCTCCCCCCACACAGACTGAGACTGAACATCCCCCCATCAGCTTGTTTCCTCAAAATCTTCGCCGCAATAAGTTCCGCCGCTTCACTCGCAAAATCCAAAGTTTCAATCACCTCCGCCATAATCTTCTTTATTCTACCTCCTAAATTCTATTTCCTGACTCCTTCCCCACCTCACCTCACATCACCATACCACCATCGACAGTCAAAACCTGCCCAGTGATGTAACGTGCTCCTGAGCCAGCCAAAAACATCACGCTAGCAGCAATGTCATCAACCGTGCCAAATGACTTAAGCGGAATCTGTTGCAAAATTCCCTGCTGCATTTTTTCATTCATTTCATTGGTCATATCGGTTTCGATAAAACCTGGCGCGATCGCATTAACCGTGACCGCTCTGCCGGCAAACTCCTTGGCAAGCGCTTTGGTCAAACCTATCAACCCTGCTTTACTCGCTGCGTAATTGGCTTGTCCTGCATTGCCAATCAGTCCGATGACCGAACTGATGTTAATGATTCGTGCCCCTTGTTGTTTTAATAGATTGCGCTGAAAAGCTTTCACCGTATTAAAAGCGCCCTTCAAATTGGTATCCATCACGATGTCCCAATCCTCCTCTTTCATTCTCAGTGCCAGGCCATCGCGAGTCACGCCCGCGTTGTTCACCAGAATACTGACAGGGCCCAGATCCTCGATGATTTGCTTACCCACCTCGGCGACCGAGTCAAAATCCGAGATATCCACGGCGTAAGCTTTGGCGCTGCCAGGGCCAGTGGCATTCATTTCAGCGGCAGCACTTTGTGAATTGGCTTCAGTCCGACTGAGAACCGCCACTTTTGCTCCTCCTGCTACAAAACCCGCGGCGATCGCTTTGCCGATCCCCCTGCCTGCACCTGTCACCACGATTGTTTTATCCGTAAAATCACTCATACCTCTTTTTCACCCCGACTCTGCCCATTGGCAACCTCAAAAAGGCTACTTTCACGCAATCCTACAACCATTTACTACTCTCCAGCGCTTGACAAAAGGCCCTTACTCGCTATCTACCAAGCCATGACAAAAGAGGCCCAATCCGAAAAACAAACATTCCAAGCTGAAGTTCAACAACTTTTGGACATCGTGATCCACTCTCTTTACACCGATAAAGAGATTTTTATTCGTGAGCTGGTCTCCAATGCCGCGGATGCGCTCGAAAAACTGCACCACCTCCAGTTGAAAAAAAGTGATATTTTTGAAGCCGACAAAGAACTCGAAATCAAGATCGCCCTCGACGAAGAAGCGGGCACCATCACGATCGCAGATTCCGGACTGGGAATGACCCGTGAAGAGTTGATTGAAAATCTTGGCACCATCGCTCATTCAGGTTCCAAAAAATTCCTTCAGTCTCTATCCGAATCAGGTCAAAAGGAATCCAACCTGATCGGTCAGTTTGGGGTTGGATTTTACAGCTCTTTCATGGTTTCCGACGATGTCGAAGTTTTCTCCCGTTCATGGAAAAATGACGGCGAGTCCCTATGCTGGAAAAGTGACGGCAAAACCGGCTACACCATCGAGCAGGTCGAAGATCAAGACCGTGGCACACGTATCGTCATCCACTTGCGTGACGATCAAAAAGACTTCAGCAAAAAAGCGACGGTGCAAAAGGTGCTCGAAACCTATTCGAACTTTGTCCCCTTTCCTATTCAACTTGATGGTGAACGCATCAATAAAGTCGAAGCCCTGTGGAGGAAAAACAAATCGGAAATCAGCGACGAAGAATATAAGGAGTTTTACCATTTCACAGCAGGTGCTTTTGACGAACCTCGTTATCGCATGCACTTCAGTGCGGATGCTCCGATCGAAATTAATGCACTGCTTTTCACCCCTTCAGAGAATCAGGAACTTTGGGGCATGGGCCAGATGGAACCCGGCGTTTCCCTTTATTGCAAAAACGTGCTGATCGATGACAAACCCAAAGGGTTATTACCCGATTGGCTGCGCTTCCTCAAAGGCGTGATCGACAGCAGTGATCTGCCACTCAATATTTCCCGCGAATCGATGCAGGACAGCGCCCTGATCCAGAAACTCAATCGAGTGGTGACCCGTCGTTTTCTGAAGTTTCTTGGCAAAGAGGCCAAATCCTCGCCGGACAGCTACATTGAGTTCTACAAAAAATTCAATCGTTTCCTCAAAGAGGGAGTCGCCTCCGATCCCGACCATCAGGAAGGCTTGGCTGAACTGTTGCGGTTTCAATCATCGATGACAGAAAACGGTGAGCTGACTTCCTTCGAGCAATACCTCGACCGGGCCAAAGACGATCAAAAACAGATCTACTACCTGATCGCCGATGATCGCAAAGCCATCGAGGCCGGCCCTTATTTGGAAGCGTTCAAATCCCGGGGCATTGAAGTGATCTACTTCCTCGAACCTATCGACGACTACGTGGTCAGTCGACTGGCTAAATACAAGGACAAGGATTTGATCTCCGCCGACCGCGCCGACATCGAACTGGACGACAGTGAACTGGAAGAAAAAGGTGAACGTCTTGGCGATGAAGCGCTGGAGTCACTGTGCAAATTCATCACAGAGGAACTTGGCGAACAAGTTGAGAAAGTCGAAGCCAGCGACCGCTTGATCGACAGTCCGGCAGCGACCTTTGATCCCGGCGATCAAATGAGCGCTCAGATGCGTCGCATGATGCAGGCTCTCAATCCTGATGAGCCCGCACCGCCAGTGAAGGTCAATCTACAGATCAACCCTCGTCATGAACTGATTCATCAGTTATCCAAGGCTCAGGAATCCAACCCTGAGCTGGCCAAGTTGGTAGCTGCTCAAGTGCTGGACACTTCCCTGTTGGCATCTGGCTTACTCGATGACCGCACATCCTTGATCAACCGCGGCTTCGATTTGATGAAATCAGCGTTAGCAGAAAAAAAGTGATTTTTTGAGGAACTTTTTCCCATCTATCTTGTTGTATACTCAGTTAATCAAATTGACCTACTGAAAATATGAAATCAAAACTACTTATCATCGCTATCACTTCGCTCACCGGACTTGCTTTTGCCGCTGAAGGAGATAAAAAAGCCAAGAAGCCTGCTGATCCTGCCAAACGTGCAGAAATGATCATCAAAGGTGCCGACAAAGACGGTAATGGAACGGTTTCCAAGGAAGAGCTAACCAACTCCAAAATGGGCAAAAAAATGACCGAAAAACGCGGTGCTGAAGCGGTAGGGAAGTTTTTCACCCGCTTCGACAAAAACAAAGACGGCCAACTCGATAAAAGCGAACTTTCCAGCATGAAAGGGAAAGGCAAGGGAGACAAAAAAGCCAAATAAAAGACTTTAAGTTTCAAGATGTGAAAAAAGCCTGTCAGTTATCTGACAGGCTTTTTTATTTATCAGGAAACCGTTCTTTCGATTGGAAGAAATATTTTTGATGACTTTACCGAGGTTAAAGTTTTTTCAAGTTCAAATCTTTAAACTGCACCTTCATCGGAGGTCCTGAGTGCATTTGCAAGGCCAGCACACCTTTCATTTCACGCTCACTCTCTTGCTGATCGATCACGATCGAGCTGGTCTTACCATTGATTTGAACGGTCAGCGTATCACCTTTAAAAGTGATTTTGTATTCATTCCACTGCCCTGCTTTGTAGTCGGCCAAAATAGATTCAGCTTCCGCTAATGGCGTGGATACTTTTTTGCCATCAGCTTGGATCACCGTTTTTTTCCCCGCAGAGCTAACATCTTGCGCCCTCTTTCATCATAAACCGCTCCAAGATACTGAACATCGGGTTGGCTGATGTCACATTGGTAGCCTTTTACGTGGCCATCGGATTGCACCAGGCTTCTTACCTGAACTCCGGAGTTTGCTTGGGGGCCTCCCACCAGTTTGAATTTCAAGGTCAACTCAAAATCGCCCACCTCTTCATGCCAAACCAGAAACTGATTTTCTTTGCACGGTTTTTCCTCCGTGGATTCCGCTGTGATCGTGCCATCTCTTACTGACCAGAAACTCATGTCCGGAGCTTTCCAACCTTTTAAGCTTGTCCCATCAAAAATGGCTGTATCTTTAGACTCAGCGCAGACAACCATTATTCCTGTGAATAAAAAACCCAGCATTAACATTTTTATAAATCGCACTTTCATGGTTTAACTCTCCCCGTCCATATCACTCCGGTCAACCTCGGAATATCCGATCTTCATCAAAGGCAAATCATTCGATACTACCTGCGCCCGTCCTTAAGGCCGCAGAATAAAATCAGGTCATTTGTCAAGAATTGTTGCCTGACCCCATTTTAGGATATACCGTTTATTTTCCCTATGATTGAAATCATTCCAAATCTGCCAGACCATATTGTAGCCCTACGTAAATCAGGTGAAGATAATGTTGATGACTTCGAGAATATTTTTGTGCCTGCGGTAGAACAAGCGCAGCAAAAACATGAAAAAATCCGCCTGCTCTATCAGATGGACTCGGAACCGAGTGACAACAGCAAGGTGGGTCTCAAGGAGTTCGCCCAATTTGAGAGGATCACTTTGGTCACGGATAGCGCGGCAGTAGCCTCCAAGATCAAATCTTTTTCTTTTTTGATCCCTTGCGAAATCCGGGTATTCCCTATTGCGGAATTGGAAGATGCCAAACTGTGGATCAGTGAGTGAGGTGCCGGGTTTTATCCGTCACTCATTTTCCAAGTCGACTGATAAATCTCGCTCAAGCAAACCCCAGGCAAACACTCCCGCGACTACGATGCTCATCGAGTAAAACACCACTCCCATCTGGCCAACAAAGATGGCTTGATAAAACAGCGCGGCATACACTCCACCCAGGATAGGTGCGACCACCGGAATCCAGGCGTAGGCCCAATTGGAAGATCCTTTGCCGTGAATAGGTAATATAGCATGAGCCAGACGAGGTCCGAGATCCCGCGCAGGGTTGATCGCGTATCCTGTTGTGCCACCCAGGGCAATGCCAATCACTACGATCAGAAGTCCAACAATCAATGGTTTCAAACCCTCGGTGAACTCGTTCACTCCTAGAGCCATCAGCCCCAGAACCAGGATGAAGGTTCCGATCATTTCACTCACCACATTAGCCGAAGTGTTCGAAATAGCCGGTCCGGTTGAAAATACCCCCAGTTTGGTTCCAGGGTCATCGGTTTTTTTCCAATGAGGCAGGTATTGGAAAAATACCAACACCGCTCCGAGGAAAGCGCCGATCATTTGCGCGGCAATATAACCAGGAACCTTATCCCACTCAAACTCACCTGCGGCAGCCAGGCCAAGAGTAACGGCAGGGTTAATGTGTGCTCCGCTAAAAGAACCAACCATATAAACGGCCATCGCCACAGCCAAACCCCAGCCGGCTGAAATCATCAACCATCCCCCACCATTGGAGTAAGTCCCCTTTAGAGAGGCTGCGGCATTCGTGCCACCTCCAAAAAGGATCAAAATCATCGTTCCCAGCAATTCGGCTAAATATATATTCATAGGATTAAAGGCTATTCTTTTAGACAATTAGTGCGATTCCGTCAAGCCAGCTGAGAATAAAATACTAGGATCGCGGCACTAGGAAACTTTCAGCTCAAAATCACTCAGAGCTACGGATTGCCCATTAACCAGAATCTCAAGGCGGTGAAGTCCCGGGTAATATTTACGAGTGGAAATTACCCGCATAGAATGGCGCCGATTTGCTATAAACGAGTCTTCACCAGCCAGTATCAGTTTTTTCCATTTAAATACCTTCGCTGTTAATTTACCGTTCGCCTTCTGGTGATGCACCGCATAATCAATGATCAGAGGCTGGTCTTTTTTTAACGTTGATATCAGGGATAGTTCAAATTCAAGATAACCTCCCAGCTTCACCACGGGTTTGGTGATGAGCAAACGGTCCACACGAACCTTGGCATTTTTATAGCCCAGAGCCTTGAGTGTTGGCCGGTGCCCCTGCTTGATCAACGAACGACAAGCGTGACACACCAAACGCCGCCGATCGTTAGAAACTTCGCCTTCCAGCCATTGCTGTGCTATCGCAGCTACCAAATCGGGGTGATCCTTAGCTATATCGTTGAGGTGATTAGCTACTGACCGGCGCACGTATTCGGACTCGTCATCCTTGAGTGCTTCGAGCAGAGGCAAACAAGGTGCCGGATCGGCCACAAATTCGGTTAATTGCATCGCCCATGGCAACCTGGGACGGGTGCCTTCGGACACCAAACGGCGCACATGTTCATTGGGATCTTCCACCCACTTCTTGAACAAAACCAGAGAGCGGTTGGTTTCAGCTATGATGAGAAAACGGATGCCAAATTCCGAGGTGAAACGTTTGGTCATTTCTTTCATCAGCTCCATCGCCTGATCAAAATGCTGCTGCCCCTGCAAACCCACATAGTGAGTCATCGGCATAATGGCCCAACCAGAGATCCCCTCAGCACAAATGCTCTCTTGTTTTATTCTGATATAATTTTCGGGAGCCAAAGCCTCCATCATAATCCTGCCCGCTTCGGCAAAATCGTCGGGAAGACAAATGATCATCGCTTGCATGATCTGCTCGGAGCGTTGTTTTAACTCCAATTCCTCCAAACCTTCACTAGCAAGCTTCACAAAACGTTTGCGGGGAAATTTCTTATCCACACGCAAAAAATGCTCCCCCATGTGGTCAATCACCTTCCGGCTGAATAGATTTTTAAAGGGTTCAGGCATATCTAAAAATAAAGCTGCGGCATAAATTCTACTAAATCCTGAATTCTCGCTCCTGAATCCTTCCCCTATTTCCCAATGCAGAAACTGGAAAATATTTCACCCAGCACTTCCTCGGCATCCACCTGCCCCACAATTTCACCAACATGATCCAAAGCTGAGCGCAAATCCATTGCGGTGATTTCCGGCATAAGCGTTCCTCCACTTTGTCTGAGGCCCTCTTCAGCGGCCTGCAAGTCCACCTTGGCCCGTTTGAGGCAATCCTTATGGCGGGCGTTGATCGCCACCAGATTGTTACCCCACGCTTCGCCGTCCGCTTCCAATACCTCAACTATGGCGTTTTCCAGATCGTCAATCCCTTGGTTTTCCGTGCAGGATATTCTCACCCCTTTGAGTGCTTGCCAATCAGGATGAATAACAAGATCCGCTTTATTTAATATCAGCAGATGACGACCATTCCCCACTTCCCCCGCTAAAGCCACTTCCGGCCGAGCTTCACTACCATTCACCACCTGTAGCACCAAATCGGCATTCTCTACCTGTTGTTTGGTTCGCTCAATCCCTTGTTTTTCGATTTCATCCGACGATCGGTGCACTCCTGCGGTATCGATCAAGCGCAGCGGAATACCACGCAAATTAATAACCTCCTCCAAAGTGTCCCTCGTTGTACCGGCCACATCACTGACTATAGCCCGATCGAAGCCCAACAGCAGATTCAACAAACTCGACTTGCCCACATTCGGCGCCCCATAGATCACCACCCTTGCACCCTCTCGAAGAATTCTCCCCTGATCTGCCGTCGCCAACAAAGCCAGCACGGTTTGTTTGCTAGTAGAGATACGCTTCACCATCAAATTTCCGGTTTCAGGATCAATGTCCTCATCGGGAAAATCAATATAGGCCTCGACCTGCGCCACCAAAGACAACAGCTCTGCCCGTAGTTCCATCAACTGCTCTCCCAAACGCCCTGCCAATTGTTCCCCTGCCGCTTTCAGCGCAAGGTCGGTCTGCGCAGAAATCAAATCCATCACCGCTTCGGCCTGGGTCAAGTCCATCTTACCATTAAGGAAAGCCCGCTGGCTGAATTCCCCCGGCCCCGCTGCTCGAGCACCCGCTTCCAATAAGGCTTCGAGGACTTTACGCGTCACTAAAATGCCGCCATGACAACTGATCTCTGCCACATCCTCCCCGGTGTAACTGCGAGGCCCTCTAAACACCGTGACCAAGACTTCATCGATTTTTTCTGCCCGTAAATCATGCAAGTGCCCCAACACCGCCTTACGATCCTCCAGCTCCCTTTTTTGCTTCCCCCTTTTACCCGTAGGGGTAAATACCTGCGACAGCACATCCAAAGCCCCCATCCCGCTAAGCCGGATCAGGGAAATAGCCCCCTGTCCCACTGGCGTAGCGATAGCGGCAATCACATCGTCTGTCCCTCCTTGGGCTACTATGGAGTCATCCATAAGAAGTTATGCTTATAGTTATGCTAGAACTTCACCCAGCACTTCGATACAGCGTCGATTCTGTTCCATCGTGCCGACAGAAATACGGATCCAATCCGGCAGTTTGTAGCTGCGCATCGCCCGCACAATCAAGCCCTTTTGTAACATCGCCTGAAACACCGCATCACCATCACCCACTTTAACTAGAACGAAATTAGCTTCACTCGGCACATACTCCAATCCCATATCGCCAAACGATTTCTCCAAATAATCCCGACCTTCGTCCGTCATCGACTTGGTCTTTTGCTGGTGTTCATCATCCAACAAACCCGCCAAAGCCCCGGCCTGGGCAATAGCGTTGGCATTAAAAGGCTGGCGACATTTTTGCAAGACTCCCAACAAATGGGTAGGCCCCAAACCATAACCAATACGCAAACTGGCCAGCCCCTGAATCTTAGAGAAAGTTCGCATAACAATGACGTTACGCCCCTCTCTTACATATTTTAGAGTATCGGGAGCCTCGCTCAAAAACTCATAATAAGCTTCGTCAAAAATGACAATCACATGCTCTGGAACTTTATCCATGAAACGGTCAATCGTTTTTTCGTCCACCAGAGTGCCTGTTGGGTTATTAGGATTGGCGATGAACAACTCCCGCGTCTTAGGAGTGATCGCTGCCGCCATCGCATCCAGATCATGCACAAATCCGGGATCGGGCACCTCGATGGTATTGGCTCCGAACAAGGTCGCCATCAATTTATAGACCACAAAAGCGTGCTCAGCGGCAATGATATCGTCTCCCGGTTGCAAAAAACCATGCCCCACCAACTCGATGATCTCGTTCGAGCCGTTGCCGAGAATCACATTCTCCCGTTGCAAATCAAACTTTTCAGCAATCGCTGTGCGCAGGGCATAACCCCCGCCGTCCGGATAGAGATGCGCCTTTTCCAGCGCCAGTTTCATCGCTTCGACCGCCTTGGGCGAAGGCCCTAGCGGGTTTTCATTCGAAGCGAGTTTGATGATATCCCCGGGTTCCAACCCCAGCTCTCTAGCTGTTTCTTCAATGGGCTTCCCTGGATCATAAGCGACCAGATTCTCCAGCCACGGATTTGCTTTATTTGATGGATTCATTTAAAAATTGTCACTAATAGACAGTTTCTCAAAATTAGGTGAAACTGATTCCACCCCCAGCCGCCGCATCTCTTTCCATCTGTGCGTGCTGAGCGTCGGTGCAGGATGAATTGATCGACACATCGACCTCACTCGCATCTTGGTTGACCAGGCGGTTTTCGATCAGATAATTTTCGATCTCTTCCCCGCTGACATCCGGCAGCATCACTCCATTGACTTCCACACAGGGAGACAGGGGTTGACCGCTCTTCTGTTCCATCTCCCAGCGGAAAGCAGGATTCTGGATGATATCCTTTTCAGTGTATTCCAGATTATATTTGGCCAGGATCGCCCGCACTCCGCCACTCCATCCACACTGGGTTTTCAAGTAAGCAACAACATTCAATTTTTCTTCAGACATAATATTTAGATAATTAGATTTTAAGGGGATCTGTAAAACAAACAAACCCCCACAGCAGTACATGAAATATCTCCCGAAAAGGGAGATAGGTCAACGCATTCAGTCCCCTTTTCTCCTACTTCTTTCCCGTGACAGGAAAGAAGCAGGTTGGGGTAAATGTCTTTGTCGAGGAAATTAATCCTCGGCTTTTTCTTCAGCCTCTTTTTCAGCGGCCGGCTCTTCACTGTCACCACTTGGGCTCCAGTCTTCAGTAGCCAGGTTGAAGGCTTGCTCCAGACCAACCAAGTCAGCACTCGGACGCAGGGCGTCAAAGGCAGCGGTTTCTTTCTTAAGCTCTTCTTCACTGTATTCAGCGGCTTTCACCGAGAGACCTATCCGGCGCTCGACTTTGTCCACTTTGATCACGCGGGCTTCGACGTCGTCGCCAACGTTGAGCACATCCTTGACCTTGCTGACGTGGTTTTCGCTCAATTGCGAAATGTGTACCAATCCGTCGATGTCGTCCTGAAGTTGCACAAAAGCACCGAAGCTGGCGATTTTCGCAACCGTTCCCTTGACCAGATCGCCAACCTTGAAGCGGCTGTCGATGGCTTCCCATGGATCAGAATCAAGCTGCTTGATACCAAGACTGATGCGTTGATTGGTTTTGTCGATATCGATAACCTGAGCTTCGATTTCCTGACCTTTTTTGAGGATTTCGCTCGGGTGATTGATCTTGCGAGTCCAGCTCAAGTCGGAAACGTGAATCATTCCGTCGATGCCTTCTTCCAATTCCACAAAAGCACCGTAAGCAGTGAGGTTGCGGATCTCGCCTTTGATCGTACTGCCGATCGCGTAACGCGCTTCGACTTCGTCCCATGGATTTGGCTCCAATTGACGCACACCGAGTGAGATTTTCTGCTCGTCGATGCTGATAGCCAGCACCACCGCTTCTACTACCTGATCGAGTTCCAACACATCGCTCGGACGAGTGATACGTTTGGTCCATGACAGCTCGGAAACGTGGATAAGGCCTTCGACGCCTTGTTCGATTTCCACAAAAGCTCCGTAAGGAAGCAATTTGGTGATCTTTCCTTTGACCGTGGTGGCCACTGGGAATTTTTCTTCGATCTTTTCCCAAGGATTGGACTGAAGCTGCTTCATGCCCAAAGACACACGCTCTTTCTCGCGATCCACATCCAAAATCAATACGTCGACTGATTGGCCAATCACCAGCATTTCGCTTGGGTGATTGATACGGCCCCAGCTCATATCGGTGATATGCAACAATCCGTCCATGCCCTGCAAGTCCACAAAAGCACCGAAATCGGTGATGTTTTTGATCTGACCCGTGACTTCGTCGCCGGTTTTGACCGTTTTGAGGAATTCAGCACGCTGCTCAGCACGCTCAGCTTCGATCACCTCGCGGCGACTCAGCACCACGTTTTTGCGGTCATCGTTCACTTTGACGATCTTGAACTCGTAAACATTACCCACGTATTCCGTCAGATCACGTGGAGGAATGATGTCGATTTGTGAGCCAGGCAAGAAAGCCTCTACTCCGACATTGACGATCAAGCCGCCTTTGACCACAGATTTGACCTTGCCTTTGACCAGGCCTCCGTCGTGGTAAACTTTGACGATTTTGTCCCAGTTCTGCTTGTGTGCGGCTTTCTCTTTAGAAAGAACCACCATGCCCTCGTCATTTTCGAGGCGCTCGAGCAGGACTTCGACGTCGTCTCCTGCTGCAAATTCTTCATCTCCAAATTCGGATAGCGGCACTACCCCTTCGGACTTGTAACCAATGTCGATAGTGACAAACTGGTTTTTGATTTCGAGAACACGGCCCATAATAATGGAGTTCTCACGATACATGCGGAAATGACTTGAGATCAATTCCGATAGTTCTGGGTTGTTACTGGCAATTTTAGCCATAATATAATTAAGGTTGAGTTAGGTTTGTTTAGTTAATTAGCCTTCCGATATTGTCCCGACATAAAATCCAAACCCCGCGGGACGCCTGCAGTTTGGATGAAAAGCGCGGCAAGCTAGCGGCAAAAACTGAAAACACAAGTCCGAAAATCAACCGTTCAAACTGAATACATTTCGACAATATCCGGTTCAATAACTTGAGCCTTCCCCGTCTTGCTGTTCACCATCACGTAGTCGAAGTAGCCTTTGGCGCTCAATTTGTCATCAGATTGATTAATAATCTCATACTCCACCTTCACCCCCCGCGAGCGAACTTCAGTAACGCCGGTTCGAATCCGGACACTATCTCCCAAGAACAACGGGCGTTTGTGTTGGATATAGGCGGCTCGCACATACCAGCTCAAGCCCCGTTTCAAGAACTCATCCATCGACATGCCATAACAGCGCTGCATCTGGTCAAATCGCGCAGCCAGCACATAATCCAAATATTTGGAGTTGTGGACATGACCGTTCATATCGATATCATCAGGGCGCACCTGAAGTTCACTTTCAAAAGTCGAATAAGTAGGCATAAGGAGTTAGAAGATAGGATTTGGAATACAGGATTAAGTAGTCAAATTTCAGTAAACATATATTACCCACAACGCAAGAACTTGTCACATTTCCAAGAATTTGGTAATTCTAACTCCTTTCTCCTAACTTCCAGCTCCTTCCCCACCCATGCCCACCATCGAAGACCTTCGCAATGAATTACGCCGGATAGACGGCCGCGGTTACCCTGCCTACAAAGATCTGCGTGGCTGCTGCTTCCGCTCCAACGACGCCACCTTCGAAGTCCGTCTAGATCATATCCAAGGGGATCCTTTTGCCGCCCCCTCTCATGTGCGTATCCGTCTGGCGCATTCAGTCGCAGGTTTCCCCGAATGGACTCATTCTAACCCGTCCCGGCGTATCGGCCTCGAAAACCACCTCGCGCATATCGTTTCCGCCGCGTGTGGAAAATTCTCCTCCCGCGCCGGATCGGGGAAATCAGGTCTGCTGGACATCGATGCCCCCGGTCAGGAAGTGATCGCCCGCACCGCCTTGCTCTACCTCGAGGACGCGATTGAAGTTCGCCTCAGCCTCGGTCTACCCGCCCGCGGGCGTCGTATCGCTGGACGCGAAGCCGCACAAATGCTCTGCGACTGTTTGCCTCAACTGGCTGACGATTGTCTACGCTTCAGTGAACTCGATGCTGACAAAATACAGGCAGCAGTCGAAACCAATGAAGACGCCGACGCGCTTCGCAGTCAATTAAAAGGCAATCACTTGCTCGCCTTTGTCGCCAACGGCTCCGTCCTGCCGCGCCGATCAGGTATTGATCAACGCCCCTTGGAATCAAACGATGCCATTGCGTTTCAAAGTCCGGCCGATCTCGAAGTCACGCTGACCACTCCTAATCGTGGAGCAGTCAGCGGCCTGGGTATCCCTGTAGGCATCACCCTCATCGTCGGCGGAGGCTTTCATGGCAAATCGACCCTGCTCAATGCCATCGAACGAGGCATATACAATCACCGCCCACAAGACGGGAGAGAGTTTCTAGTGACCTGTCCGGATGCAGTCAAAATCCGTGCCGAGGATGGACGCAGCGTTTCCGGCGTCGATATTTCACCCTTTATCAACAACCTTCCCAACCAGGCAGATACCACCGTCTTCTCCACCGAGAACGCCTCCGGCTCAACTTCTCAAGCAGCCAACATCATCGAAGCCTTGGAATCAGGCGCTGACACCCTGCTGATCGACGAAGACATCGCCGCGACCAATTTCATGATCCGCGACCAACGCATGCAAGAACTCATCGCAGCGGACAAAGAGCCCATCACGCCTTTCATCAATAAAGTGCGCTCTTTATACAACGATCACCGAGTATCCTCCATTCTCGTCATGGGTGGATCCGGGGATTATTTTCCCGTCGCCGACCTGGTGATCGGCATGGATCAATACCTGCCTCACAACCTAACTAAAGAAGCCAAGCGAATTGCAGCCAACCATTCTTCGATCGAAGTGAATGAAAGCCCTGCCTTCGGATCAATCTCAGAGCGCAGCCCCCAGCCCGCTTCCATTGATCCCCGCAAAGGACGCCGGGACGTCTCAGTCAAATCCCGCAGCACCCATCACATCCAATTCGGCGAACACGATATCGACCTGAGTGCCCTCACCCAAATCATCAGCTCTTCCCAAACCCGGGCCATCGCAGCCGCCTTGGTGTATGCCCGTGAAAAAAACATCATCGATGGCACACGAAACATTGCTCAGATTCTGGATCTGATCGAACCAGACCTCAATAGAGGTCTGGACATCCTCTCGCATGGACACCGAGGCGATCTAGCAATCTTCCGCCGCCACGAACTCGCCGCCGCCCTAAACCGCCTACGAACATTAAAAGTAGAGAATATTAAGCTCTCTTATCAGTGATAATTTGCCTTCAGGTAATAATTTACGGAGGCCTCCCTTCAGTCGGCTGTGAAATCAGTGGTTTCCATATCTTCCATTCGATTTATTAATTCATAAGCGGTTAGCCTTTCTCCAAATCACAAAAAAGCCGATGCGTTCCCGCACCGGCTTTCAAAATCAATTTCTAACAACTCATTTCACCGTGATGGTGATTTTTTCAGAGGTCAGCGGCGGATCGTGCGGGATGTGAGTGTGGTTCCCCAATACCAACTGCAAAGTATGTTTACCCGGAGGCAAGGTCACGGACCCTTCAGTCTGACCCCCACCAAAATGCACATGTTTTTCGTCTTTAGGAATCGGCATGGTGAGAACGGGCAACTTGTCCACATCGATCAACAGATGATGATGGCCGGTAGGTTTATCTTCTGCGAGATACAATCCAGCAGGAGCCACGCCCATCCCCTTTAATCCAAAATTCACCACAAAAGGAGAACTCACCTCAGCGCCATCCGCAGGAGATACAATATACAGCTTGGCATCCGCAGGGCGGGAAGTTTTTCCGGAAGGCAATTGAGGCGCAGCCGAATGAGAGCCGTGATCATCACCGGAGGATTGAGGGGCTTCGGTACACGAGCTCAAAGAAAAAGCAGCGACACAGGCTATTGAGTAGATAGAGGCAGATTTCATAATAACAATTTTCGGGTTTCAGACAAACGAGTCTCTTTTAGACTCATAAGTATACAATTACCTTTTATTGAACAACAAACCAACTGTTTTTTGGAATGTGAAATAATACTCAAGCTAGCCATTTTCAGACTTGGAAAATCACCACTTCATGCGTTACTCTGAGGCAAGACAAATACCATGAGCGAAGAGAACACGCCTGACAGCGATCATAACGACGATGAGCATGATAATGAATCGCCTCGATTTAAACTGAAACCCACCGGACCCATTCCGTCGGAGTTGTATTCCTTTTATGAAGACCGCCCCTTTCGCAGCTGCACCCGGTGTGGCGAAGGACTGTTTGATTTTAAAAATGGTTACCGCGTTTCCAAAGTTTACAAAGGCGATGAAGTCATCTTTGAATACGCCCTTTGCGTTCCATGTCTTCAGAACATGATGGAGGAATCCTCCGAAGAATCCCGCCAACGTCTGTATGAATTTCAAATGAGCCGTATCCGTCAGGTGGCAGGTTTTGATGAATGCGCCTTGTGCGATCGGGTGGAAGAATATTCCCAAATCATGGATTACGGACTGGTTGGCATCTGCCTGGGAGAATCCATCGTCGAAGCTAACAAGATCTGCGGACTTTGCATGGAGGAAATGAGCGAACTGGTATCGAAAAAAACCCGCGAAAGCTGGGATCGTTTTGTCGATGAAAATTTCCCCGGAGTTCCTTCTGACTTGGAGGCTTTTCCTATTCGCAATGTGCCCAGCTTGTTATGAGCCTACTTTAAAACTTGCCTTTCTCCGTAATTTACTGACAGTTTCACTTAACACTCAATTTAAACTTAACTATTTATCATTATGTGGCAAACCGCCGTCATCGCCGTCATCGTCATCATCCTCCTGTTCATCGTTTTGATTCTCAGCAGGTTTATTGGAATCTACGTCCGCGCACGGGTTGCCAACGCTCCCGTTGGATTCTTGACTCTGATTGCCATGTGGCTCAGAAAAGTTCCCCCGGCCTTGATCGTTGATTCCCGCATCACCGCAGTAAAAGCCGGAATCGAACTCAACACCGACCAGCTCGAAGCCCACTACCTGGCCGGCGGCAGTGTAGACCATGTGGTTTTGTCCCTGATCGCAGCCGACAAAGCAGAAATTCCACTTATTTATGACCGCGCCTGCGCCATCGACCTGGCGGTGAAAGGAACCGGGAAAACCGTGCTCGAAGCGGTTCGCACCAGCATCAATCCAGCAGTGATTGATTGCCCTGTTACTGGAAAAATAGATGCGGTTGCCCGCGACGGCATTCAAGTCCGCGCCCGCGCCCGGGTCACCGTGCGCACCAACCTTGAGCGTTTTGTCGGTGGAGCTACCGAAGAAACCATTATTGCCCGTGTCGGGGAAGGCATTGTGACTTCGATCGGTTCTGCAACCTCCTACAAAGATGTGCTGGAAAATCCAGACCGTATTTCCAAACATGTATTGAGCAAAGGGCTCGATGCCAATACCGCTTTTGAGATCCTCTCCATTGACATCGCCGATGTTGATGTCGGATCGAATATCAATGCCGCCCTGCAGACCGAGCAAGCCGAAGCCGACAAACAAGTCGCCCAGGCCAAAGCCGAAGTTCGCCGCGCAGCTGCGGTTGCCACCGAGCATGAAATGGCCGCCCGCACTCAGGAGATGCGAGCCAAAGTGGTCGAGAACGAAGCTCAGATCCCACTGGCCATGGCCGAAGCTTTCCGCAACGGCAATCTAGGAATTATGGACTACGCCCGTTATCAGAACATCGTTGCTGATACAGACATGCGTCAGACCATCTCCGAGGATAAAGAGGACGGACACAACACTACGGACAAAGGCGGTCATTAATAGAATCTAGAATCGCTCGTGGCAAATGTCGCGAGTGATCCTCTCCTCTTCAAGACCACAAACCGATGAATAACGAAAAAGTATGGTTCTACGCGGCGGCGATAGCCATCTATTTCATTTCCTGGTTGTTTAAAAAGATCAAAGGCTCCACCGAGGGGGAAGAAGATGAAGAGCCGCCCCAGCGCACCCTGGCCGAAGTCCAGGAAAACCGTAAACGCCACTTACAACGTCAGGCTCAGCGTGAAGCGGGATCCGATGATGCTTCGGAGGCTCTGCGCAAGCTTTTTGAGTCGATTGGTGGAGTAGCTGAAGAAGAAGCCGAATCCTTCCTGCCTGAACCCGATCCCAAGCCGGTTCAAACCAGTCCGCCACCACTGCAAAGGTCTCCCACCCGCATCGCCAACTCCCCTCCTCCTCTCGCTACCCCTGGCCACCAAGCGGTATCGGTTCCGCAGTTGTCAGCTGAAGAAAAAAAAGCCCTCGCCAATCTCAAGTCGCGGGAAACCACCAGCACTCATAAGAGGAAAAAGCGGCGTTCAAATTCACTACGCTCCATGACCCGTGGGCGAGGCCTGCGCCAAGCGGTGGTCTTGAAAGAAATCCTCGATCAACCTAGGTCTCTACGCCCTTATTAAGGAGAGCAAGATCCCTCACTTTTTCTTGAAAAACCTTCGTGGCGTCGGGTGATTTTTCACACTTCCCCAGAAGCTCTTATTTTGCCTCTTTGTCCTTTTTTTGTGCAGTTTGACTCTCTGTAGTTCCCTGCCACTGGTAAGCACCCGCAAAGTGTAGTCCTGCGTTAAGAGACTCACCTGCTTGATAGTCTCCCTGTAAATTAGCATCCGTGGTCTGCAGATAATTTTGCGCAGATGTCTGCCACAACCCCTGTCCGGAAGAATTCAGAATATTCCCCGCTGCAGCTTGCCCTACTCCCAGACGAGGAACTGGTAAGTCAGGCCATGCCGCTGAAGATTGCTTGGAGATCTCTGCAGAAGGAGATGATAAAACCGCAAGCGTACTATTATCTGAAACCGCAAGTGTGTTATTGTCAGAAATGATCGCATCATTTAAAACCACGGCAGAGGCAGGGATGATAGCCTCGTCATTCAAAATCATTTTTGTAGCTGTAGCGGTCTCGTCCTGTTGAGCTTGCAAGCCCTCCATCCGGCTCTCATAACGAAGAAAAAACGTGCCTAAAAGCACAACCCCTGCCGCTGCCGCCACAGGTGCAAAACGCATCCATAATACATTCGAAGGATAAGCCTGCTCACTCTGCTGCAGCCCGGCTATTTCCTGAGGGGTCCTTACCGTTTGCGTCAAATGCAGCAAATAGGCTTCATCCATACCCTTGGGGGTCAATCGGCCCAATTTTTCCTCAAGCCGCTCAAACTCTTCATCTTCGTTTTGCATAAAATCTTGCGTAAAAAGGTGTTTTCTTCTTTCCCTAACAAGCGATTCCCTGCTTTCTCTTTGTCTAAGTTTTTTTGACATCTTCCAAATCTATATGATTGCCCTTGCCGCTGGAATCCAAATGGAATAGCTTTATCCGGCACATCACCGTGCGGCCTATTCTGTTTCATGTTACGAACATCTTCTGCAGCTCTTGTTCTTCTTTTCTTGATCTTGTCTGCTCCCATGCCAGCACAAGAAGCCGAGATTGACCCCTCGACCGAATTCATCCACTCCACCCCTTTTCGCTCATCCTCCTCAGCGATCCCGGCAAAGGTCGGCGCCTCCCTATTCAAGAAACTATCTCCCCAGCACAGCGGAATCGATTTTGTTATCCCTATCGATTCCAAACACCCTGACAAAAGGTTATACTACTCGGCCATGGCCTGCGGAAGCGTCGCTGCAGGTGATCTCGATGGCGATGGAAAAACTGATTTATTTTTCACCTCCGGTGCTTCTGCCAATCGACTCTATCGCCAGTTGGGTGATTTGCGATTCGAAGATCATACTCATACTTCCGGTATCGCAGATCTGGAACCGGCTTTGCTCTGGAGCACCGGAGTGAGTTTTGCCGATGTGGATAATGACGGAGATTTGGACATTTATGTCTGCTGCTACGATGCCCCCAACCGGTTGTATATCAATAAGTCCAAACCCGGCCAACTGCATTTTGAAGAACAAGCCCATGCCCGCGGCCTGGACATCATCGATGCCAGCCTAGTCGCTTCATTCGAGGATTATGATCACGATGGGGATCTCGACCTGTTTGTGGGAGTTAATGCCTATTACCGAAAAGGCGGGCGGCCAAAAAAAGGCGTCGCCATGCAGCGAGATGGGAAGACTTTCAAGGTGCTGCCTCCGATGGATCGTTATTATAAATTCAGCTCCATCGACAAGGGGTTACCCAAATACGACGAAGTGGGGCGTCCCAACCTTTTATACATAAACAAGGGGGATGGCACCTTTGAAAACCAAACGACAAAAGCAGGAATTCTCAACCATCCTGCCCACACCAATTCGATTGCGTGGTGGGATTACAATCTGGACGGCTGGCCCGATCTCTATGTCGGCAACGACTTCAACGACCGGGATCTGCTCTACCGCAACAACAAAGACGGCAGCTTCACCGAGATAGCTGGCTCGGTGCTGCAGCACACCGCATGGTCGTCCATGGGATCTTCAACGATGGATCTTAATAACGACGGCATGCCTGACTTTATCGTAGCCGACATGATGCCGACCACTCATTACCGGGAGAAACTCACCATGGGAGAGATGGGAGCAAAGTTCGCCGACATGCTGCGACGGGGCACTCCCCGTCAACACATGGTCAACGCGCTGTTCTATAATACGGGCACCTCGCATATGTTCGAAGCGGCCTGGCTCAGCGGAGTGGCGCGCAGTGATTGGTCATGGAGCATCAAAAGTGCCGATTTCGACAGTGACGGACGAATGGATCTATTTTTCACCACGGGTCATTCGCGGGATTTTGTCAGTCAGCGGCTGGTTTCTCCCGCTATGCGCATAGGGCACAATTACTGGGATTATTTTGAAAACAAAGCCGAGCACCCTGAAAAAAACCTGGCCTTTCGCAATGTCGCCGACTTCCAATTTGAAACTAATGCAAACACCTGGGGACTAGACCAGCTCTCCATGTCTTATGCCGCCGCACTCGCCGACCTGGATCAAGATGGTGATATCGACATCATCACCAGTAACCTCAATCAAACTCCATTCATCCTTGAGAATCTGAGTTCTGGAAAAAACAATATAACCGTTAGCCTTCGCAGTAAAACAGGCAACTCTTTTGGTATCGGGACTCGACTGAAATTACATGATTCCTCCGGACATTCCTTTCACCGCACCCTCAGTCCACATAATGGCTATCAGGGCTCTGATGAACCACTGGCACACTTCGGCCTGGGGGAGAATCGAGAGCCCTATTCCCTCACCATCAGATGGCCCTCGGGAAAACAGCAAACCGTCAATCAACTGAAAAGTGGCTTTCATTATCAAATCACTGAAACCGGCGAAGTTGCTGACTCAAAAAAAACGGATCAAACACCCGAACCCGCCCCCAGCTGGTTCAACCGTAGTCAGTTATTACCATCGCTCACCGTCCAGGAGATCCCTTTCAACGACTTCTACCGTCAAGCCCTACTACCTGCCAAACACTCCAATCTCGGTCCGGGTATCTCCTTGAGTGACGTCACCCGCAATGATTCCCCTGATCTTTTCATTGGCAGCCCGCGCAAAATGCCTGGGCGTTTGCTGTTGAGCCATGAAAAACAAGAGCCGCAAGCTCCCGCCTTTATACTACAAAACCCCACGACTCTGGCAAACGATGCGGAGTCCGAGGACATGGGCACGCTTCTTTTTGACGCCGATGGAGATGGCGATCAGGATCTTTATGTCGTCAGTGGTGGAGTGGAACACAAAATCAACGCCACGTCTTATCAAGACCGCCTGTATTTTAATGATGGCAAAGGTCACTTCACCCGGGCAAGTGAAGAGCATTTGCCGGACCTTCGTGACAGCGGAGCTTCCCTTGCTTGCGCAGATTTTGATCGTGATGGTGATCTCGATTTATTCATCACTGGTCGCATCATTCCAGGCAAATACCCATTGCCCGCCAGCAGTCGAATATTGCTGAATGACGGTGCCGGTAAATTCACTGATGCCACAAAAAACATCGCCCCTGAATTGCTGAAGCTCGGCCTGGCCACCGGAGCCCTTTGGTCCGATGCCGACAACGATGGCTGGTTGGATTTATTCATCACCCTCGAATGGGGTCCGTTGAAATATTTTCACAATCAAAAGGGCAAGCTCGAAGACCGCACCCAATTGTCTGGACTGGCTGAGCGCAGTGGCTGGTGGAATGGAATAGCCGGGCGGGATCTCGATGGCGACGGAGACATCGACTATGTGGTCACCAATACCGGACTCAACAGCAAATATTCAGCCAGCAAAAGTCACCCCGAATTACTTTATTACGGAGAGTTCGACAACAGTGGCCAGACCCGGATTATCGAAGCCGGTTTTGAAGGCGACACCTGTTACCCTCACCGGGGTTACAGCTGCAGCACCCGAGCCATGCCATCCCTAACAGGAAAGTTCGGATCTTACGCCAATTTTGCCAGCGCCACCCTTGAAAACATCTACAGTCCCAAGGCACTGGACAAAGCGCAACGATTCGAAGCCAATACGCTTGAATCCGGCATCTGGTTCAATCAAGGCAAGGGGCAGTTTGAATTTTTACCGCTACCAAGATTAGCTCAGATCGCCCCTTCTTTTGGTATCGTGATTTCTGATTTTGACGGTGACGGTTACAGCGACATCGTTCTCGCACAGAATTCCTACTCCCCGCAAAAAGAAACCGGAGCGATGGACGGCGGCCTCAGCCTTTTACTGCGTGGTCAAGCTGTTGGAAAAAACAGCCCTGACAGCATTCGCTTTCAACCGGTATGGCCAAAAGAAAGTGGCATTGTGCTGCCCGGAGACAATAAAAGCCTGACCGTTGCAGACATCAACCAGGATGGACGTCCGGATTTATTGTTCGGAATCAATAATGCAGCCCCTGCTTTGTTACTGAACGCCCAAACACACAATCGCTTTCTACGAATTCGATTGCGCGGATCCCAAGGGAATGGCCAAGCCATTGGTGCCAGAGTCACTGTCAGCAATGACCACTTACCAAAACAAAGTGCCGAGATTTATGCCGGATCAGGTTATCTGTCCCAATCCTCCAGCGAACTCTTTTTTGGTCTCGGCTCCCCCGGTGAAACCAAAAGCGTAAACATCAGCGTTCGCTGGCCTGACGGCCAGACTTCCGAACACAACTGGCAGCAAGGTTCACGTCCGGATTTGCTTATTGAGAAACCCTGAGCTTGATCGCTACTACGCAAACAGATCCAATACCGGCTTGCCTTTGTGTGACACGGTGAAAGGGCGTTTCGAAGGCGAATACAATACGCTATCCAGCGGAATGCCCAGCGCATAAGCAATGGTGGCATTAAAGTCCTCCACCTTCACCAACTTGTCCTCGACCTTTTCTCCGTCATCGGTGGTTTTGCCATAAG
>JASFYY010000029.1:0-61132 GCA_045046875.1 Verrucomicrobiota bacterium | reverse complement strand
AGTCCCCTATCAATATATTTACAGCTACTCATCATGGTGGTATCTTCCATACAGCTATATTCATCCCTCCATCTTCACATCTTTTCGACGTTTTTTGAACTTTTTCGCCTAAAAGCCCTCTAATTTGTAGGGGTTTGTGTAGCTATAAAACGGTTAATACCGCCCATTCTCTCTTAAATCCTGTCAGCCCTTATCCCTACACAACCCTATTGCCCTTTAAAACTGCCTCTAGCGCTCTACCTAAATATCGAATATGGAAATCCGACTCCCCTTTCAAGTTCTTGCCGCTTTTTTTCTGATGACTGGCCTTTCTTTCTCAAATGAGGAAAAAAAGACCGGCACCGCCCCTCCTTCTGCCCCCCCCGCAACAAGCAGTCTTTCCATCACTGCTCGTTTGGGAGCCAAAGAGGTGATCTTGGTTGGCCCTGACTCACGCCAGCAAATGGTCATCACTGCCACTAGCAGTAATAAAAAAACACCCTTACTCGATGTGACCACCAAGGCAACATTCACATCTACCCCCGCCGGTATTGTCGAAGTGGATTCCCACGGCTTCATCACCCCTCTTGCCGATGGAAAAACGACCATCACGGTCAGTCACAAAAGCGACAAAAGCGCTAGCATTCAAGTCACGGTGAATCGTTTTAAAACGCCGCCGCCAATCAGTTTCCCCAATGACATCGTTCCGGTCTTTACCCGCAACGGCTGCAATGCCGGTGCCTGTCACGCCAAATCCGCCGGGCAAAACGGCTTCCGCCTCTCTCTCTTTGGATACAGCCCGGAGATGGACCACGAATACATCGTCAACGAATCCCGTGGACGGCGTATTTTCCCCGCATCGCCAAAACACAGCCTATTGCTTACCAAGTTAACCGGAGAAACTCCACACGGTGGCGGGGCACGTATCGACGAGGAATCCCTCGCTTACAAAAAAATGCTGCGCTGGATCGAAGAAGGCACCATCTACACCCCTGACAATGATCCAGTGGTCGAACGTATCGAGATTTTTCCTAGAGAAAGAATCGTCCAACCTCACAGTAAACAACAACTTCTGGTCACCGCCTATTTCAGTGACGGCAGCACTCGTGATATCACCCACTCAGCTCAATTTGAATCGAATCAGGAAGACATGGCCGAAGTTGATGAGACTGGCCTGATCAGTTTCGAGAGTCTGACGGGAACCACCTCGGTGATGGTTCGTTTCCAAGAACAGATCGATGTTTTCATGGCAATCATCCCACTCGGCATCAAGATGCCTCCCCTGCCCAAGCCCAACAATTTCATCGATGAGCAGATTTTTCACCAACTCACCATTCTCGGTCTGCCCCCATCGGGCAACAGTGACGACAACACCTTCCTGCGCCGGGTTTCACTGGACATCGCTGGTCGCCTTCCTTCGATTGAAGAAAGCAAAACTTTCCTCGCATCCAAAGACCCCAAAAAACGTGCTGTGAAAATCGATGAACTTCTCGACAGCACAGGTTACGCTGATTTTTTTGCCGGCAAGTGGGTTGGACTGCTACGAAACAAAAGTGGCGGCGGCCTTGATTGGGTTTCACGCAATACCTATGCATTCCACTCCTGGCTCCGCTCCAGCTTGCTTAAAAACAAACCTTACGACCAAATCGCCGGTGAACTGATCACCGCCAGTGGTAAAACCAGCGAAAATCCAGCTGTCAGCTGGTATCGCGTTGTCAAAGATCCCAAAGAGCAAATGCAGGACATCGCCCAGGTTTTTCTCGGCATCCGTATGCAATGCGCCCAATGTCACCATCACCCCTACGAAAAATGGAGTATGGACGACTACTATGGCCTGACCGCTTTTTTCACTACCATCGGTCGCAAAGAGATCTACAAACTGCCCGAGGAAGACATCATCTACCATAATCGTAAAGCTGCCCAGGCTCAAAACCCCAACAGCAAAAAAATCATCAAACCCACTCCGCTGGGTGGCAAAGAGCTAGACATCCCCGCTGAAGAGGATCCTCGAAGACAGCTTGCTGATTGGGTTCGATCTAAAAACAACCCCTACTTTGCCAGAATGCTGGTTAATCGTTACTGGAAACATTTTTTCAGCCGTGGACTGGTCGAGCCGGAAGACGATATCCGTCCAACCAATCCGGCCACCCACCCCAAGTTGATGAAACAACTCACCCAGCATTTCATTGATAGCGGCTTTGACCTCAAAGACCTCATCCGCACCATTTGCAACAGCCGCACCTATCAACTGAGCGCGGAGCCCAATGAGCACAATGGCGACGACGAGCAAAACTTCGCCCGTTATTACCCCAAACGTCTGCAAGCCGAGGTGCTGCTTGATTCGATCAATGAAGTAGCGGGAACAGAAAACTCATTCAACAAACAACCCATGGGGGTTCGCGCCATCGCTCTGCCGGATGACAACGCCAACAAAGAATCAGAATTCCTGACCATGTTTGGTCGCCCTCAAATGGATACTGCCAGTGAGAGCGAACGCACCGGCGACGCCAACCTCGGCCAAAGCCTGCACCTGATCAATTCGGATAAAATCCAAGCCATCATAGGCAACAGCAAAGGCCGTGCCCACACCCTGGCCAAGGAAAAGGACCGCAGTGACGATGACCGCATCACCGAGATTTATATCCAGGCCGTCTCACGTCCTCCCAACCAAAACGAACTCGGTTTTGCCAAAAATCATCTGAAAAAGAAACGTGCCTTGTCGGCAGCTGATCCCAAAAAGCTGCCTGCGGCCAAAGCTGAACAAGAAGCTTTCGAAGATATTCTATGGGTATTGGTCAATACCAAGGAATTTCTCTTCAATCATTAAATATCAGTCAAACACCCTGCCAGTTTTTCGCCCTCGCAAACAAGTGAAATGAAAAAAAGCTTACCCCTACCCCCTCTTCTATTTGCCTTTTTTTTACTGGCATCCACTGTCTCGGCCCAGCTACCCAATGCTGATTTATTGATCATCACTCCGCCTGTCGCCAAAGCAGGAGCAAGCGCAAAGCTTACTTTTTCAGGTAGCTTTACCGACGACGTGAAAACGTTACGATTTTCTGATAGCCGGATCAAGGTCACTCCGGTGATGTTACCTGCCGATGAATTCTACCCCGCCGCCCGCCCGCAAAAAAACTATTTTGACGTCAGCTTCCCCGCTGACTTACCACCAGGGATCTACGAAGTGCGCACGCTGGGTTATTTTGGTTTGTCCACCGCCCGCCCATTTCTGGTATTGCCCAAAAACGCCACAGAAATCAAAGAAGAAGGCAGCCACTCCAGTCGCGACACCGCTATGCCACTTGCGATTGAAACCGGAGTATTGGGAATTCTAGAAAACCGCAATATTGATTGGTATAAAATACCCGGCAAAAAAGGCCAACGTTTGTTGATCCAACTTTGGGCGGAGCGCCTCGATTCCAAAGCGGATGGCATTTTGGCAATTTACGACAGTGCCGGGCGGGAACTCGAAAGCAATCGTGAATATTTTGGTCGCGATCCTCTAGTCGATTTTACCCCACCTGTGGACGGTGATTATTTCATTGCCGTATCGGACATTCTCTATCGAGGCAGCAATCAACACTTCTATCGATTGATCGCTTCACGTGCTCCGCACATCGACTTTGTTTTTCCGCCTGCCGGGCAAGCGGGCGACAAAAGCCGCTTCACCATCTACGGCCGCAACCTACCCGGAGGTAGTCTCGGCAGCAATACCTCCATCAACGGCAAAGCTCTGGAAAGCTTGGAAGTTGATCTGCAAGTGCCGCAAAAAAGCGATGCCCCACATAGCTTCAGTTCTGACACACCTCGGCGAGCGCTGCTGCCCGGTTTTGAATACAAAGTCGGAAATTCCAATGCCGTCCGCATTGGTTACGCCTCGGCTCCCGTCGTTAAAGAAAACCCGGCGATCGACAAACAAAAAGTCACCGTCCCTTGCGAAATCGCCGGTCGCTTCAATCAGGCCGGTGATACGGACAGCTTTATTTTCACCGCTAAAAAAGGCACCATCTACTGGCTGGAATGTATCAGCGATCAAATGGCGACAAGCGCGGATCCTTTCATCATGATCGAAAAAATCAGTCAGGATGACAAAGGTAAAAAAACTCTCAGCAAAGTAGTGGATAACGATGATCCTGTCAGCTTTTTCAGCAAAGACAACCGTGACGCCACCAACATCGACACCTTGGATGCCGCCATCAACTTCACCGCAGATCAAGATAGCGACTACCAAATCACCCTGATCAACCAACTTGCCGGAGGCAGCCCCGCCCATCTCTACCGGCTTGCACTGCGCCCGGCTCAACATGATTTTCAAGTGGTCACCACCACCGAACGTGTGTTAGCCGATGGCCGCAACGGATACCCTGCCGCCCCCCTGCTCCGCCGCAGTGGGTCGCTTGCCTATCGAGTGGCGGTTCCGCGCCAGGACGGCTTCGAGGGCGACATAACCATCACCGCCACCGGCCTACCCAAAGGAGTGACCTCACAGGCCCTGGTTCTAAGTGGAAAAAGTGACCGGGGGTTTTTAGTTGTGAAAGCAGATGGCAATGCCGCCGCTTGGGCAGGAGCCATCAAAATCATAGGCAGTGCCACCATCAATGGCGAAGCCGTCAAACACGAAGCGCGTAACGCCTCTTTGGTTTGGGGTTACGTTTTTTCCGACAGCACCCGTGTCCGCTCCCGCTTTGACCTCGAAACCGTGCTTTCTGTCACCGATAAAGAAATTACTCCTGCGGTAGTCAATCCAACAGAGAACAAAACCTGGACGGTAGAACTGAATCAAAAACTGGAAATCCCTATAAAGGTCACCGACTTCGGAACTCGCAAAGGAAATCTAACCGTGCAGGTGGAAGGCTTCCCTGGCATGCACCGGGGCCACCCCAAAATCACCATCGCTGAGAAAAAAACCGACGGCAAACTGACCATCGACTTCAAACCTAGCGGCAATTTTAAAATCGAACCCGGGCGTTATCAATTCATTCTACAAGGAGTAGGCATCGCCAAATATAAAAACAATCCGGCAGCAGCAGCCCTAGCCCTGACTGAAAGCAAACGCCTAACAGATTTGACTAAAAAATTCACCTCAGCTGCCACGCAACAAAAAACCTTGCTGGTGCAGGAACAGAAAAATCTAGACCTGGCCAAAAAGAATGCGGCGGCGGCGAGTGACGATGCCGCCCGCACCGATCTCAACAAAAAGACCAGCACCGCACAAAACAAACTCGACGCCGTCAAAAAAGAAGTTACCGCCGCCAATGCCCGGGCAAAAAAAGCCGAACAACTTAGAGTCAGTGCTGAGAAAAATGCCAAAGCCTTGGAAACTAAAGCCAAGGAAAAAGACACTGAGTTTGCCAGCCCGTCTTTCCCTATATCCGTCGAAGTCAAAGCCGTGCCCAAAGCAGAAGACAAAAAGAAGTAGTCTCACTTCTCCATCCTTAACTTTCACATGCGAGCGTATATCACCATAACTTTCTTCTTGCTCAGTCTGGGTAAGCTATATGCTTTCCTGCCTGAAACTGATTTATTAACAATCTCTCCTGCGATCGCCAAAGCAGGATCAACCGTTGAAGTGAACCTTAGCGGAACTAATTTAGAAGAGATCCGCGACCTCTATTTCAGCGATCAACGAATCAAAGCAAGCCCGGCGATGTATCCGGCGGATGACTTCCACCCTGCCCCCCGCCCCATCCTCAATCGTTTCAAAATAAACATCCCCGCGGATATGCCTCCCGGCATCTACGACGTACGCTCTCTGGGATATTTCGGGCTTTCCACCGCCCGACCTTTCATGGTGATCTCCAAAGACGCCAACGAGATTCTCGAACAAGGGGATCACTCCAAAAGAGAATCAGCCATGCCCTTGGCACTCGAAACCGGCGTCACAGGTAGCATGAATAACAAAGGCATCGATTGGTACAAAATCACCGCCAAAAAAGGGCAACGTCTACTGATCCAGTTGTGGGCCGAACGGCTCGATTCCCGTGCCGACGGCTTGATCTCCGTGTACGACTCTGCTGGCCGCGAACTCGAAAGCAACCGTCGCCACTTTAACAAAGACCCCTTCATCGATTTCTCACCCGCTGCTGACGGTGAATATTTCATCGCAGTTTCTGACACCCTTTACCGTGGCAACGGTCACTACTTTTACCGGCTCAAAGCCTCCACCGATCCTCACATAGACTTTGTCTTCCCCCCTGCTGGCAAAGCGGGTGCAAAAGGGAGTTTCACCCTATACGGACGCAATTTGCCCGGCGCCAGTCTGGGAGAAAATGTTTCACTCAAAAACAAAACCCTCGGCTCACTCGAAACCAAAATCGATGTTCCGACCACCGTGCAAGTTGCCCCCGAATTTCATCCCGGCACTCCACGCCAAGCCTTGATCCCCACTTTTTCCTACCGCCACGGAAAGTCCAATCTAACCCGCATCGGTTTTGCCACCGCTCCGGTTATACTCGAAAAAGCAAATATCGAGAAACAAAAAATCACCCTTCCCTGTGAAATCGCCGGACGTTTTGACCAAGCCGGTGACGCCGACACTTACCGCTTCAGTGCTAAAAAGGATGATGTTTTCTGGGTAGAAACTATTTCCGACCGCATCGGATCGACAACCGATACTTTTGTGGTCATCCACAAAATCGAAAAAGGTGACAAAGGCATCGAGAAATTGACCAAAGTGATTGAAAACGATGATCCTAAAAGTTTTTTCGCCGTCACTCAGTTCAATGATCTCAACGCCGACTCGCTGGACTCCGAACTCGAGTTCAAAGCCCCGCAGGATGGCGATTATCAAATCACTATTATCAATCAACTGGCCGGCGGTAGCCCCGCGCATCTCTACCGTCTGGCGCTACGCAAACCACAACATGACTTCCAACTCATCTCCGGTCACGAACGCACCAAGATTATCAATAACGACGCCTTCCCCGCCACCCCACTGCTGCGCCGCAACGGCTCACTGGTCTACCGCGTCATCGCCCTGCGCCATGACGGTTACCAAGGTGATATCACCATCACCGCATCAGGACTGCCCCAAGGAGTAACGGCAAAACCCTTGGTGCTCAGCGGAAAATCCCGGGAAGGATTCATCACCCTCAAAGCCGCCGCCGATGCACCTGCCTGGACAGGAGCTATCAAGCTAACCGGAAGCTCCACGATCGCTGGAAAAAATGTGACCCATCTAGCTCACAACGCCTCCATCATCTGGGGGATCCGGGTATTTGCCGGACAGCGACAAGTGCGCTCGCGGCTCGACAAGGAGATCGTGCTCTCGGTCACCGACAAGGAACTTGCCCCGGCTGCGATTGAGCCTGTAGAAAACAAAACCTGGCAAGTGGAACTGAATCAAAAACTGGAAATCCCCATCAAAGTAGCTGACACCGCTTCCAGAAAAGGCAATCTGGCAATCGAAGTGCACGGCTTCCCCGGCATGCTGCGCAACCCTCCCAAAATTTCGATCCCAGAAAAAAAGACTGAGGGGAAAATCATCATTGATTTCAAACCTGGCGGCAATTTTAAAATCGAACCCGGTCGTTACCAGTTTGTCCTGCAAGCTATTGGCAATACTGCTTACCAATACAATCCTGCAGCAGTGGCCAAAGCCAAAGCTGAAAAATCCCGGCTTGAAGCCTTGGAAAAAAAGTTCAATCTAGAAGCCGCCTCACTCAAAAAACAGGTCACTCAAAGCCAAAAGAAACTCGCCCAAGCCAAAAAAGCGGCTACCGCAGCGGCCGATGATGCGGCCAGAAAAAACCTCACTAAAATAAGCAATGCCGCGCAAAAAAAACTGACTGCGTTGACCCAACAATCTACTGCAGCAACAGCTAAAGCCAAAAAGTCGGCGCAAGTCAAAGCCGCTGCCGACAAACAGATCAAAACCGCTGAAAATAAAGCCAAAGAAAAAAATCTGCCTTTTGCGGCTTATTCATTCCCTATCTCTGTTGAAGTCAAAGCTGTGCCCAAACCGGAAAAAAAGAAATGATCTCGAACCACAAAAAAACCATCCTACATAATAAGCTCTCGTTACGGGTTCCCTCTTCCGCTTTCATTCTTGGAACGGGATTTGCCCTTGTATTGAATGCGATCAACCTTTCCCCAAGCTCCGCCGAACCACTAAAGATCGCTAAAATCAGCGCTGATCGCAAAGTGGATTTCGGCAAGGAAATATACCCTTTCCTGCGCAAGAACTGCCTCGCTTGCCACAATACCACAAAAGCAAAAGCAAAGCTCAACATCGAGACTCCAGAGCTGATGATCAAAGGTGGCGACACCGGCGCCTCGGTCGTTCCCGGCAAAGGCAACGACAGCCTGCTCTTCACCACCTCCGGACATATCGAAGAGCCCACCATGCCCCCGGATAAAAACAAATCCAAAGCTAAAAACCTGACTCCCGAACAACTCGCTTTACTCAAACTGTGGATTGATCAGGGAGCAATAGGCTCACGTGTGATTGCTGAAGCACCGAAAAAATGGGCTCCTCTCACCGGCATCCAACCCATCTACGCCTCCGCCCTTTCCAGTGACGGACATTTTGCCGCCGTAGGTCGTGGCCATGAAATCCAACTCTATGACCTGCGTCGCGGAAAATTAATCAGCACCATCAGTGACCCTGCGCTTAAAGACTCCGGCCTCTCCACACGAGGAGCCGCCCACAAGGACTTTGTCAGCACCCTGGCTTTCAGCCCTAACGGCGATCTTGCTTCCGGCGGTTTCCGCATCGCCAAACTCTGGACTATGACCCCCAGCAAAAAAGAAAGCGAAGTGGCTTTGCCCGCAGAAAGCAAAACCGTGACCACCAGCCCGGATGGCAAATGGATCGCTTCCGGCGGCATCGACGGCTCGATCACCCTCGTCAACGCTCACGATGCAAAAGCCAAACCGGTGACAGTCAAAGACCACGGCGCAGCCGTCACCGCCTTGGCTTTCACCAGCGACAATGCCTCGCTCATTTCAGCCTCTGCTGACAAATCCCTGCGCCTGCGCAGCGTAGCCGCTCCGACCAAAAGCAAAAAAATCGATACCGGTATTGCGCAAAACGCGCTGGTCTATCTCAAAACCGGCAATCAACTGGCTTGCGCGGGAAGCGACAATCAAATCCGCCTCTATCCGCTCAGCGCCTTTGATCCACCCGCAGCTCCTGCAGCCAAACCAGCGCCCAAGCCCGCTGTCAAAAAACCTGCCCCTGCCAAAGCAACTCCCGCACCAAAACCTGCTGCTAAAAAATCAGCTGCAGCCCCATCGGCCAGTCATTCCCCAGCACTCGCCAGAGCTCGCGCCCTCACCGCTATTATCACCATGACTGAAGTCACTGCTGTTTCAGCTCCCGCCAAAAAAGTAGCTCCAGCGAAACCCGCCGCAAAACCAGCTCCCCCAAAACCGGCAACAGCTAAAAAACCAGCACCGGCCAAAGCGGCTGCTCCCAAACCGGCAGCCAAACCCCCAGCTCCCAAAAAACCTGCCGCTCTGGTTTATACCGAACTCAAAGGACACAGCAAACCCGTTAGCTCTCTAGCCCTGCTTGATCCCGAAGGCAAACAAATCGTCTCGGCCTCGGAAGACGGGAGCATCCGCATCTGGGACATCGCTGGCAAAAAAGCCATCCGAACCATCAATCACGGTGGCGGTGCTGTCGCCTATCTGGCCGTCAGCGCCAATGGACAATACATCCTTTCATCTGCCAAGGAAGGTCCGGCCCGGCTCTGGAATGCCAAAGACGGCAAACGTTTAGCTGAACTGAAAGGTAACGCCGATCTACTCGCCGAGCGCGATGCCATGCAGCGCCGCGTCGATCTCGCCAAACGCCTGGCTGCCGAATTCACCAAGGCCCTGCCTGCAGCAGAAAAGGTGTGGCAAGAGGAATCCACTAAAGCCACTGAAGCCGCCACCAAAGCAGTTGCCGCCCGTCTCGAAACCGAGAAAAAAATAACCATGCTCAAGCGTCTGCGGCGCAAATTACCCGCTGCCAAAGAGGCTGATCTTAAAAAAGCCACAGAAGAAACCGCCAAAGCCAAAAATGCCCTGGCCATTGCAGAACGCAATCGCGACCTGTCCATTCGCCTAACCTCCCAAGCTGCCGAAAAACACGTCGCCCTGAAAATCAAAAACCAAACGGCAACCACCATTGAAAAAAGCCTCAGCGAAGAAATCAAAAAACTCAACGAAGGCATCAAAAAAGACGACGCTATAGCGGTGCAGGCATTGGCGTTTTCAAACGACTCCAGCCAAGCCGCGGTAGCGCTTGCTGACGGTTCCCTTCGTTTCTGGAATGCCTCCACCGGAAAATTCCTCCACAGCATCGAACAAAGCAGCCCTACACTGGCCATCCATTACGCTGCCACAGGGCAATTGTTAGGCGCACAAAAAGACAAAAAACTAGCCACTTGGAACCCCGACCCCCAGTGGACTTGGACGGCCAATCTGGGGGACGGTGAAAACTCCGACATTTTTCCCGACCGAGTGACCGCGCTCGCCTACAGTCGTGACGGGTCCATCCTCGCCACCGGCTCAGGTGTCCCCTCACGCAGCGGCGAATTACGCTTATGGGATGCCCTGACCCACAAAACCATCATTGCCAATAACGAAGCCCACGACGATACCATCGCCGCCATCGCGTTCTCACCCGATGACAGAAAAATCGCCACCGCATCCACCGACCGTTTTGTGAAAACCTTTGATCCCGGCACCTTGGAATTCATCCGTGGGTACGAAGGCCACACCTCACATGTGCTGGCCGTGGACTGGAGTCCGGATGGTCGTTTTCTGGCTTCCGGCAGCGCCGACAAACAAGTCAAAATCTGGGACTTCGAAACCGGCTCGCAAACCAAGAAAATCGAAGGTTATGAAAAAGAAGTGACCGCCGTTGCCTACATCTCCAACACCGACCAACTGCTCACCGCCTCGGGAGACAAAAAAGTCAAACTGGGCACCGTTGCCCTGCCCGATACCGACAGTTTCATCTACACCGCCGCCATTTCTGCAGGTGGAGCCTACGTCATCGCCGGAGGACAGGATGGAAAACTCCGCGTATGGGATGGCAAAACCCGCAAAATCCTCTACGACTTCCCCTCCCTCAACCAAGCTGAAGAAAAAAACAAAACCGCGCAGGTGAAGTAGCAGGAAGATTTAAAATTTGAGATTTACGGCAACCTCTGAAATCCGTCATTCCTTAGCGTCCAATAGCGGATCTCCTGATTCTCTCCTCTTTTCTATTTTCTCCAAAATCCTCGCTTGCGTTGCTCTCCCCTTGCCTTCACTTTGCGGGCGTCCATGAGCAACCGTATCGATCAAGTTTTCAGCCAACTCCGCAGTGATAATAAAACCGCCTTTGTCGCTTACGTGGCAGCCGGTGATCCCGACATGCCGCGCTCGCTCGAAGTCATGTTAGCCCTCGAACGCGCGGGTGCCGACATCATCGAACTCGGCGTAGCTTTTTCCGATCCGCTGGCGGACGGCGTGGTCAACCAAATGGCCGCCCAACGCGCACTCGATGCCGGCGCAACTCTGGCCGGCACGCTTGACCTGGTTAGAGATTTTCGCAAAACCGGCTCGCAGACTCCGATCGTCTTTTTCACCTACCTGAACCCAGTTTACGTTTACGGTTTTTCCCGTTTTCATCAGGAAGCCGCCGCCGCTGGAGTCGATGGGGTTTTGTTCCTCGACCTTCCGCCGGAAGAAAGCCAATGGAATGCCGAACTCAAAGAATCAAACGAACTGTGTCATATCCGCTTGATCGCACCCACCACCCCGGATGAGCGCATCCAGTCGATCACCCGTAGTGGCGAAGGTTTCATCTATTATGTCTGCCGGGAAGGTGTGACTGGTGCCAAAAGTGATCTCGCTGACGATATTGATGAGCAAGTCGCTGGCATCCAGCAACATACCCAACTTCCAGTGGTGGTCGGTTTTGGCATTTCCACCCCCGACCAGGCACTGAGCGTCGCTCGTTCGGCTGATGGCGTGGTGGTCGGTTCGGCGATCGTGCGTTGCGTCGAACAATATGGCGACAAGGAGGATCTGGCAAAACAGGTCGAAGCCTACGTGAAACCGCTTGTGGATGCGGTGAAGTCAGTCTAATTTCCCTTTCTGGCAAAACTCACCGCCCCGGCGGGAGAGCCAACATTCCGAACGATGATCCATTTCTGGAAAATGAACGGTGCCGGCAACGATTTTGTCGTTGTGGACAACCGAAAAAACCAGCTCTCGCTTAGCCGCGAAGAGATCTCCCTGCTGTGCCAACGTCAAAGGGGCATCGGTGCCGACGGCCTGCTGGCCGTCGAGCCCGCTGAAGACCGTTCTGAAAACGGCGCGGATTACCGCATGCGTTATTATAATGCCGACGGCGGCGAAGCTGAAATGTGCGGCAACGGTGCGCGCTGTTTTGCCGCTTTTGTCAATCGCTTGAACGACAAGCAACTCGAGCAGGTCTCTTTCGAAACCATGGCCGGTGTCATTCAGGCTCAATTCCTCGGCGATACCATCCGCATCGATCTCGGCCGCCCCCAGGATCAAAAACTCAATAGCAGTCTGGAGGTCAATGGCGAGCAAATAACCGTTCACTCGGTCAATACCGGCGTCCCCCATGCGGTGGTCACCGTCGATGACCTGGAAAATACCGACATCCGCACCCTAGGCTCCGCCTTGCGGCATCACGCCCACTTTGCTCCGGCTGGCAGCAACGTCAATTTCATGCAAATCGAAACGCCGGATCACATCTCCATCCGCACCTATGAGCGCGGTGTCGAAGACGAAACCCTGGCTTGCGGCACTGGCATGGTCGCCTGCGCCCTGATGCATCATCAGCTCAACGATGCTCCACTGCCGATAAAAATCACCGTGCGCGGAGGCGATACCCTGTTAGTCGATTTTGAAAAAAATCCTGACGGTGATGTTGAAAACGCGACTCTCACCGGACCAGCTGAATTCACTTTTGAAGGAACTTTTCTAAACTAAAACCACTCACTTTTTACCACCAAACACCATGTTTGCCGGAGTCCACACCGCCCTAGCCACCCCTTTCACCGATCAAGGCATCGACACCAATGCCTTTTGCGCACTGATCGATCGCCAATTCGAAAACGGAATCTCTGGAGTCGTGCCAGTCGGCACCACCGGCGAGGCCCCGACCCTGTCCCACGAAGAACACATCCGGGTAATCGAACTCGCGGTGGAACACACCGCCAAACGCGGTCTGGTGATCGCCGGAACCGGATCCAACTCCACCGACGAAGCCATTTCGCTGATCCAACAAGCCCAAAATGCTGGTGCCGACGCTGCTTTGATCGTCGCCCCTTATTACAACAAACCCTCCCCGGAAGGCCTCTATCAACATTTCCGCGCCATCGCCGATTCTTCCGAGCTGCCCATCATTCTGTATTCGATTCCCGGACGTTGCGGCATCGAGATTAATGTTGATACAGTCTCGCGTCTGGCAGAAAATTGCTCGAATATCGTCGCCTTGAAAGAAGCCGGCGGTGCCTCCGAGAGAATCAACCAGCTCAAACAAGTCCTGCCCGAATCCTTCGAACTGCTTTCCGGCGACGACTCCCTCACCCTGCCCTTCATGAGCGTAGGTGCCGTTGGAGTGATCAGCGTAGCTTCGAATATTATTCCCGCAGCAATGAGCCAATTGGTAGCCTCCGCCCTGGACGATCGTTTCAAAGACGCTCTGGCGATCCATCAGAAATACTACCCGCTGTTCAGCGCCATGCTGCAAATGGCGCCCAATCCGGTGCCCATCAAAACCGCGCTGAACCTGGCGAACCTTTGCTCCAGTGAAGTCCGCCTGCCCTTGGTGGCAATGGAAGACGCCAAATGCAGTGCTTTGGAAGGCATTCTTAAAAGTTTAGAAATTATTTAAAAAATCAAGCAAATCGCTGATAATCAATAAATTCACCCGATTAAATATATGACAAAACTGCTCGTAACAGGCGCCAAAGGCCGCATGGGTCAAGCCGTGATCTCCTGCGCTGAAAAATCCGATCAAGCTCAAGTGGGCGCACAGATCGACATGGGCGACTCACTCAAAGAAGCTCTCGAAGGATGCAATACGGTGATCGATTTCAGCCATCACAGCTTCACCACCGAACTGCTCGAAGCCTGCTTGGAACAGAAGGTCAAAGTGGTGACCGGCACCACCGGGCACAACGACGAAGAACTCGCATTTATCAATAAAGCAGCAGAAAGCATCGCCATCGTCAAAGCTCCCAACTTCAGCGTCGGCGTGAACACCCTCTTTTACCTGACACGACGCGCCACCGAGATCCTCGGCGAAAACTTCGACCTAGAAGTAGTCGAAATGCACCACCGCGACAAAGTCGACTCTCCCAGCGGCACCGCGCGACGCCTGGTTGAGATCCTCGATGAAACCCGTGGACTCTCTTACGATGATAACACCATGCACGGACGTCACGGCGACGTCGGCCCACGCAGCAACACTGAAATAGGACTACACGCGGTGCGTGGTGGCGACGTGGTTGGCGATCACACGGTCATCTATGCCGGCTCCGGCGAGCGGGTGGAGTTGACCCACAAGGCCTCCAGTCGTGACACCTTTGCCTGCGGGGCGGTCAGAGCCGCCTTGTGGCTGCAAAACAAAGACCACGGCCTGTTCGACATGCAGGATGTGCTCGAATTAAAATAGCAGCCCAAATGAAATACGGCATCGGTCTAGGATCCAATCTTGGTGATCGCCTGCAAAACCTGCAGCAAGCCCTGACCGTTTTGCGCAGCTGGCACAAAGGCCCGTCCCGCCCACTCTGCTCATCAACCTATTTAACACAAGCCGTTGATTGCCAGCAAGGGACTCCTGATTTTTACAACATGGCCATAGAGCTGGAAAGCGATCTTTCCCCGCTCGATTTACTCTTCCGCTTGAGAGAAACCGAAAGCCAGCTCGGCCGTCCCAGCCAACGCCAACGCAACGCCTCACGCAGTATCGATCTCGACATCCTGTATGCAGACAACTTGATCTGCCAAGACCAAACCCTGACCCTACCCCACCCCCGCCTGCACTTACGCCGTTTTGTGCTGCAACCGCTGGCCGATATCCGGCCCGATCTCATTCTTCCCAATCAGCAAAGAAACATCTCGACCCTGCTCGCTGAACTCGATTCAGAGGAAGGCGCCCTGCAAAAAGTCGTTTGTGATCTATTCGACCAACATCCCGAACCTGTCTGCTAATATGTCTGCCGCCCATCTCCCAGCCAACCACCCCTTCCAGCCGCTGTTCGACAAAATGGCAGCCGACGAAGTGATCTCATCCCTCACTGCCTACGATTACCCCACCGCCCGCCTGCTCGACGAAGCTGGCATCGACCTTATTCTGGTCGGCGATTCACTCGGCATGGTTTTTGCCGGTCTCGATGATACCACAGGCGTGACCATGGAACACATGCTCTACCACACCGAAGTGGTCGCGCGAGGTATCAAGAACGCCCTCTTGGTAGCCGACTTGCCTTATCACAGCTACCTAAGTGTTGAAGACGCTGTCAATAACGCCCAACGCCTGATGCAGGCCGGTGCCCACGCCATCAAGCTCGAAGGCGGCACCACCCAGTTAGACAAGGTGGAGGCACTCACCCGGCAAGGCATTCCCATGGTCGGCCACATCGGCATGCTGCCGCAACGTGTCAAAGAAGAAGGCGGTTACAAAAAGAAAGGCAAGACCCAGCACGATGCTGACCGCCTGCTGCGCTCCGCCCAGGATCTCGAAAAAGCAGGTGCGGGTGCCATCGTATTGGAAAGCATGCTCGCCGAGGTAGCGACCAGAATCACCCAGGAGATCAATATCCCCACCATTGGCATTGGTGCAGGCAACGAATGTAACGGTCAGATCCGGGTGATTCACGATCTGGTTGGAGCCTACCCCTGGTTCCGTCCGCCTTTTGCCAAGACTTACGCCGATTTCGCCGGAGACATGGGCAAAGCTGCCCAATCTTTCATCGAGGAGATTAAATAAGGGTCGCGGTCAAACTCCCGCCCCACCTCTACTCACAGAAAAACTTCGTCACCGCCCTGGCGTCTTTCAGCGTTGGCAACACAGAGGCTTTTTTCATCACGGCCGCGATGTCTCCCCTGATCTCCTCCCCATTCAGATCAAGTTCGTGATTCTCCGCTTTTGAGATCAATCCTCTCAATTGATCTTGTTTTTTAGAGGTGACCTTTTTCTCCAAAACCCTGATACACTGCCCTTTTGAAAAGTAATAACGCCGTTCACGCATCGTATCGATCGTCTCGCCCTCCTTCTGACCACTGAACTGCCACCAGGACGCGGATACCAGAATAAAAAACAACTTCCCCTCGCGGTAATAATACATTTCATCCGCCCCGCCGTGATCACCCGCCAGGTAACCCAAATCCAAACGAACCACCTTGCCCGAATCACGCTTCAAGCGCTTCGTCAGCACTCCCTCCATTGGGTCCCCCTGACAGCGAAACTCAATATCCACCTTCTGTAGCTCCTGCAAGGCCTCTACTTCGGCATAATACTGGCGAATAAGAGCAATCTGCCCTTCCTCCCCGGCCTTATCATCCGCTTGCAAGCCAGTGCCCCCTGATAGGACACTCCAACCCGCCAAACAACAAAGGCCAGCCAATCGAAGATAATTTTTCACTAATAGAGTTTTCATCTAACCACGGAATTCACCAAATTTTCGAAATTTCTCATAACGTTGCTGCATCAGCTCATCACTGTCCAATTCCCTCAACTCAGTGAGGTGTTTGCTCAAAGCCATTTTCACACTGCGTCCAACCGCGATGTGATCGTGATGCGCGCCGCCCAGAGGTTCTGGAATGATCTCATCGATCACTCCCATCTCTTTCAAATCGTGAGACGTCAATTTCATCGCCTTCGCCGCATCTTCGGCGAACTTCCGGTCTTTCCATAAAATTGCCGCGCAGCCCTCCGGACTGATCACAGAGTAATACGAGTTTTCCAGCATCAATACCCGGTCAGCAATGCCAATCCCCAAAGCCCCGCCCGATCCGCCCTCACCGATCACCACCGCCACAATCGGCACTTTGATCCGCATCATTTCCCGCAAATTAAACGCAATCGCCTCGGCGATATTGCGCTCTTCCGCTCCGATGCCAGGGTAAGCGCCCGGTGTATCAATAAAGGTCACAATCGGTTGCCCGAATTTATCCGCCAAACGCATCAGCCGCAAAGCCTTGCGATACCCCTCGGGGTGCGCGCTGCCAAAATTACGCAGTAAATTTTCCTTGGTGTCCCTGCCCTTCTGATGCCCCACGACCACACAACGCCGCCCTTCAAGTCGTGCAAATCCGGCGGGCATCGCATCGTCATCACCAATGTGCCGGTCACCGTGCAGCTCCAAAAAATCATCGAAACAGTGATCAATATAATCGAGCGTGAACGGACGTTGGGTGTGACGGGCAATCTGCACCCGTTGCCACGCGGTGAGCCCCTGATACACCTCGTATTTCATCTTCGAGATCTTCTCTTCAATTTTTTCAATCTCTGCCTCGGCGCCAATATCCTGCCCCGCACTGTGCTCCTTCAGTTCAGCCAATTGCCGCTCCAGATCCACAATAGGCTTTTCAAATTCCAATGGTTCTACTTGCATAAATAATTACAGCTTAAATTTATTCAACTAAACGGATCGAAGTGGAAACTCTAAACAGAGTAAACATCTCCTGCAAATCTTCTGGCGCAACGAGAATTCCAAACTCTTCCTCCGCCTTATCAGAACCATCATATGCCCTGATGATCAATCCCCGACGACTGGTTTGCAGCCATTTTTTACTCTTAAGATAGTTTTTATTGTTAAAAAGAACCCGTTTCTCCTCAAACCAAGCCACCCTGTCCTTGATCTCGGCTTTGACAGGTGCTTTCACCTGCGGCGGCAAAGCAAATTTAATCACCGGATACTCCTTGAAAAACAGCCCCTTGAGTTCAAGACGAATCACTTTTTCACTCTGATCAATCACCACTTCAAAATTCAGAGGAAACACCCAGAGACGATCTCCAGGGTGAATGATTGATGTGGTGCGCCCGTTGGCACGCATGATGTAATCGATGGTCGTTTGATGATGACGGGCGATTGCCGCCAGCGCATCTCCACTCTTCACCACATACTCAGACTTACCCTCCAAGGGGATTTTTGAAATCAGCAAATCCGTATTGATCTCCCCCACGATCCTCCGGGCTTCGGGCAGCACTGAAGAGTCCGGGTAGTACTCCATCAAATAATACAAACGCTCACGAGCAGTCATCGACTCGCCTTTTTTCAAAAGCTCCACCACTTGCTCAAATTCACGAACCCCCAAATCGGGAGCCGCCCGCGCTTTCACGTTAACCTCTTTTTTCAGCTCCTGTTCGATCGCCAGATCGGGCTTGACCACATGCTCCCAATAATAAGCCACAAACACCGCCGCCGCCACGAGGATCAAAAAAGAGAGGAATACAAAAACTAGTTTTAAGCGCCCCATAGTCTCAAAACATTACACCCAATCAAAAAACGCTCACTCACAGTAAGCCCTTACGCTTGAAATCGAATTCATTGATACCATGGGACTGTCGGATCATTTCCATGCTGAACTTCAATAAAGAAATCTCCCAGGTATCATCCACTCCCTGGATCACCGCCCGAAAAGGATTGCCCGAAGATCGAATGTCCTCGATCACCCGGTCACAAACTTCAGCAAGCCCTTCATGCACAATGCTCTCCGTCACATTGCGCTTGGCAAAATTAAAACCGTATTTCAAAAACGCCATATCCCCGCCGCTGCGTTTGAACCACTCCCTGAACGCCTCTGCCTGCTCGCCAAAACCTTCAAAGCTAAAGTCATCATAACCTTCCGGACGTAAAATGCGTGGACGCTCGGCATCGATCGTGCCATTGCGCACCCGCACCTGGGAAACGCTGTCCATCAGCTGGGATACCAACACAAATTGAAAGCTAGTGGTGCCAAAAGTGTCGATCCGCCGATCCGGCTCATGCAGGATCTTGGTGGTCTCCAAGGCGTATTGAATGTCGTCGTCTGAGTACATGGTTTCCTTTTACAAGCCTAGCGTAAAAAATCGGCAATAGCGAGACTCTTTGCCAAGCGAATCGGGGAAAACAAAAAAAATGCGCCCCATCGCTGAGACGCATTTCATAAAATCACAAAACTCGAATCAAATGAAACAAGCCTTTATTATCGCTTACTCTTTGTGCTCGGCGATGTATTTGGTCACATCTCCCACCGACATCAGCTTTTCAGCGTCTTCATCGGGCACTTCGATGTCGAATTCTTCCTCGAAAGCCATCACCAACTCGACCGTGTCGAGTGAATCAGCTCCAAGATCTTCAATAAATTTTGCATCCGCAACAACCTGGTCGGCATTCACCCCAAGTTGTTCCACAATGATGTTCTTAACTTTTTCTTCTATACTGTCGTCAGCCATGGTAATTTGGATAGTTTATCTGGCAGTAGCCATATCGGTCTTCGTGCCTTTTGGCAACTCTTTTTAACAATTTGATGAGCGAATTTTTTCTCAATTTGTAGAAGTGGCCTCTCATTGCCGTTGAAATTGGTCACCGCTCTGTTACCATGGCGCGGTTCAACCATCACCCATGTCCTTCGTCCAGCCTTTTAATCAAGTCACTCAATCCGCAAAACGAAGCCCCTTGTTATCTCGCTTCGAATCGCTGATGGAGCCCTGTGGCCCAACAGAAATCGAGTCCCTGGCCCGGCAATCCGTTGCGATCACGCGCCAACACTTCGGTCAAACCATGCGGCTTTTTGCTCCGCTCTATTTATCCAACGAATGCATCAATAATTGCAGTTATTGCGGATTTTCCCGCGATAACCCCATTTTACGGGTCACTCTGAATATTAATCAAGTCGAACGTGAAGCGCGTTATCTGGCGGATCAGGGATTTCGCAATATCCTCCTGGTCGCCGGTGAGCACCCTAAATTTGTTTCCAACGGTTATCTGGAAAGATGTATCGAAGCGATCCGCTCCTACATCCCTACGGTCGCGCTCGAAGTCGGCCCGATGGAGACCCCCGAATACGAACGCATGGTCAACAGCGGCGCAGAAGGCCTGGTGGTTTATCAGGAAACCTACAACCGCGAAGTCTATCAGGAACTGCACACCGCAGGCCCCAAACGCCACTTTGACTGGCGGCTCGAATGCCCCGAACGAGCCTACGACGCGGGTTTTCGCCGCATCGGCATCGGCGCGCTGCTCGGGCTGGCTGACTGGCGCAGCGAAGCGCTCGCCCTCGCCGCTCACCTCGAATACCTCTATCGCACTTGCTGGAAGGCCTCTTTCACCGTCAGTTTCCCCAGAATGCGCCCAGCTGCTGGAGAATTCGAACCGCAGCACACCATATCAGATGCCGAATTGATCCAGCTGATCACCGTTTTCCGCATCACCTTCCCCCACCTCGGCATCGTGCTGAGCACCCGGGAACCCGCCGACCTGCGCGACGCCCTTTTCCCTCTAGGAGTCACCAGTATCAGTGCCGGCAGCCACACCGAACCCGGCGGTTATACCGGAGCCGGCGTAAACGACCTGCACCTCACCGTTCGCGGACGACGGCAGGAATTGGATAAAAAAAGCGACACCTCCTGCTCAGCCACCGGTCAATTCGATATCGCCGACCACCGCTCGCCCGCACAAATCTCGGAAGTGCTCAAACAACTTTCCCTCGAGCCGGTTTGGAAAGACTGGGACAGCTCTATTCTCAGCCCCTCCATCAAGCACACCGCCCACATTTCCCCTCCACCTCTGACTTCCAGCCCGGCATGAAGATCACCATCAATGGCGAAGATCGGCAATTCCCGGAGCCTCAATTACCCCTGAACGAATTACTTGAAAGACTCAAGCTAGGCGGGCAACCGGTGGTGGTTGAACTCAACGCGCAGGCTTTGTTAAGCCGGGAATTTCCCCGCATAAAAATCCAAACTGACGACCGGATCGAAATCATCCGCATCGTCGCCGGTGGCTGAGCGTCCTCGTCTCCCCCCGAAAGGATTAAAAGGGACCATCACCGGTCTCTCGGACCATAGATAAAACGAGATTTGGCACGCACACTTTTCAATTTCACGCTTTTATGATTTTCGCTCAACTCACGATCCAACTCGATCAATACAATCGCCATCCCCATTTCCCTATAATTGCCCTCCATCAAATCACTGGTCTTAAAAAGCACTCCGCCATCATCCACCAAAGTGATGGCGACCCGCCCCACCAACTCGGTTTGTCCCGTGTAAACATACAGCTGATGCACTTTTAAACCTTTTTTCACCGGGTTGGGGTTCAAGTAAAACTGAACATACTCCGTGAATTGCTCCCCCGCTTTCAGGACAGGTTTTTTCAATAACAGAGCGGGCTCCGCAGCTTGTGATCCTACTGTAAGTCCTCCGATAACCAATAATAATAACGCCAGCTTTTTCATATCAAAAAATCATTCTACACTTTCACCAAGCAAATTGAGCTTAAGTTTGAAGCAAATTTGCTCTGGAATCAAGGATCATTCCACAAATTTAAAATTGCCAGCCTCCACTTGCCTATTATCATACCCCTCACGCTTACCCCCTCATCTATGAATTCACCCCGCCGCTCTGTTATTTTCACCTTGTTCATTGGCCTGCTTAACCTCTCTCCCCTATCCGCCTCAAACTCCTGGCTGCAGTTCAAAGGTGATGCCCGCCACTCCGGCAATGCCCCTGGGGTAAAACTCACGCCGCCACTCAAATTAGCTGCCGCACTGCCCTTGACGGATGCGGTTTACACCTCCCCGCTTATCCATCAAGGCCAATTGATCGTGCTCGATGGGTCGGGCATGCTCTTCAGCTTCGACGCAGACAGTTACCAGCTGCAATGGAAATTTCAAAGCAAGGGAGGCGCGTCCAACTGCAACAATGTATCCTCTCCCGCCATCAGTGGTGACTACCTTCACTTTGGTACCACCGCCGGCATTTATTACGTGCTCAAACTTGCTGATGGATCCGTCGTCAAGGAAATCGACTGCGGTGAAGCGATTTTTTCCTCACCGGTTGTCGCCAATGAACGGGTTTATTTTGCCAGTCTCGGAGCCAAAATCCATGCCCTGACCCCTGCAGGCGAACTCCTGTGGAAATGGGATTACGTCGCAGAAGAGATGGACTTCAAAGGGGATCGCTGGAATGGAGTGGACTGGGCCAAACACAAAGAGGGCCGGGTCACCTGGCGTGATACTTTCACCTGTTCCCGTAACATCGCCGTTTACAAAAATAACATCATTGTTCCGGTCGGTGGAAAAACGGTCTTCCTCCAGGATCAGGGCAAATCAGCCAAACTACTCACCGTGGGGCTGGTCGAGTCCCTCGCTGGCAAAGAATACCCCGCCACCTTTGGTCAAGCCATCGGCGAGGACGGCGCCGTTTATCGCCAGTGGCATCGACGGGACAATTATGGCCGGGTCGAAATCCTACGCTTGAAACCCGACAACCAGGTCGAAACCTCCTTCGTACCCGATACCGCCACCGGCATCAATATGCCCGGCCTGATGGGTTTTTCTTCCGTCAGCCTGCGCGGCAGCGACGTTTACCGCAGCCGCCCGGAACAAGGTTTTGCTTTGACCCTTCATCAAGTTGATCAGGAAAAAGCCCGGCCTTTTGACGTTTATCCCTCGATCGCACCCCCCATCCTCACCGCCGAACATGCGGTGGTCGGCGGACTCGATGGCAAACTCTACCTGGCGCCCCTCGATCACAAAAGCAAGCCCTGGGCCTTCCAAACGCCCTTCGGTAAAGCGATCACCGCTCCTGTAGCGGTGACAGAGCAATCCGTTTATTTCGGCGGAGAAGACGGCTTCCTCTATGTGCTGAATAAAAGCGGTAGCGCGCAACTACCGGAGAAAGCCCTGCCACTCGATCATATCCGCAGCCCGCTCAGCGGAAAATACGCCGCCCCCGAATACGACTGGTTCACCAACTACGGAGATTTTGGCAACAGCAACCACAACGACCATGAGTTAAAAGCTCCACTCAAAATCAACTGGATCCACCGTTACAAAGGCACCCAAAAACACGCTCCAGTCTGTGGCGGCGGACGGCTCTACACTCACACCTCTGAAGGGCAGATTTTCGCCGTCGAACAAAGCACCGGACGTATCTTGTGGCGCCGCTACTGGCCCGGCGTGCATCTCTCCTTCACTTCCCCTTTATACTTCCAAGGCAAACTGCTCGTGCCCCAGGCCGGCATCAAAGGCTCGATGATGCGTTGCCTCGACGCCGCTACCGGCGAGCTGCTCTGGCAAGCTCCTTTCACCGGTTCGCCCAGTTGGAGTCGTCAGGCCCCTCCGGTTGTCCAGGGCAATCTCGCCATCTACTCATCAGGATCCGGCAGCTACGCCACCCAGGGCACGGAAAAAGCCTACGTTCAAAAAGGTAAACCCGAACCACGCGAGGACAACAAAGAAGTGATGAGCTGGATTTACACCCATAACAATCCTTATTACCCGCGTGACAACCACCCGCTCGTCTGGGCCTGGGATCTCGACAGCGGTAAGCTGGTATGGAAAAAAAATTTCTCCAATTACGGCTCCGGCGGCAACGACAGCGGACTCTGTTTGATGGACGGTAAACTTTATTATTCCACCTTCTTTGGTTATGCCGCATCCAAGCTGCGCCGCCGAGGGTTAGATTCACCTTGCAACGGTATCACCGCTCAGCTCGACCCGAAAACCGGAGAGACCATCTGGCTCACCCGGGATTACTCCGTCACCGCAGGTTGCACCATCTCGGCCAAAGACGGACGGCTCTATGTCGGCGGCTACAACAAACCTGACGAAAGCACCGATGATCGTTTTGTCTTCTGCCTCGATGCCAAAGACGGAGCGCTGGTGTGGAAATCCGATCCGGTGAAATCTGCAGTTAATGTTGTCACCATCGCTGACGACTTTATTTTCTCCAACGCATCGGGTCGCGACGGCCATGTTTTCGACAAAAAAACCGGCAAAATCACCTCTCGTTTCAACAAAGGATACGCTTGCACCCGCTTCACTTGCTCCGGAACTTATGTGCTCGGTGCCAATATGGATCTCATCGATCTCTCCAAGGAAAACGGACTGGTCTCCACCGGACCGGCGATCGACTCCCGCGAATGTGTTGGCTCCTCCATCTCCAACGGGCGCTTATTTTACACCTCGCAAGCCAGTGGTCTACAGGTATCACAAATTGCCCGAAGTGAATAAATGATTCTGCAAAATCAAAAACCCATCCCCATTTAAATTCCTACCCAAGCACTTGGATAGGCCCCTTTTAAATTTTTCAACCGAACTACATCTTCACCCTATGACATCACCGGTCCACATCAGCTTGGCGCTACTTGCAGCCCTTATACTTTCCTCTATCGCCCCTGCCCACTCAGCACCAAGCAAGCAACCCAACATCCTTTTCATCATCACCGATGATCAACGTTTTGACATGATGGGCAATGTCACCCCGCATCTGAAAACTCCAGCCATGGATCGCCTGGCAAAAGAAGGGGTTCGTTTTGAAAACGCCTTTGTCACCACCCCCATCTGCGCTGCCAGTCGGGCTTCCATGCTCACCGGAGTTGTCGAACGCACCCACGGGTACACCTTCATGACGCCTCCTCTCTCTCAAGAATGGATCGACAACAGTTATCCGACCCTGCTCCACAAAGCAGGCTATTATAACGGCTACGTTGGCAAATTCGGGGTCGGTCTGCCCAACAAAAAAACCATGGGTGAAATGTTTGACCGCCCCGTAGTGATGAACCGCAACCCCTACTTCAAAACCCAGCCCGATGGCACCGTTCGCCATTTGACCGACATCGCCGGCGACAAATCGATAGAGTTCATCAACCAAGCCCCTGGCGACAAACCCTGGATGTTGTGCCTCGCTTTCAACGCCCCCCACGCCGAGGACAACGACAGCCGCCAGTATATCTGGCCCGACCATGTTCATAAACTTTATCAGAACCTCAAGCTCAAACCCGCACCACTGTCCAATCCTGCTTTCTACAATGATCTGCCGGAATTCCTTCGTGATGGCACCATGAACCGTGAGCGTTGGCATTGGCGCAACGATCCCTGGCCCAAAAAAAACAAAAGCGCAGAAATGACCAAAGGTTACTACCGCATGATCTCCGCTGTGGACCACAATATAGGACGAGTGCGCAAGGCCATCGAAGAAAAGGGAATGGCTGACAATACCGTGGTCATCATGATCGGAGACAATGGTTATTTCCTCGGTGAGCGAGGATATGCTGGAAAATGGTTGCCCTACGAACTCAGCATCCACGTCCCTCTGCTCTATTTTGATCCCCGCCCACAATCAAAAATGAAATCCGGCGCTCGCCCCACAGCCATGGTTGCCAATATCGACGTACCTGCCACCATGATCGAGCTTGCCGGCGCAAAAAAACCGGACAGCATGCAAGGGCAAAGCCTGATCCCTCTCACAACTGGAATCGATACCCCTCCAGACTGGCGTAGCGACTTGTGGGTCGAGCACCTGATGATGAATGACTCCATCCGCAAACACGAAGGGGTGCGCACCGAGCGTTACAAATACAGTCGTTATTTTGAAGCCAACCCCGTGCTGGAAGAACTCTACGATCTGGAGAATGACCCAATGGAAACCAAAAACCTGATCGATGATCCCGAGTTCACCTACCTGGCCAATCGACTGCGCAAACGCACCGATGCCCTGCGTGCAGAATACGGCGGCATTTTTAAACCCCATCCTTCAATTTTGAAAAAAATAAAAGCTCGCGAAGCTAAGAAAAAAGCAAAAAAATAACTCCCTCCTCACGTAAACCTCCCCCCCTACTCCTCATGCGTCTAGTCACCCTCAGCCTCCTCCTCTCATTCATAACCGTCCTTACGTGCAAGGCAGCTCCAGCGACCACCGAGTGGAAAGCTTCGGCAATCAGCACCCGGATCACTCCGGAGAAACCCATATGGATGGCCGGTTACGCAGCGCGCACCGGCTCCTTCGAAGGGATACGCCAAGACCTGCACGCCAAAACCCTGGCCATCGAAGACGGTGATGGTCAACGGCTTGTAATTGTCACTCTCGATCTGGTCGGCGTACCCCGCTTGCTGCGTGATGCGATTGAAAAACACACCACGCAAAAACACCAACTGCCCCCCGGCTCCCTGCTACTCAATGCCTCACACACCCACAGCGGCCCGATGATCCGCACTTACCAACCACGCGGAAAAAACCTGGCCGACCAAGTAGCTTCCTCCAAAATTGCTCCTGAAGACAAACAACAACTGTTATCCGCCGTGCACGATTACAACAAGCTGCTGGTGAAAAAAATAAATACCAGCATCGACCAAGCCCTCGCCACCCTGGCTCCCGCTCAACTCAAATACTCCTTCGCTCGCTGTGGATTTGCGATGAACCGTCGCAGCAAACAGCCTGACGGAAGTTTCAAAAACTCCCCCAATCCCGATGGTCTGGTAGATCAAACCGTGCCCACTTTGCAAATATATGATGCCAAGGGCGAAAAATTAAAATCGGTTCTTTTTGGTTATGCCTGTCACGCTACCACCTTGGGAGATAAAATGATCCATGGTGACTGGCCGGGATACGCCCAGCAGTATTTCGAAACTGATCATCCCGGCAGCGTGGCGATGTTCATGAACGGCTGTTCCGGGGATCAAAACCCCTACCCCCGACGCAAGGTCGCGTATGTGGAAAGTCATGGACGCGCCATGGCTACCGCCATTGATGCCGCCATTTTTGCCAATCCTGTCACCGTATCCGGCCCCCTGCGCTCACTGCTCGAATGGACACCCGTCGCTTACGACACCCCACCCACAAAAGCTGACTTACTTGAACGAAAAAAGAGCAAAGACCCCTATGAAAAACATTACGCCGAACTGCTTCTCGACGATCTCAAACACAATGGATCATTAGCCAAAAGCTATCCCGTTCCAGTGCAAGTCATTCGTTTTGGAGACAGCCTCACCCTGGCCGCGATTGGTGGAGAGGTGGTCATCGATTATGCGCTGAGACTAAAAAAAGAACTCGGCGCAAAAAACAAGGGAGCCATCTGGATCGCCGGTTATTCCAATGACGTGATGTGTTACATCGCCAGCAAGCGTATCATTGAAGAGGGCGGTTACGAAGGCAAAACATCCATGCGTTATGTTCGCAGCGGCATCCACCCCACTCATTGGTCTCCCTCCATCGAAGACACCCTGGTCAAAAAAGTTCATCAACTGAACGATCAACTTGATAACAAATAACTTCTTCCTGCCCCCCACATCCCATGAAAGCTATTCTCACCCTGTTGTTATTATTTGCCCTATCCCACATCTGTTGCTCTGCAGTAGAAACCGACCTGCCCACCACATGGAAAGTCGGTATCGCCACTGCCGACATCACCCCCGGACAGCCGATTCGCATGGCCGGTTACGGTGGGCGGAAAAAACCTTCGCAAGGCACCGTCGAAGCACTCCACGCCAAAGCGATCACTTTTGAGGACAACAAAGGGAACCGCTCAGTGATGGTTACGCTGGATCTGATTGGTGTCATTGCCGAACTCAGAAAACAAGTCGCCGCCGAAGTCCAAAAAAAATACAAAATTGCACCGGATGCGCTGTTGCTTAATGCTTCTCACACTCACTGCGGCCCCGCTTACGGGCGCGATGATGCCAAAGATTATTTCGATTCCATGGTGAAAAAAATCGTTGCCGCCATTGGTGAATCCATTACCAAACTCACCCCGGCTCATATCAGCTACAGCCATGCCCGTGCCGGTTTTGCTATCAATCGCCGCTATCCCACCACCGATCGAGGATTCATAAACAGTCCTCATCCTGATGGCCCGGTTGATCACGACGTGCCTGTGCTCCGTATCACCGATAACAAAAATCAACTGCAAGCCGTGGTATTTGGTTATGCCTGCCACAATACCACGATGGGTTTCCGGCAGATTTACGGAGACTACGCAGGGTACGCCCAGAAATACTTTGAACAAGACCATCCCGGCACCACGGCTCTTTTTATGATGGGCTGCGGGGGCGACCAAAACCCTTACCCGCGCAGCAGCCTGATCTTAGCTCAAAAACACGGACGCAGTCTGGCGATGGCGATCGAAGCTGCCCTCGTCACCAAACAAAAAGCACTGCACGGCCCATTAAAAACATCTTTCACCACCGTTGATCTTGAATTCACAGACAATGACCGAGCCCCCTTCCCCTACCCCATCCAAATCATTCAATTTGGCCAGGACCTGTCTTTGATCGCGCTTGGCACCGAAGTCGTAGTAGACTACTCATTGAGGCTCAAACGCGAGCTGGCCGATCGCGGCCCCGCTATTTGGGTCGCGGGTTATTCAAATGTTTACAGCGGCTACATTCCCAGCAAACGCGTTTTATTAGAAGGAGGTTATGAGGCTAAAAGCCGCCCATGGAAACCCGAACTGGAGGAACGCATCATCACCACCACTCACAAATTATTTGATAATCTTAACCCTGAATAAACTAAGCTTTAGTTTCACTGTTCTTCCCATCAATGTCTGATTCCGTTTTAAAAGTCACTGATTTGACTAAAACTTTTGATCAATTCACGGCAGTTGATCAGATCTCATTCGAGATCAAAAAAGGCGAAATTCTGGGTTTGCTCGGAGTCAACGGAGCGGGTAAAACCACCGCCATCAACATGCTGCTCGGCCTGATCACTCCGACTTCGGGACGCATTGATGTTTTTGGCAAGGACCTCGCCCACCACCGCATCGAGTTGCTCAACCGCTCCAACTTCTGCTCGACCTACACCAGCCTGCCCGGCAATTTGTACGTGTGGCAAAACCTACGGGTCTTCGGCACTCTCTACGGGGTCAAAAATCTCAAACAACGCATCGACGAAGTGCTCACCCTGCTTGACATGCAACACCACAAAAACAGCGTCTCCGGCCATCTCTCGGCAGGAGAAGCCACCCGGCTCAACTTGTGTAAAGCGCTCTTGAATCAACCCGAGTTGCTGCTGCTCGACGAACCTACCGCCAGCCTCGACCCCGATATCGCCGACAAAGTGCGCGGCATCATTCGTCAATACCGGGACGATCATCAAGCCACCATCCTCTACACCTCTCACAACATGAAGGATGTCGAAGAGGTCTGCGATCGTGTGGTTTTTTTGCATCAAGGGAAAATCATCTACGCCGGCACTCCTGATCAAATGGTCGAACACTTCGAAAAAGAAAACCTGGAGGATGTCTTCATCCAAATCGCCCGCAGCGGTGATGTAATTCCCGCTTGATTCTCTCCATAAAAACAAACTCCTAGCTTTCACCCTTCATCCACTCCGTGAATTTCCGCGTCATCCATGCCCTTGTTTTGCGTTACCTCTACCTCTACCAGAGGGCCCCCATCCGCATGGTGGAACTCGCCTTCTGGCCCTTTGTGCAACTGCTCGTCTGGGGTTACCTCACCCAGTATTTGCAAAACAATTCCCAGGGAGATTTCCCCCACACCATCAGCTTCCTAATCGGAGCCGTCATCCTTTGGGACATCCTTTTCCGGGCGCAACAGGGAGTAGCCATTTTTTTCCTCGAAGACGTATGGACCAGGAACCTACTCAACATCTTCGCCGCCCCGGTGAGAATCTCCGACTATCTATTCGCTACCTTTGTCATTGGTTTTTTGAGAGCCGCTTTCACCGTCACCCTGCTTTGCGTTTTAGCCGCCACCCTCTATTCTTTTCACGTCACCAGCTTCAACTGGTATATCGTCCCCTTCTTCGGCCATCTGATGATTTTTGGCTGGGCGCTGGGCATGATCTCCACCGCCCTCATCCTACGCTGGGGGCCCGCCGCCGAATCTCTCGCCTGGGCAGTGCCCTTCCTTATCCAACCCTTCGCCGCTGTATTTTATCCAGTTTCAGAACTGCCCCAATGGCTACAATGGGTCGCCTGGACACTTCCCTGCTCCCACATATTCGAAGGCATGAGAGAAGTTCTCAAAACCGGCAGCCTGTCCGGCCACCACCTGCTTTGGGCAACGATCCTCAACGCCTTTTACCTGCTCGCTGCTGGCGGACTCTTTGCCAAAGTAACAAAGATTGCCCGGGAAAAGGGATTGCTCACACGTTTTGTGTCGCAGTAACCCATCAAGCACAAAAGCAAAGATCAATCACTAACCTGTGCTTCACCTGTTCAAATATAGACAAAAAGTCATATAGCTATCGCTTTAATTGTAAGGAACGGAAAAAACAGCCGTCTTATTCAACATGAAAATGAACTTCCCCCTATTAATTACTACTCTAGCCAGCTTGTCTTTCATTGCCACACCGGCACAATCAGCTGAAACTGCCGCTAAAAAAGAAAGCCCCGAGGAAAGTAAGGCTTCCAAAAAAAGTGAACAAACTGTTCTTGATTTCCTCTCTGACAAATTGGTGGATGCCAAGGGCAAAAAAATCGCAGCCAATTCTCTTAAAGGCAAAATGGTAGGCATCTACTTCTCAGCCAACTGGTGCCCCCCTTGTCACCAGTTCACCCCTCTGCTGGTAGATTTCCGCAACAAAAACAAAGATGATTTTGAAGTGATTTTTGTTAGCTCGGATTATTCGGATGCTGACAAAAAAGCATACATGGAAACTTATAAAATGAAATGGCCCTCTCTTGCTGGATCCAAGAGCCAGCAGGGCGACATGCTCGCGCAAGCATTCCAAATACCAGGGATTCCCACCCTGATCATAATCGCTCCCGACGGCACCCCTCTCACCGCTTTCGGCAGAGAATTCGTTATGAGTGACCCTGAAGGTTCATTAAAAATCTGGCAAGACGCAGCGGCAAAAGTCCCTAGCAGCTAAGTCTACAATTTCCATCCAAACCGTAGCGGTCCACATCGCTGCGGTTTTTTTATGCCGCGGCCCTTCGCCAAATCATTTGCGCATCCACCCAGCTCCGTGCATCCTAGGCAAAGACATTATTTTGTTATTCGATCATGGAACTCATTCGCTTCAAACACGCACGTTTCTCAACCCGCCTGCCTGCAGATTACCTTTATTCCCCCTCTCATTACTGGATGGCAAAAGATCCCGAACAACAAGATCTGTGGAGAGTAGGTTTCACCAAATTTGCCACCCGCATGCTGGGCGAGCTTGTCGAAGCTGAGTTTGAAGTCAAACCGGGAGCTGCCATCGAAACCGGTCAACAACTCGGCTGGGTCGAAGGTTTCAAAGCCGCCTCCGATGTTTTTTGCACCATCAACGGAACCTTCCAGGGCGGCAATCCCATCCTCGACGAGGATGCCTGCATCGTGCGTTCCTCACCTTATGAAGACGGCTGGTTATACAGCGCCAAAGGAGAGCCCGAAGCTGGAACGATGGACGTGCACGGCTACATCGCCCTGCTCGACCAAACCATCACCAAAATGCAAGAAGATCCCCAGTACGCCCAGGATTAATTCCTCATTTTTCATTCTTCATTTTTCATTTCCCCCAGCGCTTCAACCGCGGCTTCGAGTGAAGCCATGTCCTCGACTTTTAATACCTTTGCACCACGGTCAATACGACGCATCAAGCCTGCCAGCACTCCGCCAGGTCCCAGTTCAATAAAACGGGTATTTCCTTTCTCCAGAAAACACTGCATCGATTCCGTCCATCGAACGGAACCCGTCACCTGCGCTTCCAGGCTCGCACGAATTCCTTCCGCAGAAGATACTTCCTGCGCCTCAAAATTACACACCACCGGTATCCGGGGCACTTGAATCTCCACCTGCTTGAGTTCTTCCGCCAACTGGTCCTGAGCCGTCTTCATCATCCGTGAATGATAAGCTCCGGCCACCGTCAATACCTTGGCAAGCTTGATCCCCTTTTCCTTCGCCCCAGCCACCGCTTGAGTGATGCCCGCTTCACCTCCTGATAAAACAATCTGCCCCGGAGCGTTGAAATTTGCCACATCCACATCGCATTCCTGCGCCAACTCCACCACCGCAGCTTCATCGCCGCCAATCATCGCCGCCATCGTCCCCTGGGTCGCATCGGTAGCTTCCTCCATGAACAAACCCCGCTTGGCCACCAGTTTTAAACCTGTTTCAAAATCAAAAGTCCCGCCAGCCGCATGAGCCGTGAACTCACCTAAAGACAAACCCGCTGCGCCGACAATCTGCAAATCCGGCAGACGCTCTTTCAACAACTGCAAACACAACATCCCGTGCACATACAAAGCGGGCTGACAACGCGAAGTCCGGGTCAACTCTTCAAGCGGCCCGTCAAACATCGCCTCACTCAAAGACCATCCGAGGATCTCATCCGCTCGCGCCACCAGATTCTCCGTGCCGTCCACCGATGATAACAAATCCTTACCCATCCCCACCATCTGGGCCCCTTGCCCCGAAAACAACAAAACAACACCTTGATCACTCATGGCCGCATCCTTGCTTCAATTCAGCCCCTAAATCAACTGTCTTTTTGCGCTACCAGCCATCCATATCTCAAACACCCCAGACGATACGCCAATATCACCCTTGGAATCGCAAAAAATACCTCGCGATCCGCCCAAAAACTCTGCCAGATAAATTTTCGATAAAGCCCATCACTCAATCCTTTTTTCAGCAATCGCCAAGCAATCACCCACCAGGTTTTTTCCACCGAAGCCGTGATGTCTTCTGCCCGCAAAACCTGCAACTGCAACGATTCGAGCAATTCCCGGTTTTCACCCAGGCTGTTCAAGCCCGTCAATCGTCCTCCCCGGCACATTGGCTGCAACAGCCTTTTCACCTGCCATTGAGTCGGACTCTGTGACGCCACCCAATCGGCCAACAGCAAGCGCCCTCCCGGCTTTAATACCCTCACCGCTTCGGCCATGGCGGCCTGCCGGTCTTCCATGTGAGAAAAAGATTCGATAACCATCACCGCGTCCGCCCAATGATCCGGCAAATCATTCTCCAGCCAATCCCCACAAATGAAACGCGCCTTGCCTCGCTCGCCGCTTTCACCCCCATTATCAGCGCCACTTTCGGCATACTTTTTTTCTTCTATCGACAAAGTATAGGCCACCACCTCCGCCTCCTTTTGCCTGACAAGATCCCAACTCATGCCCCCCGTGCCGCATCCCACATCAACCACCTTCCCTCCTCGCTCAAGCTGAATCGCTTGCTCAATACGGTGTGTCATCAAAGCTATCGCCTCTTCCGCACTCTCCCGCCCGCTTGACCAAAAACCATGATGCCGGTGCCGCCCCCAAACATCGAGATAGAAGTCATTCAATTGATCATAATGCTGCCCCACCTCAGCTTCGCTGATGTTGGCAACACTGACGATCATAAGCTCGGGTCCTTGATCAAGATTGAAAAAATCAGCTCACTATTTTCTTCAACTCTTCTGCCGCATCCTGGGCCGCTTTAGACAATTCTTCGGCGGCATTGCTCATGCACTGCTCGACACTCACCTCGCCGTCCGCAAGCGCTCGACTGAAAACAAACAAGCCGTCCAAATCAGCATCTTTACAAATTTTACCCGCAAAAATAGCTACCGGTTTTCCTAACTCCTTGGCAAGACGAGCTACTCCCACCGGAGCTTTCCCGTCCATGCTCTGACCGTCCAAAGAACCCTCGCCCGTGATCACCAGATCAGCTTCTTCGATCGCCTTGCGCAAACCAATCTCCTCGGCAACCAACTGAAAACCCTCTTTTAATTCCGCATCCAAAAAAGCCAGGGCTCCAAAACCTAAACCTCCCGCCGCGCCCGCGCCCGATTCATTGCGGAAATCACAGTCAAGATCACGCTCCACCACATCAGCCACCTGTTCCAAGCCCTTTTCAAATCGATCAAAATCCTCGGCTTTCACCCCCTTTTGTGGCCCGTAGACCTGGGTGCAACCACGCTCACCCAACAGGGGATTGTTCACATCACAGGCCACCGTGATTTTTGGTAAAGCGATCACCTTATCCCGATTGATGCCATGAACCGATGCCATGCCTTCCGGCATTTCGGCGATTTCATCCCCCTTTTCGTTCAGAAAACGATAACCCAATTCTTGCGCCATTCCGGTGCCCGCGTCATTAGTCGCACTGCCCCCGATACCCAGCAAAATTTTTGACACCCCTTGTTTCACCGCCTCTTTGATCAACTCCCCCGTGCCGAAGGTAGATGCTTTCCAGGGATCCAGTTCCCCCTCATCCATCCGCCACAAACCAGATGCTTCCGCCATCTCGATCACCGCCATGTCCCGATCATCTCCCACCAAAGCGTAACCGCCCAAAACCGGATGCCCCATCGCATCCGAAACCACCGCACCTTTCCAAATCCCGCCCATGCTCGCCAACATCGAACGCGCCATGCCGTCCCCACCGTCCGCCACCGGCAAAATACGAATTTCAGTATCCCCACCAGGTGTTTCCTCCAAACCATCCCGAATCGCCTCGCAGGCTTCGCGAGCGGTTAATGACCCCTTGAACTTATCTGCTGCTACCAAAATTTTCATGTTCTATACATTGTTACACATATTCGGAATGTCCACCCATCCCAACCTTTTTTACTCAAGAAAAATCGCATCCTGCCATCTCTCAGCTAACAGGCTCTTGCTCCGTTTCCACATCCTCCGTATCCTCCGTATCCTCTACTTCCTGCGCCACTTCCTCAATCGTCGATTTGTTTTTTAAACCCTCGATCAAATCCGACATCATTTGCTCGCGCCGGTCATTTGAAAACTGCTCAACCACCGTATCGCGAATTTCCTCCATCGGAATCGGCGCGGAAGGCTTGCCCCCGGTGCGATGCAGCACATGATAACCAAATTGAGTATTAATCACCGGACTGGTCTCCCCGTCCCGCATGGAAAAAGCAATGACCTCCAATTCGTTCAACAAATCCCCCCTCTTAAAATACCCCAAATCCACTTTATCCTCCTCTTTTTGCAAAAAGGTCGTGGCAATTTCATCAAAATCCGCCCCATCCAAAACCTTGCCACGCGCCTGCTTCAACGCCTCAAAAGCTTGTACCGCTCCCGCTTCATCCTGCGGCTCCACAAAAATATGCGATGCCTTGACCTCCTCCGGACTCATATAAGCCGCGATGTTTTTTTCATAAAAAGCCTTAAGCTCGTTTTCCTCCGGCTCAGGATCCTCTCCGATTTCGGCATCCACCAAACGATCCACACTGATCGACATCGCCACCTTCTTCTCGATCACCGCATCATCGCCTTGCTCCAACCCGGTGTTTTCGTAAAACTTCTCATCCCCACCATGCTGCTCTTTCAACTCCGCAAGCTTACTCGCAATCTCACCTTCCTCCACCACCCCAAAACGTGCGATCGATTCCTGATTCAATAAAGTGCGGTGAGTCAAATTCTCCGTAGCCAGATCATGAAATTCCGTATCACGATCACAACACACCACCTCGCCTAAATTCTGATAGTGAGTCTTAATCGCCTCGAATTCCTCGTAGAGATCTTCGTCACTGATAGTTTCCTGATTGATAATCAAAGCCATGCCGCACTCTCGCCCCAGCCCCACCGACTTGTCAAAACGCAATTACTCATATTCCCCCTCTCCCTGCATACTTCTGCCGCCGCCCAGCGCCCTCTTTAACGCGATAAAACGGTAAAACTTTTAACCACGGCGGTTTTTATTGAATCACATTCTCCTTCAAATCCCGCAGCACCCGTAAATCCCCCCATTGTGCTCCCCGCATTCGCCTTCCCCCATCTTTACGCCGCGCGCCAAAACACTCCCTCTTGCTCTCAAAAAAGTCATCCACATAGCTCTGGCTCCCCAGCACCGCCCCATCGGTAAAATACCTCACCCGGCACCTCAACGCCTCCGCCACCGGCAATCTCCCGCCCGAGTCCAATACCTCCTTGATCTCCGCCCGACTAAAACCACCCTTCCCTTTGTTGTAACCATCCACGGTTTCACTTACGTTCACCTGTTCTCCCTTCGCATACAGCAAACACCTATACTCCTGCGCTACCTTCCTCCACGCCACTCGACTACGCCCCGTCACCGCATAACACAACCCCTGCCTCGCCCCACGCACCCCGGCCACCGCCGCCGCATACGAACACCAACGGTAACCCTCCGGCTCCTGCGCCAATCCCGCCCGAATCGGATTCAAATCAATATAAGCCGCCACCATGCGCAGCGCGTCACTGCTTTCGCCCCCACCCGCTCCCTGTAAAAGCATGCTCTTAAACGGCCCCTCCCACAAAGTTCCCACCCGGCTGTGTTTCCGGTTGTAAGCCAATGTCATTTTCAGCTTCAACTCTTTCATAAACATCGACAGATCAAACAACCGCCCCTTCACCGATTCAGCGATTTCATCCAAGCGAATTTCAGCCCCCATCTCCCGACAACGCTCCACCTCATCGAGCGCCTGCTTCGTCGTCCACTCGCTCCTGAAAACACTGAGCTTTTGCAAATAATCCTCCCGCGACCACCTCGCCAAAGCCATCTCCTTATCTGGCACCTCCAGCAACAAATGAAAATGATTCCCCATAAAACACCACGCCAATGCCCGCAGCCCTGAGAACTTCAACTGTTTGAGCATCAAAATCCGAAAAACTTCCTTCTCATCGTCACCGAACAAGATATCCCGTCCCGCCGTCCGGCTCACCACATGATAATAATTCGTCTGCCCCTCCGGCCCCAATAAAAACTCCCGTATTTTCCTCATAGTTGATATCCTTTCTGTTGGTTCACTCCCATCCTATCAGCTTTTCTCGCCAGCACAATATTTATTTTACTAGGGGATCCTCCCCTTAAAACTAGGGGATCCTCCCCTTAAAACTTCTATACGATTCAATCTGAGCAATTTTTTCAATTCCTAAAAACGTTGTCTTTTCTTCCCCCACGGGGGTTAGATTGATTACTCCCTAGTTGGTCAATTCTAGTTCATGCTTACAGATGACACCTCTATTTTTATCAGCACTGTAAAACTTCTGGATAAACTTAGGTGAAACTCGACTCACCCTCGGATACCACAACGAGAATACGACAGCGATAACCGCGCATATCACTACGGGTTCTAGTGAATGTTTCTCTAAATACTGTAGCAATCCTACAAAACCAAGAATCACCCATACACTGATGACAATTTTTCGTTGCGCTGATTTAAGAACGCCTGAATTCACCATGTGAAACTGATTAAAAGCAACCAAGTCTTGCATTTCGACTGAATAGGCAAGTTTCATTTTTTAAATGGGCAAATTGATCATTTATCCTGTAATACAACCGCTTTCAAAGTCGTATTTTTTATAGGTTACTACGATGACAATTACTAGGATAATGTAGATCTTCAAAAACGCCGTTTCTCACAAAGTTAGCCACACTTTTAGGAATGCCTCGAATTCAGGATCGTTATACAATTCATTATTTGAGTGTTTATTTATTTCCTCTACCATCAAATCGTCAATACCCCTAACCCAGTCTTTTAACGAAGAGGCATCCATACTGAGACGGGCTTGAGCGATACCCTCTTCCAATAGGTTTTTTCGAATGTTTTTGACCAAATCTAATAAAATATTACCTATCTTCTGGAAATCATTAGATGCAAAGCCTTCCTCGTCTTTTTTAAAGTCACACTCATTGTATAACTTTTCCCAAAAATATAATCCTACCAAATTCCCTTCAAGTTGTAATTTTTTCCAGTCTCCAGCATTTGGACCCACTGCCAAATCAAACTCCCCCCACTCAAGTAAGTCATTCAACAACTTGTCCGCCTTTTCCTCCACCTGAGAAGTTAACCTCCTATTCTTTCTCCCAAATTCGATTTCCAACAGTAATCTTTTCCGGAAAGTAAAAAGCCACTCAACTTTACTATCACCCATATCAATACATATCAATATTTCGCCAGATTGCTGATTTAAAACACATCTAGTAAATTCTTCTAACCTGCTAAATTTGATAAGCTTTCCAGAATTTTTACTATAACACGATGCCTCACCCCATTGGTGCGCAAATTGCTCTACCCAATCCGCTATTATTTCAGGCTGAATAAGCCCAAAATATTTTATATTTTCCAACAACCGCCTTTCTCTCATAACCTTTATCCTAATGGGATAAATTGTAGAACCTCAGCCAAGATTATACCATATCCAGTCCAAGTCGTGCAATTTGGACCTGGAAATAATCGATAAGAAATCTCCCTAAAATCAACATCATGGTCTTCACAATCAATCGGAAGAGCAAGTAAAATATTATTCCAAAGCCGGAATTGTTTTTCTGACAATAATGCTACAGGAATTGCAAATCCCTCAAGATCAGAATAATCAACCAAATCTCGCCCTAACACAAATCCCGGAACACTGCTCAAGGGTCTCCGAACAGCGGCAACCGCATCTCTATCTCTGTTCGGAGCCACATCGTATCGATAGCCAGACGTGTTCCTAAATCGTTTAGCAAAGAGAAAAGCATGGAAAGATTTTTTTAGATTCCAATAAATTCCAAAGTGAATAACCCATTCCTTTTTTCTCAGAAGCCATTTAAACGCATCGTATGTAGCCCCTAATGCCAAACCTGTTACAGCCAAATCTCCTATCAGACTTACAGACAACGTAGCCTCTCCTAGAGTGCCTACCCCAACACCGTTTCCACTCGGATCAATAAAACTTACAGGATTGGCATTCGCATAAAGATACTTATGCAACGTTATCGCGTTCCTCTGACTCCCTTCCCAAGTGTCCAACGTATGAAATCTCCCCGTCTCCACATCCAAATACCTTGCCCTCAGATAATAAAGTCCCAAATCATTATCAAACCTCTCCCCAGCGAATAGATAAGGGTTAGCAACACTTACAGTATTCTCAATGAGCAAGCCGTAAGCATCGTAGTGGTAATTGCCTAAGCTTGTTCCTATGGCATCGGTGAGTCCTCGGACTGAGCCTAGACCATCGTAGGAGTAGAAGCTCATTTCAAAGCCCCCCGCGCCATCCTCTCGATCCTGCGACACGAGGTCATGAGGAACGTTACGGCCAGAGCCATAGCGGTAGGAACCTTCGTATTTCGCGTTCTCGCCTAATTGGATTGCATCAAATCCAACGCTGGAATCCCTTGTTTGCCTGGCGCAGCACGCAGTCTGTGGAAAACCTTGCCGCTGCATCGTAAACACATTCTGAGCGACCCTTTCTTCAAAAGTTACTTGACCAGGCTCTACGAGGGGAGCTGCATCGTAAGCATAAATTCGCCCCTCTGGTTTTTCCGTCGATCTTCCACTGTCTAAGGGCATACGCCGATTCAAAGCTAAGCGCCGTCACCAACAGCCACAGCCAGAACCACGTCCATTTGGAAAACAAACTTCTCACAAGATCTGAATGTTAGGCAAACAGCTCACAAGAGGCAAGCTTGAAAACTCCAGCCCTTGCAAATGAACCCCGACCCCACTCTTCTCTTCCCTACTCCACCATCGAGGCAAAAGCCTTCTCTAGTTCGCGATTGACCACTTCCTTGATATCGTCCCCCTCCAGACGGTCGATCACGTCGTGGAGAAAACCGAAACTGATCAGCTTACGTGCTGCCTGCGCCGGGATACCTCTGGCCGAGCAATAGAACAACTGTTCGGGATCAATTGGCCCGGCGGTCGAGCCATGACTACAACGCACCTGGTCAGCGTCGATCTGCAGACCGGGCATCGAACTGGCTTCGGCGTCATCACTGTTAAGCAGGTTGCGACAAGTCTGGAAGGCATCGGTGTGATGCGCGCCTTTACCTACTACGATCAAGCCGTCAAAAATCGTACGTGCCTGACCATACAAAGCATTTTTGTAAAACAAATCGCTCTCGGTGTGCTCGACTTCATGCAACTGCAAGGTACGCTGATCGATCTCGTCGCTTGATGTGGCCAGATTCAAAGCCAGCATATCACTGCGGGATCCCGCCGCCATCATCCGGCTGATATTCTCATTGCGCACCCAAGCCGCACCCAGATTCACCAGTGCGGTTTTCACCGCCGCACCCTCCCCCACTTGGCTGCTACCAATTTGCACCTGACGATCACTAACACTCAGACGTTGCAGAGCCACATAGTTCACCTTGGAATTTTTACCTGCCACGATGTCCGTCATACCGATAGACAAAGCCGCAGCGTCTTCATCGATCGACTGATAATGATCGATCACAGAAATCTCCGCGCCCTCTGCGCTTACGATCAAGGTATGCGGCAGGATCACTCGCTCTTTGCCCCCCATCCAATGAAACACCTCCACCGGGCCACCCACCTTCACTCCGTCCGGCACATAGACAAAAACTCCACTCAAAGTACCCGCTGCGTGCAGGGCGGCAAATTTCGCCCCACCCAACTGAGCATCTTCCTGCAAGAAAGATTCACGCACTTTATCCCCGTGATGCAGCAACGCCTCATTCATCGGCAAACAAATCACACCCTCCGGCAAATCCTCGCCGTCTTGAGTCAATAATACATTATTAGCAAAAACCAGGCGCGCGCTGCTTTTTGTTCCCGCCACGGATCGCTCGACCAAAGTCTGCGCTTGCGTGGCATCCACCGCTGTCGCCAGTTGCAGGCCACTGAATTTAGTCAGCTTCAAATTAGCAAAACGCCATGCTTCGTCCCGCCGCCCGGGATCCGCCAAACTCATGAAAGTTTTCCACGCCTCATCCTGAAGCTCACGATACCAATCCGGCAAATCCGCCGAATCGGCTCCTGCCCTCAAAGGTGCGTCCGCCCAAGTGATCGAGCTTTTCCCTAACTCGTCACTCACTATTTTTTCCAACTCAGCTATCGCTTCTGCCATGATATCCTAGTCCTTACTCAATCAAAAATTCTAAAATTTGTCGCCAACACCAATCAGCCAACACTGTTTTCCATTTCCAGATCAATCAAGCGCTTCAGCTCGACGCTGTATTCCATCGGAAACTCACGCACCAGATCGTTGACAAAACCGTTCACGCTCAGGCTCATCGCCTCGGCTTCATTCAGCCCTCGTTGTTTCATGTAAAAAATCTGCTCCTCACTCACCTGACTGACACTCGCCTCATGCTGGGTCACGTGCTGATTACCCTTCACCGTGATCGCCGGGTAGGTATCGGTGCGGCTGTTCGAGTTGATCAGCAAAGCATCACACTCGGTATTATTGCGGCAGCCTTTCAGATGTTTCGGAATATGAACCATGCCACGATAAGTGGATCGTCCGGTGCCGACCGAAATCGATTTCGAGATCACATTGGAAGTCGTCTCATCCGCAGCGTGAACCATCTTCGCGCCGGTGTCCTGATGCTGACCGTCATTGGCCAGAGCGATCGAAATCACCTCGCCACGAGCCTTGCGCCCCTTCATCACCACCCCAGGGTATTTCATCGTCAGACGTGAGCCGATATTGCAATCGATCCAGCGCACCTCGGCATTTTCATAAGCCACCGCACGTTTGGTCACCAAATTAAACACATTCGCGCTCCAATTCTGCACCGTGATGTATTGAATCTTGGCATGCGGCATCGCCACCAACTCCACCACCGCGCTGTGCAAAGTGGCGGTTTCAAATTTCGGCGCCGTGCAGCCCTCCATATAAGTCACCTCCGCGCCCTCATCAACGATGATCAGAGTGCGTTCGAATTGACCGAAATTCTCCGCATTGATGCGAAAATAAGCCTGCAACGGGTGTTTCACCTTCACCCCGGGAGGCACATAAATAAAACTACCACCAGAAAACACCGCGCTGTTCAAAGCCGAATATTTATTGTCCCCCGTCGGGATCACCTTGCCAAACCACTTGCGGAAAATCTCAGGATGCTCCCTCAGCCCCTCAGTGGAGTTAACAAAAATCACGCCCTCTTTCTCCAGCTCCACCTTCACGTTGGAATAAGCCGCTTCGCTGTCGAACTGAGCCTCCACGCCAGCGAGAAATTTGCGCTCCTTCTCAGGAATACCCAAACGCTCAAAAGTCTCCTTCACATCGTCAGGCACCTCGTCCCAGGAACGGCTTGGCTGCTGCCCTTTGGCCAGATAATAACGGATGTCGTTAAAAATGATATTCTCCAGATCCTTGCTTGCCCAATGCGTCGGTAAAGGTTTGCCCTCGAAGATCTTGAGCGCTTTTTTACGGAAATCCAATATCCATTTCTCTTCGTTTTTAACTCCCGAAATATACTCAACGGTCTTCTCGGAAAGTCCGGTACCCGCATCATAGGCGTAGTCTTCGGGAAAGCTGAAGTCCCCTGCATCCTGATCAATATTAACCGCTGCGGCGGTTGCTGTGTCCTGACTCATAATATTGCCTTTTTAAAAACCAAAGCTAAACGCTTAAACCCAATGAAACTCTATACACCAACAGCGACTTGTTGATCCTCAAACTCCTTGATCACCCAGTCGTAACCTTTTTCCTCCAACTCCAACGCCAACTCCTTGTCGCCGGTTTTGATGATCTCCCCCTGGTACAACACATGCACCACGTCCGGCACAATGTAGTCCAACAGACGCTGATAATGAGTGATCACCAAAAATCCGCGCTCAGGCGAGCGCATCGCATTAACTCCGTCGGCAACGATTTTCAAAGCATCGATATCCAAACCACTGTCCGTCTCATCAAGCACCGCGTATGTTGGCTCCAACATCATCATCTGCAGAATCTCCAGACGCTTCTTTTCTCCACCCGAAAACCCCTCGTTGACCGAACGACCCGTGAACGAACGATCGATCTTGAGCTCGTCCATTTTGCCATACATCTCTTTGTAAAAAGCCACCGCATCCAATTCATCCCCCTTGCCCAAACGCGCCTGACGTGCCGCGCGGATAAAGTTGGCGATGCTCACTCCTGGAATTTCGAGTGGATACTGAAAAGCGAGGAAAAAACCCGCACGTGAACGCTCGTCGATCTCCATGCCCAGCAAATCCTCGCCATTCATGCTGACCTCACCGCCAGTCACTTCGTAGTCCCCGTGACCTGCCAACACTTTGGCCAAAGTGCTCTTGCCCGAACCATTCGGCCCCATGATCGCATGCACCTCCCCTTGCGGAACCTCAAGTGTCAATCCCTTGAGAATTTCCTGCCCTGCCACATCGGCCTTCAAATTACTGATCGATAATACCTGACTCATGTTATTATTTTCTTATGTCTAAAATCAAAAAAATCACTGCTTCACCCCTTGCCCGCCACTGATTCACCCACCTTTTTTCCCACCTCGTTGCAATCAGCACAAACCCCCTTCATCGCTACTTCCAAGTGATCGATGCGTGATCCTTCGGGCAAAGCCCATACCGATTCCACCTCTTTGTCATTCTTCAAGCCGATATCAAAGACTTGCTCACATTTTGCGCAAATAAAATGCGCGTGTTCCGCCAGATTAGGGCAATAACGCGAAGCATCCCGCCCCACATTCACCTGCTTGACCAAACCCGCCGCGCTCAAAGTCTCCAGGCAATTATAAACCGTGGCCAGGGAAATGCTCGACATGCGCTGCTTCGAGCGAATGTAAACTTCGGTAGCCGTCGGGTGATCCCGCTCGTCCATCAGCACATCGTAAACCAATTTACGCTGCTTGGTCATGCGCAAGCCTCCCAGCGCGCCACCACCTGACTCGCTTTTTGCTGCAATATCCTGTCGAAGTTTCGATACCATCTTTCTGCCGACAACTTCGCCCCATCTCTAATTGAGATCAAGAATTATTCTAAATAAAATGTAGCCGTCTCTACGAAACGCGCAATGGACGGCGAACGAATGGGCGTTGACCGTGTAAAATCCACGTTTATCTTAACCCCTACCTCCCCCTCTTCGATGCCCCGCCTCACTCATCTAGCCCTGCTGATAAGCATCTTCCACCTGGTTTTCGCAGGCTCACAGCGCGCGAACGCACAATCAAGCGAGCCCATCGACGTCACCCGGAGCATCGAAAACCACTACCAAATGCCCGCTCTCGACGCCGTGCGCCTGCACCTGTGGAGTATTTACGGAACCACTTCTCGTTTCGCCCGCGAGCTCAACATCCCGCAAAAAGAACTCGAACTTTGGCTCAAAACTCATCAATGGGATCAACCATGGCCCCGCTCCCTGCACCTGCAAAACAAGGATTTGTCACAGCAAGCAAACTTGCAAGCCTCCAAGGCTGAATCCAAACAAGCCATCCTCTTCGTCAACCGCCTGGGCCAACTCACAGCAAGCCCTGCCCAACAGAGTGCTAACATCCACAGTGATGACAAAGGCATCCACATCTCTTTTTCACTGCCTAAAGTCACTGCACGCAACACCTCGAAATCCTTCCCCCAAATTAGCCAAAACGAACAATGGTTTTGGAACGGCGATTTTGTGCCTTTGAAAAACGCCATCCGCCAGGACAAAGAGCTGATCAAAAAATGGAGCCTGCCACGTCCCCCTCCCATCCGCCCCCCCCTGCTAGATGACTGTGCCATCGTGCTCATCACCCCGGTTGATATAGGTAAAGATCGCTCCTGGCGTTTTCCCCAACGCTTTGTCCCGGACGGAGCTAAATGGTCGCAACAAACAAAATCGCCACCCTCTCAGCAAATTGAACTTGAAGGTATATTTTACGCAATTGCCGTTAATTCAAAAGGCGACGTTCTCAAGCTGTTTTACGACCCCTGGGACGGCGGCATCATCTGCCCCGCCTGGCCGGGATCGATCCAAATCTCCTCCCCCACCAAACAGCCCACCCGCTGGCAGCCCGAAATCTTCATCCCATGGAAAGCGCTCAAGCCCAATGTGAACGAAGATTCCATCTGGGCCGTCGATCTGGTTTACCACAGCCGTTCGCCTACTAATAAAAGCATCACCCTACGCAGCCCGGAGCCCACCTTGATCCGTTACGACCTGGCGCCACCCGCCGAACCCGCCCGTCCAGCCCTTAGCCCGGCCGAAACAAGCTTGCACCCATTAAACTCCCCCGTCGATCCAGCAAGCTTTCCCACCAGCGAACAATGGCAAAACATCCCCGCGCTCTCGCAGTTCAGCAATGACCTGAGCCAGCAAAAAACCAATCAAATCAAAGCCCGCATCAGCCACGACCGGCAAAACCTCTTCATCCGTTTCGACTGCAAGGAAAAAGACCTGTCCAAGTTGAAAGTGGTCGGCAAAGAAGCTGAAATCGCCGAGTACGGAGCTCAAAGCCGTCGCCTCAACTACCTCGACCGACGGGAACAGTTCGGACTCGATTGGGGCGACTACGTCGAAATCAACCTGGCCCCCAATCTCGATGACGCTGATCGCTTTCACGGAGGTTTACACACTTTTTTAGTAAATTCAAAAGGAGCGCTGATCGAACGTTATTCCGACTCATTCGGCATGTTCAACGTGCCACCCCACCCACTTCGCTCCAGCGGGGCAAAAACCCGGGTCACCTACTCGGATAATACTTGGACGGTCGATCTCTCGATCCCCCTTGCCTCCCTGTGCGGAAAACAAAAGGTCTCCGCCAGCTGGGGTCTTAATCTGCAACGCTGCATGTCCGCATCCATCACCGGCGCGGATGAAGCTCATTTTTCCTGGTCGCCGATTTCACCCCCGGCCGCGATGCCCGGCTGGAAGGGCTCATTGCGCTACCTGCGTGATCCGCAGGGCTTTGGCCTTCTGCATGTTGATCCAAAATCGATGGCCTTGCCAAAAAACACGACTCCCCTGGTTCCGGCGATCGCTCGCTCTCCGCAATCCAAAGACCTCCCTCCACTCACGCGTCAGCGCCACAGCGACCGCCTCAACAGCGTCTATTTTGTCGATAACCAACACGGTTGGGCAGTCGGCGGACTAGGCACCATTGTCCATAGCTCCGATGGTGGCCAATCCTGGCAGAACCAGACTTCACCCAGCCCTTTCATCCTCGAAAAAGTCTTTTTCATCAACCGCCAGCAAGGCTGGATCGTCGGTGGCTGGCCACGGGATGCCAACACCTCCCTTTACGGTGGCATGGGAGTTATTTTGGCAACCAGCGATGGTGGCAAAACCTGGATCCCGCAAATCGCTGAAGAAGCCACTTGGCTCAAAGATGTATTTTTCATCAACTCCCGCCTGGGCTGGGCAGTGGGAGAATATGGAGTCATTCTAAAAACCGAAGACGGCGGGCAGCACTGGCAAGCATGCCGCAACACCCACACCGCCAGTTGGCTGTATGGGCTCACCTTCCTCGATGAGAAACACGGTTTTGCTGTGGGTCACGATGAAAGCATCCTCACCACGGACGACGGCGGTGAAAACTGGAAGCCGGTGAAAAGCCCAGTGCCGAGCCGGGTCAACCACTGGCCCTCGGCCTACCGCTCGGTCGCTTTTTCATCCGACGGCAAAAACGGTTGGATCATCGGTGAAGGCGGAGCCATTCTACAAAGTTACGATGGAGGTTACAGCTGGCAGAATGTCATCCTGCCTTTCCTGCCCGAGATGGTCGAATTGCTCGCTTTTGATAAAATCACCATCACTGACAGTGGAAAAGTCTGGCTCAGCTCGCCTTTTGCCATCCTCAGCAAAGCTAATGAAAAATCAGCATGGAACATCGTCAAAACCGGGCAAAACGCCCTTTACCGAGGCATCCACTTCAGTGACGACCAGCACGGTTGGATCTCGGGCGAGCGCGGCACCGTCCTGGCAACTCAGGACGGCGGGCTCAACTGGACATTACAAAAACAAAGCCCGCGGAAAATGGGCCTGCTCTACGCCACCGCTCACGATCACCACATCAACAATGGTTCATTCAGCATCACCAGCGAATCATTCGACACCGCCTACATCAACCCCGGCCGCGGAGTGCGCGCTTTTGAACTGAACGGATATTACAACCGCAACATGGTCGCCGCCTCGGCGATGACCCTCGGCGTATCGGTGGTGCACAGCTTCACCGAATACTCCTGGAGAGAACGCAACCGCCCCGACGCCATCGCTCAACGCTACCAGAATTACGGCGGCATCGACGGGCTCGAACGTCGCCTGGTCGCCATGATTCGCAGCCTGCGCCCGCCAGTCCTGATCGCCGAACAACCGGTCACCCAGGAAGACTACTACGCCCATGGCGTCGGCGAAGTCGCCCGCGCCCTGATCGCCGCTTTTGATTCCGCCGCAGATCCTGACAAATTCCCCGAGTTGAACCAATTCGGTCTTGAGCCTTACGCTCCCGCCAAGCTCTACATCGCCAGCAATTGGATTACCCAAATGTACCGTATCCATCCCGCCACCCTCACGCTGCCCGCGCCTGACAGCAAAACCTTCTCCGAACGACTGGGATCAACTTACGGAGCCGCCAAAGCGGTTTCGCGCAACTGTTTCTGGGGACTGCTCGATCGCTCCCGGCCGCCCCGTAACTCTCTCAATACCAGCAATTGGAATCTACACCTAAAAAAATGGCGGGGTTCTCCCCCTCTTCCCGACAACGGCATCTACGACCACCTGAAACCTTGACCGCCACTACTTGCCCTCCTGGGAAACCTGCCCCTCTTCATCCGGCAAAATGCTATCCACCAGCCTTCCAATCCCCTCCTGGGCAAAAATGCTGTTAGGGTAAATCTTACGCGACTTGAGATACCAGGCCAGACTCGAACCCGCCTGATTGCGCTCCTCCAGATTCTCCGCTTTTTTCAAAGCCCCGACAAACTCCGCCACATCGGTAGCCAGATCGGAGCGTTTGGTTCCCAGCGGTTGATCATCGGGAAAACGCTTGAACACCCGCTCCACAATCTCCCAGGCACCATAACGGTTGCCCCCTTTGGAAAGTGCCTCCGCTTGTTTTAAGGAAATTTCGATCTCCTGGATATTGGTCAAAATCTGGGTCAGCTTCTCCTGGCGTCCGGCATCATCCACCGTGGCCGCGATGAAACGTCCCTTGTCATTATAAATCTGACGATAACTCTGGGTGCTGATCAGTCGATCAAACTCCAGCTTGGCCTGCTGCATCACGTCACCTTGATCCGCAATCAGATTGAACTGCTCTTTCAGCACCGGATTGGTTGGCCATATCTCAGCCGCCGCTTTGATATTCTCCTCATACACCTCGTTCTCACCTTTGAGCGCCGCATTTTTAGCAGTGCGAATTCGCATATTACTGGTTATCTTGGCGATCTCAATCGCCTGCAAAGGTTTGGAATAATCAAAATCCTTGGCTGCGTCCCGCATCTTCTTCACCAATTCCTCGGACAAGGTGTAATCCTTCACCTGCAAAGCCGAAAGCAACTGGAACGACATGCGGGTGTATTCGGCCACCTTCTGTTTTTTCTCCATCTCCAGCGTGCGGATTTTTGGCATGTATTCCCCTGCCATGAAAGATTCCGCCAAGCGCTTGGAAGCCCCGTCCAGATTCTCCTGCTCGATCAAATATTCAAACGACTGCACCCCTTCGTTCACATCGCGAATCGCTTCATTGGCAAAAGAATCCAAAGTGGTGACCGTCGGGCTGAAACCCAGGCTCTCGCTGAAGGATTTTTCGATATCCGATCCTTTTTCAAAATTCAGCTTACCATTACCATCACGGAAAAACTCGGTGTAAATGCGTGCCGCCATGATCACATGCTCAAAACGCCGCTGCATGAAAAACTGTAGAATCAAGGCCTGGAATTCGAGCTTGGCCTGTATCTGCGACAACTCCATCTTCGCCATGTTTTTGACTCGGTTGGCTTCCACCTCGGTGATCCTCTGCACAAAACGCTGCACCTGTCCTGCATTGGAAACCGTGGCCGGTTTGGATTTTTCCTTCCCTCCTTTACCGCTCTCCATCGCCGAAGGTTTGTTCCACTGCTCAAATTTCCAGTCCAACTGCTTGCGTTGTTTTTCCAACTCCTTATTGATCCGCTTCAAATCCCCGACACTCTTTTTTGCCAACCACACCCGATAAACCGCATTGGCCAGAGACTCACACAGCCGTGCATCCTGCTCGAATTTTGATGCCCCTTCCAACAAGGCCACCGCCTTGGGCAAGTTCGGTTTGCGATGGGGAGAAAGTGCATCGAGCACTTCACGCATCACCGCACGGTAAGCTTGGTCCTCTTTACTCTCTGAAGGTGGGGCGTTGAGATATTTTTCAAAACGAGCGGCAAACACCCGGTTGTTATTGATGTTCCAGTTTTTGCCATCAAAAGCAAAAGTCTCGGAACCCGGGTCGAAAAAAGGCACGTCATTGCCCAACATCTGCTTCTGACCACCGCCTCCACTACTCTTGGTATTCACCGTAGTGGTGTTATTGTTATTGGAAGCGGGCGGTTTCTGACCAGGCGGAGTGAACACCTGCGAAAACGCCACCGAACCCAGCGGAGAGACGAACAAAGATCCGGTGATCAGTATCTTCAATCGCGTTTGCGACATTTTAGAGTAAAACAGCTTCATTATTCTATTTATTTCGAATCAACGGACTCGGCAACCAGCAAACCATCCCTGCCGACTTTCACCACAAAAGCCATTTTGGCTCCGCGGTCGATATTCACATGGCTGAATTCCTGAGGAATTAACACCGGTAGCGGAGAAGAAGTTGCGCCATTTTCTATATCCAGACTGACCAATCGCCCCCGGTCAGGGGTCCACTTCAACCGTTCTTCCACTTTTCCCTCCACCCGGTAAACATTACCACGCAGGCTGTTGGCATTTTTTAAATACTCAGCCACATTCAAACTCACTGCCGACGACGAGCTTCCGGTTTTGCCCCCGCCACCTTCCGCCACAATCCTAAACAGCAAAAATGCCATCACAAAAAAACCGATAATAGCTGCTGCAATACCAATCACATGCCCCAAACTGATTCCTGAACTCGCTCGCCGTGCCATAAAACTTTATTTCGCTACCTTCTTTTTACATCCAAATCAAGCTGCCTCCAATAAAAGCCGCCTCTAGCCGAGAAGCTTAAACGGAAGCACACCGCAACTCAATACAAATTCCATCCGACCCTCATACATCCCCTCCTCATTCGCGTTTATTGGCGTGCATTCGCGGCCTCCTCTCTCCCCTCTCCGCTCCACGTTCGCACAAACCGACCCGCGCCCTGCCCACTAGAATCTCCGCTTTCCCCAATTAAAAACTGAGCTATAGTGGATATTTCGGAACTGTTAATGATTATGCTGCTATGAACCCTTCGCTCTCCATATCTGCAAGGCTTGTACTTTTGGCCTGCGCCACCATGACTTTGCTTTCCAGTTGCATCTCGGACGATTACGCGACTGATGTCTATCTGGCTGGAAATACTGACGCAGGAGTCAACCAATACGGCCTGGGCCCATCGGAGCGGCTGACCAGCAGCGCGATGAAACAAGACACCGTCTCCTATTGGGACGACAATGGAGTGCAAGGTGAGCCCTCCATCGTACTCAACCTCACCGAGCAACGCGCTTATTTTTATAAAGGCCGGCACCTGGTCGGGGTCTCGAAAGTATCCAGTGGCACCGAAGGGCTCGAAACTCCCACCGGCACCTTCAAAGTCACGCAGAAGGACATCGACCACCAATCCAACCTCTTCGGAGACTACGTTTACCCCGACGGAACCATCGCCAAAAGAGACATCGCTGTGGGGAAAGACCCCAAACCGCCCGGCACAGTTTTTGACGGTGCCGACATGCACTACTTCATGCGTTTTGTCAACGGCATCGGCTTGCACGTAGGCTACCTACCCGGTTACGCCGCCTCTCACGGCTGCGTGCGTATGCCTGCCCCGATGGCTAAAAAATTCTACACCAATGTAGAAAAAGGAACCAAAGTCACCGTCGTTCGCTAACGCCGCTTGCGTAATTTCCCCATCGCTCGACCCATGTCCGATTCACCTTCATTGCCACATCCCGACTCTCTGGAAATCAGCGTTCACGATGCGCGCGGGCATCTGCACGATCCCCAACAAGAAAGCAACAGCCCCAAGGTTCATTGGGTCGATTGCCGCGAGCAGGACGAACACCAGATCTGCCGCATCGAAGGTGCCAAACTACTGCCACTGTCGAATTTTGTCGCCATCATGGGTCAGGCTCTGCCCGAGGACAAAAATCACCCCGTCATTGTTTACTGCCACCACGGCATGCGCTCCATGCGAGCGACCCGGTTCCTACGCCAAAAAGGCTACCCCAATACTTGGAGCATGAGTGGCGGCATCGACCTATGGTCACGGGAAATTGATGCCGATGTGCCAAGGTATTAGAGCTTGTTTGAAATCCCTTAAAAAACGGGCACACTCGCCTCCATCCGCTCTCCCCTTACTCATCCCTGATAGACAACAACAAAAATGCATGAGGCCTGACCCTTAATAAATAAGGGCTGCAAGCGAATAATTGATGCAGGAGTGACCGACTTCAGTCACTCAGATACAGGTTTAATGCCTCATCAAAACCACGCATGAAATCCAACGACGCGAAGTCGATGAATTTCACCAAGCGCGACTTGGACACTTGCCTAATACCGGGCAAAACGGCAAACGACGTTTTGTTTTTGGCCCCAGTCAATTTGAGCCGTAAAGGCCAGATTTCACCTGGGCGGGTGGACAAAGGAACCACCACCACACTATCCAATATTGCATTCTGAACCGAATTGGAAATCACCAAGGCCGGGCGGGTTTTGCCAAATTCCGGAGGATGGCTCTCACCGAGATTCACCCAATACAAAGAGCCCCTTTTCACAGCGAGGCTTTCTTTTCGGTCGGCACTGTATTCAGATCTGCTCGATCCCATTCATCCAGACACGCTTTTTCTATTTCATCCGATTCCACAAAAGCACGATACTCCAGTGCGGCTTCCTTGATCTTCAACCGATCCAAGCTCCCCTGCAACACTGCGCGCACATAGGAAGTCAGACTCTGATCAGGCGGCTTGCTGGCCTCAAGCTTCTCAAGCAACTCGCCCTGCAGTTTTATAGTAGTCGCTTTCATGCTCTAAAAATACCAAATAGGAATGAAGTCGTCAACTCATTCTAAAACAATCACTCTTGCCAATCCCCTTTCAACACATAAACCTGCTCCAAACCCAACTCGGTGCGCAGGCGTTCGGCGATTTCACTGCTGCGGCGACAAGTCGTGCCATCGCAATAAACCACCACCGGGCTTTCTTCGATCGCCTCAATCACCTCACGGTGCTGCCACAACAAGTCGGCCCAATTCTCCTGGTTCAAAAGCAATGCACCCTGCACATGCCCCTTGGTATAATCTGCTTCAGTTCTCGCGTCGATCCAGATCACCTCCCCTGTCCATTGCCGGACTTCAGCCAAGCTGACCTCGTCCTCATTAAGCACGGTCACTTCATGCAAAGCCGGAGCTTTAGTATGGACAAAAAAAGTGACCAAAGCCGCCACCGCTGCCACCGCAACGATCAGGATCACTTGTTTGATGCTCTCCTTAAACTGCATTTCCTTGATTCACCTTAACACAGGCAATTCACTCTTTTGACTCATCCCGTTTCACCGAAAAATAAGCCATCTGGTTGCGGTGTTTTTTGATCTCGCAATCGGTCTCGATGCGAATCATGCCCAAAAGAATGTCCTCTGTCGAAACGGGCTTCACCACCAAATCATAAGCTTTACCCGCTTCGATCACATCCAGGCGCACTTCGGCTTTTTCACTTTTAGTGCTCAGCGAAGTGATCTTCACCGGCTGATCTCTCAGCACCCGGAACTTGATTCGTTTCTCTTTGGCCGGTTCCCCCACCACCCAATCGAGCATCTTCGGTTCGATCTCAAACAGCGGGTCGATCGTCACTCTCACTGTCAGGCGCTGCTCGTTGAATTCCGGCGACTTGGTCCTGACATAAACAAACTTCTCCGCCGTGCCCGCCAGCTTCTCGAGTGAAAAATCCGCTTCTATCAAAGCCTCTTGCCCTGGCTTCACCACCTTTTTATCCGCCCTCACATCCAGACAGGAGCACGAAGTCTCCAAGCCGATGATCTCTACATCTGCCGAACTGTTGTTTTTCAATACAAACGAAGCCTGCACCACCTCATCCGCCGGTTTGGCGTGGTATTCAAACAAGGTGTTTTTAAAACTCACTTCACCCACCTCAGCTTGTGGCTCTCCAGGATACCACTGATACAACATCATATAAACCAAGACCCCGGTCACCGAAACGTAAAGCCAGATCGGAAAAGTCCACTTGGCCAAACGGCGATGACGATCAAAACGTTGCCGCACCGCAGGCACCACGGTTAAAATCACCAATGGCACGTTCAAAGCCGCCAGAATAATATGCGGCACCAGAATGATCAGATAAACAATACGAGCAACGGCATACTCTTCGGGAAATTTTGTCACCACCCCCGCTTTCATATAATGATAAGCCACATAACTGGTGAGAAAAATCGCCGACACCACTAAAGCCGACACCATAAAAATCACATGCGCTTTTTTCCTGTCAGTTTTGATACAAACAAAACCCGCCAACAGCAACACCGTGCAAACAGCATTCAACGAAGCATTTAAAGCCGGCAGGTCTTGAACAGTCATAACTATTGTGATCACTTCATCTCATCCACCCCATCAAACAGGCGCTGGATGTCCGCCTTCAAGCGTGCCAGCTCCTGCATGCCACGCTGCGGATCCATCACCCGGTAATAACCACGAATATTACCACCCCGATCCACCAGCACCAAACGCTGGTCATGGGAAAATTTCCCGTTAGCGGCAATGTCCGCGGCATCGGTATTCTCCTTCACTGAATACAACTTAAAATACCGCAGCATGTACTTACGGATCTCCTCTTCATCCCCTGACAAAAACCACCAGTTATCCGCGTCCACCCCGTTCTTTTTGACAAAAGCATCCATCTTCTCCGGCGTATCACCCTTCGGGTTCAGACTGATCGACACCAATTGAAAGTCATCCTGCTCCCCATACACCTTATTCAAATCCGCCATGTAAGCCGCCAATCCCAGACAGGCCGAAGGGCAATCGGTGTACAAATACCCCGCCACCCAGATCTTGCCCTTCAACTGAGCCAGATGGATATCCTTACCATCGCGGTTCACCCCCTTCAGATCCTTCTCCAATTTGCTCATGAACGGCAGCCGTGGATGCTCCGCCTCATAACGCATACGCTTCATGTAACTGCGCGTCACAAACACCGAACCCATAATGATCACCAGACAAATACCAATGATCGACGCCCAAAACAATTGCGGATTAAATTCCCTATCTCTATTCATCATCTCAAATCTCTTCTTTTTTCTCTTCATCCCCACGCCGCCCAACTAAACAGCAGCACCAGCGGCAGATAAGCCAGGGTATAAAAAAACAAGGCGCGCGCTTTTTCCCGCGTCCTGACTTTGCGGAATACCAAAGCATACTTCAGCATCACCGCCCCCAAAAACACTCCAGGAATCAAAAACCACCCATGCGCCTCCCCGCTCATCACCGGCATGATCGGTATCACCACCGTGAAAAGCGAAAATATAATCGCCAGTCGTGAGGTCTTCGAGCCATCATCGTCATCGTTCGACCACATCACAAAACCACCCTGCACGTATTGATCCCGGTACATCCAATTGATCGCCAGAAAATGCGGCATCTGCCAAAAAAACAACAAGGCAAACAAATACGCCCCGCCCAAAGTCAAAGTTCCCCCGGCAGCCGTCCAACCAATCAAAGGCGGTAAAGCTCCCGCCACCGCTCCGATCACCGTGTTCCAAGTCGAACGCGTCTTCATCGGAGTGTAAATGAACAAGTAAGTCAACAGCGTCACCGCGGCAAAAACCGCAGCTAGGAAATCCACCTTCATCGCCAGGTGCACCACCCCGAAAGCCGAAAACAACCAGCCCATGACAAAAGCCGCCGCCGTCGAAACCCGGCGGGTCGGCAAAGGCCGGTCAGCAGTCCGATCCATCTTCGCATCCGCCTCCAACTCCATCACCTGGTTAAAAGCCGCCGCACCAAAAGCGGTGAGCAAAGTCCCGAAAATCGTATGCCCCAAAATCCACCACGAAAAAGAATCATGTGAACGCGCCGCCAGTAAATAGCCAAACAAAGTAGTCATCACCACCAAAGCGCTCAAGCGCGCCTTGGTCAGCGTCATCAAATCCTCACGCCAACCCACCGCCGCGGATTTCTCCACGCTCTCAACTTCATCTGTAATCTCCCGACCAGCCATCACCTATCACCTTATCCCTCTTCTTCTCCTTATTCGTGTTTATTCGCGTCTACCTTGACCGCCAAAGCTTCAGCGGCGGAGCTTGGTGCTTCTCCCCCAGCTTCCCCACTACGCCAAGCAAACATTGCCGTCACAAAACTCAAAGCTAAAATCATCAATCCATTCAAAACATGTAAATTAGTTATCCAAAAGGACTTACCCATCATTATCACGCAAATCCCCAGGGTGACCTGAACCCCCAACAGGGCTGACATCCCCCCCATCAAACGACGCAGCAGATGGCCAGCCTTCAAATTCCGAAAGGTCCACCACGATGTCGAAAGAGTAATCGCAGTCACAAGAAAAGCCCAGTATTTGTGAAAAAACATCACCACCAAAATCTCATTTTCCTTATCAAAGGGTGGTAACCAAGCACCCCCCGTCAACAGAATCCCCGTATCGGCCAGACCAAAACGATGATGGTGACGCATCAAGGCCCCCAGAATCAATTGTGCAAACACCGCACTGCAAAGAAAGCTCGTCACCAGCCGCAGAGTGCTTCTCGTGCTGCCCCCCATCACCGGTTTCCACTCAGACCATTGCGGAGCCGAAGCCAGAATGATCATGATCAACAAACAGAAAAAACCCTGCGCCAAACAGCCGTGAATCACCGCGAAAGCATCCGAAATTTCCGTCACCCTGATGCCCCCCATCAAAGCTTGCAATGTCACCAACAACAAAGCCAATGCCGACAGTTTGCAAGTCAACGACCACTGCCGCCACCTCCAACTATAAACCAGCCACACCATCACCCCCGCAGCAACCGCCGTCGCCGCCCACCAGAACGGCTCCTTGCGTTCAGCGACCATTTTTTCAGCACCTGCCATCGCCACCAATGCCACCATCGCCGCCAAAGCCACCACCACCACCACCAGCTCCAAAGCATTTTTCCAGCTGCGCACAAAAGCCGTCGCAAAAAGCCCCAGGGTCAAAAAGCCCACCAAGCTGGCCAGCAAACGGTGACCGTGCTCGAGAAAATAAGGCAACCGCTTCAACCAACCGTCGGGATTAAGCGAGCCCTGGCTCAAAGGCCAGTCGGCAAAGGCCATGCCTGCCTTTTCTGTGGTGGTCGCTGCCCCCCACCAGATCAGCAAGACCGTCACTGCCGCTACCACAATCGAGTAGCGATGCCAAATCTTGCCAGGATGCTGTAAGCTGCTGTTAACCATCACAATACGGCGCAACCTTCAGGCTGCACTTTAAGCTGATCCACAGCTTGCAAAGCTGTTTCACATTCTACCTCACCCGACTTCCCTCGTCGCCACAAGCCCTCGCAAAACGGTGCTTTTATTTAGCATCCGGCGGAAACATTGGAGTCTGTTCCGCCAGCCAGGCATCAAATTCCTCTTTAGGCAGCACCCTCACCGTCGCCACCATGTTGGCATGACCAGCTCCGCACAACTGAGCGCAGACAATGTCCCACTCACCGGTTTTGGTAGCGGTGAACCACATCGGAATCTCACGTCCGGGAATTGCGTCCTGCTGGGTCATCAAAGGGATCGGAGCCAAACCGTGGATCACATCCTTGGAAGTGACCTGAACAATCACTTTTTGTCCCAAGGGCAATACCAACTCATTCAAAGTAGCAAAATCATCCCGCGCATTCGGATCCTGTTTCACCAGACCAATGCCATTGGCCGAGTTCATCGCACTGATATCCGTCAGACCGATTTTGCCATCCACACCTGCGTAATGAAAGTTCCAGCGAAACTGCTCTCCCACCGCACGGATTTTCAACACATCATCACCTGTAGGAATCCCCTCGGTCCGAGCCGCCCACAGCGGAAAAGCAAAACCGAGCAACAATACCACTTCGACAATCACCACTCCTACTTCCACGTGAGTGGAAAAGTGAGAAGTCATGCCTTCGTATTTAGCTTTGGGATTGGCCTTCTGGTTAAAACGAAACAAAACAAAAATCAAAAATGCCGACCAGCCGATAAACAAAATTCCCATCACCCAGTGAACCATTTCAAGAAAATGGTCGACCATGTCGCCGTGTTCACTGGCAACCTCCGCCATTCCAATGGCTTGATTAATTCCCGCAATAATCATCTTTTTATCTATGTTTAATATCTGTTCCGACTGTTTCCAGCTCCAGCTGACGACTGCGTCGCGCCAGATTAATTATAAATCCTACTATACAGGACAAGACTCCCATCAATACCACCAGCATCACCCATATCCCCATGTTGGCCGCATTGGTCTGTGCATCATCAATCGAACCGGTGCAAACCGCACAGGCAAAAATCGGATTCATCAAACTAGCAATCAAAGCGCTCATCAATCAATTCTCCTGACCTTTCAGTTTTTTTAAAAACCACACTCCGTAAATACTCAACGCCACGGCCACCACCGAACTGATTCCCCCCATCAGCATCACCCCGCCCTGTGGTTGATAAGTGGTGAAAGCCCACACAGCAAACCCTGCTGACACCATCACGGCCAGCACGATGAAAACGATATGGAATTGTTTCAGCGACATAGGATTTACCTCAAAATCAATCTAGAATGCTGCGTGGATGGGATTCCACAAAGAATAGAGCATCAATAGCACCATGCCAAAAGCAAAATAGCAGGTGAACAGCAGGATCTTGTAGATCAAACCTTTTTCATGGTTCAAATGCATGAAGATCAAAGCCACCAGAGTTGATTTGAAAATAGCAATCGCCAAACCAACAGCCACATCTATGGCGCTGACACCCGGTTCGCCAAAGTCAAAAAAATCAAACCGAGCCACCGCCACCGTGACCCCTGTAAATACAAACAAGGCAATGCCCACAGCCCAGTAAGCTTTTCTGTGTTTTTCGATTTCTTCCGGAGAGTTCGCCATGATTTCAATTGCTAAAAATTATATCAATATTGGATTTTCCAAGCCATTGCCTAGAATAAATACATAATTGGGAAAAGGAAGATCCATACCAAGTCCACAAAGTGCCAGAACAAACCGCCGACTTCCACCCGGTTGGCCATGTGCTCCGGATCCTTGAGGAACAGTTTTTTGCCAAACAACAAGAAATAACCCAATACCACAATACCACCGATCACGTGCAAACCGTGCAAACCGGTCATAGTGAAATAGATCGCGTAATAGGTTCCGTAAGCCGGCCCATGATTGGAAAGAAACTTCTTCTGTCTGCGTGGCACTTCGATGACAATTTCACCATGGGAACCTAACTCGACTTCTTCCCCCACATCGTGACCGCTCTCTTTGGCATCCGCATGTTCACCGTGTTCGGCTTTGTTTTCGCCATGACCGCCCGAGCCCGACTCGCTTTTAGCCGCGTGTTCTTCACCACCGCTTTCGTGAAAGCCATGCACATTCACCCGACGACTTCTCATCTGACGGTCAGGAACTGGAACGCCTTTGCCCTCTAGGTAATACTCTTCCATCTTCTTGATCTCGTCATCACGTGCATGATCCCATCCGGATTTCACGGCTTCGTCATTGATCAATTTCCACACCAGAGCCTGATCCTGCTGACCGACCGGAATCATCTGCAAGTCCACTTCGTGCACTTCAAATTTGATGCTGTCTCCGAGCAACTTACCAGTCACCTTGCTGCCATCCACAAAACTCATGCCTTTGTCATCGTAACCCGACAGACGAGCGTCATCGGCATAAATCTGAAAAGGCTCAGTACTCACCAAAGTGTAGTTACGTGTGATCTGCTTCAGAGCTTCCGGATCAGGCTCACGGTCTTGGCGTTTTGCTCTCCAGCGCTCGCTGCGCGATGCGGCGATCTGCTTATTGGTTTTGCGACGCATCTTTTTGACCCAGGAACTCACGTTCCCAATGTCCTCCAATTGGCCGTCCTCACCTTTCAGCTTGAAAACCGGAGCTTCTCCCTTTTTGATCCAATTTAAAAACTCGGTGCTGCCAGTGGTCACATCCAAACTCACCGTCTTCGCTTCAAAACGAATCCTGTCGGTGTGATCCAAAACAACACCTTCGACCACTGAATTGTCGATCAAACGCATGCCGTGATGGGTCAGCTTGTAGTTGTACTCAATGCCTTTGAGCACTAAGAACAAAAAGGCGCAGGCGATGACTGTAGTCATCCACATCTGGAATTTCTTCCAATTGCCTTCTTTTAATGCCAACCAGGCAAAAACCACAAACACCGAAGATGCGATCAGCACCAGCGTATTCACGAAACCGTAAGGCACCAATTGCACATCTGTTGGCCACGGGCTATCCACACCGGGCTCTACGCCCAGTCGCAGAAAGATGTAGGAGGAAAACAATCCGCCGAACAACATCACCTCCGATGCCAAGAACAGCCAGATGCCAATTTTGGCATTCCACAAACCGGTGTCCCGGCGCGCTTTTACTTCATATGGTATTTCCATGATCCCAGTCTGTTCGTCTAAATTTTAGTGAGTTCCCTCTTCGGCAGGTTTTTCCCCTTCTGCAATAGGTTCAGTCTGTGGGCTGAAGTCAGACTCCGCGCCCGGCACACTGTATTCGTAAGGTCCGCGATATACGATCGGATCCACTACAAAGTTGCCATGCGGAGGCGGTGTCGGTGTCGCCCATTCCAAAGTGGTTGCATCCCAAGGATTGTCACTATTGACCTTTTTACCAAAACGAATGCTGATGAAAAAGTTAATGATGAAAGGGATTTGTGCAATCGCCAACAGCCAGGCCGAAGTCGACATCACGATGTTGAGATCGATCATCAGAATCGCATCCCCTCCGTGGAAAAGATTTGCCAACAAGGTATCTTTACCTGCAAATATCTGGCTGGAGATTTGCTCATAAGCTTTACCTCCATCAAAAGCGCGGCGGTGAAATCCTGCCATTCCTTGGAAAAACATTGGCATGAAAATACCATTCATGAAAATCAAAGACGGCCAGAAGTGCAGATGCCCCATCCAAGTGCTCATCATGCGGCCGGTTTGTTTGGGATACCAATAATAGATACCGGCAAACAGTGCAAAAATCGTGCCCGGTGCCACCACATAGTGGAAGTGACCGATCACGTAATAAGTATCGTGCAAATGCAAGTCGATCAGGTTGAAAGCCAAGGGCAAACCCGTCAGCCCACCAATACCAAACATCGGAATGAATGCCGTAGCGAACAACATCGGAACCGTGAAGCGGATCGAACCACCCCATAGCGATATCAACATCGACGTCAATAGAATCACCGAGGGTATCGATATCAATACCGTCGTCGTCTGGAAGAAGGCACTGACACTCGCCCCCACCCCGGTCATATACATGTGATGCGCCCACACGATGAAACTCAGGAAACCGAGCACCATCACCGAATAAACCATGGTTTTGTAACCAAACAGAGGTTTGCGGGTGTTGTTGGGAATAATTTCCGAAACGATGGCAAAAGCCGGCAGAATCAAAACATACACTTCCGGGTGAGCCAGGAACCAGAACAAATGTTGATACAACAGCGGGTTACCCCCACCGGCCGCATCCATCAGAACCCCATTGTTCAAAACATCGGTCGGCAAGTAGAAACTGGTGCCAGCAACCCGGTCCATCAACTGCATGATGGCCGCGACCTCCAGTGGAGGGAATGCCAATAACAACAAAAACCCTGTCACCAACATCGCCCAGACAAAAAACGGCAGGCGCATCCAAGTCAGTCCCGGAGCACGCAGGTTGATAATCGTCACCAACACATTAACCGCTCCCAGCAGGGACGAACTGATCAAAAACACCATGCCCAACAACCACTGGGTCTGCCCTGTCCACCAGATGTTCGAATAGTTGGTATCCGTCATCGTCGCCAGTGGCGAGTAGTTGGTCCAACCGACTTTAGCGGCACCGGACGGCAGGAAAAAGCTGACCAACATGATCACTCCGCCGACAAAATAACACCAGTAAGAAGCCATGTTCAAACGCGGGAAAGCCATATCCGGCGCTCCCACCTGCAGCGGAGTCACGTAGTTACCAAAAGCACCAAAAGCCAGCGGCACAATGCCCAGGAACACCATGATCGTGCCATGCATCGCACCGAACATATTATAAAGTTCACCCGTCACCTTGCCTTCATCATCCAACCACATCTGGAACCATGGCAACTCGGACAACAATGGAATCGGACGATCCGGATAAGCAATGCTCCAACGCATCACCATCATCAGGAAAAACCCCACTGCGAGGAAAATCAATGCAGTAAAACCATACTGCATACCGATCATTTTATGATCGGTGGAAAAAATGTACTTCTGCCAAAACGGCGGATCGTGATGATCGTGATGATC